>NZ_JASBQE010000110.1 GCF_029960785.1 Polyangium sp. 15x6
GGCGGAAGCGCAAGCGGCGGCGGAAGCGGTGGCGTCGGCGGAAGCGGCGGCGCTGGCGGAAGCGGCGGCGGCGGCGCAAGCGGCGGCGCTGGCGCAAGCGGCGGCGGCGCGGCCCAACCGGGCGGAGATTGCCACATCGATAGGACGGGCGCTCCGGCGGGTGGCGCCTCCGAGCTCGTTGGCCTCGGCCTCGTGCTCCTCGGCATGGTCACGCGCCGACGCCGGACCCTCCCTCGCTGATCGAGATCCCCCGAGCGACCTCGCTCGCTCCCGCCTCGCCCACCCAGGCGCTCGAGCGAATGCATGCCCAGCTTTCGGGCGGGACTCGGCGTACCGCACGACCCGCCGCAGCACGTCGCACCCCTGAGCGATGATGTCCGCCTTCCCTTCGTAGCTGACGACCCCGAGCGAGTTCGTCTTCGCGCGCGGGTCGAGAGGGATCGAAGCAGACGCGCCGCCCCTCGCGCCATCCGGTACTCTCCGGCGCCGCGGGCGCACGTCGCGTCCGATGCGAGGTGCTCATGGCTTGGAGATCAAAACGGAATGGCTGGCTCGCCGCGGCGGGCATTTTCGCGCTCGCGCTGTCCGCGCTGGCTCAGGGATGCGGCGACGGCACGGGCACGGGCGCGGGCGGCTCGGGGGCGGCGGGCGGACCGGGCTCGGGCGGGCAGGGCGGCGACGGCGGTACGTTCACCGTCGGCGCGTCGCAGGGCGGCGGGTTTCCGGGCACGTGTGATCCGACGTGCGACCCCGCGACGCAGGTTTGCTCGCACGGCGTCTGCGTGCCCGTGGCGGGCTGCGCGAACGACGCGGATTGCAAGAACGACACGTATTGCGAGCCGATGCTCAAGCAATGCGTGCCGTGGGAGAGCGCGACGCCGCCGAACGATCCGACGTGCATCAACGTCATTGCCGCAGGTCAGTTCTCGCCGCGCGTCAAATGCGAGTTCAGCACGGCGCCGGACGGTGATCCGTTCCCCGGCCACGTCGACGTGCAGGGCACGCCGATCGTGACGAACTTCAACAAGCCCGCGGCCGCGGGCCCGCCGAGCATCGTCGCGGCGTTCACGCCGACCGTGATCGCGAATTACACCGAGGATCAAGGCGTCATCCGCGTGCTCAGCGGCAAGGATTGCTCGCTCGAGGCGAACCTCGGCGGCACCGACCTGGACGGCGACGGCGCGCCGGATTGGGTGGTCTCTTCGTCCTCGCTCGCGTCCGGGGATCTCGACGGTGACGGCGTGGCCGAGATCGTCGCGTACGGGGCGGACGGCTCGACGCTCGCGTTCACGAAAAAGGCCGGTACGTGGGGATTGCTCTGGAAAGCGCCCTATCAGGCCGGCATCCCGGGCGGCCCCTGCGATTTCAACCAGCACCGCTGCCCCGTGGGCTGGGCTGGACCTTCCATTCACGACATCGACGACGACGGCAAGCCCGAGATCCTGCGCGAGGGCGCCGTCTTGCGCTCCGATGGCTCGCTCGCGTCGGGCGCTCCGGCGCTTTATGCGAGTTACTCCGCGGGCCTCTTCTCCGTGGTGGCGAACCTCGATCAGGATCCGAACATCGAGTTCACGAACGGGCAGTTCATCTGGGAATGGGCGGGCGGCGCGTGGGTGCCCGAGACCTACTTCCCGGGCCCGTCGACCTCGGCGCCGGGGCACGTGGCCATCGCCGATTTCGGCGCGTATGGCGCCGGCGTGCCTGCGCAAAATCCCGAGATCGTGGTCGTGCGGAACAACCTGGTGATGATCTACGCGATCGACGGCACGCCGGTGCAGAACCCCGTGCCCGTCCCCGGAAATGGGGGCGGCGGTCCGCCCACGATCAGCGATTTCGACGGGGATGGTTTGCCCGAGGTCGCGGTCGCCGGGCAGGCGTTTTACACGATCTACGACCTCGATTGCGGCGCGGCCCCGAGGCCCGGCGGGCAATGCAACCTCGGCCCCTGCGACTACGTGGGCGGCACGTGCCCGGCGGGCCAGTACGTGCTCTGGTCACGCTCCACGCAGGACCTCTCGTCGAACGTCACGGGCTCGAGCGTCTTCGATTTCGAGGCCGACGGGTCGAGCGAGGTCGTCTACGGCGACGAGTGTTTCGTCCGCGTCTACGACGGTGACACGGGCGACGTGCTCTTCAGCCAGTATCGCTCGTCGTGCACCTGGTACGAAAACCCCATCATCGCCGACGTCGACGGCAATTTCCGCGCGGATCTCGTCACGCCGTCGAACAAGGCTTGCTCGCCCGACGGGACGGGCATCCCGTGCCAGACCCTCGACGCAAACGGCGTCGATCCGCAGTTCCCGGGCGTCCGCTGCCAGCAGGCGGCCGATTGTGTCTCCGGGGTGTGCGACGCCGGATTCTGCCGCTGCTCCGAGACGAAGCAATGCTGCGCGGCCCAGGACGACGCGGCCTGTATCGAGGAGGGGCTCCGCTGCGCGCCGCCGCCCGCAGGCACGCCCGGGAGTGGCAACACCTGCCGCGCCGGCCACCCGCACGGCGTGTCCGGCATTCGCGTCTACTCGGACGCGAACGACAAATGGGTCCGCTCGCGGACGATCTGGAACCAGCATCCGTATGCCGTGACGCACGTGAACGAGGACGGGACCATTCCCAAGACGAGCGCCTGGACGAACAACTGGGACGACCCCAAGCTGAACAACTTCCGCCAGAACGTGCCAGGCAACGCGAACGGCGCAGCCACGGGGGATCCCACGGCAGGCGCGAGCACGCAATTCGCGTGCAGCGGGCAAGGCGCGGAGATCGGCGCTCCGATCTGCAATCGCGGCGCCGATCCAGTCGGCGCAGGGCTCTCCGTGGGCTTCTACGTCGGGCAGGCCAAGGTCTGCGAAGCAAAGACCACCGAAGTCCTGCCGCCCGGCGAGTGCCGGCTCGTCTCCTGCAACTGGAGCATGCCGCCCACCATCGAGGCCGACAAAGTAGACGTGACCGTCATCCCAAACGACGACGGCGCGTATGCCGAATGCAAACCGGGAAACAACCTGGGGACGATCGTCGGCATCTTCTGCAAGCCGCCGGCTTGAGCATCGGGGACCGTGGAGCCGGGGCGCCGCCCCGGACCCCGCGGGGGCTATCCGCCCCTCGACCCGGACCAGGCACGGCCTGGACCGAGGGTGGAAGAACTGCGCGATGCGCAGTTCTTCCAACGGGCCCGTTGGACCGCGTTGCCCGTCGAAAGGGCAGCGCGGCTGTCTTGATGGGCAGGGCGCTCGCCAGTCTTGCCTCGACCCGTTCGATGAACTGCGCATCGCGCAGTTCATCGACCCCGAGTCCAGCGCTTGCGCTGGTCCGGGTCCAGGGGTGGACAACCCCTGGTCGGGGTCCGGGGTGAAACCCCGGCGTGGCGCTTCCCTTGCCCGTGTTCGCGGCCTGCAACCTGGCCCACGTGCCCCTTGACACACCTTGCCCCGTCGTTCGACGCTGGCGGCATGCCGATTCAGTCGAATGAAGATCCTGTTCACACGCTTGGAATCCTTGCCACGAAGGTTGGGCCGCCCCAGGTGGGGCTGCTCGACGCGCTGCTCGCGGGTACGGACAATGAACAGCTCACCGAAAAGGGGCGGGAGATCGCCACGGCGCGGATCGTCGTCGATGGGGTACGGCTTTATCAGGAGGCGTATCATTTCTGGCAAGGCGCCTCGGAGGCGCAGAAGAGACGCCTCAAGGGGTTTTCGTTGCCCCTGCTCGGCGTCGCCGTGCACCAGCTCCTCGCGCTCCACGAGCGGGCGCAAAAGATCGCGGACGACACGACCGACGAGGTGAAGTCGCGCGCTCGACGCGCGAGCGAGGCGAGCCGCGCGGCGGCTCACGGGGTCGCGCTGCGGGATCAGGCGGCCTCGGCCTTGCGGGATGCCGCCGGGCTCGACACGGCGCTGCGTGTGGAGATCGAGGAGACGGTGGGCACCGCCCAGTCGACGGACACGCTCGCGCGGGGGCTCAGCGCGCTCGCTGATGTCTTGCGCGGGTGGCTGAAGTCCCCGGCGGGCTCGCCCCTTTTGGCGCGGCTCGCGCTGGCGAGCCTCGACGAGGCCTATGCGGATGAGCTCAGCGCTGCGGCGAACGCCGTGCAGACGACTGCGGCGCAGGCGGGCGAGCGTAAATCCGCGCGTGCTGCGGCGCAGGCGGGGCTCGATCGGGAAGATGGGGTGGCGCTCCTCCTGTTCGGGCAGATCGTCCGGGCCTTCGACGCGGCGAACGACCTGGATCCGACGGTCCCGCGGCTCTTGCCGAATGCGACGCGGCGGCTGTTCTCGCGGCGGACGAAGAAGAAGGCGACGGGCGCGGCGGGGGGCTGATCCGTGCTTTCGGGGTGCTGGAGGCGCATCCCGGGATGACGAGGGCGCTCTGCGGGATGACGAGGGCGCTTTTCGGGATGACGAGGGTGCTCTGCGGGATGACGACGGCGCTTTTCGGGATGACGACGGCGCTCTGCGGGATGACGACGGCGTTTTGCGTGATGACGACGGCGCTTGCCGGTGGCCCGGGGCGGGATGACGACGGCGTTCTGCGGGATGACGACGACGTTCTGCGGGATGACGACGGCGTTCATGCCGGATCCGGAGCCTCGGCGGTCGGGGGTTTGCTGCCGCCGAACGTCACGTAAAGCGCCGGTAGGACCAGGAGTGTGAGAATCGTCGAGGAGATGACTCCGCCGATGACCACCGTCGCCAGCGGACGCTGCACCTCGGCGCCCACCCCGGTGTTGAGCGCCATCGGCAAGAACCCGAGGCTCGCGACGAGGGCCGTCATCAGAACTGGACGAAGCCTCCGCTCCGCGGCCTGCTCGACGGCGTCGCGTACCGGCATCCCGGTGGCGAGGAGCTGCCGCACGGTCGAGACGAGCACCATGTCCGCGAGGACCGAGACCCCGGACAGGGCGACGAATCCCACGCCCGCGGAGATGCTGAACGGCAGCCCGCGCAGCCACAAGGCGACGATGCCGCCGATCGCGGCGAACGGAACGCCCGTGAACACCCGCGCCGCGTCGAGGAGGCGCCCGTAGGTGAAATAAAGCAGCGCGAAGATCAGCGCGAGAGCCGCGGGTACGACGACGAGGAGCCGCTCCTGGGCGCGCTCGAGGTGCTCGAACTGGCCGCCGTAACGCACGTAATGGCCGGACGGCAATACGACCTTCTCGTCGATGCGCGAGCTCGCCTCCTCGACGAACGAACCGACGTCCCGCCCTCGCACGTTGGCCTGCACCACGATCCGCCGTTTGGCCCACTCCCGATTGATGGAGGAAGGCCCCTCGACGAGGCGCAGGTGCGCCACGCTCGAAAGGGGGATCTGGGTGCCATTGGCAGCCGTGATCAGGATACGTCCGACGGCTTCGACGTCGGTCCGATATCGATCGTCGAGCCGCAGCGTGATCGGGAAGCGTTTTTCCCCTTCTTGCATCTGGCCGACCTCGCGCGTCCCGAGCGACGCGACGACGTCCATCACCTCGTGCGCCGGGATCCCGTGCCGGGCAATCGCCGCGCGATCCACCTCGACCTGGAGGAGCGGCTGTCCTGTGACCTGCTCCGTCACCACGTCGGCGGCGCCTGGAATCGCCTTCAGGACCGCCTCGATCTCACGCGCCTTTTCCTTGAGGATCTCGAAATCTTCCCCGAAGAGCTTCACCCCGACGTCCGATCGAACGCCGGCGATCATTTCGTTTACCCGCATCTCGATGGGCTGCGTGAATACGATGCGCATCCCGGGCAGGTTTTCGAGCTCGCCCTGCATGGCACGCACGAGCTCGTCCTGCGTCGCGCCTCGCTTCCATCGGTCCCGTGGCGTGAGCGTGACGAAGACGTCCGAGAGCTCGATCCCCATCGGATCCGTGGCCACTTCCGCCGTGCCGGTGCGCGTCCAGATGCGCTCGATCTCGTCCGGAAACTTCTCCCGCAGCGTCTTCTCGATCTGGAGGCCGTAACGGGTCGATTCGTCCACGGAGACGCCCGCGAGGCGAATCGTATTGACCACGATGGCGCCTTCGTTCAGCCGCGGGACGAACTCCGAGCCGAGCCGCGTGGAGAGCGCAAGGGCCCCACCCAAGATCGCCACGGCCGCAGCCATCACGAACCGTCGCCGGCGCAGGGCGAACTGAAGCGCCGGGCGATAAACCCGCAAAAGCCCTCGAACCACGACGTTTTCCCGCTCGACGATCCTGCGCGGCAGAAAAAAGCTCGCCAGCACCGGCATCAACGTGAGCGAGAACAACATCGAGCCCGCGAGCGCGAAGATCACGGTGAGCGCCATCGGCCGGAAAAGCTTTCCCTCGACCCCTTCGAGGAAAAGAATCGGCAGATAGACGATCATGATGATGAGCTCGCCGAACATCGTCGGTTTGCGCACCTCGAGCGCCGCATCACGCACGACCTCGAGCGTCGATCGCGCGCCTTTGTCCTCCGCGAGCCGCCGCGTCGCGTTCTCGACCATGATCACGGAGCTGTCGACCACGAGGCCGAAGTCGATCGCGCCGAGGCTCATGAGGCTCCCCGCGATCCCGAACCGCAACATGAGGTTCGACGCGAAGAGCATCGAGAGCGGGATCGCCGAGGCGACCACGAGCCCCGCGCGCAGATTGCCGAGGAACACGAAGAGGACCGCGATGACCAGGATCGCGCCTTCGAGGAGGTTCGTTCGGACCGTCCGCAGCACGTGGTCCACGAGCTCCGTGCGGTCGTAGACCGTGGCGACGTCGATCCCGGGCGGGAGGCTCTTCTTGATCTCGTCGAGCCGCACCTTGAGCCGCCTCGTCACGTCATGGCTGTTCTCGCCCATGAGCATGAAGCCGAGACCGAGGACCACTTCGCCTTTGCCATCCGCCGTGACCGCGCCGCGCCGGATCTCGCGCCCCTCGACGACCTTCGCCACGTCGCGGACACGAACGGGCACGCCTTCGTGCGCCGTGATGACCATGTCCTCGATGTCGCTCGGGCGCGTCGCAATGGCGATTCCCTGGACGAGCGTGGCTTCGCCGGCTCGATCGAGGCTGCCGCCGCCGACGTTCGTGTTGTTGTGCTCGATGGCCTCGGCGAGATCCGAGAGCGTGAGGCCGCGACGCTGGAGATTCCTTGGATCGACGACCACGTGGATCTGCCGCTCGTCGCCGCCCCAGGCGTTCACCTCGGCGACGCCGCGGACCGAGCGGAGCTGTGGCTTGACGATCCAGTCGTGCGCGGTGCGGAGCTCGCTCAGGCTCTTGCCCTCGCCGGACACGATGTAATGGAAGACCTCGCCGAGCCCCGTCGCGACGGGTCCGAGGGTCGGGCGCTCGATTTGCGGGGGTAGCGAGACGCTTTGCAGGCGCTCCATGGCGACCTGCCGCGCGAGATAGATGTCGGTCCCGTCCTCGAAGACGACCGTCACCTGCGACAAACCGAACCGCGAGATGGAGCGGACCTCGTCGAGCCCCGGGAGGCCCGAAATGGCTTGCTCGATCGGCGCCGTGATCTGCCGCTCGATTTCGAGCGGCGAGAGCGCCGGGGCCACGGTGTTGATCTGCACCTGCACCGGCGTCGTGTCGGGGAAGGCGTCGATCGGCAGGCGGCGAAAGGAGAGCGCCCCCAGAATGGCGACGGCGAGCGTCGCGAGGAGGACGATGAGGCGGTGGCCGAGCGACCACGTGATGATGCGGCTCAGCATCGCACTCAGTCGGCGTCGCAGCAGCCGGCGCCGATGCTCTCCTTCAACGTCTCGGTCTTGAGCAGGAAGCTGCCCGTGGTGACGACGTCCTCGGAAGGACGCACGCCCTTGCGAATCTCGACGAGGTTGCCCTCGCGTACACCCAGCTCGACGCGCCGCGCTTCGTATTCGTCGTCCGCGAGCCGAACGAAGACGAGGTGCACGTCCTTCGCGCGCTGCATGGCCGCGTCGGGGACCATCACGCTCGCGCGTGCCGCGCCGACGTCGACACGCGCCCGCCCGAACATGTTGCCCCGCAAAGCCCCGTCGGCGTTTTCCAGCGGAACACGCGCCCGCACGGTGCGTGTCGCGAGATCGATCTGCGGGCTCAGATACGTGATCTTTCCGGAAAACGTGCGCCCCGCGAGCCCGTCGACGTCGAGCGTCACGGATTGCCCCACCGCGACGGCCGAGAGCTCGGCCTCGGGGACGTCGAGCTCGGCCCACATCGCGGACGTGTCCACGACCTCGAAGAGCATTTCTTCGAGCCCGACGAGCTTGCCCACGGTGGCGCTGCGCTGGGTCACGACGCCGTCGATCGGCGAGCCGAGCGTGTACGAACCGCCTGCCCCGGAGCCCGCCCCGATGATGGAGAGCGCCGTGGCGAGCGCCGTTTGCTCGGCCCTGGCGGTTTCGAGCTCCTGCTCTGCCGCGAGCACGTCCTTCTCGGAGCTGAAGCGGGACTTTTGGAGCGCCGTGACGCGCTCCAGGTTCTTCTGCGCGATGGAGACGCGCGCCCGCGCGGCCTGAAGCTTGGAGCGATCCGCCCCGACCTCGGCGCTCTCGATGACGGCGAGCGGGTCCTTCTTTTTGACCTGCGCGCCGATGTCGACCTTCATCGTGCGCACGACGCCGGGCGCCCGCGCATTGATGTGCGCGAGCCGCGTGGCGTCGTAGGCGAGCCGGGCCGTGACGAGGATGCCGCCCGCGTTTTTTCGTTCCTCGGCCTTCACCGTCTGGATGCCGGCGAGCCGCGCGGTCTCCTTCGTCTTGAAGCGGACCTTGGTCCCGTCGGCAGGGGCCTCCGCCTCGGGGGCGCTCTTGCCTCCGCTCTTGCCGCTCACGTCGGCGGCGGGGCGTCCGCCGCGCTCCGGATGGCAGACCGGGCAAAACGACTCCGGAAAGCCGTGCTCGGCGCACCAATCGCCCTTGGCCTGGAACACGGCCGCGAGCTTGGGGTGGCACTTGGGACAAACCACCTCGAGCACGCCGTGCTCGCAGAGCTTCCCTTCGCCGTCCGTCTTCGCCGGCTGTGCGGAGCTCGCCGGACCCGCGGGCGATTCCTTCGGATCTCGGTCGCACCCGGCGATCCCCAGGAGGATCGAAAGGACGACCAGGAGGAGGGGACGCACCTCAGCTGCCCTTGGGAGGTCGAACGATCTTCAGGCCCGGGTTGCACTTCAAGCACTGCGACTCGGGGAGGCCGTGCTCGGGGCACCAGTCGCCCGTGGCCTTGAAGGCGGGGACGAGCTCGGGGTTGCACCGGGTGCACTGCGATTCGGGGACCGCATGCTCCCCGCACCAGTCCTCGTGCGAGCCGGGCTTGACGGTGCTCGGCGCGTGGGCGCCGTCCTGCTTCGCGGGTTGTGCCGCGGCCGGCTCGGGCTTGGCCGTGGAGCCGGTGTCCTTGGAGCACGCGGGAGCGGCGAGGGAGAGGGCGGCGAGGAGCGGAAGGATCAAGGAACGATGCATCATGATGAGCCTCTTCGAGTTCGTCTTTGCCAACTGCGGACACGTCACCGCGCGCGCCGAGCGAGTACGCAGCTCGCGCGCTGGGACGATCGATCGATGGAGCCTCGTCCGGCGGTGCCGGGGCTCGGATCAGCAGCGGAAGACTTGAAGGGCGATGCAACGCTCCGCGGAGGAGCGCGGTCCTGCGCGTGGGAGCGCTGGGCGAGCGACGATCCGCGGCGATGGCGCGAGGTACTGGCGCCCGCGCGGAGGGAGGAACGCGACCGGCCCCGCCTCGTCCGGCAGCGTCGTGACCGGCGCCGGAGGTACTCGCGGGAGCTCGACGCGCTTGTGCGCGGGAGGCAGCTCGCCGACCCGATGTTCCTCGCAGCAGCCCTCTCCGACGCTGGGGCCTTGCTCGTCGTCCTCACCGTGAACGGAGCAGTCGTCAAATTCGCAGGCGTGCTCGACGACCTCCTGGACCGCGACGCAGAAGTAGTAACTCCGGCCAGAGAAGAAGACGGCGAGCGCGACGACGGCGACGAGGAGCAACGCAAACACACGGCGAGGCCCAGGGGCCAGCGTGGAGCTCGCGAGGGCTCGGCGGTTCGTCACGAGGCGCGAGCCTATCCGCGGGGGAGAAGCGCGTCCAGCAGCCCGTCAGGTGGGGCATTGGTCTCATCTGGGAGGCGTTTCGCTGGGGCGTTGCCCCAGGCCCCACCAGGGGCTATCCGCCCCTGGACCCGGACCAGCGCAAGCGCTGGACCCGGGGTCGATGAACTGCGCGATGCGCAGTTCATCGAACAGGTCCGAGGCAAGACCGGCGACGATCCTGCCAACCGAGACCGTCGTGACTGGCAACGCTGTCGTTGGTCTTGCCACGGGCCTGTGGAAGAACCGCGCATCGCGCGGTTCTTCCAACCCGGGTCCAGCGCTTGCGCTGGTCCGGGTCGAGGGGCGGATAGCCCCCGCGGGGTCCGGGGCAGAGCCCCGGCGCGGCGTCCCCCGCGACGCCTAATCGCAGCGGCAGTAGAGGCACCCGCGGTGGTGCGGGCCCGTGCCGCAATATCCGGCCCACCCGGTGTTGCTACACGTGCAGGCGTCATGCGCATGGCTGCAGCCGTCGAGGCGGCACGATTGCGCTTCGAGCGATTGCCCGGCCGATTCCGTATTCTCTTCCGGCGCCGAGAAAGATTCGTCCTGCGCGGTGGGCTCCTCGGAGGGGAACGTCAGCTCCGAGGGCGTCCCGGCAAAAGCGGAAAACGAGATCAAGGAAGCCGCAAACGACACGACCATGGCCACGAGAGTCTTCTTCTTCATGCTTGGTGCCTCCTGTGCACACCCTCATGAGAGGGCAAGCGACGTGCCCAGGACGCACCCCTCGGGCCGACAAGATAGATTTTCGGGAATCGATAACTTTCAGCGACCCTTCGGCGCGTCGCAGCTCGCGGGGGCCTTCGGACCGAACGCAAACGAGAATCCGTCCACGTTTTCGCCTCGCGGGAGCCACCGCACCTTCGTGAGCTTGCCGCTGCGGTCGACCTCGATTTCCACGGGGCGATCGATCGTCCCGTCTCCGAGATCCGCCGCCGTGATGCGATCCCCCTCCGCGAGGCCCGCCTTCGCCGCCGCCGATTTCGGCGACAGGCCACGCACCTTCTTTTCGCCCACGGATGCCGGATCGAAGCCGAGCTCGTAACGCGGGACCTTTTTCTTCACCTTCACGAAGCACGGGCCGAATGCGTCGTCGGGCACCTCGGGCGCGCCGCCCTTGCCGAGCATTGCGCCGAAGCGTGTATTCCCCTCGGCCCCGAGCTCCTTCGTGATGGCCTCGCGCAGCGTCGCCTCGGGCACGCGGCGCGGGCCGCTCGCCGGGGCCTCGCCTTCACCGGCGATTTCGCGCGCCACGTCGGCGAGCGAGCGCTTGCCGCCGCTCTTCGCCCGGATGCGCGCGTCGAGCTCGGCGGCGAACAGCATTCCTCGATCCTCCGCTTGGGCTTCGGCTGCCGAAAAGTATCGCGTCGCCCGCGCATCGACCTCGGCGAGCACGTCCCGCGCCGGAACGAGCTCCGCCCGTCGCAGGGCGTCGATCGCGAAATACGAGACGAACCCCTCGTCGAACCAGGCGGCCACCGAATACCCGAGGCTCGCCCGCGCCATGGCCCGACCGAGCGCACGTTTTTCCGGCCAACCAAAGCTGAGCCCCTCGTCTCCCACCGCGATCGCGCTCCGCCCCGCGACGGAGGCGTCGAAGCGGCGCCCGGTCACCCCGCTCGAACGCAGAAAAATGTCGAAATGGCCGAGCGGCGCGTCGGCGAGCGGCCGGACCGAGACCCACGCCCGGCTCGCCCAGGCGCCCGCGTCGAGCACGTCGAACACGCCGCGCCCGAGCGACGTCACCGCGAACGAGGCGCCCTCGCCCTCGCGCATCGCCGGCCGCTCGATCGTCACCCGATGCAAGGGCCCCGCGGCCCATGCCGCCGCGGCGAGCGTCGTCGGCGAGCCGCTGACCTCCACGTCCCCCGCGCCGAGCGACGACGCGCCGCTCGCACCTTCCCCGAGCCCCGAGACGTCCCAGCGCACGCGCATCTCGTGGGGATCGGTCGTCTCCGGCACGAGCAAGAACGCGCGCCCGATCCCGAAAAAACCCCCCGCGGACGCCGAGAGCGGCGCGGCGGCTTGCACGGCAAGGCCGGTCGGGAGCTTCCGCGTGTAGCTCACGGTCACCGGCCCCCGCGCGCGCCGCTCGGCGCGCCAGGCGATCCTTGCCGTGTCCTTGCCGTCGCCCTCGTCCCGCACGAGCGCGAGTGATCCTTCTGCGTCACGCGCCGCGAGCTCGTCGATGTCCTCCACACGCGCGTCGTCGAGCAGGAACACGAGCGGCCGCGCCTCGCCGAAGTCCACGGGCGGCACGGAGTAGCGCATCGACACATCGATCGCGACGACCTCGCTGCCTCCGTCGCGCGTCGGCGCGAGCCGCACTTCGAGCGTGGGCGCCGCGCTCTCGGGCTTCGGCGGCGTCGAGGCCACGGGCGCCGTGCTCTTCGCGGGCGGCGGACAGGGATTCTCGGGGCGCAGCGGCTCGGACGCGCAAGCCGCGAGGCACGAGGCGAGGACGAGCGCGACGCTCGTGTTTGCCGGAGAGGTGGGGCGGAGAGGACGCACGATGGGCGCGAGGATACTGCCAGCGCGCGCGCGCGTGCACGGGATTCAGAAGCCGAGGTTCGTGTTCGTCGAGAGGAAGTACGTGTGCTTCGCGGTGGTCTTCGCCCCCTCGAAGGGCCGGAACGCGAGGCTCCGGTAGGCCTTGGTCACGCAGGCCTCGAAGTCCGCGCTCCACCAGCGGTCCGAGCCGGGCGACATCCCCTGGAAAGAGACGCGGCCGACCTTGCCCGCGGGCTCGACCTCGAAGACGACCGCGAGAAACCCGTACGCGTCGGGGTGCTTCTTGAGCTGCTCGACCTGGCAAGCCCGCACCTCGGGGCGCATGCGGTCGTTCGACTGCGTGACCGCGCTCTCCTCGGTGTCGCTGTCCGTGGCCTTGCCCTCGACGCTCGGGGTCGGGGGGTGGGCGGCGGGATCGTCCACGAGCGCCAGGGAGGGCGGCGCGGGGGGGCACTCGGGGCAGTTGATGTACGAGGGCGACGACCGCCCGAAGGCGCCGAGGAAGATCAGGCCGCCGAGGCCCGCGACGGCGACGTGGGTGAACGCGAGGAGCGCGATCCAAACGCCGCGCGATTGCGCGGGTTTGCCGCCGGCTTGTCGGAGCCGCGTGAGCTCGGCGTTCTGCTCGGCGAGCTCCGCCTCCCGCGCCCGGAGCGATGCCTCGCGCTCGGCGAGCTTCGCCTCGAGCGTCTCGATGCGCATCCGCGCCGCGTCGAGGTTGTTCCGGTACTCCATGGCCCTACCGCCCGTGCATGGGCCCGCGCGTCGCGCCCGCCGTGGTCCGCGGAGGCGGGGCTGCTCGTCGCTTCGGGACGGCCGGCGCTTTCGGCGGCGCCGGGGGCTTGGGCACCGGGATCCGGTACGTCCGGCCCATCTTGATGTCGATGGTCTTGAGCCCGTTCGCCCCCTGGATCGCCTCGACGGTCGTCCCGTACCGGCGGGCCAGGATCTGCAGCGTGTCGCCGCTCCGGGCCTTGTGCATCACCACGGAGTCGGCCACGTGCGGCGGCGCGACCTTCTCCCGCCGGAGGAACGCGCCCGCGCGGCGCCCGAGCTCCTGCGCGACCGGGCTGACGAAGCGCACGTGCAGGTGGTTTCCGTGCCCGCGCGCGTGCCGCACCACGGGCCGGGGGTGTTTGCCGCGGACCTGGAAGACCTGATCCAGCCAGGCCTCGTCCTCGCCCTTCCGGAGCGCGTGGGCCACGAGCATGCGCTGCACGGCCGTGTCGATGAGCACGAGCTCCACGTCGGTGTCGCTCACGATCGTCTTC
This sequence comes from Polyangium sp. 15x6, assembly GCF_029960785.1. Classification (GTDB taxonomy): domain Bacteria; phylum Myxococcota_A; class Polyangia; order Polyangiales; family Polyangiaceae; genus Polyangium. The sequence goes on from NZ_JASBQE010000110.1 coordinate 13,797, forward strand.
ACCAGGGCGAACGTGCGTTCGAGATCGAGGTTTGCCTCGGTCGCCCGGACGAAGTGTGTCTTCGGGGGGCTGTGGTAGTAGCCGAGGTCCACGTCGCGGCCCGACTGGTGGCTCCGGTGGGGCGAGAGGTGGCCGCCCTTCTTGCTGCTGATGTGCCCGATGGCGAGGGGCGGGGCGCCCGGGTGCTCGGTCGCGACCTTCTCGATGCTGCGCGCGATGGCGTCCACCGTCTCCTGCGTGCCCCAGGCGCACGAGGGATCCGCCACGAGCCACTTCTCGCTCTTCGGCATCTGCACGCCGTTCACGAGCGCGCCCGCGTTCGTCGCGCCGAGCGAGAGCGGGCCCACGGAGGCGGGATCGCTGCGGTAGCGCGCCTCGAGCTGGGTCACGCTGAGGGCGAGGAGCGGCGAGGGAGGCTTGGGCGCCGGCGGCGGGGCGGCGGGCGTGGCTTCCGCCTCGGCGCCCTCCTCGGCAGCCTCGGCCTCGTCGTCGTCCGGCCCCTCCTCGTCCTCGGCATCGGGGTCCGCTGCGGGCTCGTTCGTCGCGACGGGCGCGGGGCTCGGCGCGGCTTTGGGGGCCGTGGCTTGCACCGGCTGCACCAGGATCGGCGCGCGTCCGCTCGTCTTCGGGCCTGCTTCCGCGGGCGCGGTGGCCGCGCAGCCGGGGAAGACCAGGAAAACGAGCCCGAAGAACCACCGCTGCATCGAAAGGACTATACCCGCGGCCGGTCGGATCCGGCCAGTCTCTTGGGTCTCGGCGCGCCTTTGCGCTTCTTCACACCGAGCGGGGCGCGCGCTTCACACGAGCGAGTGATGTTCCTCTGCGTGAACGACGCGGCGCGCGACGAGCCGCGGAAGAGAGGGAACATGCTCGGATTTCTGATCGGAACCGCTTGCCTCATCGGCCTCATCAAGGTGCTGCGTCATGGCGGTTGTCACCGCGGCTACGGCTACCGGAGCTTCGGCTACGGCGGCGCTTGCAACGCGTACGGCGGCGGCTGGGGCGGGGGAGGGTACGGCCACGGCGGCTGGGAGGGCGGGTACGACCGTGAGCACGGCGGGCCCTTCCGGACGCACGGGCGGGCGGGCTTCCGGCGCGGCGGGTACGGCGTGCCGCACTTCGTCCTGCGGCGGTTGTTCGAGGCGCTCGACACGACGCCGGGCCAGGAGAAGGCCATCGCGGCGGCGTTCGAGGAGATGCGCGACGTGGCGGCGAAGCACCGCGGCGAGCTGCGCAAGAGCCGCGAGGATCTGGCGAAGGCGATGCGCAGCCCGAGCTTCGACGAGACCGTGATGGGCGAGCTCTTCGCGCGGCACGACGCGGCGCTCGAGGCGATGCGCCGGGCGGTGGTGGGATCGCTGGCGAAGGTGCACGAGGTGCTCGACGAGCGGCAGCGGGCGCGCCTTGCCGATTTCATCGAGCAGGCCCCGGGGTTCTGGGGCGGCTTCGGCGGGCGGGGCGTGGAGATTTGAAGCGCGCGGGTTCGGGGGCAGAGCGCGGCTCGTCCGCGCGGAGCCCCCGACGTCGAGATGGGCGACGTCAATCGAGAGGTGAGACCATGAAGCGGAGACTTGCGATCGTGCTTTTGACCCTGGGGACCATCGGCGGATATGCCGCCGGCTTCGCGAGCCTGCGTTGTCACAGCGGGCAACGAAGGCAGCACTTCGAGCATCACGTCGCGAAGATTTGCGTGGACGCCGCGCGACACGCCGAGGCGCCGCCCCCGCCGCCGCCCCCGCGTTAACGCGATTCTGGTTGCGTCTCGGTCGGGGCAGGCCGCGCCTGCTCCGGCCCGGGCCAGAGCTCGGGCGGATAACTCAGCTCCACGAGCAGCTTCTCGAAATCCGCGATCGGCATCGTACAGCGGCCGTACCGGTCCACGATGTGCGTCCGGATCCCCTCGAACCAGCTTTGTTGGGGGTCCATCGGATCATCGTAAACGACCGTTCCATTCGGACGATCGAGCTTGAGGACCCGGATCTTGTGCGCCGCGTGATCGGCGCCGCCCGCGGCCCTCCGCACGGGGCTCCGCACCTTGGGCAGCTCCAGCGTGGCGAAGACCGTCTCCCCCGCGCTCGTCACGCGCTCGATGATCGAAAGCGCGTCGCGGTGCAGGTCGGCCACGCGGCTCGTGTCCACGCCGAACCGCTTGAAGAGCGCCGCGAAACGCGCGTGCCCGTCGGAGAGCGTCTCCCAGCGGTGCCCCGTGATCCCCACGAGCAGCCGATCGAACGCGCCGAGGCTCAGCCCCGTGCCCGTGTTCTTCACGCCCTCGAACTGCCCGTCCTCGGCGTTGTGGTAGTCGAGCTCGGGGTAGGCGTACTCCATGCACGCGACCTGGAAGACCCGGCTCACCGGGCTCCTGCGGAACTCGTATTCGTCCGGCTCGAGCACGTCCTCGTCACGCACGAGCTCCCCGCCGCTCCGGAGGAGCACCCGGCCCGCGGGGCTCACGAGACCCGCGATGATCCGCGCGTACTCCGCCGGATCCCGCTCGGCCACGTAGATCTCCACGCACGTCGCGGCGCACGTGCCCTTGAGGCCCTGCGTGATGCGGCCCGGATGAACGATGTTCCGGATGAGCTCGCCGAGCAGGATGGTTCGTCCCGGCGCATCCTCGAACGAGGCCACCATCGGCGCGTCGGCCACGGCCCAGAGGCTCTCGTGCAGCGGTTTTCCGAACGCGTCCTTGCGCTCGAAGAAGCCGCGGCTCCCGAGCTCGCGGAGCGCCTGGACGCTGCGCTTGCGCCAGATGCCCACGATCTCCCGGTCCCGGAGCGGGTAGGTGGGATGGACCGGGAGATCGAGCCGCTCCTCGAGCTGATCGACGATCTCCTGAGGATCCTGCGGATCGTTCATGGTTTTTCTCCCGAATTCCCCGCCCCGGGCCATTCGCCCCCGACGTCGAGGCCCGATCCTGACGTGTTTCCGGGATTCGAGCAAGGCTCCGTCGCTTGCCCCAGGCCCCGATCCTGCTAAGGCGCGCCGCCGCCCCCGAAAGCCGATTTCGAGTAGCATCCGCGCCGTGCACCGCGTCCGCGCGTCGCTTTTCGTCTCCGTCACGAGCCTGGCGCTCGCAGCGCTCGCGCCAGCCTTTGCCGAGGCCCACACGATCCCCGGCGGGCTCACGTTGCACCAGATGTCGAGCGCCGCCGACGTCATCGCGGCCGCGCGGATCGAGCGCGTCGGCCCGGAGCCCCGCGGCGCCGGCCCGCTCCCACCCGTCGAGGCCCGGATTCTCGAGCTTTTCCGGGAAGGTGACGCGAAGGTGGGGCCGATCCGCTTCGTGCCGCACCGTCACGCCGATGAGAGTTACGTGGCCGGCGAGGAGATCCTTCTCTTCCTCGAGCGCAGGCGCCCCGACGCGAAGGACGCCGCGGCCGTGCCGTATGAATCCGTCGAAGCCATCGCCGATCGTATCGTGCTCGTGCCCGCGACGCGCGCGACGTGGATCGACGCCACGCGCGCGTACGCCGCGCTCGGCAAGGGCGCGCGGAGCGGCGATCCGGCCGCGCTCGGGCGCGTCACCGTCACCATGCTCGGGTCGCAGGAGCCCCGGATCGCGACCTTCGCGCTGCGGGACCTCACGCTCGCCGGCGCCACGCCCCTGATCGGGGAGGCCGACGTCCCCGCGCTCACCGCGCTCCTCGACGACGCCTCGCGGCCCGCCACCTTGCGCGCCGGCCTTCTCATGGAGCTCGAACGGCGCAAGCTCGTCGCCGTCGGGCCGAGCTGGATCCCGCTCCTCCGCTCGGCGCCTCCGAACGATCGCGTGCAGGTCATCCGCGCGGCGGGGGCGCGCGCCTTCGTCCCCGCCGTCACGGCCGAGCTCGTTTCGATCCTGGAGAAGGGCGAGCGTGACGCGGCGATCGCGGCGGCGCGGGCCCTCGGCTTCGAGAGGAACGAGGCCGCGGTCGAGCCGCTCGGGCGCGCCGTGGATCGGGAGCCGGACGAGATGCGCTTCGCGGCGCTCGGAAGCCTGCGCCGCATCGGCTCGCCGTCCGCGCGGGAGATCCTCGCCCGCGTGGCGACATCGCACCCCGATCCCGAGACCCGACGCGTGGCCACGACCGAGCAGAACCTCCTCGATGCCCGCGCCTCCGCGCCTCCGGCGGCGCCCGCCGCGACGAGCCCGCCGTCATCGCCGAGCACGGGCTTCGGCACGAAGGGCGTCATCGTGGGGATCGCCCTCGTGGTCCTCGCGTGCTACGCCCTGTTTTTTCTTCGCAAAGGGAAAGGAAAGCCGGAATGAGTTTGGAAGGGCGAACCGCGCTCCTCGCGGGCGCGACGGGCCTCGTCGGTCGGGACTGCCTCGCGCGCCTGCTCGAGCACCCGGCGTACGCGCGCGTCGTCGTGCTCGTGCGCCGGTCGACGGGAATGAACCACGACAAACTGCACGAGATCCGCGTCGATTTCGACGCGCTGGGCGACCTCGCGTCCTTGCCTGCCGTCGACGACGTCTTCATCGCCCTCGGCACGACCATCAAGGCGGCTGGATCGCGACCGGCCTTTTTCAAGGTCGATCACGATTATGTGGTCTCCGTCGCGAAGCTTGGAAAGCGTGCGGGAGCCCGCAGGCTTTCGCTCGTATCCAGTATCGGAGCGGATCCTACAGCGATGAATTTTTATCTGCGCGTCAAAGGTGAGGCCGAGCGCGATATCAGCGAGCTCGGTTACGAATGCGTCGATATCCTGCGTCCGAGCATGCTCCTCGGCGATCGCACCGAGCACAGGACGGGCGAGGCGCTCGCCGCGCCTATCATGCGCGCCGTGAGCGGAGCCATGATCGGCCCGCTCCGTGTTTATCGCGCGATTCAGGCGCGTGACGTCGCGGCGGCGATGGTGGGCGGCTTGGTATCCGATGCCACGGCAGGCGTGCGTATTCGCACCTTCGACGACATTCGCCGGCTCGCGTCCTGACGGTAAATCACAGTCTGGTTGTCCGGACCGACACTTGGGGCTCGAACGGGTTTTTCCCCATGCCGTTGGGCCGCACACGATGCACAAGCACGAATTCCACAGGGGCATAAGGGTGTGCCCTACGCCGGAACCGGTGAGCGCCGGATTTCGTAAAGGGTCGCCCTCGGTAGGATGCGCATTGTTGCGGGCGGCGCGTCGTCGTCCCAGGGGGTACCATGCCCAAACGTGCTCTGGAAGGAGCGACCCGCGGTGCGCGGGCGTCGAGCGCTCGTGAGAAAAGGGTCGCCGGCTCCAAACCCGTCGGGGCCAAGTCGAAGACCACTTCCGCCGAGGTGAAGAAGACGCGGGGCGCAAATGCCGAGCGACAACCACGCGACACCTCGCCGCGCAGCGGCTCCCTCGATCGCCGGCTGATGCTCGAAGCGCTGACGGCGCTCAAGAAGGGCAATTTCTCCGTGCGGCTGCCCATCGATTGGGATGGCCTCGATGGAAAAATCGCAGATACCTTCAATGACGTCGTCGAGCTGAACAGCCGGGTGGCGACGGAGCTCGAGCGCGTGAGCCGCGTCGTCGGCAAAGAGGGCCGCATCGGCGATCGCGCCGCAGTCGCGGGCCTGCTCGGCGCGTGGGCGCAGAAGGTCGGCAGCGTCAACGCGCTGATCAGCGATCTCGTGCATCCGACGAGCGAGATGGCGCGCGTCATCGGCGCCGTGGCCAAGGGTGATCTCTCGCAGGCCATGGCGCTCGAAGTCGACGGCCGCCCGCTCGAAGGCGAGTTCCTCCGCACCGCGAAGACGGTGAACACGATGGTCGATCAGCTCGGCTCGTTCGCGTCCGAAGTGACGCGCGTGGCGCGCGAAGTCGGCACCGAAGGCAAGCTCGGCGGTCAGGCGGAGGTGCAAGGCGTCGCCGGCACCTGGAAGGACCTGACCGATTCCGTGAACTTCATGGCCGGCAATCTGACGGCCCAGGTCCGCAATATCGCCGCCGTGACAACGGCCGTCGCGAACGGCGACCTTTCGAAGAAGATCACCGTCGACGTGCGCGGCGAGATCCTGGAGCTGAAGAACACCATCAACACGATGGTCGATCAGCTTCGTTCGTTCGCGTCGGAAGTGACGCGCGTTGCGCGCGAAGTCGGTACCGAAGGCAAGCTCGGCGGTCAGGCGGACGTGAAGGGCGTCGCCGGCACGTGGAAGGATTTGACGGACTCCGTGAATTCGATGGCCGGCAACCTGACGAGCCAGGTGCGTAACATCGCCGCCGTCACGACGGCCGTCGCCAATGGCGATCTTTCGAAGAAGATCACCGTCGACGTGAAGGGCGAGATCCTCGAGCTGAAGAACACCATCAATACGATGGTGGATCAGCTCAACTCGTTCGCGTCGGAAGTGACGCGCGTGGCGCGCGAGGTCGGCACGGAAGGCAAGCTCGGCGGGCAAGCCGAGGTGAAGGGCGTCGCCGGCACGTGGAAGGACCTCACCGACAACGTCAATTCGATGGCCGGTAACCTCACGGTGCAGCTCCGTGACGTGTCGAAGGTCGCGACGGCCATTGCGAACGGCGACTTGACCCAGAAGATCACCGTCGATGCGCGCGGCGAGATCCTCCAGATCAAGAACGTCATCAACACGATGGTCGATCAGCTGAGCTCCTTCGCGGCCGAAGTGACGCGCGTGGCGCGCGAGGTCGGCACGGAAGGCAAGCTCGGCGGTCAAGCGGACGTGAAGGGTGTCGCGGGTACGTGGAAGGACCTCACGGACTCCGTGAATTCGATGGCCGGTAACCTCACGGTGCAGCTCCGCGACGTGTCGAAGGTCGCGACGGCCATTGCGAACGGCGACTTGACCCAGAAGATCACCGTCGATGCGCGCGGCGAGATCCTCCAGATCAAGAACGTCACGAATACGATGGTCGATCAGCTGAGCTCTTTCGCGGCCGAAGTGACGCGCGTGGCGCGCGAGGTCGGCACGGAGGGCAAGCTCGGCGGTCAGGCGGATGTGAAGGGTGTCGCGGGTACGTGGAAGGACCTCACGGACTCCGTGAATTCGATGGCCGGGAACCTGACGGCGCAGGTCCGCAACATCGCGGCCGTGACGACGGCGGTCGCGAATGGCGATCTCTCGAAGAAGATCACCGTCGACGTGAAGGGCGAGATTCTCGAGCTGAAGAACACCATCAATACGATGGTGGATCAGCTCAATTCGTTCGCGTCGGAAGTGACGCGCGTGGCGCGTGAGGTCGGCACGGAGGGCAAGCTCGGCGGTCAGGCGGACGTGAAGGGCGTCGCGGGTACGTGGAAGGATCTCACGGACTCCGTGAATTCGATGGCCGGGAACCTGACGGCGCAGGTCCGCAACATCGCGGCCGTGACGACGGCGGTCGCGAATGGTGACCTCTCGAAGAAGATCACCGTCGATGTGAAAGGCGAGATCCTCGAGCTGAAGAACACCATCAACACGATGGTCGATCAGCTCTCGGGCTTCGCTTCCGAAGTGACGCGCGTGGCGCGCGAGGTCGGTACGGAAGGCAAGCTCGGCGGTCAGGCCGAGGTGAAGGGCGTCGCGGGTACGTGGAAGGACCTCACGGACTCCGTGAACTCGATGGCCGGGAACCTGACGGCGCAGGTCCGCAACATCGCGGCCGTGACGACGGCGGTCGCGAACGGTGACCTCTCCAAGAAGATCACCGTCGACGTGCGCGGCGAGATCCTGGAGCTGAAGAACACCATCAACACGATGGTCGATCAGCTCCGATCGTTTGCGTCCGAAGTGACGCGCGTGGCGCGCGAGGTCGGCACGGAAGGCAAGCTCGGCGGTCAGGCGGACGTGAAGGGCGTCGCGGGTACGTGGAAGGATCTCACGGACTCCGTGAACTCGATGGCCGGGAACCTGACGGCGCAGGTCCGCAACATCGCGGCCGTGACGACGGCGGTCGCGAACGGCGACCTCTCGAAGAAGATCACCGTCGACGTGAAGGGCGAGATCCTGGAGCTGAAGAACACCATCAACACGATGGTGGATCAGCTCAACTCGTTCGCGTCGGAAGTGACGCGCGTGGCGCGCGAGGTCGGCACGGAAGGCAAGCTCGGCGGTCAGGCCGAGGTGAAGGGCGTCGCCGGCACGTGGAAGGACCTCACCGACAACGTCAACTCGATGGCCGGCAACCTGACGAACCAGGTCCGCGGCATCGCGAAGGTCGTGACCGCGGTCGCGAACGGTGACCTCAAGCGAAAGCTCTCCGTCGACGCGAAGGGCGAGATCGCCGAGCTCGCGGACACGATCAACGGCATGATCGACACGCTCGCGACGTTCGCCGATCAGGTGACGACGGTCGCGCGCGAGGTCGGCGTCGAGGGCAAGCTCGGCGGCCAGGCGAGCGTGCCGGGCGCCTCGGGCACGTGGCGTGATCTGACGGTCAACGTCAACCAGCTCGCCGCGAACCTGACGACGCAGGTCCGCGCGATCGCCGAGGTCGCGACCGCCGTCACGAAGGGTGACCTCACGCGGAGCATCAAGGTCGAGGCCCAGGGCGAGCTCGCCGCCCTCAAGGACACGATCAACGAGATGATCCGGAACCTGCGCGACACCACGCTGAAGAACAGCGAGCAGGACTGGCTGAAGACGAACCTCGCCAAGTTCTCGCGCATGCTCCAGGGCCAGAAGGACCTGCTCACCGTCGGCCGGCTGATCCTCTCGGAGCTCGCGCCTGTCGTCTCCGCGCAGCAGGGCGTCTTCTACACGATGGACGTCTCGAAGGAGGAGCCGATCCTGAAGCTCCTCGCGAGCTACGCGTACAAGCAGAGGAAGCACTCGGACAACCAGTTCCGTCTCGGCGAGGGGCTCGTCGGTCAGTGCGCGCTCGAAAAGGAGCGCATCCTGCTCGTCAACGCGCCGCCCGACTACATCACGATCACGAGCGGCCTCGGCGAGGCCGCGCCCGTGAACATCGTGGTCCTGCCCGTGCTCTTCGAGGGCCAGGTCAAGGCCATCCTGGAGCTCGCCTCGTTCGAGCGGTACAGCCCCACGCACCTCGCGTTCCTCGATCAGCTCACGGAGTCGATCGGCATCGTGCTCAACACGATCGAGGCGAACATGCGCACCGAGGATCTGCTGAAGCAGTCGCAGTCCCTCGCGCGGGAGCTCCAGAGCCAGCAGGAGGAGCTGCGCCAGACGAACGCGGAGCTCGGCGAGAAGGCGCGCCTGCTCGCCCAGCAGAACGTGGAGGTCGAGCGCAAGAACCGCGAGGTCGAGCAAGCCCGTCAGGCCCTCGAAGAGAAGGCCAAGCAGCTCGCGCTGACCTCGAAGTACAAGTCCGAGTTCCTCGCGAACATGTCGCACGAGCTCCGGACGCCGCTGAACAGCCTCCTGATCCTCTCCGAGCAGCTCTCGAAGAACACGGACGGCAACCTCTTCCCCAAGCAGGTCGATTTCGCCAAGACGATCCACTCGTCCGGAAACGAGCTGCTCGGCCTCATCAACGACATCCTCGACCTGTCGAAGATCGAGTCGGGCACCGTCGTCGTCGACGTCGGAGAGGTCTGGTTCCGCGACCTCGCCGACTACGTGGAGCGCACGTTCCGGCACGTCGCGGACGCGAAGAAGCTCGAGTTCGAGCTCGACTTCGCGCCCATGCTGCCGCGTTCGATCCACACCGACGCCAAGCGTCTGCAGCAGGTGCTCAAGAACCTGCTGTCGAACGCCTTCAAGTTCACCGAGCGCGGCAAGGTGCGCCTCGAGGTACGCACCGTCTCGGACGGCTACAGCCCCGAGAACGAGCACATCGGCCGCGCGGGCTGGGCGATCGCGTTCAGCGTGCACGACACTGGCATCGGCATCTCCCCCGACAAGCAGCAGATCATCTTCGAGGCCTTCCAGCAGGCGGACGGCTCGACGAGCCGCAAGTACGGCGGCACGGGCCTCGGCCTCGCCATCAGCCGCGGCATCGCGAACCTGCTCGGCGGCGAGCTGCGCCTGTCGAGCCAGCCCGGGCGCGGCAGCACCTTCACGCTCTACGTGCCGCACGTGTACGCGGCGCCGCAGCGCGTGGCCCGCACGCGCCCGTCCGCGATGCTCGAGTCCTCGAACGCGATCGCGGCCTACGAGGTGCCCGAGCCCTTGATCATCGACACCCCGCCGCTCCTGCCCGTGTCGATCGAAGACGATCGCACGGTCATCCGGCCGGGCGAGCGATCGCTGCTCGTCGTCGAGAACGATCTCGCGTTCGCGCGGCTCATCGTGGAGGTCGCGCGCGAGCGTGGGCTCAAGGCCGTGGTCGCGCATCGCGGGGCGGACGCGCTCTCCATGGCGCGCGAGCTCAAGCCCGCGGCGGTCTCGCTCGATCTGCACCTGCCCGACATCGACGGCCTGCGTGTCCTCGATCGGCTCAAGCACGACCTCGGCATGCGGCACGTGCCGGTGCAGGTGATCACGACGGACGTCGACGAGCGCGAGCGCGCGCTGCGGATGGGCGCGCGGGACGTGCTCTCGAAGCCCGTCCGCACGCGGGACGCGCTCTCGCACGCGATCGAGCGGATCATCGAGTTCCTCGACGCAGAGCGACGCTCGCTCCTCGTCGTCGAGTCCGAGGGGCCGGAGCGTACGGCCAAGATCAACCTGCTCCAGCACGACAACGTCGAGATCCGCGTCGCGGGCTCGCTCGACGAGGCCATCGATGCGCTCACCGTGGACCGCCCGGACGCGGTCGTCACGGCGGTCGACCTGCCCGACGGGCACGGGCTCGATCTCGTGCGGCGCGCGTCGAGCATCGCGGTGATCGCGAACGTGCCCTTCATCGTGCACGTGCCGGGCGGCATGTCACCGGCCGACGAAGAGCGCATCGAGCGGATCGGGCACGTCGGCGTGCTCAAGCACAGCCGTTCGGAGGAGCGCCTCATCGACGAGGTCGCGCTCTTCTTGCACCTGCCCATCGACAGGCTCACGCCCGCGCAGCGGCAGGCGCTCGAGCGGCTTCACAGCTCGCAGCAGGTTCTCGCCGGCAAACGCGTGCTCATCGTGGACGACGACATCCGTAACATCTTCGCCATGACGACCATCCTCGAAGAGCAGGGGATGATCACGCAGGCGGCGGAGACGGGGCGGGACGCGATCAAGGTGCTCGAAGAGAGCGCCGGAATCGACGTCGTCCTGATGGACATCATGATGCCCGAGATGGACGGATACGATACGATCCGGACGATACGGGCACGCGAGGAATGGCGCGCGCTCCCGATCGTCGCCGTGACCGCGAAGGCCATGAAGGGCGATCGCGAGAAGTGCTTCGAGGCCGGGGCAACCGACTACATCGCGAAGCCCGTGGATCCCGAGCAGCTCTTCGCGCGGCTGCGCTTCTGGCTGCACAGGTGAGCGGAGCCCATCCACCAAGAGGAGAGAGCGGCATGAAGCACGCTCGCGACAAGGTCGGAATTCTCGTCGTGGACGATCGCAGGGACAGGCTCCTCGCGGTCGAGACCATGCTCTCCGAGCTCGGGGAGCGGGTCGTCCTCGCGCAGAGCGGGCGGGAGGCGCTTCGGTTCCTCCTGCAGGAGGACTTCGCGGTCATCCTGCTCGACGTCGACATGCCGATCATGGACGGCTTCGAGACGGCGCGCCTCATCCGACAGCGCAAGCGCTCGCGGCAGACGCCGATCATCTTCCTCACCGCGTTCGGCGACGCGATCCAGGCGGAGCAGGGCTACGCGCTCGGCGCCGTCGACTACATGCTCGTGCCCGTCGATTCGGACATCCTGCGCGCCAAGGTCTCGGTCTTCGTCGAGCTCTACCGCAAGACGGAGGAGGCGAACCTCGCGACGCAGGCGATCGCCAAGAAGGCGGGTCAGCTCGCGGCGCTGGCGCGAGCGTCGCTCTCGATCAACGCGGCGCGATCGGTCGACGCGATGCTCGACGCCATCGCCTCGGGCACACGCGCCGCGCTCGGGGCGAGGTCGTCGTTCGTGGCGCTCGTGAGCGGTTCGAAGCACGGCTCCGCCGCGTCCTCGGCGGGCGGGCTCGCCGCGCCGCGGACGGTCCCGGCGGATCCCGCGAGCGACTGGATCTTCACGCGCGTCGCCACCGCGGGGAGCGTGGTCACGCTCTCCGCGTCGGAGCGCGCGCAGCGAGATCCGGTGAACGCCGACGAACCCGGCCCGCTCATGGCCGTGCCGCTCGTCGGCGCGGACGGCGCGTGCGTCGGGTGGATCGAGGTCACGAACGGCGAGGCCGACAGCTTCAGCGAGGACGACGAGTCGCTGCTCCTGCTCTCCGCGCAGCTCGCATCGGTCGCGCTGCAGAACCTCCTCCACGCCGAGGAGCGCGAGGTGAGCCGGCTCAAGGACGAGTTCCTCGCGACGCTCTCGCACGAGCTGCGCACCCCGCTCACGGCCATCATCGGCTGGACGCGGATCCTGCGCGAGACGCAGCCCGACGCGGCCAAGCTCGCGCGTGGGCTCGAGGTGATCGATCGCAACGCCGGCGCGCAGAACAAGCTCATCGAGGACCTGCTCGACGTCTCGCGCATCGTCACCGGCAAGATGAGCATGGAGCAGCGGCAGGTGCGCCTCGCGCCGCTCGTCGAGGCCTCCGTCGACGCGCTCCGCCCCGCCGCGCAGGCCAAGGACATCACGCTCGTGGTGGTGTCCTCCGCGGGCAAGGACGCGGTCGAGGGTGATCCGGAGCGGCTGCGGCAGGTCGCGACGAACCTGCTCTCGAACGCCATCAAGTTCACCCCGCGCGGCGGGCGCATCGAGGTGCGCCTGCGCCGCGTGGGCGACGAGCTCGAGCTCGCCGTCGCGGACAACGGCGAGGGCATCCGCCCCGATTTTCTCCCCTACGTCTTCGATCGGTTTCGCCAGGGCGACAGCTCCAGCCGCCGCATGCACGGCGGCCTCGGCATCGGCCTCGCGGTCGTGCGGCACATCGTGGTCTCGCACGGCGGCACGGTCAGCGCGCACAGCGAAGGGCCGCGCCAGGGCTCGACGTTCACCATCCGCCTCCCCTCGGTGTTCCTGCCCCGCGAGAACGACGGCCCGACGCCTCCGCCCTATGGCAAATCGCGCCTCCCGCTGCCCGATCTCAGCGGCCTGCGGGTCCTCGTGGTCGACGACGATCAGGACACACGCGAGATCCTGCGCCAGGTCCTCGCCGCGCATCGCGCCGACGTCCGCATCGCGGCCACGGTGCGCGAAGCGATCGCCGAGCTCGACGCCGCGCGTCCGCACGTGCTCGTCAGTGACATCGCGATGCCGGGCGAGGATGGCTACGACTTCATCGATTTCGTCCGTCGCCGCGCGCCCGAGCGCGGGGGCGCGGTGCCTGCGCTGGCCCTCACGGCGCATGCGCGCGCCGAGGATCAGGCCCGCGCGCTCGCGGCGGGCTTCCAGCGCCACGCTGCCAAACCGATCGATCCTGCCGAGCTCGTCCGCGCCATCGCGGGGCTCGTGGGTGCGCCTTGCGCGCGCGTCGAGTCTGCGGAGGCCGTGGCCCTCCGCGAGGTCCCCTGACGGCGAGCCTGGATGGTGGCAATGGGGGGAGATCATAACGATCGCGGCTCGAAACCGGACGGAGGCGTCAAGTTTTTCTCTGGGCCCATTCCGGCGGAGCTCGCGCGATTCATCCAGGAGCACGTGTCCTCCCTCGAGCATCTCGAGGTGATCTGCCTTCTGCGTAACACCACGCCGCGCGAATGGCGCGCCGACGAGGTGAGCCGCGAGCTCGGATCGAGCTTGATGTCGATCGGGCGCCGCCTCGAGCACCTCGCGGACCAGCAGTTCATCAAGGTTCGCCACACCGAGCGCGGGCCCGTGTACCAGCACGGCCCCGAATCCGAGGAGACCGCGGTGCTGATCGACGCTGCGGCGAGGCTCTACAAGGAGCGACGGCTCGCCGTGATCGATCTCGTCTATGGGCGTCCCGAGAGTGACCTTCGCGCGTTCGCGGATGCGTTCATGCTGAAAAAGAAAGGAGGGGGAGCATGATACCGGCCGTCGTGTACATCCTCTGCACGCTCACCAGCCTCGTCGCGATGACGCTGCTCTGGCGTGCATATGCTGCGCGCAAGGTGCGCCTCTTGTTGTGGAGCGGGCTCTGCTTCGCCGGGCTCGCCTTGAACAACGTGCTCCTGTTCGTGGATCTGATCATGATCCCCGAGCACGATCTCTCCACGGTCAGGCAAATTCCCGCCCTGATGGGCGTCTCATTTCTCCTCTATGGTCTGGTATACGATCTTCGCGAGTGAACAGAGGCGAGGCATGCCGAGATGAACGATCTGTTCAGTGGAGCTCTGATCCTCGGATTTGCGGTGATCTCGCTATTTTTCCTGCGTTTCTGGCGCAGCACGCGGGATCGGCTCTTCGCGCTCTTCGCGCTCTCGTTCTCGCTCATGGCCGTGAACCGGCTGATCCTCGCCATCGTGAAGCTCCCCGAGGACGACTATCCTTACGTGTACCTCGTCCGCCTCTTCGCGAACGCCCTCATCATTTACGCGGTCATCGACAAGAACCGCGCGGCCTCGAAGGCATCGGACAGCGGGGCGACGCCTCGACCGATTCCCTGAAGACGAGAGCGGCGCGAGCGGAACGGCGAGAGGCACGATCGCACGAGTGAGCTCGCTCGACCGGTAACTGACGCATGATCATCGTTTCATGAGGCGCCTCGGGCGAGCGACGAGAGGTGCTCGAAGTGAACGAAGCTCACGCGCGAGAGCGTTTCGTCGTCCACGTGATCGAGCGCTTCCATCTCGGTGAGCGTCACGGATTCCGGGCCGGCGGCGAACCAGAGGAGCGGGATCACCGGCCCGGCGCCGCAGGCGCAGAACCAGGAGTAAGAAGCTTCGAGGACGCCGAATCGCTCGCCGAGGACCAGGGGGCGTTTCGCGTGGTAAAGGCGTGTGCTGCCGGGCGGGATCGGGACGGGGATCGCCTCGCCCGCGACCCATTCCGCGTAGGACGGCGCCTCCGGATCTTGAAAGAGAGACGTATGGCAAAATCGCGTCCGGCGGTCGCCGCACGCTCTGCAGCGCATCGGAGCCGAGAGGAAGTCCGATCCCACGGGCGAGGGCGTGCGTGGTGCGGAGACCAGCGGCAGGAACGCGTGCTCTCGATACGCGGCCGCGAGGATCCGCCTGCGCTCTTCGTGCGTTCCGTCCTTCAGGGCCTTCGCCCATTGCGAACGCTCCGCGAGCGGGACGAGCTCCGGCGGGATCAGCTCGGAGAAATGAACCCCGACGAGCGCGTCCTCGCGCGAGAGGAGCTCCGCTTCGACGCCGACGAGGCGGACGTCGGTGTGGTCGCCGTCCGCGCAGAGGTCAAAGTGGAGCTCCGGCACGACAAACGCGGCACATGAGCAGTAAAACGCCTGATCTTCGGCGATGACCACGAGCGGCATATCACGCAGCCACGGCGCGAGCGCGATCCAATCGTCGTCCCAGCCCTCGCGGCCCGCGCGCTCTTCGAAGTGCTCGACCGAGAGGTGCACCCGGATCGGCGCTCCTCCGATCTCGAACGTCCCCCCGGGGCGATCGTGGTAGTCGGGCTCGAAGAGCGTCGTTTGAAGGCCACGATCGTGCCGCGCGCCGCACGCGGGGCAAGACACCATTCCGAGGACGTCGTCGAAGGCTCCCATGATTGGTTCCTGTGCATCTCGTCACCGCGCGCGGCGGCGCTCCAGGATCGCACGTTCGCCCCACGGGCACGCAAAACTCTGCGGCTTCGTGAGGATCCAGAGCGTGGGGATGGGCGGCGGCTCCTCGGGGAAGGGGCCCTCGCCGTCGGTGAAATACACGATTCCGTCGGGCGCGTGCGTGCGCCAAAAACTCTCGGCGAAGACCTTTCGAAGATCCGTACCGCCGCGGCCCTGCACGTCGGTGATCACGCCGGTGAACGGGTAGACGCGCTGGATCTCGCAATCGCATTCGACCACCGTGATCCGGGCCTCTTCCGCCAGCAGCGCGAGTTGCTTTCCGATCTCGGCGAGCTCGGCGTCCGTCATGCTCATCGACGTATCAATCGTCACGAGCACGCGCGGCCGCGCCATGGCCCGCGGCGACCACGCGCGCCCCGGGACCTCGCCGATTCGCGTGGGAAAACGCCGGCTCGGCCGCGCGAACGTGCCCACGGGCGTGCGCCTTCGCGACGTGAACATGCGCAGCGCCGTCTTCCAGTCGACGAAACATTCCGGCGGCCCGAGCACGCCGTCGAGCTCCGCGAGCAGCCGCCCCGGCTCCTTTCCCGCGAGCAGCCTGCGCTCCGGCGGCCCCTCTGGCCCCACGTCTCCCGCGGTCTCCATCGCCCGTGCCACGAGCATCCGGGCTTGCTCCACCGACCCAGGCGCGCCGGCCGCGCGCCGGAGCAGCCTGTGCTCGTCGACCGTCTCGCCGCCGGGCGCGTGCTTGGCCGTGAATTTACTGGCCCGCGCCGCTTCGAGCAGTTTTTCGTAGCGCTCCAGGCTGCTCTGGCCCGCGCGAATGCCGAACGCCGTGTATTTCTGCCACGTGATCGGGTCGGGCAAAGGCTCCTCGATGAACTCGTTCGCGCTCATTTCGAGCGCGAGATCGAGGAGCTCCGGCTCCGCGGGATCCGCGAATTTGGGGTGCGAGAGGTGCCCGAGGACCACGTGATGCACCTCGTGCAGGAGCACCCCGCGCAGCCATTGGGGCTCGCGCAGGAACGAGTCCACGTTCACGTGCAGGAAAAACCGACCTTCGTGGAGCGAGACGGCCATCCGCTTCACGGAAGGATCGGCGACGGGCACCATCTTCGCGAGGACGGCCGCGTAATACGGGTATCGCCGCGCGAAATCGCTCGTTCGTACGAAATCGTCGAGGAAAGCGCGGACGGGATCGACCATAGCGACGTCAACCGGGGCGGATGGGGGTGATGCCGAGGCGCTTGCACGTCGCCACGAGATCGAGCGCCCAGCGCTCGGGCAGCTCCGCGAGCAGCACGCCGAGGCTCGCGCGGACCACGTTGCTGCGCTTGACCTCCGCGAGCTTGGTTTGTCGTTCGAGGTGCGACGAGAGCGCCGTCACGGCGAGGCCCACGCGGTGCTGCTTCAACGGATCGGCGGCCCAGCCCTGGACCTTGCGTTGCGCGGGGCTATTCGCGTAACGCTCGCAGAGCTCCTCGGGGCGCACGTCGACGAGCGAGGTCGCCGTGGGGTTTCGACCGAGCGCCTCGACGAGTTTGTCGCGCTGATCGCCGGGCAGATCCGCGAGCAGCGCCTCGAACGAGGCGAGCGTGATTTGCCGCTCGCCCGCGAGCACGCCGGCCTCGGGCCCTTCGAGCAGGCGCACGAGGCGCGTCGTGATCTCGTCGAGGCGATCGGTTTGTCCGGCCTCCGCAAAGCCACGCACGGCGCGCGAGAGATCGGCGCGACGATCGTAGTCGGCGAGCAGCGCGCGCACGTCGAAGGGCAGGCGGCTCGACCACACGCCGCGGCTCGAAACGACGAGCTCGAGCCACGACGTCGGCAAATACCCCGAGAGCGCGTCGCGCAGGAGGCCCACGTTCTCGATTTCGTCGGGGCGTAGCGTCTTCAGGAGGTGCGAGACGTACGTCCAGGTCCGCGGCGGCACGTCGTCGAGCACGCGCTCGTGCGCCTGCGCGATCGCGATGACGCCCGGGTGCACGTCGTTCACCTGCGCCCACGCGAGCCAGCTCGGGCGATCAGCGCGCACGGGCAGGCTCAGAAAGCGCGCCCGGAGCGCCTTGTCGAGCGGCGTCACGTGATAACCTTCGCTTTCGGGGTTGACGGCGGCGAAGCAGGCCCAGCCCGGCGGCAGCTCGTATCCGTGCAGGCGCCGCGCGCTGAGGAGCTGCAGCGCCGGCTGCTGGATGTAGCGCTCGGCGCGGTTCAGCTCTTCGAGCATCAGGATGCCCGCGCCGTCTTGCGGCAGGATGTCGGGCACGGCGTAACGCGTGCGGCCGTCCTGAATGACGGGCAGGCCCACGAGGTCCGGCGGCTCGAGCAGCGACAGGTCGAGCACCACGTGGGCGATGCCGAGGCGATCGGCGAGCTTCTTGACGATGTCGCTCTTGCCGATGCCGGTCGGCCCTTCGAGCAGCACGGGGCGGCGCGCTCGATAGGCGAGCTCGAGCACGGCTTCGAGCCGGGGGCCGACGGGGATGTGCGCGGGGCGGCTTTCGAGGACGGGAGTGGGAGAAGACTTGGCCACGGGATGCTTTCGGCTAGCACGTGTGCGGGCTGCCGCCACGTCCCTTCCGAGAGCTCGTTTCCCTGGGACATGGACCCTTGCGCCCCGAAACGTGGTTCCTTATCCTCCCCGGCTCGCGCACGTGGGGCGCGCGAGCCGCCCCGTCCACGCCGGAGACAGCCATGACGATGACCATGATTTCGGGCGCCGAGAGCCCCGCGCCGCCTTATCTTTCGGGCAACTACGCGCCCATCGATTGCGAGATCACGGCCCACGATCTGCCCGTGATCGGCGAGATCCCGAAAGACCTCGCGGGCGTGTTCGTGCGCAACGGCTCGAACCCGCGATTCCGGCAGAAGGGGCGTTACCACTGGTTCGACGGCGACGGGATGATTCACGCGCTCCAGTTCGAGGACGGGCGCGCGAGGTATGCGAACCGCTGGGTGCGCACGTGGGCGTTCCTCGAAGAAGAGAAGGCGGGCGCGTCGCTGTGGACGGGCGTCACGGAGCGGCCCGATTTCACGAATCCGCGCGGGCCTTTCAAGGACACCTCGAACACGGATCTCGTGTTTCACGGGGGCCGGCTGTATTCGCTCTGGTGGCTCGGCGGCGCGGCGTATGTCGTGAATCCGCTCTCGCTCGAGACCTCTGGCACCGAGACGTGGGGCGGCAAGATGCCCACGATCTCGGCGCACCCGAAGGTCGACGCGGTCACGGGCGAGCTGATGCTCTTCGATTACAAGCCCTATCCGCCCTACCTCACGTACGCCGTCGTCTCGCCCTCGGGCGAGCTCGTGCACAAGACGGAGATCGATTTGCCCGGCCCGCGCCTCCAGCACGATCTCGCGATCACCGAGCGTTTCACCCTCTTCTTCGACATGTCGATGCAATGGGACCCGGAGCTCCTCGCCGTCGGCAAGACGAAGGTCAAGTATTTTCGTGACAAACCGGCGCGGATCGGCCTGCTCCCGCGCCACGCGCCGGGGTCCCAGATTCGCTGGTTCGAAACCGAGCCGTTTTACATGTACCACACCATCAACGCGTGGGAGGAGGGGGCTCGGATCGTGCTCGTCGGGTGCAAGATCGACGCGCCCGTCGTCGGGGACCCGCGAAATCCAGCGCGCGAGGTGCCGACGATCGGGTTCTTGCGGCTCGAGCCGAACCTGTATCGATGGGAGCTCGATACGAAGACGGGGGGCGTGAAGGAGTCGCGCCTCGACGACGTGCTCACCGAGTTCCCCCGCATGGATAACCGCGCGCTCGGCCGGAAGACGCGATATAGCTACAACCCGCGGCTCCACGCATCGGCGCCGACGCTGCTCTTCGACGGCGTGGTCAAGTACGATTACGAGGCGGGGACGAGCGCCGCGCACGCGTATCCGGCGGGCCGCTTCGGCAGCGAGGTCGTGTTCGCGCCGCGCGTGGGCTCGATCCGCGAGGACGACGGCTATCTCGTGACGTTCGTCGTCGACGAGGCGAGCGGCGAGAGTGAGGCGTACGTGCTCGACGCGAAGGACGTCACGAGGGCGCCTCTCGCGCGGGTAAAACTCCCGCAGCGCGTGCCGACCGGGTATCACGCGTGGTGGGTGCCCGGATCGGAGATTCGGGCGTAACGCTCAGGGCGGCGCGAGCGTCCCTTCGGCGAGCACGACCTCGCCTTCCACGACAGCCTGATCCGAGTCCTCTTCAATCGGGTGCTCCACCCGCTCATAGGCGACTTGCCAGAGGATCGGCGCGCCTCCCGCTTTTTCGCCGAGCGACAGCGTGACGATGGACGGCGCGCCGGGCATGACGCGGTCGTCGCCGGTGAGCACTTTGATGGAGCGGCCGTCGCGGCCTTTGCCGCGGCCGAAGCGCCGCGAGAGGTAACGGACGTCCTCGGAAAGCACGTTTTGCTCCGGGCCCACGGCCTCGGCGCGGATGGCGAGGCGCCGGAAGAGATCGCCGGTAGGGAATGCGTGCCCGAGGGCGAGCGGCTCGATACGCACCACGACCGTGCCCGCGCCCCCGCGCGAAGCCGTGATGCGGGCCGAGGCGCGCAGGAGCGCGGGATCCCGCGAGGCCGGGAAACGATGGCTGCGGTGCTTCGATGCGCCCTCGCCGACGAGGGGCATGTGGCATTCGGCGCAGCTTTGGCCGGCGAACGGCGAGGCGCGATGCTCGCTCGCCGTCGATTGCATGAAGAGCGGCGCGAAGCGTCGATCGGGATCGGGAAAGGAGAATTCGTGGCAACGGGCGCACGCGGAGGCCGAGGCAAAGGCGGCGTCGCGTGCGACCGGATGCGGCGCGATGCGCGGCGTCTCCCGCGGGGCGGCGAGCACGTGCGCGAGGTCGCCGTGGCACGAGATGCACGCGACGCCGAGGGAGCCGAGCTCGGGCGGTGGATCGCGCATCGGATCGGCCTCCGGCGCGTGGCAACCGCGGCAAAAGGGCAGGGGTTCGATGGCGAGGGCCCGTTGATATGCCGGATCGTCGTGGGCCTTCTTGTGCAGCGAGGCGCGCCATTCCGCGGCGATGTCCGCGTGGCAGCCCTCGCAATGGGCGTTCTCCTCGGCCGCGTGAGCGCGGCGCGGCACGGGCGCGGGCCCCGGCATTCGCATGGGCTCGGCGCTTCGCGCGGCGGCGAGCCCGAAGAGCCCGGAGGCGAGCGTGGCGAGGAGGACGATCCTTCCGGAAATCATGGGTTCGCCTTGACAATCTCCCCGGTGCGTAGGTCGATGCGGATGTCCCGGTTCGTCCGGGCGGGTTTACCGCAGAGGAGCTGCGGCGTCGAGTTCTTCACGCCTTCCTGCACGGTCTTCACGAGCTTCTGGCCGAGGGAAAAACTCGGCACGAAGGCCACGAAATAGCGGCGGCCCGCGTCCTCGGTCTCGGCGAATCTCACGCTCGAGAGCTCGGTGTGGCCCTTCAGCGCCGCGCGGGTCAGGGGAAAATCGTAATCGGGCGGGGCCACCTTCGCGAGCTTGTAGAGCACGACGAAGAGATCCTTGCAGCCCGGTGTCCCGGGCGTGACGCGGGAGAACGCGTGGAGCTCGGTCTTGGGCGCCGGGCGCGGCGGCGGCGGCGCGCCTTCCGCGGGCGCGTCCGGGGCGTCGAGATCCAGCACCTTTGCGGGCTTTTTCGTGGAGAGCACCGTCACCTGGCCGCCGGCGCGCGCCGGGACGAGGGTCTCGTCGCCGCGGAAGACGATGTCGATCGGTGTGCCTTCCTCCCGGGGATCGAGCTCCGGCAGCGGGATGACGCGGAAGCCGTCCTTTTCGAGGGTCAAGAGCTCCTCGGAGCGGCCGGCCCAGATTTTATCGTCCGGGCCGACCTTTACCCATTCGATCGTGTTGCGTATGCCGCCGGGCGTGAAGGTCGTCCATTTCCCGGACGTATATCGATCGAGCCCCTTCTCGCGCAGGAGCCAGAGCGCGCCGTCCTTCGTGCGGAAGGCGTCGTTCACGCTCTCGCTTCCGCCGGGCGAGATGTCGCTCCAGCTCTTTCCATTCCAGTGCGCCGTGTAGGCTGCCCCGTGGTCGCCGGGCAGGGCCACGGCGAGGACGTCGTTCGGGCCGAGCACGTAAAACCGCGAGCCCGGGAGGAGCGAGGTCACGACGTCGGAGCCCGGCAGCACGTCGAGCACCGATGTGCGTGATCCCTTGGGCCAGCGCTCCACGGCGAGCGGCCCCGCGCCCGATTGCCCGTAAAACGAGGGCTTGTCTCCCTCGCGGCACTCCTTGCCGAAGCCGAGCAGGTCTCCCGAAGGCAATGCCCTGAGGTCTGCGTGGCCGAGCAGCTTCGTCTTGCAGCTCCCTGCGCCCTTGGCAATCTCGGGCACGGGCGGGCTGCTTCCGCCGGGACCGAGCACGAAGATCGGCTTGGATTCGTCGAGCTTGGGATCGTTGATTTCGTAAATCGTCCGCTCGCCCCAGGGCGCGGCCGAATAGATCCCGCCCATATAATACGCGGACGAGACCGCGGGCGGCATGGGTTTGTCCGGGTCGCGGGCCCAGGTCGAGCCCTTCCACGAATAAAAAACATCCTCGCCGCCGCGCTCGCCGGGCAGGTTGAGCCCGAGCTTGCCGTGCTTCGGCAGATCCCCCGTGACCCACATGACGTAGAATGCATTCTGCTCGTCGAGGCCCTTGAGCCCGGCGTAGAGGCTCCGATCGACCCGCGCGCCGTTTCCGTCGATCCGAATGGGCGTCGAGAGGTAATCGCCGCTGATCGCCGCGATGAACGAGGGGAGCACGAACATCCGGAAGCTCGGCTGCGCGTGTATGACCAGAGGGTGAAAGGGGCTCGGCGGCCGCGCGGGTTTTTCGGGGGCGGGGCTCGGCGTTTCGTTCGTGGGGGGCGCGGCTTCGGTCGGCGGCGCCGTGCTCGCGAGCGGGGCCGGGGATTCAGCGGGCTTCGGGGCGGTCGCGTCGACGTTCGCCGGGGTTTGCGGCGCGCCGCAACCGAGCGGGAGGGCGGCGAGGAGCGCGGCGAGGGCAGGGGAGGGCGAGCGGCGGGCGCGGGAGACCATGCCCGACGATAACGCGATTCGCCCGGAGGCTCAACAGCCGCAGCCGACGAGCTCCAGGGAGAGGTTGTCGATCCAGAGCGCGTTCGGCCCCGTGCCGTGGTCGAAGCGGATGTAGACGCCCTTCGAGCTGCCGAACGGGATCGTGATCTGCGTCTGCGCCGTGCAGGCCTGGAGCGGGGTATGGCCGGTGACGGTGGTGAAGCCGCCCGATTTCTCGCAGGATTCGACCGTATCGTTGCTCTGCTGGTAGGAGACGTTCACGTTCGCGAGCGCGAACTGGTAGTAGGTGTAATTCAAGCGCACGGAGGTGCAGCTCGCGTCGCCCTTGTAGACCCAGATCGTGGGATCGATCGTGGAATCGTTCGTGCGGAGGGTGCGGCCCGTCATGCAGAGCGGCGAGTTCGAGGCGAGCGGGATGTAATCGTCGCACCAGTCGACCTTGTACACGCCCGCGCTGAGCGGGCTCGCGGTGCCGTCGTCGAAGTTTTCCTGGTAGATTGCGCAGGTCTGTCCGGCGCAACCCTCGTTGGTTTGTCCGTCACAATCGTCGTCGTCGGCCGTCATGCAGCTCTCGGGTTGCGGCTGGACCTCGCCGGTGCAGGCCCCGTATCCGGTGCCTTGCGCATTGCAGCTCCGCGTGCCGGCCTTGCAGGCGCCGACGCCCGCGGTGCCCGCGGGGCCGGTGTAGCAGCTCTGCGTCGTGCCGGGGACGCAGACGCAGCCCTCGTTGGTTTGTCCGTCGCAATCGTCGTCGCCGGTCGTGGCGCAGGACTCGGTCGCCGGGAGGGTTTCTCCCATGCAGGGCCCGAGCGAGGTGCCGAGCGCGTCGCACATCGCCGTCCCGGCCTTGCAGAGGCCGACGCCGAGCGTGCCCATCGGCCCGGTGTAACAGGGGAGGACGGCATTCGGGGGGCAGACGCAATCGGCGCCTTCCTCGTTGGTTTGTCCGTCGCAATCGTCGTCCTCGGCCGTCGCGCAGGTCTCGGCCGCGGGCGTGATCTCGCCGGTGCAGGGTCCGTACGCGGTACCGAGATCGTTGCAGGTCTGCGTGCCCGCCATGCAGATGCCGATGCCGGCGGTGCCCATGGGGCCGGTGTAACAAGGCTCGGACGAGCCGGGGGCGCAGATGCAGTCGGCGCCTTCCTCGTTGGTTTGTCCGTCGCAATCGTCGTCCTCGGGCGTCGCGCAGACCTCGGCGGTCGGGAGCACTTCGCCGGTGCAGGGGCCATAGGCCATTCCATCCGGATTGCAGGTGATCGTGCCGGCCTTGCAAACGCCGACGTCTTGCGTGCCGCGCGGGCCCGTGTAACAGGGCTCGACCGAGCCGGGCATGCAAAACGGAGGGGCGCCGCCGGTGCCGCCCATGCCGCCGGTGCCCATGCCGCCGGTGCCCATGCCGCCGGCGCCGCCCATACCGCCGCTGCCGCCTGTGCCGCCGGTGCCCATGCCGCCGGTGCCGCCGGCGCCGCCCATACCGCCGACGCCGCCGCCGCTGCCACCG
>NZ_JASBQE010000111.1 GCF_029960785.1 Polyangium sp. 15x6
TCGGACAAGCCGAGCTACGCCCCAAACATCATTCGACGATGGGGCTACGCTCGGACAAGCCGAGCTACGCCCCAAACATCATTCGACGATGGGGCTACGCTCGGACAAGCCGAGCTACGCCCCAAACATCATTCGACGATGGGGCTACGCTCGGACAAGCCGAGCTACGCCCCAAACCCCATCGCACACCGGCCCTTTCTCCCGCATACTTCCCGCCGAGGAGGCCCCGCGATGACCACGTTCGACTTCGATCTCTTCACCCTCGGCGCAGGCTCGGGCGGCGTGGCGGGCAGCCGCCGGTCGGCTTCGTACGGCGCGCGTGTCGCGATCTGCGAGGCGCGCCGCGTGGGCGGCACCTGCGTCCTGCGCGGCTGCGTGCCGAAGAAGCTGCTCGTGCACGGCGCGCACGTGGCCGAGGAGCTCGAAGACGCGGCTGGCTTCGGCTGGACGTTCGGCGAAGCCAAGCTCGACTGGGCGAAGCTCATCGAGGCGAAAGATCGCGAGCTCGATCGGCTGCACGGCATCTACGTGCGCATGCTGCGGGACGCGGGCGTCACGACGATCGAGGGGTTCGCGCGGATCGTGGATCCGCACACGGTCGACGTCGGCGGCAAGCGATACACGGCGCGGCACCTGCTCATCGCGACGGGCAGCCGGCCCGTGCGGCCCGACATTCCGGGCAAGGAGCTCGGCATTTCCTCGGACGAGGCGCTCGATCTGCCGTACGTGCCGCGGCGCGCGCTCGTCGTGGGCGGCGGCTACATCGGCGTCGAGTTCGCGGGGATCTGGCGCGCCGCGGGCGCGGAGGTGACGCTCGCGCTGCGCGGCGACAACGTGCTGCGCGGGTTCGATCAGGACGTGCGCGAGTCCGTGGCCGAGGGCATGCAGAAGCGCGGCATCAAGATCCTGCGCGAGACGCTTCTCCGCAGCGTGGCGAAGGAAGCCGACGGTTTGTCCGTGCGCCTGGCGGGCGGCGAGATCCTGGAGACGGACGTCGTGCTGTTCGCCACGGGTCGCGCGCCGAACACGGCGGGGCTCGGGCTCGAGGAGGTGGGCGTGGCCCTCGACGAGGTGCGCGCGGTCAAGGTCGACTCGTATTCACGGACGAGCGTGTCGAGCATCTTCGCGGTCGGGGACGTGACCGATCGGATCAACCTGACGCCGGTGGCCATCGCGGAGGCGCGGGCCGTGGCGGAGACGCTCTTCCGCGACCGCCCGACCGAGATGGACCACGAGAACGTGCCGAGCGCGGTGTTCTCGCAGCCGCCGGTGGGCGCGGTGGGCCTGCCGGAGCACGAGGCGCGGCGGCGGTACGGCAAGGTCGACGTCTACCGCGCGCGCTTCCGCCCGATGAAGCACACGCTCTCGGGGCGGGACGAGCGAACGATGATGAAGCTCGTCGTGGATCGGGCGACGCAGAAGGTGGTCGGCGCGCACATGGTCGGCGCGGACGCGCCGGAGATCATCCAGGGCGTGGCCATTGCGATCAAATGCGGCGCGACGAAGGCGCAATTCGACGCGACGGTCGGCATTCACCCGACGGCCGCGGAGGAGTTCGTCACGATGCGCGACCCGATCCCGGATCCGGGGCCGATGTCGGGCGATTGAGAGGTTTTCAGCGCGACGCGAAGAACGCCGCGGCGAGTACGGCCACGATCGCCACGACGGCGAGCGCGTAATTGATCGGGCTCGGCTTTCTCTCTCGCGCGCGCCGCGCGGAGAGGGCGGGTTCGTCACCGCGCGCCTTTTTCTTTTTCTTGCGCGCCTCCGCGCTCGGCGGAGCCTTTTCCGGCTCCTTCTCCGCGACCGCCTTCTCGCTCGGTTTTTCCGGGGGGCGCACCGAGACCGAGGGCGGCGGCGGCGTCATCTTTTTCGAACGAACGGCCGCTTCCTCGACGACCTCGCTCGAAATCGACAGCGCGTCGAGCGCCTCGATCGCCGCGGCCGCGTTCGGGAATCGCTCGTAGGGGTCCTTTTCGAGCAGCTTGCCCACGAGCGGCTCGAGCTCGGCGGGGATCTTCACGTCCGGCGCGCGCACCGAAAAACGCGGCGGCGGGGTCGTGCGGTGATGGTTGAACATCTCGACCGGATCGGTCGAGTCGAACGGGTGTTTGCCCGTCAGCATCTCGTACATCATCACGCCGAGCGCGTAGAGGTCGGCACGCTCGTCGACCGCGTCCATGCCGTGCGCCGCCTCGGGCGCGAGGTAGTTGATCGTCCCGAAGATCACGCCGACGCCCGTGAGGCGCGAGGGCGGCCGGCCCTCCTTGGGCACCGTGAGCGGGAGCTTGCCGACCGAGACCTTCGCGAAGCCGAAGTCGATGAGCTTCGCCACGAAGCCCGCTTCGAGCATCACGTTCCGCGGCTTCAAATCCCGATGCACGATGCCGAGCTCGTGCGCGGCTTGCAGCCCGAGCAGGATCTGCCGCGCGACGTGCACGACGAGGCGCGGCTTCATCGGGCCTTCGCGGATCACCTCGGCGAGGTTTTTCCCTTCGACGTACTCGAGGATCAGGAAGTACGAGCCGTCGTCGAGCTTCCCGAAGTCGGTCGCGTGGGCGATGTTCGGGTTGTCGATGTGCGCGCCGACGAGGGCCTCGCGCTCGAAGCGCGCCACGATCTCGGGGTTGTCGTCGCTCTCGGGGTGCAGGATCTTCACGGCGACGCGCTTGTGCATGAGCACGTGCTCGCCGAGGTAGACCGCGCCCATGCCGCCCATCGCGACGAGGTCGAGGATGCGGTAGCGCTCCGAGATCGTCTGGCCGATGAGATCCCGCGCGCGTTCGAGCGCTTTTTGATGGGCCTCGGCGTTCGCCTGGTCGACGTCGACCGGCTGTTCGGCCGCGGGCTCGTTGTCGATCTCGATGGACTGCGCGCTCTCTTCGGTAGGCGACATGCAGGGCTAGCCGGGTAGGCGGAAGGTTTGTCGCACCCGATCGGCGCTCGGGCCTTTGCCGTTCATCATCACGCGGATGAGGTCGTTCCACAACGTGGGGATGTACGGATGACGCTGGTTCGGATCGGCCGCGAGCGCGCGGGCCGCCCACGCGTCGATCTCGGGGGCGAGGTCAGGCCGGATCGAGGCGAGCTCGGGGCGCGGCGCGGTCGTCACGGCGAGGGAGAGATCCGCGAGGGAGTCGCCCTGGAACGGCGCTCGGCCGGCGAGCGCGCGGAAGACGACGGCGCCGAAGGAGTAGACGTCGGCGCGATGATCGAGCGGCTCGCCGCGCCACGCCTCGGGCGCGACGTACCTCGGCGAGCCATCCCGCTTGTTCTCGGCCGTGAGCGCCTCGAAGCCGAGGACCTCCGCGAGGCCGAAGTCGAGGAGCCGCACGCCGCCGCCGCGCTCGGGCGAGAGGAGGAAGAGGTTTGCGGGTTTGACGTCGCGATGGACGATGCCGAGCGCATGCGCGGTGTGGAGAGCGCGCGCGATCGGATCGAGGAGCGTGAGCAGATTGTACGAGCTCAAACGATCGCCGAAGCACTCCAGATCCTGGAGGTGCGCCTCGAAGCTCTCGCCTTCGAGCAGCTCCATGACCACGTACAAGGCGCCTTCGGGGTCGGTCTCGAGCGCGTGGACGCGCGTGACGCTCGTGCCCCAGAGCGACGCGAGGGACTGGGCTTCGCGGAGGAGCCGCGCGGGCAGCTGCGGGTCGCCTTGGCCCTGCGTGCGCAGGCGCTTCAGGGCGACCTCGGCGCCGGTTTGCAGGTCCTCGGCCCTGTACACGACGCCATGACTCCCGCGGCCGAGCTCCTCCCCGAGCTTGTAGCGGCCGTCGAGCGTCTCGCCTTCCATAGGTTCCCCGAGGAGCAATCTACCCGTTCCCTCCCACGGAAGGCATCTTTTCGCGGAACGTTCCGGTTCGGGCCGGTCGATCGATACGAGAGGCGCAGGCCGCCGTCGTCTCTTTGCCCGGGGGCGGGGGGCGATGCTACGGGAAGGGCCGTGAAGAGCGCGGTCCCGGAGAACGCCGCGAAGGGCGCGGGCCTCGAGGAGGCTGTGGCGCGGTTCGTGCGCCACCTCGGCGAGGAGCGTCGAGCGTCGCCGCATACCGTGGCTGCGTACCGTCGAGACCTTGCCCAGCTCGTCGCCCACGTGCAGGAGCGGCGCGGGCGCGTGCGCGGTCCCGGAGATCTCGACGTATTCGTGCTGCGAGGTTTCCTCGGGCAGCTCGCCCGGACGCACGCGCCGCCCTCGATCGGGAGGAAGATCGCCGCGGTACGGGCTTTCCTGCGCTGGCTCGAACGGCGCGGGGAGATCGAGAAGAACCCCGCGGCCGAGCTCGAGCTGCCCAAGGTGCGGCGGCCGCTGCCGACGTTCGTGAACGCGGACGCCGCCGCGGAGGTCGTCGAGGCGCCGGACGAGGCGACGGCGGAAGGGCAGCGGGATCGGGCGATCCTGGAGGTGCTCTACGGCTCGGGGCTCCGCGTGTCGGAGCTCGTGGGGCTCGACGTCGGCGACGTGGAGATCGAGACGGACGGAGGAAGGGCGCGCGTGCTCGGCAAGGGGCAGAAGGAGCGGATCGTGCCGTTCGGCTCGCACGCGCGCGCCGCGCTCGTGCGATGGCTCGGGCGGCGCGAGGAGCTCAGGCACCCGAAGACGGGCGCGCTCGACGAGCGGGCGCTCTTCGTGTCGAGGCTCGGCCGGCGCATCAGCGTGCGCCAAGTGCAGCACCTCGTGCATCGGTACGGTGCGCTCGGCGCGGGCCGCGCAGACCTGCACCCGCACGCGCTAAGGCACACGTTCGCCACGCACCTGCTCGACGGCGGCGCGGATCTGCGGGCGATCCAGAAGATGCTCGGGCACACGAGCCTGTCGACGACGCAGAGGTACGCGCATGTCTCGATCGATCACCTGACCCGGGTGTACGACGCGGCGCACCCGCTCGCGAAGAGAGGCGCGTCGCGCGCTCGAAACAAGGGATGAAGACGGCGCTGTACGTTCGAGCCTGGGCGAGCCGGATCGCCCGCGGGGCGATGGGCGCGTCGGTCGCGGGCCTCGCCGCCGCCGCGCTCGACGCCGCCTACGCGCGCGGCGGCGAGGAGGAGCGCATCGACGCCGGCAAGGCGGTCGCGATCTTCGTGGCCGACGCAGGCCTCGTCGCGCCGGTCGCGCTCATCGTGGGGCTCGTCGTGGCGACGTCGCTCGTGTTCCTCTTCCCCGAGGCGGCGCCGACACCCGCGTCGGCCGTCGCGTCGCTGCGCGCGCGCGCCAAGGGCCGGCCCGCGGACGTGGCCGCGTTCGTGCCGCTCGCGATCGTGGCCGCGTTCCTGTGGATGACGCTCTCCGCGCAGCTCGCGCGGGCGCTGCTCGCGCTCGACGTCGCCGCGCCGCTCGCGGGGTTCTCCATCGCGACGGGCACGCTGCTCGTGGGCCTCCTCGCGACGCTGTTCTCGCTCGCGCTCACGCCGGCGCTCCGGCAAGCCCTGGCCACGGCGAGCGAGGGCCGACCCGCGTTCGTGGATCCCGCGAAGACGGCCTTCGCCGCGATCGTGGTCGTGGGCCTGCTCCTCGGCCTCGGCGTCGCGACGGGCGGGCCGAGCGGCGAGGGCGGGCTGTTCGGGATTTATGGCGTGCTCAAGCGCCCCGAGCTCGATCTGCGCGCGGTCGGGATGCTCTCGCTCGTCGCGCTCGCCGCGGTCCTCTCGTCCGCGCTCGCCTCGCCGCGCAGGTCGTTCGTCGCGGCGCTCGTCGCGCTCGCGCCGGTCCTGCTCGCGCCGCGGACGGCCGTCTCGCTCGGGGGCGAGGGCGCGCCGGTGGCGCAGGCGATCGAGCGGGATGCGCCGCTCGGCAAGCTCTCGCTCGCGGCGATGCGCAAGCTCGCCGATCGGGATCACGACGGCGCGAGCGCGCTCTTCGGCGGCGGCGATTGCCGCGAGGGCGACGCGTCGGTCGGGCCGCTCGGCGTGGAGATCCCCGACAACGGCATCGACGAGGATTGCTCGGGCTCGGACCTCCGCGCCGAGGTCCTCGCCGCGCTCGCGCCCTCGCCCGCAGCACAGGCGCCCGCGCCGAAGAGCGCCGACGTCCCCGCCGATCTGAACGTCGTGCTCATCACGGTGGACACGCTGCGCGCGGACCTCGGCTACGCCGGTTATCCGCAGCCCGTCTCGCCGAACCTCGACAAGCTCGCCGCCGAGAGCGCGGTGTTCCTCCGGGCCTACTCGCTCGCCTCGTACACGGGCAAGAGCGTCGGCCCGATGCTGATCGGCAAGTACGGCAGCGAGACGCAGCGCAACTGGGGGCACTTCAACAAGTTCGAGGACACCGAGACCTTCCTCGCCGAGCGCCTCTCGCGCGCGGGCGTCCGCACGATGGGCGTCCACGCGCACCGCTACTTCGGCAAGTTCGGCGGCCTCGACTCCGGCTTCGACGTGGTCGATCTCTCGGCCGCGCCGCCCGAGAACGCGCCCTGGGACGTGGCGGACATGAAGTCGAGCCACACGCTCACGGACGCGGCGCTCGCGCAGCTCGCGAAGCCGGAGAACACGCAGGGACGCTTCTTCCTCTGGGTGCACTACCTCGACCCGCATGCCGACTACCTGCGCCACGACGACGTGCCGAGCTTCGGCGCGGGCCAGCGCGCGCTCTACGACGGCGAGGTCGCGTTCACGGACAAACACATCGGCCGGCTCATCGATGGCATCCGCGCGGCGCCCTGGGGCAAACGCACGGCGATCGTCGTGACGAGCGATCACGGCGAGGCCTTCGGCGAGCACAAGATGTTCCGCCACGGCTTCGAGCTCTGGGAGCCGCTCGTGCGCGTGCCGCTCCTCGTGCACGTCCCGGGCGCCAAGCCCGCGCGCATCGAGTCGCGCCGGAGCCTCATCGACCTCACGCCCACGATCCTCGACCTCTTCCACATCGAGCCGCCAAACCCCGCGGCCGAGGGCCCGGACTTCCTCTCGGGCACCTCGCTCCTCGCCGACGTGCTCTTGCCCGAGGGGCAGAAGCCGGCCGATCGTGACGTCGTCATCGACATGCCGGCCGGCCCCTACAACGACGCGCGCCGCGCGCTCATCCACGGCGACCTCAAGCTGATCGTCTCGAACAACGCCGGCTACGAGCTCTACGACCTCGGCCAGGATCCCGAGGAACGGAAGGACCTCTGGCGTTCGCCCGACACGCGTCGGGGCATGGAGGAGCGATACGCGGCCGTACGCGCGCGCCTCCGGGAGATCCGCGTGACCGGCCCGCGGAAGTAAAACCCTCCTGCCCCTTCCAGACCCGGCCGGCGATCGCCTAGGATGAGCCCCGTGCTTCCCCCCACAGCGGTCGTGTTCGATCTCGACGGGACGCTGCTCGACAGCCGCGGCGATATCGTGGCCGCGCTCAACCACGCGCTCCTCACGACGGGGCGCAGCCCGCAGCCGGCGCAGGTGATCGTGCGCCTCGTCGGCGACGGCTCGCGCGCGCTCTGCGCGAGGGCGGCGAAGATCCCGGAGGACGCGCCGGAGGTCGACGAGCTCGTCCGCCTCTTCCTCGACTACTACAAGCAGCACCCGCTCGATTTCACGCGCTGGGCGAAGGGCGCGCTGGAGGCGATCGAGGCGCTCGCGTCGATGGAGAACATGGCCCTCGGCATCTGCACGAACAAGCATCGCTCGGCGACCGACGTGGTGCTGCGGGCGCTCGGGATCGAGGATCGGTTCGGGGCGATCGTGGCGGGCGGCGACACGAAGGAGCGCAAGCCCGACGCGGCGCCGCTCTTGCTCGCGGCCAAGCAGCTCGGCGCGATGCCGGCGGCGGTGGTGATGGTCGGCGACGGCCCGCAGGACATCCTTTGTGCACGAAACGCCGGGACTTGGGCCGTGGGCGTCGAGTCCGGCTTCTCCACGGTCGAGACGCTCGTGCAGGCGGGGCCGGACGTGACCGTGCGCGATCTGTCGATGCTGCCCGGCATCGTGCAGCGCTGGCGCGAGCCGACGACGAAGATCAAGCTGCGTTAGGCGCGTTGCTCTCGATCCTCCACCACGACGAACGATTCGTCGTCGTCGACAAACCTTCCGGCCTCGCGGTCCACCCCGGCTGGTCCGACGACGAGCGGACCGCGATGCACGAGGTCCGCGATTCGATCGGCCAGAAGGTGTTTCCGGTGCACCGCCTCGACCGCGCCACGAGCGGCGTGCTCGTCTTCGCGCTCGATTCCGAGAGCGCCCGCGCCTTTTGCGAGATGTTCGAGGCGGGCCGGGTCGAAAAGCATTACCTCGCGCTCGTCCGCGGCGTCACGCCCGAGGCCGGCACGATCGACCACCCGATCCCCCGCCGCGAGGGCGGCCCGCGCGTGCCCGCCTCGACGTCGTTCCGTCGCGTTTGGCGGGGCGAACACCTCTCGCTCGTCGACGCGGAGCCGCATTCCGGCCGGCTCCATCAGATCCGCCGGCACATGAAGCACATCAGCCATCCGCTGATCGGCGACGCGAATTATGGCAAGGGCGCGCTGAACCGCGATTATCGGGATCGCTTCGGCCTCGCGCGGCTCGCGCTGCACGCGCGCTCGCTCGGCTTCGTGCATCCGTGGGAGGGGCAGCCGATCACGTTCGAGGCGGCGCTGCCGGAGGACCTCCGGGCGCCGTTCGAGCGGATCGGCGTGGTCATTTGATGATCGACTGACAGCCGAAGAAGACCTCGATCTTCCCCGTCTTGTCCTCGCCGACCAGGGCCTGGGCCTGGTCGCACGAGGTCTCGCAGAGGATGACCTTCTTCGGCGCCGCGGGGTCGTCGTAATACCAGCCGCCGCCGCCGCTGCAGGCCGCCGCGCCGGCCACGCGCGGCAGGTACGTCGGCGCGCCGCCGTTCGAGAGGGCCACGTTCACGAGCTCCGGATCGAGGTCCTCGCCCGAGGGCGGCTTCGGGATCGCGAGCTCGCACGAGAGCTTCGCCGTCTGGTCCACCGCCTGCGCGACCGCGTCGAAGAACGGCTGCCACGCGGCGCTGCCGTCGCAGAGCTTCGCCCGGACGCCGCCCGTCTTGTTCACGAGCGTCGTGTACGTCGGGCCCGAGCTCGGCGGCTCGGTGCCGTCCGCGTACTGGCAGACCGTGTTGGGGTTCGAGAGCGAATCCCAGCCGTAGATGCCGCTGAACACGTAATCGGTGAAGAGCCCGTTCCACGTCGGGTTCAGGATCCCCGGCGGCAAGGTCAGCGTGTTCGCCGGGTTCTTCCCGCCCTGGAAATTCTCGAAATTGTTCGCCGAGAGCCGGGAGTTGTCGTCCGACACGATGACGATCGTCTTCGTCGCCTGGGGCCGGAGCTCCTGCTTCCACGGCTCGCCGCCCCTCTCGTCGCCGAGCTTGTAGCCGTCCGTTTGTCCGAGCGTACCGAGGAACTGCTCGAGCGGCTGGACGCTGCGGATGTCCACGCTCGAATGGAAGAACCGCGCGCCATTGCCGCAATTGTCGTCGCCCGCGAGCGGCGCCGGAATGCAGATCGGATACCGCGTGCTGCCGCTGACCTGCACCGGGCTCGTCTTGTTCCGGAGCGAGAGCATGATGACCTTGTAATCCAGGTTCTTCGCCGCGATCAGCGCGGCGAACGCATTCAGGCCCTTTTTGATCTCGGTGATCGCGGGCTGCATGCTCGACGAATTGTCGACGACCCAGATGATGTCGACGGGGAGTTTTTCGACCGTCGCCTCGGACGCCGTCGAGGCGCACGCGGCGTCGTCCGAGAGGGGCGGAGCGTCCGTGCCCGTCCCCCCATCGTCCTGGAAAAGTCCGCCGCCGACGCCCCCCGAGCCGCCCGCGCCCGCTCCCTCACCGGCTCCCCCGGTCGCCCCGGCTCCGCCATCTCCCGAAGGATCCGGGGCGCCGCCTCCGTTCGAGGTGGCACACGCAATGAACACAGTGGCGAGGGTCGAGGCGAAGAGCGAAAGCAAGACGCAAGGGCGCATGGTCGGACCTTACCACCGTTTTCCACGCCGAACAGGGTCCGTCGATGGCAAATCGGTGTCACCCTGGCGTTGCGTACGGGAGGCCGCACGGGGTTGGGTGGGTAGAGCGTCACCCAGCCGTCGGCCCCCGGCGCTCGACCGGGCCGAATCCCGCTTGCAGCTCGCGGCCATAAGGTGTCGCGTTCAGAATGGCGCGCAGGCGCAGGCGCGCGCGGTGCAGCCGCGAACGGACGGCGCTCTCGCTCACCATGAGCTTCTGGGCGATTTCCTGGAGCCCGAGGTCCTCGTGGTAATGCGCCATCACCACGTCCCGATAGTCGTTCGGCAGCTCGCCCAGGGCGAGCCGGACGAACCGCTCGCGCTCGGCCACGCTCGCCGCGTCGTCTTCGAGCGCCGGGGCGCGCATCGTGGGCAGAACGCTGAGGTCCTCGAGGTCGAGGCCGCCGACGAACCGCGCCCGCTGACGCCTCTGGGAGCGCATCAGCATCAGAGCTTCGTTCGCCGTGACCCGGAAGAGCCACGTGGTGAAGCTCGAATCGCCGCGGAAAGAGCGAATTCGTCGGATGACCTGGAGGAGCGTCGATTGAACGAGGTCGAGCCTGTCTTCGTCAGAGACGGGATACCGGGCGAGCTGCCGCTCCACATGCGGCCGGATGGCACGCGTGAGCGCGTCGAGCGCCACGGTGTCGCCATTCTTGACGCGCTCGATGAGCTCGCTGAGCCGGGCCTCGGCCCCGGCAGGCGCGGGCGGTGCCGCGGAGGTACGCGTCGTCGTGACGGCCTGGACGGCCATGAGAGCCTCCATCGCCAGCGCATTCCCGGCACTTCGTGGGCGCGCCTGGCAGGTGGTCGGGGTTAGCAAGTCATTTGCCAGGCATGGCAGGTCGGGATCCGCGCGAATGGCTGGCGCCGCTGGCACGTCGGGGCGTGAGGGATGTGCCTCCGCGCCTCGCGGATCGTGTGGGCCATCGCAGCGAGGGCACAAACGATGCGCACGGATTGCCCAGCCGCGGTATAAGCCCCGCGTGGACCGTGCTGGCTCTCCGCCCAAGGCGCTGTCGCATCCGTTGCCCGCCGGGATGCGTGATCTCTTACCGGAGGAGACGAGAAGAAGGCGCGCGCTCGCCCGAGCAATCCTCGACCATTTCGCTCTGCACGGATACGACCTGGTCACGCCGCCGGCGTTCGAGCTGGCCGAGGTGCTGGAAAAGGGCCTCGGCGCCCTCGACCCCGGCGACGTTCTGCGCTTCGTGGAGCCGGAGTCGGGGGAGGTGTGCGCGCTCCGTCCGGACATGACGCCGCAGATCGCGCGGATGGTGGCCACGCGCCTCGCCGCCGAGCCCGTGCCGATCCGGCTCTGCTACGAGGGGACGATCGTCCGTCGCCGCCAAGGTCGCGCCAAGAAGCACCGGCAAATCCCGCAGGCCGGCGTGGAGCTCTACGGCGCGCCGTCGCCGGAGGGGGACCTCGAAGCGCTGCGGCTCCTCGCCTCGGTGACGCGCGTGGTGGGCCTCGAATCGTTCGTGATCGACCTCGGCCACGCGCTCATCGCGCGCGCCCTGGTCGACGCGGTGCCGTCGCCGCTCGACGTGGAGGTGACGGACGCGCTGGCGCAGAAGGACGCCGCGCGGCTCCGGGCGCTCTTCGCGGGCCGGGAGGCTTCAGGGGTGCCGGCGCGCGTGGCGGATGCGCTCGTGGCGCTGCCAGAGCTCGCGGGCGGGGCAGAAGATCGGCCGGGCGAGGAGATCCTCTCCCGCGCCGAAAAACTGTTCGCGGGGACCGGGGCGGAAGGGCCGCTCGGCGAGCTTCGCGCGCTCTGGGAGACGGCGCGCGGGACGGGGGAGGGCGGGCTCGGAGACGTCTTGCGGCTCGATCTCGGCGAGGTGCGAGGCTTCGCGTACTACACGGGGCCGATCTTCCACGTGCTCGCGCCGGGGCCGGGCGAGCCCGTGGGCGCGGGGGGTCGATACGACGATTTGCTCGGGCGTTTTGGTTTGCCCCTGCAGGCCGTGGGGTTTGGCCTTCACCTCGACGCGATCGCGCGGGCGCGGGAGGCCGCGGGCGTGCGGGAGGAGCGGCCGATCCGGGTGCTCGTGTCCGCGGATCCGCCGGGAGAGGCGCTGGCATCGTCGCTGCGGGCGCGGGGCGTCGCGACGGCGTTTCGCGCGCCGGGGGCGGATGCCTTGCGATATGCGGCGGCGCACCGGTTCTCGCACGTCGTGACCGGGGGGAACAACGGCTCCGTACGAATCATCCGGACGGACAAACCCGAGGCCGCGGTGGAGATCGCGGCGGGCGCGGGGGTCGACGTGATCGTGCGGGCCCTAGGCGAACAGACGCCACTCGTCGACGAGCAGCCCTAGCGCCTCGTCGAGGCTGCCTGCGAGGTCCGGCGCCAGCCATTCCGACGACGTGGCGCCCTTCGCGACCGACTCGAACGACGGCACCGGCACCTTGCCCGCGAGCTTCTCCAGCCGTTTTCCCGTCCGCGCGAGGCGCGAGACCCAGTCCGTGCTGCGGTAGGCGTATTCGGCCTCGTGCAGGAGCGCGCTGCCCACGCGCGCGAGGCGCTCGCGCACCACCACGGCGGGCTCGGCGCCCGAGCGGATCGCCTTGCGGCTTGCTTCGAGCTCCAGGAGAACGAGCCCCGCGGGCGAACCGGGCGTGAAC
Source organism: Polyangium sp. 15x6 (assembly GCF_029960785.1). Taxonomy (GTDB): domain Bacteria; phylum Myxococcota_A; class Polyangia; order Polyangiales; family Polyangiaceae; genus Polyangium. Next base: position 12,562 of record NZ_JASBQE010000111.1, read on the forward strand.
GATGGGCTGATCGGCTGGAACGAGAGCTCCGTGAGCGCGAGGAAGTACCACGAGTGCGGCGCGGCCACGCGGTAGAGCCAGTCGGCGCCCGAGGCCTCGGCCGCGGCGATCGCCACGCCCCAGGCCTCCTCCTCGTCGACGTCGTCCCGCTCCGTGGGCAGCCGCTCGATCGCACGCACCGAGGCCGCGCGCAGGAGCGGATCGGCCCAGGCCATGGTCAGCGAGGACGTCGTGGGCGCGTAGCTGCAGAGCGCGCGGGCGCGGGCCTCGGCCGAGACGCGTCCGCGCGGGTCGAGCCACACGAAACGTCCGTCCTTCAGGTCCACGCGATACTCGTGGTCCTCGGCGCCGTGCGCGGCGAGCTCGCGGAGCAGCGCGGCCCCGCGCTCGGCCCACTTCTTGACGAGCGACGCGTCCGCGGCAGGCGGAGGCTCGGTGCGTGCGGACCGGACCTCGGGCACCTCGGGCACGTTCGGCGCGAGGGCGGGCTTGTCCCCGGGCCTTTTCGCGGCGGCCTTCGAGGTCGTCTTCCGTCCGACCTTCGTGGCCTTTGCGGCGGCCTTTTTCGTGGGCTTCGATCCTGCGCGCGCCTTGCTCATCGTGCCTCGAAGGCAGCGCGGATCTTGCCGCGCTCTGCCACCATTTTCAACGAATCCCCCCGTTTGTCACGCTCTTGTTTTTTGCTCTCCCGGCGGACGCCCCGGTCGAGGTGGCCCAGCACGCTCTCGACGTGTCACGCCCCCGGCGGAAACCTGCTCGATCCCGCATCGGCCGTGGTCTTCCGGGATCCCAGTTGCGTTGCGCACGTCCCTTGCGCGATCCTGCGAATACGATAGGCCCATGGTCACCTCTACAATCGCCCCCGCCCCACCGCTGCCGTTCGATGCGCCTACTTTTTTCGCGCAGTCGAAGGATGTCTGCGTGGTCTACGACGCGGCGCGGCGGTTCGTCTATGCGAACCCGGCGGCGACCGCGCTCTTCGCGTTCGAGCCGGAGGCGCTCGCGGGCAAGTCGCCGCGGGATCTTTATGGGGACCGGGCTTCGAGCATCGAGCAGTGCGTGGAGCGCGCGTTTTCGAGCGGCGAGGTCGTGCAGCTGGTGCACAAGATTCGCGGCGGATCGGGGCAGGTCGTCTACCTCGACACGAGCTACACGCCGATGCGCGGCGCGGACGGCGGCGTTTCGTTCGTCGTGTCGATCGGCCGCGACATGACCGACACCTCGGCGCGCTGGCGCGAGCTCGAGGACACCGTGGCCCGAAGGACGCGGGATCTCACGGCCATGGAGTCGCGCTTCGACGTGCTGCTCCGGAACCTCCAGATCGGCCTCGTCATCCGCGGGCCGCGGGGGGAGATGCGCTTCGTGAACCGCCGCGCGCTCGAGCTGCTCGGCCTGACCGAGGCGCAGATGCTCGGCCGCGCCCCGAACGATCCGGGCTGGGCGATGCTCGACGAGGACGGCAAACCCCTGCCCCCCGACCAGGCCCCCATGGCGCGCGCCCTCGGGAAGGGCGAGTCGCTCGCGGCCATGACCATCGGCGTGGATCGGCCGAAGACCGGTGATCGCGTGTGGATCCTGGTCAACGTGATGGTGCAGCGGGGCGGGGACGGCGCGATCGAGCAGTACGTGGCGACGCTCAGCGACGTCACCGAGGCCCAGAATGCCACGCGCGCGCTCGCCGAGCGCGAGGAGACGTTCCGCCTCCTCGCCGAGACGATCACCGACGTCTTCTGGATGACGAACGTGGACGGACACGCGCTCGTATACGTGAGCCCTGCGTACGAGACCGTGTGGGGCCGGCCGCGGTCGGAGGTGTACGAGCAGCGCGTCCATTTCCTCGAAGCGGTTCACCCCGACGATCGTCCGAGCGTTTTCGAGGCGCTGTCGCTGCAGGAGCGGGGCGAATACGATATCGAATATCGGATCGAGCGGCCGGACGGGACGATCCGCTGGGTGCGCGATCGGGCATTTCCGGTGAAGGATGCGTCGGGGAAGGTCGTGCGGCTCGTGGGGCTCGCGACGGACATCACCGAGCAGCGGGCGACGTCGGAGCTCATCCGGCGGCAGGCGGACGCGCTGCGGGAGCTGTCGACGCCGCTCGTGCCGATCGGACACGGCGTGCTCGCGATGCCGATCGTAGGCGTGCTCGATTCGGCGCGGGCGCGGCAGGTGCTCGAGACGCTCCTCGAAGGGATCGTTTCGCACGCGGCGGAGGTCGTGATCCTCGACGTGACGGGCGTGGGCGTCGTGGACGCGCAGGTGGCGAGCGCGCTCGTCTCGGCGACGCAGGCGGCGCGGCTGCTCGGCGCGGAGGTGCTGCTCACGGGCCTGCGGCCGGACGTCGCGCACACGATCGTCGGGCTCGGGCTCGATCTCGGTACGATCGTGACGCGCTCGACGCTGGAGATGGGCATCCGCTGGGCGCTCTCCGAGCGAAAGCGCGGGAAAAACGCTCCTCGCAGGAAATGAAGAGGCGGCCGGGGCTCGCGTGTTGCATTAGAATGCTTCCTCGATGAAGGACCAAGGGCCCCTGTCCGTTCGGCTCGCGACCTGGAACTGCTTCGGCGCGCCGCAGAGCCTCGAAGATTTCCTGGAGGGCCGGCCTTTTTGGCCCGAGCGCCTCGGCGCGCCGGCGGTGACCGAGGCGCTTTCGCGCTTCGACATCGTGTGCATCCAGGAGAACTTCGTGGGCGGGGTGCACGAGCGGCTCGATGCGCTGCGGGCGGCGGGAGGTTTTTCCGAGCTCTGGCACGATCCGCCGGGGCCCTGCGCGGTGACGAAGACGCTCGTCGGTGCGGGGCTCGTGATCCTGTCGCGATTCCCCGTGAAGGCGCGTTTTTTGCGATTGCCGCGCGGCGTGGGGGCGGACGGATTCGCGCGGAAGGGCGCCGCGCTCGCGGAGGTGCGTTTGCCCGGCGGGCGCGAGCTTTTCCTGGTGAACACGCATTTGCAGGCGGACGACGGGCGCGTGTCGCCGGAGGAATGTCTCGCGGTGCGAAAGGCGCAGGTCGAGGCGCTCTGCGACGCGCTGCGGGAGCCGCTCTCGAGCGGCGTGCCCACGGTGCTTTGCGGGGATCTGAACGTGCCTTGTGGAACCCGCGAATACGAGAGTTTGTCGCTTCGGCTCGGCGAGAGCTTGACGGATCACACGGCGCGCGCGGGCCTCTTGACGTACGATACGGAGCAGAACGACGTGGCGCGGGCGTTTCACGAGGGCGGCCCGGAGCGGGCGCTCATCGATTACGTGTGGACGTCGCCGCGGGCCGCGCCGGCGCAGATCGCAATGGAGCTCGTCGCGCCGCTCGGTGAGCTCTCGGGTTGTCCTCCGCGGTACGAGGGCCGGGCGTTCGCCTCGGACCATTTCGGCGTGGGTGTGACGATCAAGCTCGATTGATTTTCAGCCGCGCGATCGTCGCGCCCCAGCCGCCGCGCGTGGCCGGGGCGTCGCGAAACGATTCGACGAGCGGGTGACGCGCCAGGAGCGATTGCACGACACGCCGCTGGACGCCCTTGCCGCGGCCGTGAATGAGCCGCACCTCGGGAAAACCTCGCGCGTGGGCCTCGAGGAGGTATTCCTCCACGACGGAGGGGATGTCGCGGGGCGCAAAGCCGTGCAGGTCGATCGCGTCCTCGATCGGGAGCACGGCGATTGCGTCGGGGTCGGGCAATGGCTCGTCGTCCTCGGGCTCCTCGGGCGAGGGCGGCTCTTTCGGTTTCGCAGGGGACAAGAGGCGCGCGAGGTGGTCGAGGAGGGCGCGGAGCATGGCCAGGGGAGAGGGTATCACGTGGGCCTGTCGTGGCCGCCTTCGCGCGTGTATCTTCCCGGGGCATGTCGGCGGAGGACGGAGGACAGGCGGAGATCGGGCACGCGTCGACGGTGCCGCTCGTCCTGCCGGGGCCGCCGGCCGAGCGGCGGGGCGTGCCGCCGTCGCTCTCGGAGCGATACCAGGACATCACGTTCGTCGGCGAAGGCGGGATGGGCACGGTCTACCGCGCCATGGATCCACGCCTCGGCCGGGCCGTGGCGCTGAAGCTCTTGAAGGGCGACGATCCGGAGCTCTGGCGACGATTTTTGGGCGAGGCGCGGGCGCAGGCGCGCATTCAGCACGAGCACGTCTGCCGCGTGTACGAGGCCGGGCAGGCGGACGGCGAGCCGTACATCGCGATGCAATTCATCGACGGCGAGCCGCTGTCGCGCTGGAAGGATCGGCTGACCTTGGAGCAGCGGGTCAAGCTGATGTGCGAGATCGCGACGGCGGTGCACGAGGCGCACCGGCTCGGGATCATTCACCGGGACATCAAGCCGGGGAACATCCTGGTGGAGAAGCGCGAGGACGGCTCGCTCAAGCCGTACATCATGGATTTCGGATTGGCGCGGGAGGTCTCGGACCGCGGACAAACCCGCACGGGCGCGGTGGTCGGCACGCCGGCGTACATGCCGCCGGAGCAGGCGAAAGGGGACGTGCGGGCGATGGATCGTCGCTCGGACGTGTTTTCGCTGGGGGCGACGCTCTACGACATGATCGTGGGGCATCCGCCGTTCGTCGCGGAGCACCCGTGGAAGCTCTTGATGATGGTAGCGTACGAGGACGCGCCGACGATCGGGAGGGTGCAGAAGGGGGTGCCTTCGGAGCTCGCGACGATCGTGATGAAATGCCTCGAGCGGGATCCGGCGCGGCGATACGATTCGGCGCGGGCGCTCGCGGAGGATTTGCAGCGGTTCCTCGACGGCGAGCCGATCCAGGCGAAGCGGGCCTCGATCGGATACTTGTTCTGGAAGAGGGCGCGCAAGCACAAGCTGGTCGCGTCGCTGTTGACGCTCGGCGTCGCGTCGTCGCTGGGGTTCGGCGGCGTGTGGGTGCGGGCCCAGCGAGAAGCGGCGGAGCAGGCGGAGCTCGCGCGGGAGCTCGGCGAGGGCGTGAAGGAAATGGAGCTGTTCCTGCGGGCGGCGTACGCGTATCCGCTGCACGACGTGGAGCGGGAAAGGGACGTGGTGCGCGCGCGGCTGGCGGAGATCGAGCAGCGAATGGCGGCCGCGGGGAAGGTGGGGGAGGGGCCGGGGCATTACGCGATCGGGCGCGGGTATCTCGCGCTCGGGGATCCGGAGGGGGCGCGGGAGCATCTGGAGAAGGCGATCGCGGCGGGGTATTCGTCGCCGGATTTGCGATATGCGCTCGGGCGGGCGATTGGCGAGCTGTATCAGCAGGCGCTCGCCGAGACGCGGCGGATCACGAACGAGGAGGAGCGGCAGAAGAAGGTCGCGGAGCTTTCGAGGGATCTCCGGGATCCGGCGCTCGGTCATTTGCGGGCGGCGATGGGGGCGCGGATCGAGGTGCCGGCGTACGCGGAGGGGCTCATCGCGCTGTACGAGGGGAAAAACGAGGAGGCCGCGGCGAAGGCGCGGGAGGCATTCGAGAAGGCGCCCTGGATGCACGAGGCGAAGAAGCTCGAAGGGGACGCGCTCTTCGCGGAGGGGAGCAAGTACCGGCACGACGCGGCGTTCGATTACGAGAAGATGAAATCGTATTTCGAGCCGGCGGCGCGGGCGTATGCGGCCGCGTCGAACATGGGGCGGAGCGATCCGGAGGTGCACCGGGCGGAGTGTGAGCTGTGGGGGAAGATGGGGTATGCGGAGCTCGTGCGGAGCGCGCCTGCTTCGGAGGCGCTCGGAATCGCCGAAGAGGCTTGCCATCGCGCCGTGCAGGCGAGCTCCAGGGATGGGAAGGCGCTCGTGCAACGGGGGCTCGTCCTTTCCGCGCGCAGCAATGCGCTCGTCGCGAGTGGTGCGCGGGAGGGAACGCTCGACGTGATCCAATCAGCCATTCACGCCGCCGAAGAGGCCGCGCTCGTGCGTCCCGCGGACGTGATGGCCCAGTATGCCGTGGCCACGGCCTTGCACGAGCAAGCGAAGTTTCTCGTGGCAGGCGGCAAGGAGGCCGCGATCGAGGAGCTCGTCGAGGCGTACGAGCGCGTCCTCTCGCTCGATCCGCTCTTCACCTGGGCATACAACGAGCTCGGACAGGTCTACGCCCTCGCGTCGGACATGGCGCGGCAGCGCGGGCAAGTCGCGAGAGACGCATTGGAGAACGCGCGGCGGCAGTTCGAGCACGCGCTCTCGCTGGACCCAGCATTCTCGATTCCCGCATTCTGGATGGTCGAGGTGCTCGTGCTCTTGCTGGAGCACGACCTGGAGCACGGGACGATCGCGGACGAGCCCGTGAAGGCTCTGCAGGAAGCCCTGGCCCGTCTCGAAGGACGGAGGAACACCGATCCGTGGCGCACGGTCTACTGGCAGGCGCGCGCGAATCGAATGCTCGCGACATACGAGGCCGCGCTGGGGCGTGATCCGCAGGTATATGCGGCGGCCGCCGTGTCGGCAATCCATACGTTTGCCGGCGCGTCGCCCCGGGATCCGTTTCTCCTCGTGGAAATCGCGCGTTGTCGCCTCCTCGACGCGAGGCAGGCCCTGCGCCGGGGGACGGACCCCGAGGCGCTGCTCGACGCCTCGCGGCAGGCCGTGCGCGAGGCGGACTCGATTCGTGGCCGCAGCACCCTCGCGAGTCGTATTCTCGCCGGGCGCATCGAGTACACGGCCCTCCGCGCGGCGTTGCAATTCGGAAGGGCGAAGTCATCGTCCTTCGACGATGCCTTCGGGCTCATGGAGCCGGTGCTCCGAACATCGCAGGACCATGCGGCCGTCTACGAGATCATGGCCGAGCTTCATGCATTGCGTGCGGCCTTCCTGGCCGAAGCCGGCCGCGATGTCGAGGTCGACGTCGCGGCGGGGCTCCAGATGGCGGAGAAGGTGCTCGTAAAGAACCCGCATCTCGGGACGGCGCATGCGTCGATGGGCCAGCTCTACCTCGTGCGGGCGCGCGCGGCGACCGTGAGAAACAGGCGCGTCGAGGCGGCCCGCCGGGCGAAGGACGCCTTCGAGGCCGCGGTCCGCGAGAACGCCCTGCTCGAACGGAAGCACGAGGACGAAATGCGGGAGGCCGACGCGCTTCTGCAGTGAACGTCCGCTGAGCTGCTACACATCGAAGACACCCCGCCCCAGCCCGCGCTGCAGGCTCCGGCCATCACCAGCTGCAGGGGCCCTCCCGCAGGCGTTGCCGTCGGGAGCCCCGAGGCCCCACGAAACACCGAGGAAATGAGCCTCGGCCGCGTGGCACGGGGTGTGCAATCCCATGGCTCATACACCGTCGAGGACTCCCATGCTGAAGTCGCGTTTCCTTTCCTTGTTCGTGGTTGCCGCAAGCGTCGTCGCCTCGGGTTGTGGCGCGCCCGAGATGGAGAACCCGTTCGGAGCCGACCATTTCGACGTCTCCCTGGAGACGCAAGACGACGGCGATCCGGAGGACAGGCCGCCGGGCAGCAGCAACCTGTTCAACCCCGGTTGCTTCTGGAATCCCGACATCCAGGCGGCGTACAGGCTCCTCGCGCAGAAGCCGCTTTACGTGGATTCGGAGGGCCATATCTCCGATACCATCTCGTACCTGGACCAGGTCACGACCACGTGCAGGAATCAGGCCCTCAAGTATCTCGCTCGGTGCGCACTGCCCGAGGGCTCCTCGATGACGGATCCGGATACGAACGTCACGTACAACGGCTGGCTCGGCCTCGCGGATCAGTGGAAGACGCAGGTGCTGAGCAGCGACAACCAATGGTGGGTCACCTCTTGCCTGCTCGAGCACCTCAATGGGTACGGGATCGAGGTCCCCCTTCTGCTCCAGGGTGCCCGCTCCGAGCTCAAGCCGACCTCGGCGCAGATCGCGGAGTTCCAGGTGCCCGAGTCGCGCACGTGGGGGAACCTGTTCGCGCCGAATTTCGTCGCCAACGTATGTTATTTCACGAATATGGGGACTTCTTGTCTCGTGAACCAACTTTTCGACGAGCGTATCTGCGACACGAGCCCGCATTGCAATCTCAACATCGTGGGGAACTGCAACACGGCGTGCTTCTACAACCCGATCGGCGGCTTCCTGCAATGCGGTTCGTCGGGGAACAAGCACATCAGCGCGCGCGTGAAAGATTATGACTGGTACGGCTACGATTGCGTAATCCCGGAGTGAGCCATGAGGAGGTCTCCCATGTTTGCATTTGCAGAACGTTCCTTGACCGGTCTTGCCATCTTGACGTTCGTCGGTGCCTCCGGCTGTGCCGGAGCCGAGGCCGAGAACCCGTTCGGCGCCGACGATTTCGCCGTTTACCTGGAGACGCAGGAACCCGGCGACCCCGACCCCAGGCCGCCGGGCAGCAACAACGGCTTCAGCGTCGATTGTTTCTGGCACCCCAGCGTCCAGTCGGCGTACAGGGACCTCTCGCAGCAGGCGCTCCACAATGACGCGGAGGGCAACCTCCCCGAAGACGGCGTCGCGGATCTGTCCGCGGTCTCGAGCGCGTGCAGGGGCCAGGCCCTCAAATACCTCGCGGTGTGCGCATTGCCCGAGGGCACCTCGATGACGGATCCCGATACGGGCATCACGTACGCTGGTTGGCTCGGGCTCGCGAACCAGTGGCGGACGAGCTCTCTCAGCAGCAACAATCAATGGTGGGTCACGTCTTGCCTGCTGGCTCACCTCAATGGATACGGCATCGTGATGCCCATCCTCCTTCAGGGAGACCGCGCGGAGCTCCAGCCGACCTCGGCGCAGATCGAGGCGTTCCCGGTGTCGGAGTCGCGCGCATGGGGGAACCTGTTCGCGCCGAATTTCGTCGCCAACGTCTGTTACTTCTCGGACGTGGCGGACACTTGCGATGCGGAGCAATTGCTCGACGAGCGCATCTGCGGCACGAACCCCTCTTGCAATCTCAACGTCGTGGGGAACTGCGACTCCGCGTGCTCCCACGACCCCCTGGGCGGCGTCTTGCAATGTGGTTCGTCGGGGAGCAAGCACATCACCAGGCGCGAGGAGGGGTACGACTTGTAGGGCTCCGATTGCGAAAGTCCGGAGTGAGCCGCGCCGCGACACATCCACTTCCTTGAAAAGAGGCATTCCCATGTCCAGGATTCGTCACGCCATCACGTTCGCCCCCATCGCCCTGCTCCTCGCCGCCTGCGTCGGTCCGATCGACGCGCCGTCCGAGGGGCTGACCGCCGAGACCTCGCAGGCCATCACCATCGTCCAGAAGATCGAGGTCGGCTACTCGCACGTGTTCACCATCGCCGACGGCGGAGACCTCCATGCCTGGGGCTATAATGCCAATTACGAGCTCGGCCTCGGGGACACGACGACCCGCGCGGCCCCCGAGCTGAACCCGAGCCTCGGCGACGTCGCGGACGTCGACGGGTACGGCCTCCACGCCTGCGCGGCGACGGAAGGCGGCTCGGTGTATTGCTGGGGTCACAATGGCTACAACAAGGCGGGTGCCGGCTCGTGGTACAGCCCGAAGACCACGCCCACGGCCATCTCCGGGATCACGGACGCAGTCGCGGTCGCCACGGGGTACGAGCATTCGTGTGCCCTCCTCTCCTCGGGCGAGGTGGAGTGCTGGGGGCAAAACTACTACGGGCAGCTCGGCCATGGCTCGACGGGCTCGTATGAGGCATCGCCCGTGACGGTCTCGGGCCTCTCCGACGCCATTGCGATCGACGCCGGCGCGTATTCGACGTGCGCGCTCCGCGCCACGGGCAAGGTGGTTTGCTGGGGCGACGACTGGCTCGGCCAGCTCGGCAACGGGAGCCCGAGCGCGAATCAGGACGAGCCCGTCGAGGTCTCGGGGATCGACGACGCCGTGAAGATGGTGCGCGGGCAAAACCACGGCTGCGCGCTGCTCTCGAGCGGCGATGTGAAATGCTGGGGCGCGAACAACTACGGGCAGCTCGGCCTCGGCTCGGGCTCGGCGAGCTTCGTGTATTCGGCCGAGCTCGTCTCGAGTATCTCGGACATCGTGGACATCGGCGCGGGGGGCAACCACACCTGCGCCATTCGTAGCGACAACGCCGTGTTCTGCTGGGGATTGAACGATTCGCGGCAGCTCGGCGACGGCACGACCACGAACCGCAGCGCGCCCACCGAGATCACGGACGCCGCGGGCGCGATCAAGATCGACGGCGGCCAGGTCTCCACGTGCGCGCTCTTCGAGGAGGGCGTGAAATGCTGGGGCAGCGATACCCTCGGGCAGCTCGGCAATGGAGCGCCCGCGTCGGGGAGCAGCTCCACGCCGGTGGACGTCGTGTTCCCCTGAGGGTTCAGGGCAAGGCTGGCTGCTTCTAGCGGCCGAACAGGAAAAAGGCCGCGATGGCGAGGATTACGATCGCCATCGCGGCCGCCATCCACGCCCGCCCCGCCGCGTCCGCCCGCGCGGTCTTCACCGTCTCCGCCGTCCGCTCCGTCTTCGCCCGCGGGAGATCCGCCGGGTATGTCGCGACAACCTTCTGCTCGTCCTCGGTCACGCCGATGAGCGCGTCCTGCCGCAAGGAAAAACCCTCGGGCAGGAGCGTGCGGAGCGCGTCGCGCATCGCCTCGACGGTCGGAAAACGGTCCTCGCGGGCGTGCGCCGTCGCCTTTTCGACGAACCGCGCGATCTCGGCCGGCACCCACGGCGCGGCCTCCGCGAGCGGCGGCTGCGGCTGCGTCGTGATCGCATAAAGCAGCTCCACGAGCGATTTGAGGTGCGCGTGCGGCGGCGCCCCCGCGAGCATCGCGTAGAGCGTCACGCCCATCGAATACACGTCGCAACGCGCGTCGACTTTCTTCGGATTCTCGATCTGCTCGGGCGCCATGTAGAGCGGCGTGCCGATGACCTGCCCGCTCTGCGTCATCGATATCGCGGGCGCCGTGAGCGCAGAGCCTTCGCCCACGGTCTCGGGCGTGCGTCGGATCTTGGCGACCCCGAAATCGAGGAGTTTTACCGTCACGTCGCCGCCCTCATCCCGCGCGAGGAAGAGGTTTTCGGGCTTGATGTCGCGGTGGATGACGTTCACCGCGTGCGCCGCCGCGAGCCCCTCGCAAGCCTGCGCGAGGATTCGCAGCGCGACGTCGGGGCGGAGCGGGCCCACGCGCCCGAGGAGCGCGCGCACGTCCTCGCCGTCGAGCAGCTCCATCACCTGGAACGGCACGCCGGTCTCGGGATCGTGATCCACCGCCACGGCCGAGACGACGTGCGGCGAGGCGAGCGATCCGGCGATACGCGCCTCCTGCTCGAAGCGGAGCAGGTCCGGGTCGTCGGGGGCGAACGGGCGCGCGTGCAGCCATTTGATCGCCACGGGAAGGCCGGTCTTCGTGCTCCTCGCCTCGTAGACGGTCCCCATGCCGCCTTGACCCAGCACGCGGACGATCTCGTAGTCGGTGAGGAGTTGCCGACCAATCATCCGGGGGGATGGTACCGAGCGCCCGATGAAGAGCAACTGCTTCGGGCGAGCAAGCATGGGAGTTCGTGATACCGTGCCCGCACCATGAGCAAGGAACCGCACGCGAAGGAGACGGTGGCCCTCGTCGTTCGCCCGCGCGAGTGCGCCATCGGCCGCTTTCGCCTCCAGGTCACGGCGGGGCCCGATCGAGGCGTCGAGCGCGTCTCGGACGGCGCCGAGCTTTCCGTGGGCACGGCCGCCGGCAACCACCTCGTCCTGACCGACGGCGCCGTCTCGCGTCACCATTGCGTCATCACCGTCACCGACCGCGGGTTTCTCGTGCGCGACCTCGGCAGCCGCAACGGCACGCGGCTCTCCGGCTTTCGCGTGGAAGGCGCCTACCTCGGCCCCGGCGCGGTGCTCGGCGTGGGCAAATCGACGCTGCGCTTCGATCCGCTGCCCGACGAGATCGTCGAGCCGCTCGCCGACGAGGAGCGTTATGGCCGGATCCTCGGCCAGAGCATGGCGATGCGCAGGCTCTTCGCGGCCCTGCCGCGGATCGCCGCCTCGGATTCGACGGTGCTCATCGAAGGCGAGACCGGCACGGGCAAAGGCCTGCTCGCCGAGGTGATTCATCAGAAGAGCCCGCGCGCGGAGGGGCCGTTCGTGGTGATCGATTGCAGCTCGATCCCGCCGACGTTGATCGAGGCCGAGCTCTTCGGCTACATGCGCGGCGCCTTCACGACGGCGCTGCAATCGCGGGCGGGCGCGTTCGAAGCGGCGGCGGGCGGGACCGTGTTTCTGGACGAGCTCGGGGAGCTACCGCTCGACATGCAGCCGAAGCTGCTCCGGGCCCTGGAAGAGCGTGTGGTGCGGAGGCTCGGGAGCCTCGATCCGGTCAAGCTCGACGTGCGGGTGATCGCCGCGACGAACCGTGACCTCCGGCAGGAGGTGAACCGCGGGACGTTCCGCTCGGATCTTTATTATCGGCTGAACATCGTGCGGATTCGATTGCCGCCGCTGCGGGAGCGGCGCGAGGACATTCCGCCGCTCGTCGCGCATTTCTACGAGCAATTCGCGCGGTCGGGCGAGCCGCTGCCGCCGGCGGAGCTCGTGGCGGCGTTCACGAAGCAGGATTGGCCGGGGAACGTGCGAGAATTGCGGGCGGCGGTGGAGCGGGCGATCCTGATGGAGGACCAGGAGCTCTGGTTCGAGGCGACGCTCGGGGCGCCGCCCGGCTCGTCGCCGAAGGCGGCGGCGCCGCCCTCGGTCGATTACGAGGACGATCTCTCGCTCGGATCGTTCCGCGCGGCGAAGGAGCGGGCCGTGGCTCGGTGGGAGCGAGGGTACATCGAGACGCTGGTGCGGCAGAGCGGAGGAAATCTGTCCCGCGCGGCGCGCTCGGCGCACATGGATCGAAATCACCTGCGGGAGCTCTTGCGGCGGCACGGGATTTCGGCCACCGAGGAGTGACGGCGTTCGTCAGCGTTCCAGAAAGAAAAACCGCGGGTCGTTCGGGAAGGGCGAACGCGGGAGAGCCTGACCGTCGAGCGCTTCCCTCGAGGCAATGACGCCCCGCGCTGGTCCCGGCGACCAGGAGCTGACATCGAGGAGGCCGCCGGGGAGGATCGTGCCGGCTTCGCTCGTGTGGAGCGCGCCGACGTGCGCGACGATGCCGAGGTCGGCAGGTTGTCCGGACAAGGGGCCCGCGAGGACCCGGCGATAAACGCGGACGCACGCTTCGAGCACGCGCCGGGCGAACGGAGGGTCGGGCGGCGTGGGCGAGACGGCGAGCAGGTTCGTCGCGGTCTCCCTGGAGAGCACGAGCCCGGCCGCGGTGAGCTCGGCCGAGACGAGGGGCAAGCTCGTTTCGAGGGCCGTGAGGAGCGCCTCGTCGCCGTCCGCGAGCGCAGCCGGATCGGCGCGGAGCGCGACGGAGACGGCCATGGAGGGGCGAATCGAGGCGGAATGGGATTTCGGGTTTCGCGGGTTCGTCGCGGCAAAGCGCGCGGCGCGGAGTGCCCGGACGAACTCCGGCGCGGAGGCATATCGGCCCGCGGGATCGCGGCAAAGCGCGCGGAGGAGGGGCTCGTCGAGCGCGGGATCGATGGGCGCGCGCTCGCTCGGCCTGGGCGGGCGGGCGTGGAGGTGCATCTGCCGGACGACGGCGGTGGCCTGATCGCCGAACGGCGGTTTTCCCGTGAGCATGGCGAATGCGAGCCCGCCGAGCCCATACACGTCCGCCCGCGTATCGAGCGGCTGGCCGAGCACCTGCTCCGGCGCCATGAACGGGAGCGTGCCGAGCGTCGCGCGGGAAGCCGTGAGCGAGGGGCCGGCGCTGTCGAGGAGCTTGGCGACGCCGAAATCGAGGAGGACGACGCGGCCTTCGGCGCGGCCCTCGGCGAGGAAGACGTTCGAGGGTTTGATGTCGCGGTGGACGATGCCGCGCGCGTGGGCGGCGGCGAGCGCGCCAGCGAGCGGTTCGAGAATGCCGAGGACCTCGTCGATCGCGAGCCTGCCGGCGGCGGCGAGGCGCGCGTCGAGGCTCTGTCCGGTGAGCAGCTCCATGGCGAAATAGGGGCGCCCGTCGGCGATGCGGCCGACCTCGTGGACGCGGACGACGTTCGGGTGGGTGAGCTCGAAGATGATCGCCGCCTCGCGCTCGAAGCGCGGGATCGCCGTGGGATCGGTGAAGAGGTCGGCGTGCATGACCTTCACCGCGGCGGCGCGGCCCGTGGGCGCGTGCGTCGCGCGGGCGACGATCCCGAAGCCGCCGCGGGCGATGACCGAGTCGAGTCGATAAGGGCCGGCCCAGAGCTCGCCGCCAAGAGTCGACGAATCGAGTTTACTTCGCACGGTACATCCTAGACCCCGTTCGGGCCGTCCTCGGGCAGGGCGATTTCGACGCGCTCCATCGAGACGCCGAGCGATTCGGCCTTTTTCGCCTCGCTCTTGCGCTTCGCCTCGAAGAGCCGGAGGCCTTTCTCCGTCACCAGGCCTACGGGCGGCGCGTCCGGCGGGTGCATTTCCTCAGGGGACGCGCGTGGTTTGTCCTGGCCCGAGCGCGCGGCGGCGAGGCGCTCCTCGAAATCCTTTTTCCACGCGGGCAAGGTGCGTAGCGGATAACTCGGGTCGCTCGGGTCCGTGATGATCGTCTCGACGACCGCGTCCATGGAGACGAAGACGGGATAGAGCTCCTCGGGGTCGTACGCCGCGCCGCGGTCGAAGAGGCCGCCGCAGATCGGGCGGAGCGTGCAATGGTTGCAGGCGGGCGCGTAGATGTGCTCCCAGTCGGTCTGGCGGACGGTCTGCTTGTTGTCGAGGAAATGCACGATGCGCTCCTCGCCCTTCACGATCTTGCGCGTCTCGGTGCTCGCCCAGGCGAACTCGGTCATGTAGCAGAGCGGGACCTTTTCCACGCGGAACGAGCGGCCCGATGCGTGGAGCTTGCGCATCGCGCGCTGGAGCGAGACCTCGAAATCGGAGAGGCGCGGCGTGAACTGCGCCTGGTTCACCTCGGCGCGGCCCATCGAAGGGTCGAGGTTGTTCCACACGAAATGGCGCACGTACGGGTGGTGCGTGATCCAGTGGTCGATGTTTTCGTCGAGGTGATCGGCGTTCAGCTTGTTGATCACGCAGTTGATGTTGACCTCGATCCCATTCTCGTGGGCATTGCGCACGGCGGCGAACGCCTTTTCGAGCGTGCCGTCCGTGCCGCGGAGGCTCGCCTCGACGTCGGGGCGCACCGAATACACGGACACGTGCACGAGTCGCACGCCCGCCTCGGCCAGGCTGCGCGCGAATTCAGGATCCGCGAGGCGCGAGCCGTTCGTGATCATGCGCACGTGGAGGCCTTGCGCGGAGGCATACGCCGCGATGCGCGGCAGCTCCGGGTGCAGCGTGGGCTCGCCGCCGGTGAGGATGACCCCGAAATACCCGCGCTTGACCAGATCGTCGACGAGCACCTTCATCGTGTCGAAGGTGTGGACGTAGGGCGTCGTGGGGTTCGAGCAGAACCCGCAAAAATGGTTGCAATGCCGGACGACCTGGATGTAGCCGATGTTCGCCAAGCGAGATCTCCCGGATGTCGGGATGCGTGAGCAAGCAGGTGCCCGGGCGCCGCGAGGACGAGGGGCGCTCCGCATCGTACGGGAGGCGCCCGAAGGCGGCAACGGAGGGGAGAAGCGACGAGCCTCCGGTCTGCTACGTTCTCCGCCGTGGAGCACGACGTCCCGGTTGCCTTGCTCGCCCAGCTTCGTTCCACCTGGGAAGCCGAGATCCGTCCCTCCGCGCGCCGCGCGCTGACCGCGCTCGCCGCCGCCCTGGTGATCGGCCTGGCCCACCTCGCCCGCCGAGGGACGCCTGCCGTGCGAGCGACCGTGGCCGCGCTGCTCGCCGCGTTCTGCGTGTTCCTCGTGGCACGCGCGATCGTGCTGCATCGGCGCCGGCAAGATCCGAGGCGCACGATCCTGGAGACGATCGGCCCGACGGACCCGGAGCTCGCCGCCGCGACGGTGCGAGGCCTCGGGCTCGTGGAGCAAACGACGAAGGACGCGACGCGCGGATCGCCGTCGCTCGCACGTCTGCACCTCGCGCGTTTGCTGAGCCGCGCGTCGATCGAGCGTATCGCGGAGCGCGCTTCCGTCGCGGCGCGGCGGTGGTCCGTGGCGGGCCTCGTGTTCGCGCTCGTGGCGGTGTTCGGCGCGGCGATCGAGCAACGCGTGATCGAGGGGCTCGACGTGCTCGTGGCGCGGGGCGGCGAGGCGCCGCTGCCGCTCTCGTATCTCGAGGACGTGAACATCGTCGCGAAGCCGCCCGAGTACCTGCACCAGCACGGGCGGGTGATCGATACATTCGAGGCGACGTCGCTACCGCGCGGGACGACGATCACGGTGCACGGGCGCCCGACGTACCCGAGCCGCACGCTCGTACTGACGGACGGCAAGGTGGAGGTGCCGTTCGCGTTCGACGGTGTGGGCGGCGTGGTGGCGCGGTGGGAGCTCGGGGAGACGGCGACGCTCCGGATCGCGGCGCGCTTCGGCGAGGTGCGGATTCCGCAGGCCGACGAGCAAGAGGTGACGTCGATCCCGGACCTCGCGCCGAAGGTCCTGGTCGAGGACGCGCCGCGCACGGTGCGGATGCTCGACGAGCCGGAGATCGTCGTGTCGTACGAGGCGACCGACGATCACGGCCTGCGCGAGGTGGATCTCGTCTACCGCTCGGGCGGGCGCGAGGCGCGGCGCGTGCTGTCGCGGCCGCAGGGCGATCCCAGGTCGGATCGAGGATCGCACCGGATCGTCTTCAGCGGCGACGCGTTCTTCAAGCGCAACTTCCTGCCCGTCGAGATCACGGTGGAGGCGCGCGACAACGATCCGATCGTCGGGCCGAAGTGGGGCAAGAGCGCGGCGATCGTGGTGATCCCGCCGCAGGTCGGCGAGCCGGAGGCGCTCCGGTACGAGGCGCTCGTGCGGGCGCGCGACGCGCTGACGGACCTCGTGGCGATGCGGCTCGTGGAGGATGCGCCGAAGGGGACGCAGAACGCCGATCACGTGAAGAAGGAGCGCGAGGCGCAGGAGAAGGCGCTCGGCGTGGTGGAGGAGGCGCTCGCCGGGACGTACGGCGGTTTGCGGTTCCCGCGGCGCGCGCTCGCGCTCGCGCGCGGGCAGCTTCGCAGGCTCGAGGTCGCACTCGCGGAGGAGCAGAAGCAACCGTCGGCCGCGACGCACCAGAAGCTCGTCGAGGAGAGCGAAGAGGTGCTGCTCGCGATCGACGCGGCCGCGCGCTCGCTCGGGACGTCGGACACGCGCCGCGTGGCGAAGCGTCTCGCGGCAGTCGCGGACGAGGCCGCCGAGGCGACGGCCGTCGCCGCAGGGCAACGCGGGAGCGATACGGCGAACGGCGTGGCGCGGCTCGACGCGGCGGTGACCGTGCTCGACGGGGGAGGGAAGCAGCTCCTCAGGCTCGGGACGCTCGGGCTGGATCTCGGGGAGATCGTGGCGAATGGGCTCCGGCGGATCGATCGGGCGCGGAAGGCGAACGATCTGTTTCACGCGGAGCTCGCGGCGCGAGACCTGGCGGCGCGCCTGCGAAATCCGGATCCGTCGTTCGCGGGCGGAGGCGGCAGCGGGAGCGGGACGGAGTCGGCCGCGGGCGGGAGCGGGACGGGCGACGGCGATCCTTCGAGCGCGGACGATGCGGCGGAGGCGGGCGAGCAGGAGCTCGAGGACCTCATCCGCGAGCACGCGAACGAGCTCGAAGACGTGGAGCAGGCGCTCGAACGCGCGTTCTCGCAGGACGAGCTCGACGAGCTGAAGGACGAGGCGAAGAAGCACGCCGAGGCGATCCGCGAGGCGATCAAGGATCTTCCGAGGCGCGCGGGCGAGCCGGGCTCGGCGACGGCCGCGGGCAAACAGGCGCGGGACCTCGCCGAGTCGATGGCCGACGCGCTGGAGCAAGGTCGGCCACGCGACGCGGTGCAGAGCGGCAAGGAGGCGATGCGCGCGCTCGAAGACGCAAAGAAGCGCGGGCAATCGGCCCAGGAGTGGAACCTCGGCGAGCAGAGCGCGGGTCGCGAGGCGGAGCGAGCGCGGCCAGGCCTCGGCGAGGAGCTCGCGTGGGCGGAGCAGGCGCTCGAAAAGCTGCGGAAATCGGCCGCGGAGCGCGCGAAGGGCGACCTCGAGAAGAGCGGCAAGCGCGAGGCACAGATGGCCGAGCGCGCGCGCAAGCTCGGGGAGAAGGGCGCGTCGGGTGATGGCAGCCTGCCCGAGGAGACGCTCGATCTGCTCGACCGCGCGGAGAAGAGCATGCGTGACGCGGAGCGCGCGCTCGCCGAGGGCGACGGCGATGCAGGGCTCGAACATCAGCAGAACGCGCAGCGGCTCTTGGAGATGGCGCGCGGCGAGCGGAACAACGAGGAGAACGAGAGCAATCAGGAGCGGCCCGAGTCGAGTGATGGACGCTCGATGGCGAAGAAGGCCGACATCCCCGGCAAAGACGGGCACAAGGGGCCCGACGCGTTCCGCAAGCGCGTGCTCGAAGGGCTCGGCGGTTCGTCGGATCCGCTGTTGAAGGAAGCCGTGAAGCGCTACGCGGAGGGGCTCCTGCGATGAGGTCTCTGGCGATGCGGAAGGTTCTTCTGGGCGCGCTCGCGGTCGCGACGTCGATGAGCGTCGCGGCGGCGAGCGCGGCGTACGTGCCGCTGCTCGGTGATCTCGATCGGGCGCGGCGCGCGCGGGAAGCGACGCTGGAGCTCGACGTGGCGGCGGCGCGCAAGATTCTCGACGGCGCGGATACGTCGGACACGGCGCTCGCGCTCGAAACGGCGCGCCTCCTGCTCTACGAGGGCGACTGCGACGGGGCCGTGGCCGTGCTGTCGCGGCCGGACCTGACGAACCGGCCGGAGGCGATGGACCTCGGCGACGTGTCGCGCGGATGCGCGCGCGCGACGGCCGGGACGCTGACGGTGCGCGACGAGCGCGTCATCGTGCGGCTGCAAGACGACGAAGATCAGGCGCTCGTGCCGCTCATCGTGGACGTGGCGCTCAAGGCCCGCGAGAACCTCGCGAAGGATCTCGGCGTGGAGCTGCCCCTGCCGATGCGGATCGATCTCGTGCGTGATCAGTTCACGCTCGCGGCGATGACGGGTTTGCCCGAGGAGGCGGCGCAGACGACGGGCACGGTGGCCGTGGCGAAGTGGGGGCGCGTGACGATGATCTCGCCGCGCGCCACGATGAACGGATACGCGTGGCTCGACACGCTGGCGCACGAGCTGACGCACCTCGCGCTCACGCGCGGCACGCGCGACAAGGCGCCTTTGTGGCTGCAGGAAGGCGTGGCGAAGCGGCAAGAGGTGCGGTGGCGCGAGAAGGAGCCGCTCGACGATTTTCCGGCAGCCGACGTGGTCGCGCGCGTGGGCCTCGACAAGGGGCTCGGCGTGGAGCTCGACAAGATCGGGCCGTCCATCGCGATGCTGCCGTCGGCGGAGCAGGCGCAGGTGGCGTTCGCCGAGGTGGCGAGCTTCGTGCGGTACTGGGCGCGCGAGGCCGGGGAAGAGGCGCTGCCGCAGCTCGTGGTGCGGCTCAAGGCGGCCGAGAGCTCGAAGGATTTCGAGCAGGCGATCGCCGAGGTGAGCGCGGCGGACTTCCAGACGTGGGTGAAGCGCTGGCGCGGGCACATCACGAGCCTGCCGAAGGACCTGCCGCCGGAGCTCGAGCCAGGCGCGATGCCGGCGAACGTGAAGGAGATCGCGCGGCGGATCCGGCTCGGGGAGCTCTTGCAAGGCAGAGGGCACGCGCGGGCGGCGTCGATCGAGCGGGCGCGCGCGCATGCGCTCATCCCGCACGAGGCGTCGGTGCGGTGCCACCTCGCGGAGTCGCTCCTCGCGATGGGCGATACGCAGAACGCCGCGCCGCTCGTCGAGCGCATCGACGACGTGTACAACCGCTTCGGGCGGTGGCACTCGCTGAACGGGCTCTTGCACCCGGACCCGAGCGACCTCGATCGTCCGTTCCGCTTCGGCATCGCGCTCGACCCGCTCGAACCCGCGGTGGCGTGCGAGGAGAAGGCCGCGCCGGAGCTGCCGAAAGACGCGATACGCGCGGCGATCTGCGAAGCCGCGCGCCGCATGCCTCGCTAGGAAGTAGCGTCAGTCATCGTCGCCGCGGCTGTGTGAGCCGCCGAGGAGCGAGTCCGGTCCGCGCGAGGTCGGGCCTCCGCCGTGGCGGCGCGAGAGGGCGCGCGCGATCGTGTTTCGACCGACGCCGAGCCTTCGGGCGGCCTCGGTCTTGTTGCCGTCGCACGCGGCCACCACCGCGCCGACGTAGCGCTCGATCGCATCGTCGAGCGAGAGGTGGAGTGGCAAGCGGACTTCCTCCTCGCTGCTCGATCGCCCGTCGGAGATCGTCGTCGGGCGCCTGCGTTGGGGCAGGTGCGCAAGCGTGATGCGGCCGTCGGGCGCGAGCGCGATGGCGCTCTCGATCCAGTGCTCGAGCTCGCGCACGTTGCCCGGCCAGGTGTGGCTGCCGATGGCGGAGAGCGCGGCCGGATCGAACGTGGGGGTGGGCCTTCCGTAGCGCTGCGCGTAGAGGTCGGCGAAGTGCCGCGTGAGCGCCTCGATCTCCTCGCGGCCGCGGGCCCTGAGCGGCGGGAGCTCGATCTCCACGACACGCACGCGGTAGTAGAGGTCCTCGCGGAAGCGGCCCTCGGCGACGGCCCTCTCGAGGTCGCGGTGCGTCGCGCACACGACACGCACGTCGCCGCGCATCGTGTTGCGTCCGCCGACCCGCTCGAATGTACGATCCTGAAGGAATCGCAGGAGCTTGCCCTGGATGTCGAGTGGCAGATCGCCGAGCTCGTCGAGGAACAAGGTGCCGCCCTCGGCGAGCTCGACCTTGCCCGGGACGCGACGATCCGCGCCGGTGAACGCGCCACGCTCGTGGCCGAAGAGCTCGCTCTCGACGAGCTGGGCGGGCAGGGTCGTGCAGTCGACCGTGACGAACGGGCGCGCTTGGCGCCGGGAGTTCACGTGAATCGCGCGGGCGAACAGGCCCTTGCCCGTGCCGGTCTCGCCTCGCAGGAGCACCGTCGCGTCGGTCTGCGCGGCGAGCTGGATCTTCTCGTAGACGGCCGTGATCGGGGCGCTGCGGCCGACGATGCGATTGAACGGCCCTTGCAGCACGAGGCCGGGGTTGCCCCCGTCGGCCGCGCGCAGCGTGGTCATCGTGAGCGCGCGGGCGAGCTGGCTCGCGAGCGCGACGAGGTAGCGCTCGTCCTCTTCGTCGAAGCTGCCGCCGCCCTGCTTGTTGAGGAGCTGCACCACGCCGCGCACCGGCGCGCGCGCCTCCTCGCGGATCGGCGCCACCAGCATCGAGCGCGTCGTGTAGCCCGTGGCCCGGTCCGCCGTCGGATCGAAGCGCGGGTCGGTCGAGGCGTCGTCGACGCGCACGACCTCGCCCGTGCGGGCGACGTATCCCGCGATGCCGCGGCCGAGCGGGAGGCGCAGCGCGGGCAGCTCGGGCAGGAGCGCGACGCGCGTCACGAGGTCGCCTTGCTCGGCGTCGACGAGCCAGATCGTCGCGCGGTCGGCGAACATCGCCTGCGCGAGGCGCTCGCACGCGGTGCCGAGGAGCGCGTCGAGGTCGACCTCGCGCGCGAGGAGCGATGCGAGATCGACGAGGAGGGAGAGGCGCGACATGGAGCCTGGGGCGAGCTCGAGCATAAGGTGCCACGCCGCCGACGTCACCATCGTCGGCTCGTCCCGGACGCGGAGCGCGGGCAGGCCCATCAGGCCGCCCTGGCGATGGAGTCGAGGCCGATGACCATGCCCTCGCGCGCGGCGACGGCGTTCGGGAAGAGCTCGCGCGTCCTCTGCTCGAGGTCGAGGACCCCCGCGTCCGAGCGGCGCGGGTCGTGGTGGAACAGCACGTACTGCCCGACGCCCGCCGCCTTCGCGAGCTCGACGCCGGCCACGTACGTCGAGTGACCCCAGCCGACCTTGGAGTTGCCGGGCGCGGTGCCGCGGTACTCGTCGGGCGTGTACTGCGAGTCGTAGATCAGGACGTCGGCGCCTTGCGAGAGCGCGTAGAGCTCGGGGTCGATACACGCGAAGTGCTCGGTGTCGGTCGCGTACACGACGCTCCGGCCGTTCCAGTCGAGGCGATACGCGAACGAGCCGCCCGGGTGGTTCTGGCGGGCCACGCGCACGACGACGTCGTTGATCTGGAAGCGCTCGCCGCTCCGGACCTCGCGCCAGTCGATCTTCGCGCCGAGCTGGTCGAGCCGCACCGGGAAGACCGGCGCCGTCATCTGGTAGGCGAGCGCGTCGCGCAGCGACATCACGCCGTTCGCGCTGCCGATCACCTGGATGTTCGAGCTCGGCACGTACGCCGGGACGAAGAAGGGGATGCCCTGGATGTGGTCCCAGTGGACGTGCGAGAGGAGCAGCGTCGCCTCGACCGACCCCTCGCGCATGAGCTTGTCGCCGAGCGCGCGGATGCCCGTGCCCGCGTCGAGGATGAACTTCGTCGAGCCGCACCGGATCTCGACGCAGCTCGTGTTGCCGCCGACGCCGATCGTGTCCGGACCCGGAGAAGCAATGCTGCCGCGAACGCCCCAGAACGTGATCTCCATGTGATGCCTCCTCGTCGTTGCCTTCGACGTCTCTCCTTTGCGAAGGTCGTGCCGTCGCGAAATCCCGCCTTTTTCCCGCAGATCGCGAGGAAGCCTCGCCGGCACTGCACCAAGACCGAGCGGCGCCGCGCCGAAACGGATCGCTCCGTGCGCGAGCGCTCAAAGGCGGGCGCCCGTCCACGTTGACGAGGTGGTGCCAGGCCGTCATGTTGGTCCGAACACACGCGCGCCTCACGACCCAACCGCCCAGGCGTACCCAGCCGTGCGTCGGGCAGCAGGGTCGTACGAGTGAAACCCCGTGAAAACCGGTCCCGCGATCGCGCTCCGCCGTTGACCCTAATCCCGCCCGGTGCCTAAGCTCCGCCAGGCCGACTTTTTCCGATCTCGACGATGATCGCTACGTACGCTGCCGCCCAGATCCTGCGTGCGCTCCCGCGCGAGCGCATTACCCGAGCCGTAGGCCGGCTCTGCGACCTCCCGTTACCCCAAGCGGTCACGTCCGCGGTGGTCGGGATCTACGCCCGCGCCTACCGCGTCGACATGGCCGAAGCCGTGTGCCCCGAAGGGGGCTTCTCGTGCTTCGACGCCTTCTTCACGCGCCCCTTGCGAGACGGCGCGCGACCTCTCTGCCCCGACGAGGGCGCCCTCGTGAGCCCCGCCGACGGGCGCATCGACTCGTTCGGGATCATCGAGCGAGACGGCGTCTTCCGGGTGAAGGGCAAGGACTACTCCGCCATCGACCTGGTCGGCGACGTCGAGGACGCGCGTCGCTACGAGGGCGGACAGTTCGCGATCGTCTACCTGAGCCCGCGCGACTACCACCGCGTGCACGCCCCCGCCGGCGGCACCATCTCGCTCGTGCGCTCGTTCCCCGGCGAGTACTTCCCCGTGAACTCGATCGGCGAGATGCACGTGCCGAAGCTCTTCTCGGTGAACCGCCGCGTCGCGATCTGCATCGACACGGAGGCGCACGGGCGCGTCACCGTGGTGATGGTGGCCGCGATGATCGTCGGTCGTATCACGGTGAGCGGGATCGACGCGCGCGACGTGCCGTACGGCGAGCACACGATCGAGCCGGGGTACGTCATCAAGCGCGGGGACGAGATCGGCATGTTCCATCTCGGCTCGACCGCCGTCATCTTCGTCGAGCCGGGCAAGGCCCGTCCCTGGGGGATCCAGGGCGGCCCGATCCGGATGGGCGAGTCTCTGCACGGAGCCGACAGCCGATGAACGAGACACCTCCCCGCGGGATTGAAGATTCCACGGCGACGCAAACCTCGAACGGGATCGACGGGCCCCCTCCCGGCGTCTCGGGCGTCGCCGGTGCCGTGGGGAGCGTGGACGGGGCGCCGCCTCGTCCCCTTCCGCCCCGCCCGGGAGGCAGCGTCCCGGCGCCGCCGCGCCCCTCGCGCGTGCCCGCGAGCGCCTCGTCCCCGCCGCCGCGCCCGAACACCAACGTCCCGCCGCCCCGCGCGTCGAACCCGCCCGTCGCGGCCCCCGTGCCCGAGGTGCCGCCCGCGCCCCCGGTGCCTCAGATCGAGGCGCCCACGGAGACGCCGGCCGCTGCCGCCGCGGAGCCGGAGCGC
>NZ_JASBQE010000112.1 GCF_029960785.1 Polyangium sp. 15x6
CGGGACGGCCGGCACGGGCGGCACGGGCGGCGACGGCGGCGCGGGCGGCGGCACGGGCGGCGGCGGCGGCGTGGCCCCCGAGTGCACGACGCCGGCGGACTGCACGAACCAGGGCGACGCGAACTTCTGCGGCGAGCCTGCGTGCGAGTCGGGCAAGTGCGTGCGCAAGGCCTTGCAGCCGGCGGGCACGCCGCTGCCCTCGCAGGTCTACGGCGATTGCCTCGAGACGCAATGCGACGCGAATGCCCAGCCTGCGCCCGTCAACAAGGACGACGACGTCTACAACGACGGCAACGAGTGCACGAACGACGTCTGCATGAACGGCGTCGCCATGCACGAGGTCCAGGCGCAGGGCTTCCTCTGCTCCGCGGCGGGCATCTGCAACGACATGGGGCAGTGCGTGCAATGCATCGAGGGCGTGCAGGGCTGCTTCAGCGGCAACCAGATGTGCATGCAGGGCGTCTGCGTCGGCATCAACTGCGCGAACGGGATCAAGAACCCGGGCGAGGGCGACATCGATTGCGGCGGCAATTGTCTCCCCTGCGACGACGGCAAGACCTGCACGAACGGCTCGCAATGCAAGAGCGGCGTCTGCACGGGCGGCACGTGCGCCGCGCCGAGCTGCATGGACGGCGTGAAGAACG
Source organism: Polyangium sp. 15x6 (assembly GCF_029960785.1). Classification (GTDB taxonomy): domain Bacteria; phylum Myxococcota_A; class Polyangia; order Polyangiales; family Polyangiaceae; genus Polyangium. Next base: position 645 of record NZ_JASBQE010000112.1, read on the forward strand.
GCAAGGAGACCGGCTTCGACTGCGGCGGCGGCGACTGCCCGCTCTGCGCCAAGGACGAGGGCTGCCAGCTCCCGACGGACTGCGAGAGCGGCGTCTGCGTCGACGTCTTCTGCGCCGATGCGAGCTGCACGGACGCGCTGCAAAATGGCGATGAGACTGGCATCGATTGCGGCGGCCCCATGTGCAATCCCTGCCCCTGAGCGGCCTCTCCGCGCCGGCGCGTGATTTTTCTTCACGCGCCGGCGTTTTTCTTCCGACCCCGAAAGACATCGCCTAGGATTCCCGCCCGGAGGCGGTTCATGCATCGGCATGTCTTTGTTCTTTTTGGGCTTTCGATTTCGATTCTCGCGGCGGCGTGCGCGCCGGAGCTGGTGGCGCCGGGCGGCAACGGCGGGTCCGGCGGCGCGGGGGGCATAGGTGGGACGGGAGGCATCGGCAGCATGCCGGCGTGTACGAGCCAGACCGACTGCCCGGACAGCGAATGCCGGACCGGCGGCTCGTGCAACGCCGGGACGTGCGATTATATGACGGAGATCATGCCTGGCACGCCGGTCGGCGAGCAGGTGTATGGCGATTGCAAGCAGCGGGAGTGCGACGCGTCGGGCGCCATCACGCAGGTCGAGAGCATTGCCGACGTGTACAAGTGGGCAGCTGATTCCTGCCGCAAGGACGACTGCGAAGCGTGGGTGAGCCCGCAGCCCGCTTCGGGCCCGTGCACGACGAAGTGGGACAGGCCCGGCATCTGCGACGGCAACTTCACCTGCATCGAGTGCCTGACAAACAATGATTGCGGCGGTTCGCAGTGCGCGGCGTCGATCGGGAAGTGCGTCCCCACGTATTGTACGAACGGCGTCCTGGATGCCGATCCCGATCCCACCAAGAGCGAGACGGACGTCGACTGCGGCGGTCCCTGCGTCCCCTGCGCCGGGGGCATGAGATGCACCGTGCGCGCCGATTGCGAAGGCGAGGGGGTGTGCCTCGGGAATCCAAAGACCTGCCAGGCGCCCACGTGCGGTGATACCTACAAAAACGGCGACGAGACCGGCCCCGACTGCGGTGGCAGTTGCGCACAGGACATGGCAAACCCCAAGAAGTGCGGGCAGGGCCAAGGCTGCCTCGTCCCCGACGACTGCGTCGCCGGCCTCTCCTGCAAATCCGGCATCTGCGAGTCCTGACCCCTTTCCCCATGCAATCCGCCCCCCTCCCCGCCGTCCCCTCCGATTGCCTGCTCTGCGGCACCTGCTGTTTCTCCGACCTCCCCGAGTACATCCGCGTCTTCGGCGTCGATCACGACCGCATGGACGACGACGCCCGCGCGCTCACCGAGTTCATCGGCAATCGTTGCTACATGCGCATCGAGGACGGCCATTGCGCCGCGCTCGTCCCCGACCCGGAGACGCGCCGCTTCGTCTGCTCCATCTATCCGATGCGCCCGGACGCCTGCCGCTCCCTCGATCGCGGCACCTCCGCCTGCCTCGGCGAGCTCACCTTGAAGCAGGACCGCCCTCTGCTCGCGCTCGAAGCGATCGTCCGCAAAAACCGCTCAGGGTGAATCGGCCGCGTCCGTCCCCGCGTCCGCCGCCGCGGGCGCGGCGCGCCGCTCGATCCGCATCGTCACGTCGAGCAAGACGGTTTGTCCCGCATTGACCCGGATCTCCCGCTTCTCGTCCGGCGCGTTCGGGTGCTTGAACGTCACGTAATGCCGGCCCGGCACGACCGGGATCGGACGCCCGATCGGCGTCACGTCCACGTATCGCCCGTCGACGAGCACCTCGGCCCACGGCCGCGCCAGGACCTTCACGTAACCCCGCTCCGACGCGTCCGCCTCGCTCGCCGGCTCGGCCGTCACGTCCTCCTCGCGGACGAACCCCTCCACGACCACCGCGCCCAAGACCACGAGCCCGAACAGCACGGCGAGCTTCTGCACGAGCGGCCCGAGCGGGAGCGGCGGCGGCCCCTTCTTCGGCTGCCTCCGCCCCTTCTCCTCGCCGATCTCCTCGCCCAGGAACGACAGCGCGAGCGCCCGCGTCACGAGCTTCCGCGACGGCTCCCGTGTCGCCTCGTCGAGCGCCTCGGCCAGCGCCTCCGAAAGCGCGTCGCCGTCCTCGTACCGATCCTCCGGCCGCTTCGCGAGGCACCGCATCACGATGCGCGCGAGCCCCCGCGGCAGCACCACGCCGTGCCGCTCGAGCGGCGAAGGCTCCTGGCTCCGCACCCTCCGCGCGAGCTCTTCCCGACCCTCCGCGCCCTCGTCCCACGGTCGCGCCCCGGCGAGCATCTCGTAGAGCACGACCCCGAGCGAAAACACGTCCGATCGCGGGCTCGCCAGCTCCCCCACGATCTGCTCCGGCGCGGCGTACTCCGGCCCGGACAAACGTTCGCTCCCGTCGAACGGTGACGGTGCGGCGGGCACCGACAGATCCATCGCCGCCCCGAAATCCACGAGCACGCTCCGCCCGTCGGGCGCGAGCACGATCCCCTCCGGCCGCACGTCCCGGTGCACGATCCCGCGCGCGTGCGCGTGCCCGAGCCCCGACGCGACCCCGAGCGCGATCGCCGTCGCCACCTCGTGCGGAAGCTTCTTCGTCCGCGCGAGCACCGCCGAGAGCCGCGGCCCCGGCACATCTTCGAGCGCCACCCACGTCGCGCCCGATCCCGGCGACACGTCGAGGCAACGCACCACCGACGCGTGCCCCATCTTCGCCAGGATGCGCGCCTCGCGCCCGAGCGCCGACCCGAGCGGCGACCCTTCCGCGAGCGTCCCCTTCAGCGCCTTGACGATCGCCACGCGCCCGAGCCGCTCGTGCTCGGCGCGGTAGAGCGTGGCGATCGCCCCTTCGGACAGCTTCTCCCGGACCCGGTACGGCCCTATCTGCGCCTGCAACGCGAGCCCCTAACGCGTCATCCCGCTCGGCGCCTCGATCCCGAGCACATCGAGCACCACCTTCGCCACGTCCGCGAGGCTCCTGCCCTCCGCGAGTTTTCCGCGCGGGTGCGTCGAGACGAACGGCACCGGGTTCGTCGTGGGACCGCCGCGCGGCTTGCCCTCCGCGTCGAGCATCTCCTCGCAGCCGCCGTGCGTCCCCACGACGAACAGCGCGCCGCCCTTCGCCTCCGTCGCCGCCGCGATCTGCGCGACGGCCGCGTCCACCGCGTCCACCGCCTCGATCGCCGCCGCGAGGTCGCCGCGGTGCGACGCGTGATCCGCAGCCGCGAGGCTCACGATCACCACGTCGTGGCTCCCTTCGCGGATCGCGCGCGCTGCCGTCTCCGCGATCTCCGCTTGCTCGACCACGCGGATCTCCGCGCCGTCCTTGCGTGTCCGGAGGCCGCCGTCGAACACGTGCGCCACGTGCCTCGCGCGATCCGGCTCCGCGATCCGGAGCTGCGTCAAACCCGCCGCCGCGATCGCCTCGCCGAGCGTTCCCTCCGCGGGTTCGTCCGGGAACGCGGCGAGCACCTCGAGCGCCGGATCGAGCCCCACGAGCGAGAGCAACCCGAACTCGTCGAACGCGTACACGGGCTTCTTCCGATCGGTCAGGTACTCCTCCTCGACCTCGCGCGGCACGCCGCGACGAACCATCATCGCCGCGAGCTCTTCCACGCGGTCCGCGCGGTGCGTCAGGAAGAGCCCGGCCTCCTCGCCGAACCACGACCAGCCCGCGCTCTGCCCCGAGGCGAAGTCGGCCATGAACGACCCGACCATCCCCTCGTACTCGCCGATCCGCGTGGGCTCGACGTTCCCGTCCGTGAGCTTCGCCTGATACGCCGCTTGCAGCGCCTCGTACGGCGTGTCCTTCGTCTTCGCCTCGCCGCGCACGATCGCCGCGTACGCCTTCTGCACGCGGTCCCAGCGCCCGCTCCGATCCATCGCGTACGACTGCCCCGAGATGGTCCCGATCACGCCCTTGTCCTCGAGCTCGAAGGCGAGCGGCTCGAGCAGCTTCCACGCGCTCCGCGGCGCCGCCGCCTTCTCCTCCAGGAACGCGTGCACCACGACCTTCACGTCGTGCGCCTCGCACACCCGCACCATCGTGCGCAGGTGATCGAGCGTCCCGTGCGCGCCGTCGGCGGAGATCGGCGCGAAGAGGTGCAGCCGGCAGCTCCGATCGTTCGCGATCCACATCGCCCGCTCGATGATCTTGTTATGCCAGAGCTTCTTCGCGGCGATCGCTTCATCGATCCGCGCGCGGTGGGGCCGCGGCGTCCGGCCCGTCCCGATCGCCTCGTAGCCGAGCGCGCCCGAGCCGACCTTGCCCGCGCCGAGCCCCACGGCCTCGCCGCTCGCCAGAAGGCGCGTCTTTCCGAACTGCTCCGCGAGCCGCGCGAGCGCCTCGGCCTTCGCCAGCTGGACCGCGTTTCCTTCGCGCGCGTCGCGCTCCCCGAGCCCGTCGAGCAAGCACAACACCACGGGCTTCTGCCTCGGCTCCACCACCATGCGTGTACTCTACTCGCTCTTCGTGATGGCTCGCCGGGTCGTGCGCCGTGATCGCACGGCTTCCCGGGCCAGCTCATCCGCACGTTCGTTCAGCGCCACGCCCGAATGTCCGGGGACGTACTCGAGCCGCGTCTTGTTGCGCTTGAGCACATCTTTCACCTCGGCGACGAGCTCCGTGTTGGCCTTCGCCTTCCAGCCCTTCTGCAGCACGCCGATCGCGTACTGGCTGTCGGTGCGGACGAGCAGCGGCTTGCCCGTGTCCTCGACGGCGCCCACGGCCCGCAGGATCGCCGTCAGCTCCGCGATGTTGTTCGTGCCGTTCCCGAGGTACTCGCTGATCTCGATCCGCCGATCTCCGTCGACGACCACGACCCCGAGCCCCGCCGGCCCCGGATTGCCCGTGCAAGCGCCGTCCGCGTACGCGACGAGCTGCCCCTCTGCGAGCGGCGGCGCCGCGTCATGCGCGGCCTTCGCGGCGGCCTTGCGCTCCTCGGACGTCGTCGCCTTGGCGCGGCTCGTCGCTGCGGACTTCGTCGCGCCCTTGGCCTCGCCCTCTTTCTTCTCGACGGCCTCGGCCGGGCCACACGCGTCGTCCGGCAGAATCTCGCCCGGGACCACCTTCAGGTTGTCCTCGCGCGCGCCGTACTTCCGCCCATCGTTCGGCTTGTACCGAACTTCCACACGACCACCGTCCGAGACCAGGCGGCCCGCCTCGTCGGCCTTCGCGTACACCTTTTGCCCACGCAGGAGCGCTCGTACCCACGGCACGCGCGCACCTTGGCACAGACCCCCGCCCCGGCGAAAGCAATCGTCATGTGTTCCGTGACCGTGACAGCGTCGCCCCCGTGACAGCCGGCCCTGCCCGTTGTACACGCCCCCTTCGTGAACGAGAACGAAGACGCGCGACCCTTCTTTGCGCCTGGCCTCTTCGAGGGACAGGTGGCCATCGTCACCGGCGGCGGCAGCGGCATCGGACTTTCCGTGGCGCGGGAGCTCGGTCGGCTCGGCGCCAGCGTCGCCATCTGCGGCCGCAAGCCCGAGAAGATCGAAGCGGCGATCAACACCTTGCGCGAGGCCGGCCTCGCCGAGAGCCGGATCCTCGGCTCGCCTTGCGACATCCGCGAGCCCGCGCAGATCGAGGCGTTCGTCCGCGGCGTGAACGAGCGCTTCGGCCGCGTCGACATCCTCGTCAACAACGCGGGCGGCCAGTTCCCGAGCCCGGCCGAGCAGATCTCGCCGAAGGGCTTCGAGGCCGTCGTCCGCAACAACCTGAACGGCACGTTCTACATGACCCGCGAGGTCGCGAACGTGGCCATGATCCCGCAGAAGCGCGGCCGCATCGTCAACGTCACGGCCATGGTCGTCCGCGGCTTTCCGGGCATGGCGCACACGGGCGCGGCGCGCGCGGGCGTCGAGAACCTCACGCGCACGCTCGCGGTCGAGTGGTCGCAGCATGGGATCCGCGTCAATGCGGTCGCGCCGGGCACGATTCGTTCGAGCGGCACGGCGCAATATGGCGACGGCATGCTCGAGGTCGCGCGCAAGGCGACGCCGCTCAAGCGCCTCGGCGGCGTGGACGAGGTCGCGCGTGTGGTCGTCTTCCTCGCGAGCGAGCGCAACGATTTCATCACGGGCGCGGTGATCCCGATCGACGGGGGCGCCTCGCTCTGGGGCGACATCTGGCAGATCTCCGAACCGTAGCGTGAGCGCCGACGATCCGCATACCTCCCCGGGCGGGGAAGTCTCCACACAGGCGCCCGCGCCCGCGCCCGCTCCTGCACCCGCGCCCCGGACAAACGCCTTCCGCGCCGCCTATGCCTGGTGCCGCGAATACGTCCTGGGTTACGATCCCGGGTTTTTCTGGGTCCTCGCGCCGTTCATCCTGCTCTGCATGGTGCTCTATACCCGGGCACCCACGACGAACTACATCTTCGACGAGCAGGAAGCGCTCCTCGCAAACCCGTACGTCAATGCGACCGGCGGCCTTCGCTACATCGACGCCATCTTCCGCGATTTCTGGGGCCTGCCGCCCGATCGCAGCGTGGGCTCCTACCGCCCCGTCCCCAATTTCCTCTGGCGCGCGCTCTGGGCCATCTCCAAGCAGCCCTTCTTCCACCACTTTTACAACGTCCTCTTCCACGCCGTGAATGGCGCGCTCCTCTCGCTCGTGACCTTCCGGATCACGCGCAGGCGGGGCACCGCGTATCTCGCCGGCGCGATCTTCGTCTCGGCCGCCATTCTCACCGAGGCCGTGAGCGGCATCGTCGGCATCGCCGACGTCTTCGGCGGCATGGGCGCCCTGCTCGCCGTGCTCGCGCTCGCCTTGCCGGGCTGGCTCATGCCCGCGGGCGTCTTTTTCGCGCTCCTCTTCGGCCTCTTCAGCAAGGAGAGCGCCGTCGTCTGCGTCCCGCTCGTCCCGTTCGCCGCGCTCGTCTTCTCGCCGCACCTGCATCCCGAGCGCCCCGCGCGTATCCTCCGCACCTTTGCCGCCCTCGTCGCCTCCGTCTTCGCGTTCGTCCTGTACGTCGAGCTGCGCAAACGCTGGTTCCCCTCGCCGACGCCGGCCGAGCTCCTCGAACCCTTGCCCGAAGGCGCCTCGGCCCTTTCACGGGCCGCGCGCTCCTTCCTCCTCTGGTTCCACCAGGCGCCGCTCCCCAAGGATCCGCTGAACAACCCCCTCGCCGAGGTCGATTTCCCGCGCCGCATCGCCGGCGCGCTCCGCGTCTACTGGCGTGGCCTCGTGCAGGTCGTTTTTCCGCGCACCCTGAGCGGCGATTATTCGTTCCCGCAGGAGCCCGCGCCCGATCGTCTCGTCTTCGCCGAGAGCGTGCTCGGCGCGATCGCCCTGATCGGCCCACCCCTCGCGGGCATTGTGATGTGGATCGTCGGCGTCGTCCGGGAACGCGCGGCGCGCAAGGAAATCGTTCGGCTCGGGCTCGCGGGCAAACCCGCGCCGGGCCGCCCTCGGCTCGCGGTTGTCGCGGCCCTCCTCTTCGCGCTCGCGCCCGCGCTCGTCGCCGTCGAGGTGTTTTTCCTTCGTCCGCGTGGGATCACGCTCACCTTGCGTGGGTTTTCCTGGGCCATCCTCGCCGTGCCCGTCCTCGCGATCTCACTCGGCCTCTTCGCCGACGCCTCGCGCGGCGTGGTCCCGCCCGACGCGCCCGAGGCCCCGCGTCCGTTCGGGCGCGCGGGGCTCGCGCTCGTGGCGGTGGGCCTGGTTTGGCTCGTCGTGAGTTATTTCCCGCACTCGAACATCCCGGTTGTCCTGCCGACCGTGCGTGCCGAGCGATTCTGGTATTTCCCGGTCATCGGCACCTCGTTCGTGCTCGCCGTCGCGTTCGCGGCCGCGCACGAGGGCCTTTCGAAGCGCCCGCGCTTCCGCTTCGTGGTCCCGGCCGTCTTCCTCGCCTTCTTCCTGTTCCAGTGCGTCAAGGCGTATGCGCACGCCATGGATTACCGCTCCGACCTCACGTTCTGGGAGGCGACGAAGGACGCGGTGCCGATGTCGGCGAAGGCGCACCTCAATTTTTCGGTGATGAAGGGCGCGCGCGGCGACATGGAGACGCGCCTCGCGGAGAGCCGAAAGGCGCTCGAGCTCGCGCCGGACTGGGCGATGGCGCACGTGTATACCGCCGATACGCTCTGCAGGATGCACCGCCCGGACGAGGCCTGGCCCCATTACGAGATCGGCTTCGCCAAGGGCCCGAACGAGATCGGCCTCCTCGCGCTCGGTCTCCAGTGCCTCCATGACGAGAAGAAGCTGAAGGAGCACGAGGACACTCTGCGCACGCTCGCGGAGGAGCACCCCGGGACGTGGCTCGCGTACCTCGCGATCGATACGCTCGACAACGGCGAGAAGCACGGCGGCGTCGATCCGAAGCATCGCCCGCGCTCGTACAACGAGGGCCCGAAGAACAACGCGGAATAGGCTGCGGGCTCGGTTCGAAACGAGAAACCCCGCCTCGGTAGGACCGAGGCGGGGTTTTTCCTTTTTTACCCGACGATCAGACGGAGGTCACTTGCCCTTGCGGTACGTGTCCCACTGGGCCTTCATGCGCACGCTCTGGCCCTCGGTGAACGTATTCATGCAGGAGTCGTCGGTGTAGTCCATGAAGTTCTTGATGGGATCGGCACCCGTAATGGCCGTGCAGCTGTCGCGGCCCGTCGGGCAGCCGAACGCGGCCGATTTCTCGGCCGGCGTGTCGGCGACGGCATCGCCGCCGGTGTTGGCGTTCTTCGCGCAGCCACCCTGGAACGTGTGGTAGAGGCCCATCCAGTGGCCGACCTCGTGCGTGCCCGTGTCGCCGAGGTTGTACGGCGCCGCGGAGCCGCCCGGGACCGACGAGAAGAGGATGACGACGCCGTCATCCTTCGGGTTCGAGTTGTAGCTCGAGGGGAACGTCGCCCAGCCGAGCAGGCCGCCGCCCGGGTTCGAGCTGTAGATGTTGAGGTCGTCCGCCGAGCCCTGGCGGAGCGCGTTCTTCATGGCGGCCTCCCCCGACGTGCCCGGGCCGGCCGTGTACCACGTGCTGTTCGTCGTGCGGTCGACGCTGACGAGGTTGAAGCTCACGCCCCAGGACGAGTATGCGGCATTGAGGACCGCGATCTGGTCGTTGATCTGGCTGTCCGGGATGTCGCCGTTCGAGATGCCCGTGCCCTTGTTGATGACGTGCCAGTAGACGGGGATGACCGCGCCCACGCTGACGTTGAAGTTGTCCTTCCAGGGAGCGAGCTGCTCGAACTCCGCCTCGACCTTGGCAAACTCCTCCGGCGTCAGCTCCTTCGTGCCGCAGGTGCGCACGACGGGCACGCCGGCGGCTTCCGTTTCGCCACCGACGTCGCCGATCTCGGTCGAGTCGGCGCTGCAGCCTGCGCCGAGCAGCGCGAAGGCGGAGAAGAGACCCCCGAGAACGACCGTGTACTGAAGACTGCGCATGCGGCTCTCCTTGTGTTGTCGGAAAAAAAGGACCCACGCAATGTACAGGGCGCGCACCGTTTTATTCAAGTGAAATCGATACGAAATCGACACCGTGCCGGAACGCGTAATGCCGCGATCGGTATCAATAGCAATCGAGTTGTAAAATAAATGGCCGCTGTGCGCGCGCGACGGAGCCTACGTCCGCCTAGGGCGTGACGTGTAAATATCCGAAGCCGTGGATAATTTGGTCTGGCTTCGCCAATCGCAGGGCTGCCGTCGTGTGTCACGCCACATATGGCTCGATGCAATTGCAAATAAATTGCAATGGAATTGACGCCACTGGCGTGACTCCGTTCGCCTGTGGTCAATCGTATGACCACGGCGCGCAATCAACGGTGGCGGAATATTCCAGCGTTGGCGCTGTATACGACCGCGTCGAGCCGATGTTCACGACGCACGAGCAAGAGCTCGGGCGCCTCGAGGTCGACCTCGATCTCGCCCCCCGCATCCGAAAAACCACACGCCCGCGCCCCGAGCTCGGAGCCGATTCGCCAGAGCTCCTCCGCCGGCGTCCGCGCCTCCGCACCCTCGCCGCGCAGCGTGATGCGTTTCCCCGTGCGCAGCCGCTCGCCGAGATCGACACAGCGCAGGTCCTCGAGCGGCGCCGTCATGACGTGGCTGTCGATCCCCGTGCAAAGCAAGGCGCCCGCGCCCACGAGCGCCGTGACGTCCGGCAGCCCGTCGCCGAGATCCCGCTCCGTCGTCGGGCACAAACAAACGAACGCGCCCGCCTCGCCGAGATGCCGCGCCTCGTGCGGCAAAAGGTGCGTCGCATGCACCGCCACGAAGCGCGGCGAGAGCACACCACGCTCGGCGAGGAGCTCGACGGGCCGTTTCCCCGTCTCCGCGAGGCACGCCGCGATCTCCGCAGGCTGCTCGGCCACGTGCGCGTGCAGCATCATCCCGCGCGCCTCGGCGAACGCCGCGATCGGGCCGAGCCAATCGGGCGGGACCGCGCGCACGCTGTGCGGCGCGACGCCGATGCGCACGTCCGGATCCTGCGCCCATCGCGCGGCGAGCGTTTCCACGTCGGCGAGCGAGCGATCGAGGTCCGCATCGGAGAACCTGCGTTGCGCGCCCTCGGGCGGGCGGCCCGCGCCCGCGCGCGTGTAGATCACGCGGAGGAGCGCGATGCGGAGCCCCTCGGCCTTCGCCGCGCGGATCACCTGATCGGCGAGGACCGTGCGATCCTCGTACGGCGCGCCGCCCGGCTGGTGATGCACGTAGTGGAACTCGCCCACGGTGCGCACGCCGGCGCGGTATAGCTCGCGGTACGCGACGCGCGCGATCGCGTGGATGCTCTCCGGCGTGAGCGTGTCCGCGAGCGCGTACATCGAGGTCCGCCAGGACCAGAAATCGTCCGTGCCCGTGGGACCGGGCCGCTGCGCGTCGCCCCGCATCGCGCGCTGAAAGGCGTGGGAATGCGCGGTCGCAAGGGCGGGCAGGAAAAACCTCTCGTTCATGAGCGCCTCGTCGTGATCGTCACGCGCGGCCGGTTCACTTGCCCCAGTTGACCTTGGGGCGTCCCGGCGGGGTGACGTTCGGCATCACATGGTAGAGCGCGCGGGCGTAGAGCGGCAGCGATCCACACGCGGCCTCGCCGAGGTTCTTCTCTTCGTCGGGATCGGTGCGCAGATCGAAGCAGTGGTACTCGCCGTCCCACTCGCGCGCCTGGACCTTGAGCGGCCCCTGCATCGCGCCCCAGTTGCGGAACGCGCACTCCCACACGCCCGTGCAATTCGTGAGCGGCACGGGCTCGATCGTGCGCTCGGGCCGCGTGAGGGGGTGGCCGATCATGCGGCGCCGGAAGGGCACGAGCGCGGGCTCGTCCCACACGCCGAGCAGATCGAGGAACGTGGGCGCGAGATCGAGGTGATAGACGTACGCGTGCTCGGCGGCGCGGATGCTCGCCTCTTCTTCCGGCGCGAGCGTGCCCTCGGGCGCGTCGATCCACGTCGGCACGCGGATCTCCTCCTCGTAGAGCGAGCTCGTGTGCCCCATTTGCCAGTGCTCGCGGAACGACTCGCCGTGATCCGACGTGTACACGACGACCGTGCGCGCGCCCTTGTCGCTCTCGCGCACGTGCCGGAGCAGCTTGCCCACGGCCTTGTCCGACAGGTACACGACGTTCTTGTAGTAGTTCAGGAACTGGTCGTTGAGCTCGGGCGCGTTCTTGAAGGCCGCCGGCTGGAACGGCGCGTGTTTCTCGTCGTAGACGTAGGGGTAGTGCACGTTCGAGTAGTGCACGACGGCGAAGAAGGGCTCTTCGAGCTCGCCGAACTCCTGGATCACGCGCTCGGTGAGCAGCGAGTCGTACGCGCCCGCGTCGAGGTCGGCCATCGTGTCGAGGTGCGTCGCGACGGCGAAATGGCTCGCGGGGATGTCTTGCACGTAGAGCCGCGCGTTGCCGAAGATGAGGTTCTGGCTCGTCCAGTACGCGGTGTCCCAGCCCGCCGCGGCCGCGTACTCCCAGAGCAGCGGCACCGAGTGCAAGACGGCGCGCGGCTCGGTCGGGCGCACGCCGGACCAGATGTTCGAGATGGAGATCGCCGTGGTCGAGTCGTGCGCGTGCATCTCGTGCAAAGGCATGCGGTTCGGCATGGCCTCGTTCGAGAAGGGCGTGGCGCAATCGCTCGCGGGATCGTAGGCGACGCACGTCACGTCGGCGCGCTGGCTCTCCTGGAGCACGAGCAGCACGTTGCGCGGCCGCTTCGGGCGCGAGGAGAGCTTGGGCACGGGCTCGGGGCGCCTGCGCTCGACGCGTAGATCGGGCGAGTCGTTCGTGATGTCGAGGTTCTCCTTCACCACCGCGGTGACGCCGTGGAAGTAGAGGAGATCCGGCGGCGACGACATGACCACCCGGTAGCTGACGGGCGTCTTCACCGCGAGGACGAGCACGGCCGGGACGAGGATCGGCGCGACGAGGCGCGGGATCCTACGAGGTCGTACGAATCGACGCGCGAAGGCGAGCATCCCGATCGAGGCCGCGATCGCGAGCAGGACCTCGAAGAGCAGGGCCGGGCGCGTGAGCGGGAGGTAGCCGTAGAGCGAGTCCCCGACGGACTTCGAATGGATCTGCCCGTCGAGCGTGAGGTACGTGTTCCACTGCCTGTGGAAGGCGCCCTCGACGCCGAGCGCGACCGAGAAGAGCAGGACGAAGAGCCCGCCCACGGCGCCGCGGAAGATCCCGCGCGAGCGCGCGGCCACGTAGAGCAGGACGGCCCAGAAAACGAAGCTCTCGCAGAGCCCCGCGAGGTAGCCGAGCCGATGCCATCGATCGAGCCGCAGGAGGTGATCGTGCCGGCGCAAGAGATCCGTGACGAGCACCCAGAGCATCGGCGTGACGAGCGCCAGAAACCCGATCCACCTGCGCCGCCGGCGGAGCCGCTTGCGCCGCTGCCCCGCGGGGCCGAGCACTCGTTTCGCCTTGCGCTTGCCAGGGTTCGTCGTCGCCGCGGTCGCGGCGGGCCCAGGGCTTCCTTCGGTCACTTCACTCACGTCTTTGATTCGTTCACTTCACGAGGCCCGGCAGCCCTCCGTGCAGGGCCTCCGCGCGCGCGGCCATGTCTCCGCACGCCGCCGCGCCGAGATCACGAAGCTCCTTCGGATCGGCGAGCACGTCGTAGCAATGCCACGCCGTGTCCCACTCGCGCGCTTCGAGCTTCAAATTCCCACGCATCATGCCCCAGTTGCGGAACGCGCAGCCCCACACGCCCGAGCAGTTCGTGAGCGGCACCGGCTCCGTCCGCTCGATCGGCCCGAGCAGGCTCTTGCCGATCATCGCGCCGTACCAGCGCGAGAAGCCCGCCTCGCGCTCGAGGCCGAGCATGTCGAGGATCGTCGGCGTGAGGTCCGTGTGGAACAGGATCGATTCGCGGTGCGACGCGAGCGCGGCCACCTCGGCCGCGGTGAGCGTGCCCTCGGGCGCGTCGATCCAGGCCGGCACGTGGATCTCCTCGTCGAGCACCGCGCCCGTGTGCCCGAGCTGCCCGTGCTCGCGGAACGACTCGCCGTGGTCCGAGGTGAACACCACGATCGTGCGCTCGCCGAACGGCTGTTCCCGGACGAACCGCAGCATCTCGCCGATCGTGCGATCCTGCAGGTGCACCGCGTCGAGGTAGTAGTTGCGGTAGGCCTCGTTGTCCTCGGGCGCCTTGCTGTCCTGCGCGGGCTGGAACGGGGCGTGCTCGGGATCGATGCGGTAGGGGATGTGCGTGTTGCCGTAGTGGGCGACGGCGAAAAACGGCTCGCGCATCTCGCGGATGTCCTTGCGGATGCGCTCGGTGAGCAGCTCGTCGCGCGCGCCGAGATCCATGTCGGCGAGCGGATCGAGATCGGTCGCGCCGGTCTGGTGCGAGGTCGGCAGGTCCTGCACGTAGAGGCGCGAGTTCGCGAACATCATGTGGTGGCTGGTCCAGTACGCCGTGTCGTACCCGGCCGCGTTCGCGTAATCGAAGAGCAACGGATAGCCGTGCAGATCCTCGCGCGAGGCCGTCGGCGGCAAGCCCGACCAGAGCACCGCGAGCGAGATCGCGGTGGTCGAGGCGTTCGAGCGCATCTGGAGCAGCGGGAAGCGCTTTCGCGCCGCGGCGTTCGTCGCCGGCGAGAAGGGGCAATCGTCGGTCGGCGTGGTGCAGTGCGCGTCGGCGCGCACGCTCTCGGTGATGACGAAAAGAACGTTCGGCCGCGTCACGTGCGCGCCGCTCGGGATGGTCGTGGCGCGGGGGAGCACGGGAGGCGTGCGCAGCCCGGGGCGCACGTGCTCGGGCGGCCGGAGGCCGGTGATCTGCTTGATCACGCCGCCCATCGCGTGGAGGTAGATCACGTCCGGCGTCGAGGCCTGCACGGTGCGGTAGGAGCAGGGGATCACGAAGCCGAGCACGATCGCGAGCGGCGCGAGGATCCGCGCGATACGGCCGCTCCGGGTCTGGCGCGGCCGCACGAACCTGCGCGCCGCGACGACGAGCGCGGCGGCGCAGACGAGCGGCGGCGCGATCGCGGACAGGAGGTTCCCGCCGTCGGAGCGCAGGTGCCCGACGACGCTCTCCGAGAACGACGTCGCGAAGAGCAACGCGTCGAGGTTCACGTACGTCGAGTAGCAGCGCTGGAAGTAGATCTGGACGCCGAGCGTGACCGTCGCGAGCAGCACGAAGAGCGAGGCCGAGATCCAGCGAACGGCGCCTCGGCGCGAGGACGCGGAGTAGAGCAGAAGGCCCCAGAGCACCGCGCTCTCGATGATCGCGCCCGCGTAGCTCGCGACGTGCTTGCCGCGCAGATCGAGGAGCCTTCCGCCGCGGATCCAGATGTCGACGGCGAGCACGAGCACGACCGGGGCGAGGAGCACGAGCCAGGCGATGCGGCGCCGCGCGCGGGCCAGGCGCCGAAGCTTCCGGCTCTTCGGCGCGAGGGACGCGGGCTCGCTCGTCCGGGCGCCTTCCGCGCGGGGATCGAGGGGGTAGTTCGTCGCGGACACGCTCTCGGCCCTCATCCTAGCCCAATTCACGTCCAGGCAACGAACGGGTGACGCGATTGTAACGACGGCGCTGGAGGACCGGGGTCCGGCGTTGCCCGAGCCACGCAAACCAGGCGGCCACGTGGGGCCGTGGGCCGTGGGGGCCATGCTCCTCCGGACGGTTCGATTTATGCTCCGCCCCGACCGAAAGGCCGTCCGGAGTCAGCCCATGTCGACGAACACCGAGCCGACGGAACACGCGCGCCTCACGCTGGAGCTCGAGACCGCGCTCCTGCGTGAGCTGCGCTCGACCTACCAGGACCTGAACGCCACGTATTTCCGGCGCGCGCTGAAGATCCCGACGATCGAGCTCGGCGACGCCGAGCGTTACCTCGGCCGCTGGCATCGAGAGACGCGCTGCATCGAGATCGGCCGTCGCCTCGTGATCGAGCGGCCGTGGGGGATCGTGGTCGAGGTGCTGAAGCACGAGATGGCGCATCAGTACGTGCACGAGGTGCTCGGTCAGACGAGCGAGCACGCGCATGGCCCGGCCTTCCGCGGGGTCTGCCAGCGGCTCGGGATCGACGCGCACGCCTCGGGGCTGCCGGAGGCGCAAGACGCGGAGCCGGGCGAAGCGCGCGTGCTCGAGCGGATCGCGAAGCTGCTCGCGCTCGCGGAGAGCGCGAACGTGAACGAGGCGCAGGCCGCGATGAACGCCGCCCAGCGCTTGATGCTGAAATACAACATCGACAGCGTCGCGGAGCGGTCGGCGCAGGGCTACGGCTTCCGCCACCTAGGCAAGCCCACGGGCCGCGTGACCGAGGCCGAGCGGCGGCTCGCGTCGATCCTCGGCAAGCACTTCTTCGTGGAGGTCATCTGGGTGCCGGTATACCGGCCGCTCGAAGGCAAGCGCGGGAGCGTGCTGGAGATCTGCGGCTCTCACGCGAACCTGGAGATGGCGAGCTACGTGTACGCGTTCCTGACGCGCACGGCCGAGCAGCTCTGGACTGCGCACAAGAAGACGAAGGGGCTCGGCGGCAACCGCGATCGGCGCACGTTCGTG
The DNA here is from genome assembly GCF_029960785.1 of Polyangium sp. 15x6. GTDB lineage: Bacteria > Myxococcota_A > Polyangia > Polyangiales > Polyangiaceae > Polyangium. The sequence goes on from NZ_JASBQE010000112.1 coordinate 16,576, forward strand.
GCGGGCGTGATGGCGGGCTTCGACGAGAAGCTCGGGGCGCAACGCGAGGTCAACACGAGCGAGGGGCTCGTGTGGGTGAAGGACGCGGATCTCGGGCGGTACTACCGGCAGCGGCATCCGCGCATCCAGCACGTGAAGTACGCGGGCGGGCCGCGCAGCGAGGCGCACGCCGAGGGACGCGCGGCGGGTCGGCGCATCGTGCTGCACAAGCCGGTGGGGCAGGGGTCGAGCGGGGGGATCCGGCTCCTGCCCGGCAAGTCGTGAGACTTCCTCACCCCAGCCCCTCTCCCTCGCGGGAGAGGGGAGATGTCACGAGCAGCAGAAGAAGTCGCGCCGCTCGACGAACCCGAGCGCCGCGAGATCCGTTCGGATCAAGTCCCGCGCGCCGCGCACGCCCACGGCCACGAGCACGAAGTGCTTCGCTGGATCGAGGGACGCCGCAGGCACGATCGGCGCCCCGCGCGCCGTGCGTCCGATCTTCTTCGGATCGATGTCCACGAAGGCGGCGGCCTTCGCGCCCTCGGCCGCGAGCGCGCGCGCGAGCTTGCGCCCCGTCGGGCCCGCGCCCCATACCACGAGGCCACGCGGGTCCCGCGCCAGGCGCGGCGCGAGGTAGTGCGCCTTCGCTTCGATGAAGCGTACGATCGCGTAACGACCGTCGCGGAACGTCGCGCGGCCCGGGTGGTGACGCCAGCGGAGGAGCGTTCGATCCACCTTCGCGAGCCCGTAGCCCGCGGCGTGGAGCCGGAGCCAGAGGTCGTAGTCCTCGGGCCAGTGCACGTCGCGGAACGCGCCCACCGCCTCGAACGCCTCGCGCCGCAGCATCACGGAGGGATGGCAGAGCGGAGCCTCGACGAAGATCTCGCGGTCGTGATCCTCGGTCGTGACGATCGCGTTCTGCCAGGCCACGTACCGCGCGAGCCCCTCGCCGACGGCCTCGTCCGGGAACGGCTCGACGCGTGTCCCGACGACGCCGAGTCGATCCTCCTTGCGGAGCGCGTCGACCTGCAGCCGCAGCCGCTCCGGGAGCGAGACGTCGTCCGCGTCCATGCGCGCGAGGAACGGCGCGCGCGCGGCCGCGTGCGCGCAGGCGAGGGCACGCGCGATGCCTACGCCGCCGGTCCGGAGTGGCACGATGCGCGGATCCTTCGCGGCCAAGCGCGAAACGATCGCTGGGCCTCCATCGGTCGATCCATCGTCGACGACGAGGACCTCGATCGGCACTTCGCGCTCGCCGAGGATGCCTGCGAGCGCCTCCTCCAGTGTGCTCTCCGCGTTGCGGTAGGGGATCAGGACGGAGACGAGCGGCGACACGGAAGGGCAGAGCTATGGCAGCCTGCGGCTCTTCCGCAACGACTCGCCGTGCATGAGCCACTCGCGCGCCTCTTGCTCGTCCGTGAAGCGGCGGATGAACTTGTCCGCGCCCGTCTCGCGGGCGAGGCGGCTCATGTGGAGCGCGAGCACCTCGCTCTCGAGCACGGTCGCCAGGCGCCGCACGCCCATGGTCTTCGCGAGCTCGTGCACCTCGCGCACCTCCTCGACCACGAGCGGCGACGCGGGCCGGAACCTCCGCATGTCGGCGAAGAGCTTGAGGTCGGGGCCCGTGAGCGTCACGGCCGCGCGGCGCAGCTCCGCGACGTACTGCTTCATCTCGTCGAGCTGCACGAGCCCTTCGATGGAGAACTCGATCAGCGTGCTCAGCTTGTCGAGCTTGATCTGGAACATGCGCGGAGCTCCGGGAGCGAACGCGACGATACCACGCTCCCGCGTCCGTCGAGAACGTGCCGCGGGCGCCTCGCCGCGCGGCTCACTTCTTGAACTTGCTCAGGTGCGTGATGTACCAGCGGCCCTGCCACGAGATGAGCACGCGCACCTCGATCGACTCCGTCTTCTCGCCGATCCGGTAGCGGAGCTTTCCGCGGAAGGTGCGGTAGTAGCCGATCTTGTTGCCCTCGTCGCCGGGCGGCACCCACTTCGGCGTGGAGCCGAGCTCGAAGCCCTCGAACGTCGCGCCCTCCCACGACTTGCGCTTCTTGTGCAGGGCGTGGATGTCGCGCGCGTAGGTTCGGTGCAGTTGGTCCCAGTACTTGTCGGGGCCCTTCACGTCCTTCAGCGGGATGAAGGGCTCCTTCGGGAACCAGAACGACTCGCCGCGCGCCGGATCGTCGGCCACGATCGCGTCGAAGAGCGCGGCGGCGCGCTTTTGCAGCTCCTCGCTGTCGAGCGGCGGCAGGACCTTGTTGTTCGCCACGTAAGGCGCCGCGACCTCGGCCGCGTCGCTGCCCGCGTCCGAGAGCTCGGCCGTCGCCGCGTCGCCCGCCGAAGCATCCGCGGGCGGCGCCTCCGCGTCCGCCGCGCCGCCGTCCGCGAGCGGAGCCGCGAGGGGTGGGGGCGCGAGGGCGCTCGCCGTGGATGCCGCGAGTTCTTTCTTGGGAGGCTCCGAGGGAGCCTGCGCGCTCGTGCATGCGGAGAGCACGACGAGCGCGAAGGCTCGCGGGAGCCGGAGGCCGTTGCGCAGGATGGCTACTTGTCCTTCTCGAGGATCATGAGCTGGACGCGGCGGTTCTTCGCGCGCTGCGCGGCCGTCACGTTCGGGCCGAGGGGCTTGTCCTGACCGTAGCCCTTCGCCACGAGGCGCGAGGCGTCGACGCCCGCCGCGATGAGCCACGTCCGCACCGCCTGGGCGCGCTGCTCGCTGAGCGACTGGTTGCGCTCGCGCGTGCCCGTGTTGTCCGTGTGGCCCTGGATCTCGACCTTGCGGATCTTCGGGCTCTGCTGCAGCACGTCCGCGATCTCCTCGAGCAGCGTGTTCGAGTCGCCGAGGATCTTCGCCGAGTCGCTCTCGAAGTGCACCTGCCGCGAGATCTTGATCTCGTTGCCCTGCACCTTGACGCTCGCGGCGCGCGCCGCCGGGCGCTTGTTCATCGCGAGCGAGACCTTCGCCTCGTCGTTCAGGCGCACGTCCGCGTCGCTCACGTGGTTCATGAAGCCCGCGGCTTCGGCGCGGATCTTCGTCGCGCCGAGGGGCAGATCGCGGAACGTCACCGCGCCCTTGCCGTCGGCCGTCGCCGTGCGCTCCTTGCCCGTCGCGTCGACGACGCGCACGACCGCCGCGGGGATCGGCTCGCCCGTCTCGGCGTCACGCACGACCGCCGCGATCGCGCCGATCTTCGGCAGCGCTTCGAGCGCGCAGTCGACGTCCACGATCGCCGGGCCTTGCTGCGGCGGAGGCGTCGCGGGGGCCGGCGCCGGGGGCTGCGGCAGACCCGTGCTGGGCTGACCGAACGGCGCCGGCGGCGGGAATTGACCCTGCGCGCCGAATTGACCCTGCGCGCCGAATGGAGCCTGCGGGCCGAACTGGCCCTGCGCGCCGAACTGGCCCGCCGGAGGTTGCGCCGGTTGCGCCGGTTGCGCCGGCTGCTCGGCCTTCGGGAGCGTGGGCGGCGGCGGCGCCACCACGGTCGCCTGGCACGTGGCCGGCTTGTAGCCCGGCGCGCGCACCGAGAACGTGTACGTCCCCGGCTCGAGGTGACGCGTGAGGAACGTACCGCCGGCGCTCGTCGCGAACGGCGGATCCTGGCTCCCCTCGATGGAGACGATCGCGTCGGGGATCACGGCCTCGGGCTTGTTCGTCTCGTGCACCGTGCCGCGGACGAACGACTGCGGCGCCGGCAGGATCACGGGCTCCGGCGGCGGAGGCGGAGGCGGAGGCGGAGGCGGCGGCGGCGGCGGCGGCACCTCCTTCGTGTCGTACGCGTACGCGAGTCCGAGGTACATCGTCCACGGCGCTTGCGGCGCGATCTCCTCGATGAACACCGAGGTCGCCGAGAGGCCGATGTCCACGGCCGCGTGCGCCGACAGGCCGCGGAACGCCTTGCTGAACGGCGTCACGCGCGCGCCGATCGTGAGGCGCGAGGGCAGCCCCGCGTAGCCGGGGCCGCCTGCGGCCTGCGGATCATCCGCGCTGAAATCGGCGAGCCCGAGGCAGACGTCGCCGCGCGAGACCCAGCCCGTGTGACACTCGTAGCCTTGCCGGTTCACGGGGATGTCGACCGTGTACTCGACGTACGGCTGCGCGAAGCGGAAGGGCAGCTCCACGCCGATCCACGGCGTGAAGAAGTCGACGCGGTTGATCCCGAGGCCGAAGCGCTCGATGCGCGAGATCGGCTGCCGGCTGCGGCCGTCGCGGTACTCGAGCGCGCGCCCTTCTTCCACCTCGCGCACGAGCTGACCGGAGTTGTCGACCTTGTAGCCGAGGTTCACGTTGATGCGCAGCGGGAAGCCTTGGCCGCCGGGCTTGCGGAAGTCGGCGCTCGCGAGGGCGCGGAAGAACGCGCTCGTGCCCGCGCCCGAGACGCCCACGCTGCCCGTGCCGTTCAGCAAGAAGAGCTGCGCCTCGGCGCCGAACGAGAAGTACGTCCCGACGCGCGACGGCGTGAACGCCTTCAAGCCGAAGTTCGTATCGCCGAGGACCTGCAGGAGCTGCGGCTTGCCTTGATCGTTCGAGTTCGCGTACGTGCGGATCGCCGCGAACGCCTCGAGGAACGAGAACGGCGTCGCGCTGAGCGCGAAGAACGCGCCGACGTGGCTCGCCGAGTCCGCGAGGTTGTCACGCGTGCAGGTGATCCGTTGCCCGGCTGCCGTCGAGAGATCCGGATCGCAGAGGAAGTTCGAGGTCGAGAAGAAGTCGCTGAGGAACGAGACGCGGAACGTCCCGGCCGCGCCCGAGCCGGCGTACGAGGTGCGCAAGAGGCCGGTCGAGCCGAACGTGTTCGGCTGCTCGATCAGCGTGCGCGCGCGTTCTTCCAGCTCGTCGACCTTCGGCGGCTCGGCGGGCTTTTCGCCGGCGGGCGGCAGCTCTTGCGTCGCGCCCTGACCGGCGGGCGGCGGCTGCTGCCCCGGCGGGGGCTGGAACTGCCCGGGCGGCGGCTGGAACTGCCCCGGCGGGGGCTGGAACTGCCCGGGAGGCGGCTGGAACTGTCCCGGCGGCGGCTGGAACTGCCCCGGTTGCGGCTGGAACTGACCGGGCGGGGGCTGGAATTGCCCCGGTTGCGGCTGGAACTGCCCCGGCGGCGGCTGCGGGCCGAACGGTTGCTGCGCCTTGGCGTCCGCCGTGACCAGGAGGCAGAAGGCCATGGGAAGCGCGGTGAGCGCGACGAGCCGCAGCGGCTCGGCAAAGGAGGCGTTCTCAAGCGTACGCATCGACCCTCGAAAGGCAGGGGAGGGGTCTCTCCCCCCACGGGAGTGGACCGTCCTCGCTGCGCGGCCGTTGTATCATTCCCCCGAGAAAGCAGAAACTATCCGGTTGTGTCCCGGTACGGATCGGGCCCACTTCGCGGAATCACCCGCCGAAGACCCCCCATGCTACGAAGGGGCCACCATGGGTTCCCGCGGCCGAATCCTGATCGTCGACGACGAGGCCAACGCGCGGGCTGCGCTCGCCGAGATCCTGCGCGAAGAGGGGTACACGACGGAGACGGCGGCCGACGGCTTCAAGGCCCTCGGCAAGCTCGAGGAGTTCGCGCCCGACGTCGTCCTGACCGACCTCAAGATGCCGGGCCTCGACGGCATCGGCCTCATGGAAAAGGCGCAGGAGTCGCGCACCACGGCGACGTTCGTGGTGATGACCGCGTTCGGCACCATCTCGAGCGCGGTCGAGGCCGTCAAAAAAGGCGCCTACAACTACCTCACGAAGCCGCTCGACTTTCAGGTGCTCGAGGTCGTCGTCGAGCGCGCGGTCGAACAAGCGCGCCTGCTCCAGGAGAACTCGCGCCTCCGGCAGAAGCTACGCGAGCGAAACGCCTTCGGGCACGTGATCGCCTCGCACCCGAGCATGGTCAAGCTCCTCCGCCTCGTCGAGCAGGTCGCGCCGAGCCGCGCCAGCGTGCTCATCGTGGGCGAGACGGGCACGGGCAAGGAGCTCATCGCCGAGATGATCCACCGCGGCAGCCCGCGCGCGAAGGCGCCGCTCGTGCGGCTCAACTGCGCGGCGCTCAGCGAGTCGCTCCTCGAGAGCGAGCTCTTCGGCCACGAGAAGGGCGCGTTCACGGGCGCGGTCGGCCGGCGCGAAGGCCGCTTCGAGCAGGCCAGCGGCGGCACCTTGTTCCTCGACGAGGTCAGCGAGATCCCGCTCGCCACGCAGGTCAAGCTCCTGCGCTTCCTCCAGGAGCGCACGATCGAGCGCGTCGGCGGCAACGAGACCTTGAAGGTCGACGTGCGCATCATCGCCGCGACGAACAAGGACCTGAAGCAGCGCATCGCCGAGGGCCAGTTCCGCGAGGATCTCTACTACCGGCTCAACGTCGTCACGCTGGAGATCCCGCCGCTCCGCCAGCGCGCGAGCGACATCCCCGAGCTCGCGGCCTTCTTCCTCGGTCGCTACGCCGAGGAGAATGGCAAGCGCATCGAGGGGTTCACCGACGACGCCCTCGCGGCCCTCGCGGCGTACGCCTGGCCCGGCAACGTGCGTGAGCTCGAAAATGCGGTCGAGCGCGCCGTCGTCCTCTGCGACAGCCCGCGCGTCGAACGGCGCCACTTGCCTGCCTCGCTCGACGCGGGCGGCGGCGAAGGCGCGATGCCGCCGATCCCCGGCAGCACGATCTACGATCTGGAGAAGTACGCGATCCTCCGGACCCTGGAAGCGTGCAAGGGATCCACCTCCAAGGCCGCGACGATCCTCGGCATCAGCCCGCGCAAGATCCAGTACAAGCTGCACGAGTACACGAGCAGCGTGCCCGGCGCGCGTCGCGAGGGCGGTGAGGACGGCGCATGAGCGAGGCCGGGGCGATCGACGTGGGCGGCGGCGCGGACAGCGGCGCGGCGAGCGAGAGCGCGGCCGCGGGCGAGACGTTGATCGAGGTGCGCGGCCTCAGGAAGACCTTCCGCATCGGGTTTTGGGGCCGGCGCGTCGAGGCGGTGAAGGGCGTCGACTTCGATGTCCGGCGCGGCGAGATCTTCGGCTTCCTCGGGCCGAACGGCGCGGGCAAGACCACGACGATCAAGATGCTCACGGGCCTCATCAAGCCCACGGGCGGCGAGGCCTTCCTCTTCGGCGCGCGCGTGCCGAGCGCGGAGGCGCGGCGCCGGATCGGGTTCCTCCCGGAGAACCCCTACGTCTACCCGTACCTGACCCCGCGCGAGTTCGTCTCGCTCTGCGGCCGCCTCTCGGGCCTCGCGGGCGCCGCGCTCGCGTCGCGGACGCAGGCGATGCTCGCGAAGGTGGGCATCGCGTACGCGGCCGACAGGCCGGTGCGCCGCCTCTCGAAGGGCATGCTCCAGCGGACGGGCCTCGCGGCGGCGCTCGTCTCGGATCCGGAGCTCCTCGTCCTGGACGAGCCGATGAGCGGCCTCGATCCGGTCGGGCGCAAAGAGGTGCGTGATCTCATCCTCGAAGAGCGCGCCGCGGGCCGCACCATCTTCTTCTCCACCCACATCCTGAGCGACGTCGAGGCGATGTGTGATCGTGTGGCCATCCTGCGCGAGGGCCGCGTCGTCGTGCGGGGCGCGCTCCGCAAGCTCCTGCGCGGCGACGTGCTCCGGACGGATGTGACGCTCGCGGGCGCGAGCGAGGCGCTCCGCCGATCCTTGGAGCAGCAAGGACATGGCGTGCGGACGCGTGCGGACGTGGTCGTCGTGGAGATCGAGGGCGAGAAGCAGGTCGGCGACGTGCTCCGGGCGGCGCTCGACGATGGCGCGCAGGTCCTCGAAGTCGTCCCGCGGCGCGAGACGCTCGAGGACCTTTTCATGCGACGGGCGCTTTCGCAGGGGTTGGCGCGCGAGGACTGAATCCCTCCCGGAACCGCTCCGCGAATTCCTTCATCAACGGTTCATAGTCCGCGGGATCGGGAAAACCCTCGAAGCCGTGCACGGCGGGCGTGCTCGCCCAGGGCAGTTTTTCCCGGGTGCTCGTTTCGATGAACGGCCAGAACCAGCTCGGATCGTCGAGCATCGTCGCGCGGACGATGACGATCGCGTCCATGCCGGGGGGCCGGTTGAACATCCAGCTCATGCAATGCGGGCAGTAGAAATGGCGGACCGGGCCGTGCAGCGCGCCGATCACGGGCTCGCCCTGCGTCACCTGAAAGCCGTCGCTCGGAAGCAAAATGCTGAGCGAAAAGGCGCTGCCGCTCATCCGCTGGCAGCCGTTGCAGTGGCAGGCCAGCGTGACCATCGGCGGGGCCGTGATCTTCAGCCGGACCTGACCACAGCGACATCCACCTTCCCAGGGCAAATTCCAATCGTTCATCTCGCCTCCCGTTCGGAGGATGTGTGGAAGGTTTGCCTGAGAGTCAAGGCATTGGCGACGCGTGGTCGTGATCGACGGCTCGGTTCGTCGGCGTGGGGTTCGGACGCCGTCCGATTCACGGTGCGGCGCACGCCGGAGGCCGCGCTAGGCTCGCCGCCTTCCTGGAGGAATCATGCGCTTTTGGCTTCGATCACTCGTCCTTCTCTCGCTCGCCTCGGGCCTGCTCGCCTGTGGGGATGATTCGAACGCGAACGGCCCGGGCGGCTCCGGCGACTGCACCTGCTCCGTGACGATCCAAGACGACTCGCGGGACCTTGCGTGCGGCGAGGCGGCGTGTATCGGGCCGATCGACGACGACCGGTGGGTGACCTGTGGCGAGGGTGGCCCGGTCATCGGAAACAGGCTTTGCATTCTCGATCGCTGGGAGGCGACCACGGCCAAGGAGTTCGACTGCGACGGCCGGCAGACCTGCGCCCCCGGCACGTATTGCGTCGTTCGCGCCGGCGAGCCGCCGCGGCAGACCGAGTGCCGGCCCCTTCCCGCCGGGTGTACGCCGACGACGAACGGCAGCGACTTCTGCGATTGTTTCGAGCCGGACATGATGATGGCTGGCGTCTGTAGCGGTGCGAGCCCCGGGATCTGGAGCTGCGACTACACCGATCCGCACGCGATGACGGTCTTCTGCAACGATTGAGCCCCACGAAGGAGGCTCAGTTCGGGAACACCAGCCGCAATGCGACCCGGGCGACGTGATCTTCCACGATCCGTCGCCCGGCTTCGCCTCCCGCGCCCGCGATTTGCTCGAGGTCCGCGTCCGCGAGGAGCGCGAGGTGCATGATCAAGCCGGTCATCGTCTGCATCGTCAGCCGCGCCTCGGCGACGTCGAGGCCGCCCATGTTCCCGAGCAGCGACGCGAACGCGTCGAGCATCGGCCCGCGCACATGCCTGGCCCGCTGCGGCTCGAGGTGCCCGAGCTCTGCATTGAGCCTCGCGCGTAGCTTGAGGTTTTGCCGCTCCATGACCGCAAAGCGATAGATCCGCCGCGCCGCCTGCTCGATCCCGGCGCGTGTGTCGTTTTGCGTCGCGAGCGGGGCGAGCTCGACGACCAGCGCGCCGAGCCGCGCGTAATACGCGTCGAGGCACGCCTCCAGCAGGCTCTCCTTGGTCGGGAAATAGTAGTGGATCGTTCCGAGGCTCACGCCCGCGCGCACCGCCACCTGCCGGACCGCCACGTCGACCCCGCCGTCGTCCGTCTCGACGAGCTCGTGTCGCGCCGCGGCGACGATCCGGTTCCAGGTCTCCTCGGAGCAGGCGTCCTTGGGGCGCACCATCAGATGGCGCGGTAGCACACCCGCGCCCGATGTTCCGCTCAGAGCAGGCAAATGTGCATCAGCGCGACCCCCTCGACGCCGAGGTGCACGATCGTCCCCTGATCACCCACGAGAAACCCATCCACGAGCTCGTAGGCGACGTCGTGGAAATCCGCCTGGAAGGGCAATTTCACCCGTTCGATCCGGTCTCTCTCGTCGGCCAGGCGTCCCTGGAACCACACCGTGCCCCGCCGCCCCACGGCCAGCATCTCGCTGATTCCGCCATAGTGGTTGTGCTCCCTCGCGCGCATCTCTTCCCCCGCGATGAACTCCTTCGCCACGGGCCAGGGCGTGAACGTGGGCGGCGGCCTGGGCTCGGGCTTGTCCGTCGGCACGGACGAGAGCCAAACCCCGTCGCCCATGAGCTGCGAACCATCGATGACACGCAACGTCGCCTGTGTCGGGGGGGGACGCGGAATGCACACGAGCTCCTCGTCCCGGGATTTGCAAAGTACCATCGTCCCTGCCGCGCCCACGGCGCACAGATGGCCTCCGCAGCTCTCGAGGGCGTACAGATCCGCCGTCGTCCGCGTCTTGACGGTCCGCCAGACGCCCTCGCGCGACCGCTCCACCATCACGCCGCCCGCGCCCACGGCCACGGTCGTCTGGCCGAGGTGGTGCAATGCGAAGAGATTCGCCGTGGTCCCCGTCGATTCGACCCGCCAAACTCCGGTCGGGTCGCGGAAGACGGCCACCCCGTTCGACCCCACCGCGAGGTAGGGCGGGTTTTTCCTTCGCTCTTCCGTGATGCTTTCCCCATTCTCGTCATGGGGCGCCACGACCAGGGCGTGGAGGTCCTCCGTCGTCCCCGGGTCCTCCTTCTGCCAGCCTGCCTTCGCATCACGCACGAGCGCCGTCCCGTGGTCGCCCACGACGAGCACCCGCCCTTCTCGGATCATGTGGACCGCGCGCAGCGATTCCGTCGTGCCGCTGTCCTCCCGCTCGAATCGATACAGGTAGCCCGAGGTTTTTCCCCCGTAGGTCTTCTCCGGCGAGTGCCGCGTCTCGAAGGGCTTCGGATCGTGGCCCAGCGACGCGAGCGGTTTGGGCGTGGGGGGCGGTGGGCCACATCGATCCTCGGAGGCCGGCGTGAGGGCGGGGCTGCACGCCGCGAGGCCGAGCAGGCTCGCGAGCAAGAAAACGCGTGCCGCCCTCATTGCGCGACCTCCTCGGCGTCGATCACGTAGACCCCGGCGATCCGGGCCTCGTCGAGGTGGCTCCCGTTCGGGTTCCGATCGCCGATCCGCGTCGAATCCAGCACCACGAAATGGTCCCCCGCCGGCAGATCGGCCGTGACCTCCACCTCGTATTGCCCCGCATCCGCGTGGGCGCACACGACGGGCTTGTCGTGGCAACCGCTCCGGATCTCCAGCGCGGGCTGGAAATGCGCGGCCGCGCGCAGGCGAATGCGCGCCTTCGCGGCCAAGGAGAGTCGGTGCACGGATCCTCCGCCGAGGAGGCCACACGAGGCGCGCGCGCCCCCCGATTTCGATTCGAACGTCCCGTACGTGCGCTCTCCCGGACGAACGAGCGGCGCGCTCGCGCAGAGCGGCGCGACGATCGCGGGATCCTCGGGGCGGATCACCGCGGTCTTCGAAGTGTCGCGATCGACGCGGAGCGTGTACGTCCCCGCTTCGTCCCAGAGGTTTCCGTCGACCACGACCCAGTAGAGGCCCGGCTCGAACGGGAGCGACAAGGCGACCTTCCCGCCGGGCCGCGCGGCCTTGCAGCCGATCGCGAGGCGACCTGGGCGCGCCTTTTCTTTTTTGTTCAAGACCTGGATCACGCCATTGAACGTCTCGGGGACGAACTCGAAGCGGTAGCTCGCCGCCTCGCGCACCTCGAAGCCATAGAAGTGATCGAGAGCCTGGCCCGCGCGCCCGCCGTTCTTGCAGCTCGAGCCGATGCCATAATCCGGCGAGCGCGTGTCCCCGCGCGAAACCTCGCCGAGCTCGAGCGCCCTCTTCGGTTCGGTGAGCATCGGCGTATCCGGAGACGTGTTGATCCGCGGAACCTTCGCGCACGCCGAGAGCGCGCAGAGGAGCGCAGCGAGCAGAGGGGCGGGGGAGATCTTCATGAAGCCGGCGCCATCTTGCCCGGGACGACGGAGCGCGTCCACGAGGAAGGCCTGAGCATTGGTCTCATCTGGGAGGCGCTTCGCCGGGGCGCTGCCCCGGTCCCCGCGGGGGCTATCCGCCCCTCGACCCGGACCAGGGCAAGCCCTGGACTCGGGGTGGAAGAACTGCGCTCCGCGCAGTTCTTCCAACGGGGCCGTTGGAAGACCAGGGACAGCGTTGCCGATCAAAAGGTCAGCGCGGCTGTCTTGGTTGGCAGGGGTCATTCCTCGGCCTGTTCGATGAACTGCGCATCGCGCAGTTCATCGACCCCGGGTCCAGCGCTTGCGCTGGTCCGGGTCCAGGGGCGGACAGCCCCTGGTGGGGGCTGGGGCGAAGCCCCAGCGAAGCGGCTTCAGCTCTCGCCCACCGCCTCCTCCAGCTCGGCCACACGCGCGGCGAGCTCCGCGTCGGCCTTCCTGGCCGCCTGGAGCTCGGCCTTCTTTTGCGACTTCTCCGCGTCGGCCCTGGCGCGCGCGAGGGCTTCCTCTTGTGCGACCATCTCGTCGCGCTGCTTCTTCATGACATTGAGCTCCACCTCGGCTGCCGCGATGCGCCGGTCGAGCTCTTTCACGGAGAGCCGCTCCGCGCTCGATCCCTGACGGAAGAAGGAATTGGCCCAGCCGGTGCCGAGCTCGGGCGTCTTGTGCTGGATCTCGCCGAGCTTGCCGTGGAGCGATTTCCGCAGCGCATTGAACGCGTCGACGCACTGCTTGCGCGGGCCGAGGGTCCGGAAATCGGCGATCTTCTGGCCGACGGTCGCCTGCGCCGTGGTCCTCTGATCGGCGTGCTCCACGAGCTGCGCGAGCTCGGCCCCGATCGCCTGGAGTTGCTTGCTCGATGCCGCCTGAAGAGAAGGGGGCCAGTGGCGCATGGTATCGAGCTGCCCGCCGAGGATGGGGCGTTTGAGCTCGCTCGGCCTCAGGCTCGCGAAGTAATGGACGTACGGCAGGGCGCCGCGGTCGTTCTTCGACTCGATGAGGGTCAGGGCGGAGATGGCGTCGGTCAGCCGATCGAGGTCGTCGTCCACGAACTCGACGGCGGCGTTCGCCGCGAAGCGCTCGCCGATCAGCGTGAGCTCCTCCATCAAGGTCGCGTCGAGCTGCGGGCGGAAGGCATCGAGCTCGATCACGAGCGACGCCGCGAGCGGGTGCGATACGAGGTGCCCGCGTGTGAAAAAGAACTCTTCATACAGCGTGAGAATGCCCGTCCGTGCGACGAGCGTGACAATTCCAGCCATGACGGCACCCTAACGCGGCACACAAGCGGGGAGCAACACAAAACTGGACGGACAACGTGCGTCGAGCCTCGCCGGGGGATTTGCGGCGGCCGGAGGGCCGAGGTGCGCGACGCGGGGTGGATTCGGGCGGCCGACTGGCTCCCGTCGAGGGGCGACGCGGGGCGGGGGGCGTCGGACTGGCTTCCGTCGAGGGTCGGCGGGGCGCGGTGAGGGCCGAACTGGCTCCCGTCGAGGGGCGACGGGGGGCGTGGAGGATGGGACTTCGTTCGGTCGAGGGCACGCGGCGGGGGTTCGGGCGGGGATCGGGGACCGGCGGCGCTTTGCGGGCGGGGGAGGGGCGGCGGGCCGTGGGCCGTGAGGCGCGGCGCGGCGGGGCAGGTGGGCCAAGGAGGAGCGCGGACGTCGCCGACGCGATTCGGGGGGACGCAGGGGCGGGTGGAAGGTGCGCGGGAGGCGGCGGGCCGAGCGAGAGGGACGAGGGACGGTGCTGTGAGTCGACATCCTGCTATGCATTCCCGTCGTAGCTCGAGCCGTGCGTAACATGCTGTCACCAAAATGCCTGCCGTACGCGACTTCATCGGTTCACGGGGCCTCCTTTCCGCATGGGTGGGGCCCGCCGGGCTTCTTCTCCGTGCAGCCCTCCTGTCCCTTGCAGCGTGCGGCGGGGAACCCGTCTTCACGAAGCTCTTCACGAGCGAGCACTTCGATTACTACGTGGAAGAGGGAGCCACCCCGCCGTGCGACGGCGCAGCCCAGTGGCTCGAGCGCTACTACAGCGCGAACGCCAAGTTCCTGGGCGCGACCCTCCCACCCGGCGAGAGAATCCAATACTACCTCGTTCGAAACAAGGAGTCGCTTCTTCCATGCCCTCCTGACGCGCCTGCCTGTGCGGATGGTACGACGATTTACGCCTTCAGACCTCTGCATCTTCACGAGATTGTGCATGCCAATGCCTCTCTCATGGGAAACCCGCCGGCCCTTTTTACCGAGGGTCTCGCCGAGGTCCTCAGTTGCCCCACGACGACCGACAGCGAAGGACCCCTCGATACGTCCGAACCCATCGAGACGCTGGTGGAAACACGAGCTTTCAATGACTGGCGCGTAGCGAACGGCTTCGGGGTGTACAACACGAGCGCGAGTTTCGTGCGATTTCTCATCGACGAGTTCGGCTCGTCGCGCTTCTTGTCGTTCTATGCGCGTGTGCCGTGGGATGCGTCTCGTCAGGAGATCGAAGCCGTGTTTCAGGCCGAATTTGGGGTTCGCCTCGATGAGGCGTTCTCAGCTTGGCGGATGGAACCACTTCGATACTTCGGTGACAAGTGTCTCAGAGTCATGGATTGCGATCCGAGCATGCCGTCGCTGACCGACACCGACGTAACGTTAAGCTGTGGACCTTGGGGCGGCTTCATGCAGACGCAGGAGGCGCTCCTTCGGTTCGAGGTCCCGAACGATCGCATCCTCCATGTCACGGTGGCTCCTGTCCCGACGGATCCGTACTTCTCGTCGAGCGTCCGCTTCTATCGATGTGCCGGCGGCGATGCCGTCGGCGACTTCAGCAGTACCGCCGGGACTCGTGTGAGCGCAGATCGGAACTGGCACATCGATCCTGCGCAGCCGGGGAGCGCCTTTGCGCTGGACGTGCCGCCGGGCGAATACGTGGCATGGTTCGCGGGCATTGCACCTGAAGAAATTCGGATTCATCTCGACGCCGAGGAGCGGCTGAGCCCGATGAGGAATCCCGCCTGCCAACCGGCGGAGGAGCCGCTCGCTCTGGACGACAAGCATCCGACGACGCTGACGACCCGATGGATCGAACGGCCTTGCCAGGGGCCGTGGTGCCCAGGACAAAGCTGGGACGTGTCGATCGGGACGACGGGAGGAGCGCTGGAGGCACGAGTCATCACCCCCATCAAGGGACCGAATTTCTCCCCAGGCGAGCTCTACATCTGCTCGGAGCCGTGCCCGGAGGACACGAGCCATTGCGAGATCCTCGCATTGGACCCGGAAGGCCGTCCCGTCCGGTCGACGCAGACGTTCGAGCCCGGCACCGTGTTGCACCTGGGCGCACCGGCGGCGCCGTTCGCAGATCGCTTTGCCGTGCAGCTGCGCGTCGCTCCGGAATAGAAGCCATCCGGCGGGTCAGCCTGTAAGAACCCAACCGACGAGGTCATCCTCCCAGCAGCATATTAGGCAGATCAGGCTCATGCCGCGCTCGGGCAGACTTCATTGTTCGAGCGAAATGTCCCGGCCGGGGGACCTCATGTGCTCGAGAGAGACCTCACGAAGAGAATACCGGAGCAGCGGCAGGGGAGTTAGGCGACAGCTCTCGCTGCGTGAAAACTGGCCATGGTAGATGACGGATGACGACTTCGAGCCCAGGCCGGATCTCAATCAGCCGGTCGGTGGCTTGCCTTGTAAACCGCCAATTGAGCGTCGAAAGCCCGCTTGTAGGCGGGCCGCGCTTCGCCGCGGGCGACATAGGCGGCCAGGTTCGGAAATTCGTTCAGAATGCCCGATGATTTCAGCCTGAGCAGCACCGACACCATCATCAGGTCGCCCGCGCTGAACGCACCGTCGAGCCATTCGGCATCGCCCAGGCGAGCGGAAAGTCGTTTCAGCTGGTTGCGGACGCGATCCTCGACCAGAGGCAGACGTTCCTCGAACCAGCTCTTGTCGCCCTCCAGGAGTCTGGCGTTTCCGAGTTCGAGGATCGGCGGCTCCACCGTGTTGAGCGCGGCGAACATCCAAGTGATCGCGCGCGCCCGCGCGTTGGCATCGTCCGGCAGCAGGCCCGCATGGCGATTGGCGATATGGAAGACGATCGCGCCCGTCTCGAACAGGGCGAGATCGCCTTCCTCGTAAGTCGGAATCTGGCCGAAAGGATGAAGCGCCAGATGCGCGGGTTCCTTCATCGCGCGAAACGAAACAAGGCGAACCTCGTAAGGCTGGCCCACTTCTTCAAGCGCCCAGCGAACGCGCGTATCACGCGCCAGTCCCCTGCCGCCGTCGGGTGACCGCTCAAAGGCGGTGATGGTGATGGTCATCGTGAGGCTCCTCCTTGGCGAAAATCATCGGTCGCGGGGCAGCGTGCTCCGTCGGTCTGCAATACAACACGTAGTTGGGCGGTACCGCTGTACGGTGCCGCGTCGGTCCGCATTTCGGTCGGCCTCAGGGCATGCGTTGGGCGGTTCTGTCTTCCAATGCGGGTGGAGCCTCACCGCTCTCGCAGCGATTCGAGCGCGCGCGCCACCGCTGGGAAGCGCGCGGCGAGGGTGCGCTCGATCCATCGGTTCCCCAGGGTGATCGCGAGGAACAGAGGACCCAAGAGGCAAACGGCTTCGATCGTCGTGCGTGCGGCCGGGTAGAGAGCGTAGGCGAGGGCGAGGGCGAGCACGCCGGCGAGCAGCACCACGCCGGCGTGCCACAGCGACCAGCGCGGCCTCGTCGGCAGATGCGGCAGATAGGGCGTGACCTCGAGGAGTCCGCGCTCCACCGCGGACTTGCAGGCCAGAGGCGGCAGCGCCACGAATAGGTGATTGTCTCCGTGGGTCTCGACGGAGAACAGGCGCAGCTCGCATCCCAGCGCGTGGGGCGCGGGCATTGCAGAGGTCGACGAAATCGAAGACATCCATGGTCTCTTCGCTCTCCCTCCAGGCGCGGAGCGCGGCGTCGAAGCACGCGTCCTCTGGCACGCCGATCATCTTCGGCAGCTCTTCCCAGGCGTCCACGTCCCGGTGGTCGAAGCTGTGAACCCATCGCTTCCCCTTGTGAGTGGCGAGGTCGTCGGAGCCACTGGCGGCGTCGAGCAGCAACCACACCTCCTCGGAGCCGCTCTCGTCGAACTGCCATCGGCCCTCGCTCGTGTCGTACTCGGCCCAGGATTTCAGGCCCTCGCCGACCTCGTCCACGAAATCGTCACGGGAGACCCCGCGGAGCCGTCCCGTCACCGCCGCGAAGTTGGTGATCCAGGTGGAAAGCCGGTACTGCCGCGCCGCCGGGCGCGCCCCGAAGACCTCGAGCATGGGGCCGAGGTGGGGGGCCCGGGCCACGAGCGCCTGCTCCACGCCGGCCCGTAGCGAGGCGAGCCTTGCGACCTCGACGACGTCGAGCGCCACGCTCGGGTTGCGCCGGGTGAGCGAGGGGATGGCTTTGCCTGCAAGCGACGTCAGCCCGCGGAGGAGCGCGCTCACCTCGCCGTCCGGCAGGACGCGCCCGTCCACCATCCCGGCAATCCGGAGCTGCCGGAAGCGCTCCGATAGCTCGAAGGCGAAGGCCTCGGGCGCACGCGTGTAAAGGGTGACGCGCAGTTGAAGCAGGATCGGGGGAGCCACGGCGCGCGAAACCTAACAGGTCTCTGCACCCTTTGCGACCGGCAGGACGCCGTGCCGACGGGAGCGCGAGGCTTCTGCCGATGGCCCTCTCGCGGCCTCTCGGCTCAGCCCCAGCCGGAACGAAGCTGCCGCGGGCCGGGCTGCCGAGCGCAGCGAGGTTGTCCGAACCGTCGGCGAGCGCGACTTCATCCGATAAACTCCCCCCAGAAAGGAATGCGCTTCGCTGCCTGCCATTCCGCTTCGGTCACGCTTTCAGCACCGCGCGGATGGGGCACTTCGAGCAAATCGGCCAACTCGGCCAGGAGCAGGGTCCGCACATCCGGGGCGTGGATGATGATGTCTGACTGGTAAACGGAGAGCACAACATATCCACGCGGGGTGTCTGCCTCTACCAAGTAACGGTGCCCCACCACGGGAACGAGGCGAGGCGCCCGGCCGAGCACATCAGCAAGTCGGTGCCGAGCCTCCGCTTCGTCCGAAGGATGCGGGCCCCATTCATCGCGCCACAGACTGCTGTACAGGACATCAAACACCAAGCCTTCGAGCGGCCACTCGATCGCGTCCGCGATCCATTCGTCATCCGCGAGCCAGTTGAGGAACGATGGTGCCTCGTCTTCGACGAGGGTTGTTTCGTCCGCGAAACCCGCATGGAACATGTGGCGGTCCGGCGCGTGCAGGCTTCGCAGGAAGGTCCGGTAGTCCCCGGGAAAGTGCAGACCATACTTCCGCTCGGCAGCGGCGATCTGAGCGTCCGTGAGCCCGTCCAGCCAGCGGGTCCCTGGCCACCACGCACAGCCGCCAACGCCGGCGCGCTCGAAGGTCTCGAGCGATGGCTGAGGCCACGTCGCCCACGCGCGCTCGCTGCGGACGCGAACCCATTCCAAGAACGGATCGAGATCAACTGGCGGAGTAGATGTCTTCATCCAGCGTGTCCGTCCGCCCAACGTTTGAGTTCACCCGCGGGCGGAAGCAGGCGAAGCCTGCTGTAGCACGTCGGGTGCAACGAAGGGTTAGGCCTCGGGTTCGTGGCAAACCACTTCGATGTTGTGCCCGTCCGGATCAATGACGAAAGCTGCATAGTAGTTCGCGTGGTAGTGCGGGCGCAGGCCAGGCGCACCATTGTCTTTGCCACCCGCCTCCAGAGCCGCGCGATGGAAAGCTTCGACTTGCTGGCGATTCTCGGCCGTGAACGCCAAGTGAAGATGCGCCGGCTTCTCCTCGGTTTGGTACAGGCACAATGAAGCCTTACCCTTTGGGCTGAGTTCGACACCGTACGTCGGCGGCCCCTCCGAGACAACAGCTACGCCGAGCGGTTCGAGTGCCTTGAGGAAGAACGCTTTGCTCGCTGCATAGTCGCTGACTCCGAATTTGACGTGGTCAAACATGAGTTCTCCTGAAGTGTGTGGGCCTGCGCGAGGCCTAACTGTGTAATCAGCCCGCCGTCGCATGACCACCCCTCCGCGCTGGTTAGGTCTCTTTCGGGGATTCGGCAGCGCCAGCGTATTCGCGACTGTTGCCGCAAAATTCATGAACGCCCCGGCACCGGCACGCACCTCGGCCCGCTGCACGGCACGTGCTCCGGGACGCAGCACGCCGCGCGCGAGGGGCCCAGCTCGACGTCCGTCACCCGTACCGTCAAGTCGGGCAGCGCGATCCTGCCCACCGCGGTCCACGCGCGCGTCTCGGCGCAGGCCGTGTGGCCCTCGGCCGGTGGGGGATCGATCGCGAGCTCGCGCGACAACACGCCATCGATCGGGAACGATACGGCGCCGTCGTGCGCCTCGGCCTCGATGCCCGTCTCGGTCTCGATCAGCGCCGCGAGCTCCGGCGCTCGCAGATCGCCCAGTGCGATCCGCGCGAGCTCTCCGCGCGCCCACGCGTGCACCGCGGTGCCGTCGCCCGACGCGCCCGTCGCCGCGGCGTCCACTCGGATCGACGGCGGCGCCGCGGCGAACGGCGTCACGCAGCCCGTGCAGCGCGTTCCGTCGAGGCCCACTCCGTCCGTGCGTTCGAACGGGCCGACGATCCCGGTGATCGTCGCGTCGCTCGCCGGCTGCCACAGGAGCAGCGCGCCGCGATCGTCGCCGTCGCGCACCAGACGGATCGCCACCGCCGGACCCAGCACCGACGCGATCGGCTCGCGATCGAGGCGGCCCACCATCGAGCCCGAGACCACCTCGTCCTCCCGGTCGGGGATCGCGCCGAGGTCGTTCCGCGCGTCGATCGTCCCGCGGTAGAGCACGGTGTCGTCCGCGTAGAGCCACCACATCCGGCGCCGCACCCCCTCGACGCCTGCCGTTTGCACCGACGCGAGCGCAGGATCACTCGCGGGCTCGACCGTCTCCCGTGGCACCGCGCGCGCTCCGCCGCACGCACCGAGGATCACGCCGAGCGCTGCTGCCATCGTCCGCACGCCCGCAGCGTGCCATAGGGCCGACCCGATCGCCCGCGCAGCGGAGGCAGCGCGGTGTCGGACGTGTGCTTCGGGGTCGCGCGAGCATGTCGAAGCCGTTGCGCTGGGGCGTCGCCCCAGGCCCCACCAGGGGCTATCCGCCCCTGGACCCGGACCAGCGCAAGCGCTGGACCCGGGGTCGATGAACTGCGCGATGCGCAGTTCATCGAACAGGCCGAGGCAAGACCGGCGACGACCCTG
>NZ_JASBQE010000113.1 GCF_029960785.1 Polyangium sp. 15x6
CGCCGCCGCCGCCGTAGCCGCCGCGGCCACCGCCGCCGCCGCCGCCGCCGAAGCCGCCACCGCCGCCGCCGCCGAAGCCACGACCACCGCCGCCGCCACCCTCACGCGGGGGACGCTCCTGGGCCTCGTTGACCTTGAGGGTGCGGCCGTCGAGCATCACCCCGTTGAGCTGCGAGATCGCGTTCGTCGCCGCGCTCGCCGAGCCCATCGTGACGAACGCGAAGCCGCGCGGCTGACCGGTCTCACGATCGGTCGGCATCGCAATCTCGCGAACCTCACCGGCAGCCGAGAACGCCTGCTCGAGGGTCTCGCGGGTGGTGCTGTAGGAGAGGTTGCCTACGTAGAGACGATTTCCCATGACATGATGCTTCCACGGCTTCCTTCGCGCGCTGCGCGCCATCTCTGCCGACCATTCGACGAAGCCGTAGCGATCGAACGGGGACGTGCCGCGCGGGTCAGTCCGCGCCAGCACACGCTGCGTCTGCCAGTCGTTCGAGGCGAGCCACGTCCCCCTCCGAGTGGAGGGAGGAAAGAAAGCGTCGTGTCGAGGGCCAGTGACGTTCGTGAGGCGCCTACCGTACCCCGACGCGGAGGCGGTCGCAAGCCTGTCGCGGCCTTTTCTCGGGGACGCCGGAGGCCCCGTGCGGACGGAGATCGCAAAAGACGCGGAAAAACAGGGACTCACGAACGCGGGCGATGCCGCGTCGTGTGCGGGCTTCCGGGTTCGTCCGGGAACGAAGTTGGTCACGCCAATCCCAGCCGCTCCCGCGCCCCCTTCACGCCGAAGATCGTGCCGCCGCCCGGCGGGACGATCGGCGCGAGCAGGATCGACGCGAGGATCGCGGCGAGCGCGAGCGGCGCATCCGGATCGTCTCCCTCCGCGACCTCGCTCGACACCTGCCACACGCGCTTGCCGCGCTGAACGAGCACATCCATGCCCGCGCCGCCGATCGCCGCCGCGCCCGCCTCCGCGGAGACGCGCGCCTCGGACGCCTGCTCCACCGGCACGGTCACGACGAGCACGCGTGTGGCCGCGCTCCGCCCTTTGCGCTGCACGAGGACGACGGCCGCGTCCGCCGCGGGCGCCTCGCCGTTCGGATACGCCTTCGGCTGGAGCAGCTCGAGCGCCACGCCGAAGAACGTGCGGGCCTTGTGCGCCCAGAGCGCGATGTCGACGCGGGCCGAAGGATCGGGCGCGAGGAGCGTGTACGCGCTCGATACGGGGAGCGGCTCGATCCGAGAGCTCGCCCATCCATTGCGGTCGACATCCATGCCCGCACGATACGTCGTCCGCCGCGGCCAGGGTATCGGCATTACGACCGCAACGTGGCCTCGTCCGCCCGCGTCCGCGCGAGGAGACGCTCGATCCGCGGGGTCATGACGTTCGGCAGGGTCCGCCCGATTCCGAGCGCGCGCTCGAAATGGCGACGCGCGTCGGCCGTTCGCCCGCGACGGAGCGCCGACAAACCGCGGGCCTCCGTCACCTCCAGGCGCTCCTGCCCCACGGAAAACTGGCGCGAGCGCGCCTCGAGCGCGTCCCAGGCCGCGTCGTCCGCGTCCTGCGTGGCGAGCTCCAGCATGGCGCAGAGCACGTCCTCTGCCGGCACGAGCAGCGTCGGGCCCGCCTGCTCCCGGATGCGCGCCGCCGCCTCGCGCGCGCCCTCGAGGTCGCCGCGAAAATGCCGCAAGCGGCCGTCGAGCAGCGCGATCACGGGCCGCGGCGCGCCGCCCGTGTGCCGCACTTCGAGCGCGAGCGCGCGCGCCGCGTGGGGCTCGGCCTCGTCGATATCGTCCCAGAGGTACAGGTACTCGCCGAGGTTGTGGTGCGCGGCGATCTCCAGCCAGTCCTGGCCGAGCTCGCGGCCGAGCCAGGCGACCCGCTCGAAGTCGGCGACCATGCGCGCCTTGTCCCCGACGAGCGCCGCGAGAAACGCCCGCGCGTTGATCACGCTGGCGAGGTGGAGGTCGTCGCCGTGCGATTCGCAAAGCTCGATCGCCCGCTCGATCGCCTGCCCGGCGTTGGCGAGGCGGCCGAGCGCCGGCAGCACGAAGCCGAGCATGAAGAGCGCGACGATCCGCGGCTCGTACGCCTCGTCCCCGATCGAATCCGCCACCTCGATCGCGCGCTCGAAGAACGGGACGGCCTCGTGCTCGCGGCTGAAGCGGAGGAGCGACAACCCCTGGCCGAGCAGGAGGCGAGCGAAGAGCGCGGGCGGCGGCGATTCCGGGAGGATCGCGAGGGCCGAGACGACGCGCATGCGCGACGCCTCGTAGTCGGCCATCCAGTCGAGGACCGTGGCCTGGTCGAGCAGGATCTCGGCCTCCGCGAGATGATCTCCGGCGGCGGCGTCGCACGCGAGGGCGAGGTCGTCGAGCGCGTCGGGATAGCGGCCGAGCCGGTAGCGCATGAGGCCCCGTCCCCGGAGGGCGCGCTGGCGCAAATCGAGGGGTTTGTCCGGTGTCTCCGCGCTCGCAGCCGAGGCCTCCAGGGCGCGCGTGTAGCAGCGCTCCGCGTCGAGCCAGTCGTGCCGCGCCCCCGCCGCGTCGGCGAGCGCGAGATACGCCCGCTCGCCGAGGGCACGCTCGCCCGCGTTCGTCGCGTGGTGCGCGAGCTGGGCGAGGTGACGCTCGTCGCCGCGCGGAGGCGAGCGGCCGTCCCAGCCCGAGGCTTGCTGGAAATAGGCCGTGGCCGCGAGGTGAATGCGGGCGCGCTGGGCCTCGGGCACCGACCGCGCGATCGCCTCGCGCACGAGCGCATGCCGGAACGCATAACGGCCCGGTCCGTGGCGCGCGAGCAGCCCCGCGGCGACGAGCCTCTCCGAGCCGACGCGCGCGTCGAGCGGAAAATCCCCGCCTGCGCTCATCCGATCGAGCCGCCCGAGCACGCCTTGCATCTCGGCGACCGTGACCTCCGCGCCGAGGACGGCTGCGAGGCACGCATGCGCGCGCGCCGCGGGCGGCAGCGCGTCGAGCTCGCGATGCGCGAGCCACTCGATGAGCGGCAGATCCGGCAGATCGTCGAGCTCGTCGGTGGCGAGGAAATACCCGCTGCCCGAGGGGTGCTTCCGGACGATCCCCTGCGCCTTGAGCCCCCGCACGAGCTCGACGAGCAGGAGCGGCACGCCCTCGGCGCGCGACGCGATCCGCGCGACCGCCGACTCGGGCACGTTCTCCGCGGGCCGCAAGAGCTCGCGGCAGAGCGCGGCGGCGCTCGCGGGATCGAGCGGGCCGAGTCGATGCACGGCGTGGCGATGCGCCCGCGCGCCCCACGACGGGTGGTCTTCCTCGAACGAGGGCCTGCCGAGCACGCACACGAAGAGCGGCGCGCGCGCCTCGGCCCGCGCGGCGAGATCCAGGATCGCGAGCGTCGCGTCGTCGGCGAAATGCGCGTCGTCGAGGATCACGCAGAGCGGCTCCTCGAGCGCCCTGCGCCGGAGCGCCTCGCCCACGCTCGCCGTGAGCAGCGTCCGGAGCGCGCCCGGCGCGACCTCGATCGCGTGCAGCGCGGAAGGACCCGTGACCGTCGCGCCGCTGCCCTTCGAGATCCACCCGAGTGAGAGCGCCACGCTCGCGCCGGCTTCGGCGTGACGCGCGGGGCCGAGCCTCGCCGCGAGCAGCTCCCGCCCGCCGTCCTCGGGCGCCTCCGCGGGCAAACCGAGGGCGCGTTGCAAGAGGTCGCGCACGCTCCCCGTCGCGCCGTGCACCGGCTCGTGCGCGGAGAACGCGATGAGCCGCGTCCCCGGTAAAACCTGCCCGAGTCGCTCCAGAAGTGCGCGCTTCAGAAAGCTCTTTCCGCAGCCCGCATCGGCCAGCACGACGGCGACCGCAGGCTGCGACGCCTCGATGGCCTGCCGCCCGAGCTCCGTGAGCGCGTCGAGCACGCGCTCGCGCCCGGAGAGCGGAATCGACACGCGTGACGGCGTGACTTCCGTGACCTCGCCCGACGACGTCGGCGTCGTCTCCTCGGCGCCGCCGTCGAGAAACCCGGGCAGCGGATCCGGCGCAACACCGGAAGCTTCGAGCACGGCGCGCGCGGCGGCCGAGAGCGAGACGCCGGGCGGCGACGAGGGCTTCGGGAACCGGTCGTCACGGGCGATCCGCGGCGCCAGGATGCGGCGTGATCCATCGGGGCCGAGGTGGACCGCGACGGATGCGAGATCGAGCGCGACGCGCTCACACGCGCCTTGCTCCGTGAGAGAGCGCGCGGCTTCGAGGGCGCGCCGCGCGGGGTTCTCGTCGACCTCGTGGCCGAAGGCCGCGACACACCGCCCCGCGGAAGCATGAACGATCTGCGCGCCGAACGGCTCGAGCGCGCGCCGGAGGGCGATCGCGTCGAGCCTCGACTCGAAGCAGGCGATGCACACGACGCGTCGCTCGGCGGTCTTCGGCGGCTTCGTGCCGGGTGGTGGATCGAGCGTGGGCACGGCGAGCACGAGCTGCTCTGCGTCAGGTAGTGCGAGCGCGGCGGCGAGGGTCGCGCGCAGGTAGGCGGCCGATGGGGGCCGATCGGCCGGGGCCTTTGCGAGGCAACGGAGCACGAGGTCCTCGACCGAGGGCGGGATCGATCGGGCGAAGGGCGGCGGCGCGACGGCCGAAAGGGGCGGCGGCCTCTGGCTCGCGTGGCCCTCGCGCACGAGCGGCGCGGGGCCGAAGAACGGCGGGCGCCCAGTGAGCATCTCATACAGCAAGACGCCCATCGCGTAGATGTCGGCGCGCGTGTCCTCGCCGCGGCGCCCCTCGCACGACTCGGGCGCCATGTACTCGCTCGTGCCCACGATCGCGCCTCGGGCGGTGAGCGCGGGGGGCTCCGACCAGACGGCGCGCGCGATGCCGAAATCGAGCAGGACCGCGCGTTTGCCCTCGGCGTCGATGAGGATGTTCTCCGGCTTCAGATCGCGGTGCACGTAGCCCCGCGCGTGGACGGCTTCGAGCGCGCGCAGCACCGCGAGCCCGAGCACGATCGCCTCGCGCGCCGGAAGTGGTCCCGCGCGGGCGAGCAGGTGATCGGCGAGCGTCCGCTCGGCGAAGAGCTCCATGACCACGTATGTCCCGGCGGAGGCGAGCTCTTCGAGCGCGAAGAAAGCCGGCACGTGGGGCGGTCCGACCGCGCGCATCACCTCGACCTCGCGCACGAGGCGCGGCGCGGCTTCGGGCACGTCCGGGTGCGCGAGCTTGATGGCGACGCGCTCGCCGCCGTCGGTACGCCGCGCCGCGTACACGACGCCAAACCCCCCGCGGCCGAGCGTGCCCGTGACCTCGTAACCGGGAAACACCGGCGCGGGCAGCTCGATGCGCTCGGGCGTGCTCGAATCCGGCGGCTTCGCGCCATGCTCGGGGCAACCGTCCACGGGCACGCGCCGCCCGCACGCGAGGCATCGGATGCCTCGCCTCGGGGCCAGGAAAACCCGGCCCTCGTCGAGCGGCGCGCCGTGGACGAACGTCATTGCAAGAACACCGTCACGACCTCCGTGGTCTTGCGAGGGGGGGCCACCGTCGCATCGTAAACGCATTTCGGACGAAATCCATTGTTCGAATCGAGCGGATCACAAACGGCGTCGCAGGGGCCACGCCGCTCGATCATCCCGCAGTTCTCGATTCCGTTCGGGCCGACATGCCCAGCGGCGCAATCCCGCATGACGCTACGGACGTAACCTGTGTTCGGGACATACACGCAGGAATGCAGGTACGGGGTCGGCGCGAACAGATTTCCCCAGAAAGCCCCCTCCTCTCTTGGATAGCTGTATTTCTCGACGACCCCCGCGTGTTTGATTGCGTTGTGGGCGGCTCGCATCGAGATCGTGACCGTCACGCCATACCAGTTCGTCCTGGCTGCGAGGCAGGCCGAGACCCAGCGTTGCCCCGTCTCGTCGAGCGGCCCGGTCGCCCAGGACGGCGCGAGCCCGAGCTGGCCGAAATACGTCTCCGTATGAACGACATCGTTGTCGGTCCACGTCACGGTGAACGACTGGGACGGCTCGAGCGCGCAGCCCACGGCATACCGCAGGAACATTCGCGACATTTGTCCCGTCTGGCCCGAGTCCTGCAACGCCGCGAGTGAGCTCGGGCTGAGCGCCGAGGGCGTCAGCGCGTTCGGCTGGATCGCGTTCGGCTGGATTGCATTCGGTTGAATGGCATTCGGCTGGATCGCGTTCGGCTGGATCGCGTTTTCCTCGACCAGGCTCTCCGCCACCTCCTCGACGGTACCTTCCTCCTCCTCGTATACGCCCTCCGCGTCTCCGCAGCCCACGAGCGTCCCCAATGAAATCACCAGCAAGGCGAGCGTGTTGCGTTGCATGTTTTGTCCCCCCCACCCCTGCGCGAACATGAAAAATATGAAATCAAGAAGAAAGCCGGTAGTACTCTAGCATTCGAAAAGAACACACGAACCGAAAACGCAGCCGGGCAAAAAAGAGTGACCCCGTACGCGCCGGCCGGCTCCGTCCACGACACGTCGCAACAACGAAATCCGTCGCTCGTAGATGCCGGCCAATTCCGCTGGCGGACGCGCGGAGCCGCGCGGGACGTGCTATCGTGAAAACTCTCCGGTTTCTCTGATTTCTACGAATTCAGGCGCACCTTTCGAGGACGGAGAGCAGGGGGCATGGGCCATGGGGGGAAAGAACGACAAAACTACGCAGCCACACGGCAAGGCCCGAGAAATCGGGCGCTCGGGTGAGCTTCGGGCAGGGACGGTCCTCGGGGATCACGTGATCGAGGAGCTCGCTTCGTCGGGCGGACACGGCTCGGTTTATCGCGCGCGCCACCGCATCCAAGGCGGGCGCGTCGCCATCAAGGTGATGCACCCGGCGCTCATGGCGCTGCCGCGCATGGCCGAACGATTCGTGCGGGAGGTCGAGGTCATTTTGCGCGTCCATCACCCGAACATCGTGAAGGTACACGAGCTCGGCACATTGCCCGACGCCACCCCGTATTACGTGATGGAGTACCTCGAAGGCACGACGCTGCGCAATTACCTCGGCGCCCGCGGCAGGATCGCGCCCGAGGAGGCGCTCGCGATCCTCGAGCCCGTCTGCGCCGCCCTCGCGGTCGCGCACGAGGCCGGGATCGTGCACAGGGACGTGAAGGCGAGCAACATCATGATCTGCGAGGGCCCGCCGCGTGTGGTAAAACTCCTCGATTTCGGGATCGCGAAGCTGCTCGCGCCCGAGCCGGGTCGGGCCGGGCTCACCTCGATGGGCCAGCAGCTCGGCACGCCCTCGATCATGGCGCCCGAGCAGATCCTTTGTGGTCCCATCGACGTGCGCACCGACATTTACGCGCTCGGTGCGCTCCTGCACGTCCTGCTCACGGGGCGCCCGCCATTCGAATCGAACGCGCACGAGGGCCTCGTCGAGCAACACCTCGCGGCGCCGCCGCCGCGCCCGAGCCTGCGCGCCCCCGTGAGCCCCGCGCTCGACGCCATCGTGCTCCGGTGCCTCGAAAAGAAGCCCGACCGGCGATTCGAATCCGTGGGCGCCTTCCTCGAAGCGCTCCGCGAGGCCGTGCGCGCCGGCCGATCCGAGGAAACGGCCCGCGCCGAGGCGGAGCGGCGCGCGGTCGGCATTCACGTGGACCTGCGTTTCCCCGAGGGGGCGGACGAGGCCGACGAATCCCTCGTGACAGCGCTCGCCCAGACCCTCGAACGCGCCGAGGATTGCATGCGCTCGGGCGGCTTTTTGCTCGCCACCGTCACGAGCACGCAGCTCCTCGGGGTCAAGTTGCTCTCGGCCGATCCGGTGCACGCGAAGACCGAGCGCCGCTCCGCCGTGCAGTTTGCCCTGACGCTCCACGCCGCCCTGCAGCAGGACGAAGGGAGCGCGGTGCACGCGAACGTGGCCGTGCACGTGGACGCGGTGAACGTGCGCCTCGCGTCGGAGCTCGACATTGCCTCGGGCAACCTCGCGCGCACGGAGACGTGGACGCCACGCGGCAACGTGGACGCGCTCGCGGCGACGGACGCCGCCATCGAGGGCCTGAGCGGCAGCGCGGGCGGCTTCTTCCTCGAACCGGGGCCGCCCGGCTTGACGATCATCCGGCGGGCCTCGACACGCCGCTCCAAGCCCTCGCTCACGATGGTCTCGGGTCAGGGCAGGCCGGGCGCCTGAGCGGCGGCGCCGAGCTCTCGGCGCGGCGGCAATCTCCAATCGATTTCGGGTTTTCCAATCGAACGCAGCGCTGCGTTGATGGCGGAAAACGGCCTCGTCCCGGAAAAACTCCGCACCGAGAGCGGCGAAGGGTGGCCCGTCTTGATGATCGGGTTCCGCGAGGCGTCCACGAGGCGCGCCTTTTTCTGCGCGTGCGCCCCGAAGAGCGCGAAGACGACCGGATCCTTTCGCGCCGAGAGGGCCGAAATCACGCCGTCCGTGAACGTCTCCCAGCCCTTGCCGCGGTGGGACCCCACCTCGCCGGCGCGCACCGTGAGGATGGTATTCAGGAGGAAGACGCCCTGCTCGGCCCAGGGCTCGAGGCAGCCGTGGTCGGGCACCTCGAAGCCCGGGATGTCCTCGCGCAGCTCGCGGAACATGTTGGCGAGCGAGGGCGGGATGCGTTGGGAGTGACAAACCGAAAAGCAGAGCCCGTGCGCCTGCCCTTTGCCGACGTACGGATCCTGGCCGAGCAAGGCCACGCGGACCTTCTCGAACGGTGTCTTCTCGAACGCATTCCACACCTCGTCTTCGGGCGGAAAAACCACGTGGTTTTTCCGCTCCTCGTCGACGAACGCGGCGAGCTCGGCGAACGAGGGGCGCGAGAGCTCGTCCGCGAGGACCTTTCGCCAGGAGCGGGGCAAATCGATCTTCATGACGTGAACACGGCTCATCGTAGGGCATCGCGACGGGTTTGGCCAGGTGGAACCACCTCGAGCCACGAAAGCGCGCCGCCGGAAGGGCCCGCGTGCAGGTGCGCCCGGACGAATCCTGCCATTTTCTCCGGAATGCCCGCGATCAAGCCCGCCTGCCTCCCGCGGTCTGCGTGACGATCCACAAGATCCCGAACACGAGCGGCCACGCCGCCGCGCCCGCGCCCACGGCCGCGCGGAGCGGCAGCCAGATCCCCGCGATCCCCGCCGTGATCGCGCCCGAGAACGAGCCGCACAGGAGATGCGCCGGGATCGCCGGCGAGGCTTTGACGCCGCGGCGCTGCTGGTAGGGCGCCACGATCACGGCGAGCACGAATCCCTCGAGCGCGCCCGCGAGGGCGCCGAGCAGCGCGGCGAGGAAGAGGGCGTGTACCATGGCGAACCGGGGCGAGCGCGCGGCGATTGTATCGCGCCCGGCGCCGTCCTTGCCGAAACATCGAGCCGTCCGGTACGATGGCCCTCCCCCGCGCTGCGCCAACGCGATGCCCCAGCTCAAAGCCCTGCTCGAGAACCTCCTCCGGCCCGACGTCACCGAGATCGCCCTCGCCACGGGCCGAAATCCCTGCGTCAAGGTCGGCGGCGTCTACGAGATCATCGACCGAAAAATCCTCTCGTCCGATGACATCCTGCAGATCCTCACGACGGCCGGAGGCAGCCGCCACGTCGACAACCTCGGCCTGAAGCCCGTGCAGTGGGGCTGCCGCGTGGACGGCATCGGTCCGATCGCCATCGCGGCCGTGCGCAACCCGAACGCCGTGCAAGCCCGGCTCACGCGGCTCGCCCAGGATCCACGCACGGGAGCCGTCTCCGCCGTTCCCGCGCCGAAACCCACGCCGATCCAGCCCGTCCCCGCGCGCGCCGCGCCGGCAGGCCCGGCGAAGCCGAGCGCGCCTGCGTCGGAGCTCTCGTGGAGCGACCTCAACGAGGACGCGCCTCCGCAAGCGCCCGCCCAGGCCACGCTCCCGACCGCGGAGAAGATCGCCGCGGCGGCGCCCGTGATCAGCGCGTCGCCCTCGTTCGAGCTCGATCTCGACACGGCCCCCGCGTCCGCGCCCGCGCGGACGCGGGCGCAGAAAGACACGCCGCGCCCGCACAACCTCGCCATCACGCTGGACGATCCGGCCGACCCCACGCTGCTCGCGGCCGCGGCGAGCGCCGCCCATTTCGCGGCGCTCGCGCTCGACGACGTCCTGCTCCGGGCGCGCGCGGAGGGCGCGAGTGATGTGCACATCGTCGCGAGCCGGCCGCCACTCCTCCGCATCGGCGGAAAGCTCCTGCCGCGCGGCCCCGTGGTCGAGCCGCAGGCCCTCGAGCGCATGCTGGAGTCACGCATCCCCGAGCGCCTGTGCGCCCAGCTCGCCGTCGATGGCTCCTGCGATTTCGCGCTCGACGATCCGCGCTTCGGCCGCTCGCGCGTCAACGTCACGCGCCAGCGCACCGGGCTCAAAGCTTCGTTCCGCCTCGTCTCGCGGGAGATCCCGACCCTCGCCGAGCTCGGGTTGCCCGACGCCATCGCGCTGGCGACGCGCCACCACCAGGGCCTCATCGTGATCACCGGGCCCACGGGGCACGGAAAAACCACGACCCTCGCGGCCATCGTCGACATCATCAACAGCGAGACCTCGCACCACATCATCACGGTCGAGGACCCGATCGAGTACGTCCACCCGCGCAAGAAGGCCATGATGAGCCAGCGCGAGGTCGGATCGCATACGCGAACATTTCAATCGGCCCTCAAAGCATCGCTGCGCGAAGATCCGGACGTCATCGTCGTGGGCGAGCTGCGCGACACGGAGACCGTGCGCATGGCGCTCTCCGCGAGCGAGACCGGGCACCTCGTGCTCGGCACGATGAACACGCCGGGCGCGGCGAAGACGATCGATCGGCTCATCGATCTCTTCCCGCCCGGCGATCAGCAGCAGGTGCGCGTGACGCTCGCCGGCGGCCTCCGGCTCGTCGTGAGCCAGCGCCTTTTGCCGCGAAAGGACGGCCCCGGCATGATCGCCGCCGCCGAGATGCTCCCCGGATCCGTGCCGCTCTGGAACCTCATCCGCGAGAGCAAGACCTGGCAGATCCCGAGCTTGCAGCAGCGCGGCAAGGGCTTCGGCATCGTGCGGCTCGACGACTCGCTCGCCGACCTCGTCCGCGCCGGCAAGGCCTCGCTCGAAGACGCGCTCCTCGTCGCTGAAGCCCCGGACGAGCTCGAAGCCGCGGTCGCGGGCAAACGCGCGTCGGCAGTTCCTCAGGCGGCGCCCGCCGAGCCGCCCAAACCCGCCGAGCCCGAGGCGAGCAAGGGCCTGCTCGGACGCGCCGGCGCGCTCTTCGGCAAGAAGGGAGGCGCGTAGTGGCCCGCATCGACCGGCTCTTCGACGAGCTGCTCGCGAAGAAGGGCAGCGACCTGCACCTCGGCGTCGGGTATCCGCCGCTCCTCCGCGCGCGCGGAGAGCTCGTGCCGCTGCGCGACGCGCCGATCGACACCGCCGAGATGGAGGAGCTGCTCTTCGAGATCACCTCGCCCGAGGATCGCGACAAGATCACGAACGAGCTCGACCTCGATTTCGCCTACCAGTACGAGGACAAGGCGCGCTTCCGGGCGAACTATTTCTACAAGAACACGGGGCTCGCCGCGGTCTTCCGCATCATCCCCACGAAGATCCTCACGCTCGACGATCTCGGCTGCCCGCCGGTCGTCCGCAAGCTCGCGGACAAACGCAGCGGGCTCTTGCTCGTCACCGGGCCGACCGGCAGCGGCAAGTCGACGACGCTCGCGGCGATGATCGATCACATCAACACGACGCGGCCCTGCCACATCCTGACGATCGAGGATCCGGTCGAGTTCGTGCACCCGCCGAAGATGTCGCAGGTCACGCACCGCGAGGTCGGGCCGCACGCGTCGAGCTTCGCGGCCGCGATCCGGAGCGCGGGGCGCGAGAACGCGGACGTCATCCTCATCGGCGAGCTGCGCACGAACGAGACCATGAAGCTCGCGCTCCAGCTCGCGAGCTTCGGCGTCCTCGTCTTCGGCACCGTGCACACGAACAGCGCGGCCGCGACGATCGACCGCATCATCAACGCATTCCCCGCCGACGAGCAGCCGCAGGTGCGCGGCATGCTCGCCGAGAGCCTCGTGGCGATCGTGGCGCAGCAGCTCCTCAAGACGGCGGACGGCAAGGGGCGCGTGGCGGCGCACGAGATCCTCGTGGGTTCGTCGGCGCTCGCGGCGATGATCCGCGAGGGCAAGACGTTCCAGATCCCGAACATCATGCAGGCGGGCCAGGCGCAGGGGATGCAGACGATGGATATGGCCCTCGAGCGCCTCATGCAAAAAGGGACGATCTCGCCGGAGGTCGCGCTCGAAAAGGCGATCGACAAGGAGAGCTTCCAGAAGGTCGTCGCGCAGCGGCTCGCGGGGGGATGATGGGAATCTCGCGGAGAATGGGGGCACTCGCGATCGCGGCGTGCTCGCTGCTCGCGCCGGCGGCGGCGTTCGCGCAGCAAGTCATGCCCGCCCCTGCGCCCATGCCGCCGGGACCGTCGCAGGCCACATACATGCGCTACCGCGGGCGGGAGGTCTACTGGGGCACGCTCGGATTCGGTCCGCGGTTCGCGACGCTCTACAACATCCCGCGCGGGAGTTTCGCGATGGGCGGCGGCGCGGTGATCCGCATGCATCCGATCTCGTATCCGTCGAGGCCAGCGAGCTACATGCCGCTCGAGTTCGAGTTCGACATCGGCTACGACCGCTATCTCGGGACAAACCATTACGAGCTCAGTTATGGCGGGTCGTTCCTCCTTCACCTCGCGTCGGGGAAGTGGCAGCCGTACCTCCTCGCCGCGGCGGGCCGGTCGCTCGGTCAGGTGGACGCGGGGCGCGACACGCGGTGGCACATGGGCGGTGGATTCGGCGTCGGGTATCGGACGAGAAAGTTTTTCCTGGGCGCACAGGTGAAAGGCGGCGGGTACGTCGCCCCGGGAGCGGGCGGCCCCCTCCGGGCCGAAGGGATCGTCGAGGCGAAGCTCGTGGGGGTCGTTTATGTCTTCTGAGCGCCGCCCTGGAAACTTCTGTGTTCGCCTCCTGCCGGCGGTGATCGTCGTCTCGGTCGCGGCGACGAGCCAGATGATCTCGGTGCCCGACGTGCATGCGACGGGGCCGATGGGCACGGGGATGAAGCCGCCTCCTCCGCCGCCTCCGCCTCCGCCGCCGCCTCCGCCTCCTCCGCCGCCTCCCTGGACCACGCCGCCGCCTCCGCCGCCCCCGCCGCCGCCGTGGACCATGCCGCCGCCTCCGCCTCCTCCTCCGCCTCCTCCTCCGCCGCCGCCGCCGCCTCCGCCGCCGGTCTATACGCCGCCGGTGACGCCTACCACGCCGGCGAAGAGTGGCCCCCCGCCGATCGGCGGACCTGGGCCGGAAGTCGCCATGTCCGGGCGGTTCTCGTCACTCTGGATGGTCAACCGCAATGAATTCGGGATCGGCGGCGGGGGCGGGCTCCGCTTCTACGGAGGGTATCTCGAGCTCGAGCTGGAGTTCGGCTACAACAGCTATTTCGGCATCGATCGCACCGACATGCCGCTGCTTTTCAACACCTTTATATTCTATCGTGAAGACAAACGCCTCCAGCCGTACCTGATGCTCGCCTCGCTCGGCGTATCGTTCTCCGAGGAGAACAACAAAAAGGACGTGCTCTTCCAGGGCGGCCTCGGGTTTGGCCTTGCCTACCGGCCCAAGAACTGGATCGCCTTCATGGGCGAGGCGCGCTTCAGTCTCGCTGATTCCGTGGAGCCGAGGGTCGCCGGCGATGGGATTGCAGAGTTTCGGCTGTACTCGGTCGTCTATCCCTTCTGAACGTCAGGGCTCCTTCGCGGGCTCGGGCGCGGGTGCGAGGAGGCGCTCGCCGCGCACCGGCACGCTGAACGTCGGGAGCGCGAATTCAACGCGGAAAATCGGGACGACGTCGCTCCACACGGCGCCCTGGCCCTGCGAGGAATCGAGCGAGATCTGCGTACGGGGCCCGGAGCGCGCGCCGGTGTCGCTGTATCGCACGGCGTACGTGAACGTCCCCGCGTTCTTGCCCGGCTGCTCGCCGAGGCCGTATCCGTTCATGCTCATTCCTTCGAGCTCGTCCGTCGAGCGATACACGGGGCGTCCGCCGCACGTCACCGAGAGATCCACGACGCTGCCCTTCTCGCCGTTGCCTTCGAGGGTCGAATCCACGACGCAGGCGGCGCCGACGCCGAACGGCAATCCATTCGCGCGGGTGACCTTGCCCTCCCAGCGCGCCGCGACCTGACGCGCGGGCGCGGGCGGCGGCGCGGGGGGCGCTTCCGTTCGAGGCGGTTCTCCGGGAGGGACGGGCGCGGTGACGACCGCGGGGGGCTCGATGATACGCTCGTGCGGGCGCGACGGCGGCGCCTTGTCGACCATGGCCAGGAAGGCGCCGCCGAGGGCGAAGAGCGTGAACGTGCCGCCGAGGAGGAAGGGCAACACGCGGGCGCGCTTGCTCGGCGGCGGCGCGCCCCGGAGCGAGGCGAGCTCGCTCCGCAGGGCTTGCAGATCCTGCTCGGCCTCGCGCATGCGGCCTTCGATCTGCTCGATGCGCGCGCGTTTCTCCTCGGCCGTCTGCTGGGACCTGCGGGCTTCGTCGAGGTCCTGCTCGAGGCCTTGGATCCGCCCGCGGAGGGCGTCTCTTTCATCGCGGTAAGTCATGCCTGCGCTCCTCGGAGGACGAGAATATGCCAGGCGCGGGGCGAGGGCACGCGAGGGCGGCGCGCGCGAGCGAGACGCGAGGCGTGTGGGCGCGTCTCCGAGGCGCGTGGGCACGTCTCCGAGGCGCGTGGGCGCAGGAAAATGACGCGTGGGCGGGGAGCAAAGGCCCGCGCGCGTGAGGTCGAGGCGCGCTGGCATGATGTGGAGATCGTTCGGGAATGTCATGAAGGCGCGTGCACGCGACGTGAAGACGCGCGCGCGCGAGGGGAAGGTGTGCCCGCGCGACTTGGAGACGCGTGCACGCGACCTGGAGACGCGTGCACGCAACGTTTGGGTCGAGTTCAGGTGGTGGGAAAGCTCACGTGCAAGGACCGGACATCTCGAGGTCTACGCTTTGCGGCGCGGCCCGTCACCCCGAGGAGCACGAGGGCGGCGATGCTCAGGGGCACCGGCCGGCTTCGTAATAATTCGGGCCGGTCTTGCGGATCCAGGTGGGCAGCACGTTGTTGAGGCCGAGGTTCTGGTTCGATCCGACGGCGCACGCATAACTGTTGAATGCGCCGCACACGACCGCGCGCCCCTTCTGCACATGGTAATAGTTTCCTTCGTAAAACTCCTCGCAGACCGGGGCGGGGTCGCCGCCGCTGCCGCCGCTGCCGCCACTGCCACCCGTGCCACCCGTGCCACCCGTTCCACCCGTTCCGCCCGTGCCGCCGCTGCCGCCGGCGCCACCGGTCCCGCCCGTGCCGCCCGTGCCGCCGCTTCCGTCACCCGGCACGCCCTGGTCGAGGCCGAAGAATTGGCCAATGCGATACGCCGAGCAGAGATTGACGTCGAGGATGTACGCGCCCGCGGTCCCGCAGCCGCCCGCCGCGGCGAATCCAGGGTCGACCGGGGTCCCGTGGCCCATGTTCGGGATCGACCAAGATTCGACGACCGCCTCCCCGTTCGCGTCGCGGTATTCCTTCCGCGTCGCGCCGTCGATCGTCCACGTCGCGTCGGCCGTCGCGTCGGCGCCGTGCACGTTCGTCCATTGCTCGACGAGCTCGGTCGCGTTGAGCGGCTTCACGATGATGTCGCTCGTGCCGTGCCAGATCGACACCTTCGGCCGCGGGCCGACGTAGCCCGGCACCGCGTTCCGCACGGCGTCGCCAAGGACCGTCGCCGTGCGATCGACGCCGCCCATGCATTTCGTGAGGTCCGCCGAGCCCGCGGCGCAGCGGTACGGAATGCCGCCGACGATCGCGCCGCCCGAGAAGACGTCGGGGTACGTCGCGATCATGACCGCCGTCATGGCCGCGCCCGCCGAGAGGCCCGTCGCGAACACGCGCTCGTCGTCGATCGAGACCTGGCCCTTCATCCAGTCGACCATCTGCTTGATCGAGAGCGCCTCGCCCTGACCACGCTGGATGTCGCCGAGCTCGTACCAGTTGAAGCAACGCGTGGTGCTGTTCGCCGATTGCTGCTCGGGATAGATCACGTGGAACTTCCACGTGTCGGCGAGGCTGTTCCAGCCCGCTTTGACGTAATCGAGCGCCGATTGCGTACAGCCGTGCATCACGACGACGAGCGGCGCGTCCGCGCCCACGCCCGCCGGGGAATACGTGTACATCTTCAGGTTGCCCGGGTTCGAGCCGAAGCTGGTCACGGTCGTGAGGCGCGAGGCGTCGGTCGCAATCGTATCGTCGAGCATTTCGCCGTCGTCCGAGGGGGTGCCGAGGCAACCGGCGCCGAGGGTGACGAGGGTGAGGGCGAAAAGAGCAGAGCGGGTCATCGAGCGCGGCATGGGTCGTTCTCCTTGGTTTCCGGGGCGGTCGGAGAGGACCCATGAGCAGGCGGCATGCCACGACGCAGCGCCGCGGTTCTCGCGCAAATTCGCGGGAAATGGCCCCTGGGCGCGTCACGCGCGTCGCACCCGGTCCCGGCATCGGGGGGCGTCACGCGTGACGCAGGGGGGTCGAGTTCAAAAGGCGCGGGCGCTGGCCGGACTCGTAGGCGCGCTCGTGCCGCGAGAGTTCGCCGCAGCCACCACGTAAAAATACCGGGTACGTGAGACCACGTTCGTATCGACCCAGCTCGTGGCGGAGACGGTCGCCACGGCGTTGTACGGGCCACCGTTGATCACGCTGCGCCGAACCTCGTAGCGGCTCGCGCCATTCGAGGCGACCCAGGACAACGTGATGCGCCCCGGGGTCGCGGCGGCCGCGAGCGAGGTCGGCGGCGTGGGGTCCGGAATGGGAAAGGTCCGCGTCACGGGGGTGAGCCAGAGGAGCGGGTCGCGCGCCTCGCGCTTCTGCTCGACGTGGATGAAGGTGCCGCTGGCGGTCGTCGCGGCGGTGCCGCATACCTGGTCGTTCACGACGCCGTTCAAGAATCGCCCCTCGACGTTGTCGGTGGCGTTCAGCCCGCATGTGCCGCTGCCGGGCATCGTGATGCTCCACGTCGGGTTCGTCGCCTCGGCCTCGGTGTCGAGCGTACGCACGAGAGCGTTCGCCGCGGGTGCGCTCGCGAGGCCTGGCGAGATGTACACCGTGACGCCCGGGCACGTGTCGGTCCCCATGCCGTGCCACTGCACCTGGTGATGCTGGCGGGAGCCGTAAAACGCGGAAATCTCGCGCGACGCCGTGTAGAACAGCCCCCCCGTGTCGTGCGCGCAATCGGCCTTCCGGTAGTCGGCATCGCAAGCAAGCAACGCATTCGCGTTGCGATGCGCCCCGCAGAGGAGGAAGCTCCGCGAATCCGTCCGCTTGAAGATCTCGATGGCCT
The DNA here is from genome assembly GCF_029960785.1 of Polyangium sp. 15x6. Lineage (GTDB taxonomy): Bacteria > Myxococcota_A > Polyangia > Polyangiales > Polyangiaceae > Polyangium. Next base: position 17,328 of record NZ_JASBQE010000113.1, read on the forward strand.
GGAGGTCGGTGTCGACGTCCGCGAGCGGGTGGGGCGCCTGGTGCGAGACCTCGCGCGAGGCAGTGGGGTCGACGATGAACGTGCCCCAGCCTCGATCCACGATGCCGTCACCGTTCGCGTCGGAGTCCTCCAGCAGCACGCAATACGTCTTGCCGTTCTCGACGTCCCTGAACGTCCGGAGATCCATGATCGGGGCGATGCTCGCCCCGAGAGCGAAATCGCAATGTCCGTTCAGCATGCGCGACACGGCCGTGCGGAGGTCGGCGAGGGCCGTGGGCGATGGCGGATTGTACCCCTCGGAGCCCGATTTCGGCATCGTGTCGCGGATACAGGCGGCGAGCTCGCGCAACGTCTCGGCCGGGCGGCACCCGATCTCGGACGTCGCGATCGCGGACGTGGCGACCCCAATGGCATGCGCGGGGGCCGATTCGTCCGTCCGGACGAACCAATCCTCATACCCACACGAAGCCATGAACATGGTCACGACGCATGCACCCGTCCCCTTGCGAATGGCACGCATACATCCCTCCCCTCGAACACACCATCTGCCACATCGTCGCAGGATGTGCTCGCCGCACGGAGATTCGCGCCTGTCGGGAGACCGGTTTCGCCGAGGAACGGATGAGTTTTACAGGACGAACAAGTTCAAGGCGTGCAGTACGGACCCTGGCCGCCCACGATGAGGCACATTCCCGAGACGACGACGGAGCAGCCCGCCGCGCACGACGGCTTGCAGTCGGCCGCCTGGAACGCCTCGAGCGCCGCGGCGAAGGCCTGCGCCTCGGCGCTGCCGCCGGCCTTCACGAACGAATTGCAACCGCATTCGTCCGTGACCTTCTCCGCGCACTGCCCCGAGGCGCCGAGGACGCACGACTTGGCCGCGATCCGCGCGGCTTCGAGGTCGGCCTGCAGATCCGCGCAATCGGCGCCGCCGCCGCTGCCGCCCGCGCCGCCGCTCCCCGGGCCTGCGTCCGTCGACGCGGGCGCGCCGACCTCCCAGTCGTATACGCAGCTCGCCACGAACACAGAAATCGTGGCGCAAAGAACGATCACGCAGCGCGTTATGCCAGAGACGGGGGACACGAGCGGGCAGGCTACCAAGAGAGACGCGCGGCCGCCAAGCGTTGCCACGGCAAACGTTTATCCGGGACGCTCTGCGCACCGGGTCTTGTGGTAGGCTCGGGCCCTCATGCGACGCGAGCGCTCGCACGGCCGGATGACCTTTGCCCTCGCCGGAGCCGCGCTCGTGCTCCTCAGCGTGACGACGAGCGGAGCGGCCGCGCCCGACTCCGCAACCGAGGCGAAGGCGGCCTACGATCGCGGCGCGGCCGCCTACGAGCGCGGCGACATGACGACGGCCGCGCGGGAGCTCGCCCGCGCCGACGCGCTCCTGCCGAACCCCGTGGCGCTCGCGTCGGCGCTGCGGGCCGCGATCGAAGGCGACGAGCCGGTGCTCGGAATGGAGCTCGCGGCGCGCGCCGATGCGCGGGGCGAGGATGCGACGCTCGTCGAGCTCGCGCGCACGGCACGCGCGCGCTTCGGGGCCCGCGTGGGCAAACTCCGCGTGGTTTGTCCGGGGGCGTGTCGTGTATCCGTCGACGGCGCGCCTTTCGAGGCGAACGAGGAGCGCTACGTGCGCGTGGGTCCGCACGTGGTGGTGATCGAGCAAGGCGCCGCGCGTGAAGAGATCCCGACGGAGGTCTCCGCCGGCGCATCCCTCACGGTCACGCCGAAACGCCCGCCGGATACGCAGAAGACCGCGGATGGATCACGTCGACTCTCGCCCGTGTGGTTCTTCGTGGGCCTCGGCGCGACGGTGGCTTCCGGCGCGGCGCTCACGGCGTTCGGCCTGCAAACCAAGAACCTGCACGACGACTTCGTGGCGCGCGGGTGTCCCGGCCCCGCGGCCCCCGGCGATTGCCGTGGGATCGCGAGCGACGGGGAAGGCGCGCAGGTCCGGACGAACGTGTTCGTTGGTCTGACGGCCGTCTTCGGCCTCGCGACCATCCCCCTCGGCCTCTTCTCGTTCGTCGGCGATGACGAGCCGGCGGCGGCTCGTTTGTCCTTTGAAACCCAGCCCGGCGGCGGCGTCGCCAAGGTCTCCGTGTCCCTGCCGTGAGCGCCCCTCGTTACGAGCCGCTCGTGAAGATCGCCTCCGGCGGCATGGCGACGGTGTACGTCGGCGTGCTGCGCGGGCCGCTCGGCTTCCAGCAGCTCGTGGCGATCAAGCGGCCGCACGAGCACCTGCTCGAAGACCCCGGCTTTCGCGACGCGCTCGTCCGCGAGGCGCAGATCGCCGCGCGGATCCACCACGCGAACGTGGTCGACGTGCGAGACGTCGAGCTCACGGGCGCGTCGATTCAGCTCGTCATGGACTACGTCGAGGGCGCGTCGCTCGGTCAGCTCATGGCGGCCGCGGGGCGCGCCGGCCAAAGGCTCGCGCCGGGCGTGGTCGTGCGAATCGCGCTCGACGCGTGCGCGGGGCTCGCGGCGGCGCACGCGCTCGCGGATGACGAGGGGAGGCCGCTCGGGCTCGTGCATCGCGACGTGTCGCCGCAGAACATTCTGGTCGGCCTCGACGGGGTCTCGAAAATCACGGATTTCGGCGTGGCGAAAGCGGAGGACGATTCCCGCGCGCCGACGACGGTGGGCACGCTCAAGGGAAAGGTCGGGTACATGGCGCCCGAGTACATCCGGGGCGAGCGTCCGGACGCGCGGGTCGATGTGTTCGCGATGGGCGTGGTGCTCTGGGAGGCGCTCGTGGGCAGGCGCCTGTTCAAGGGTCAAAACGAGGGTCAGGCGCTCGATCGCGCGCTCAAGGAGGAGGCGCCGCTCATCAGCGTGGTTTTGCCGGAGCTCGGGGACGCGCTCGACGCGGTGGTGCGGCGAGCGCTCGAGAAGGAGCCTGCGGCGCGATTTCAGAGCGCGGACGAGTTTGTCGCGGCGCTCGAAGAGGCGGCCCGGCGCGCGGGGTATTTCGCGAGCGCGGCGGTGGTATCGCGGGTCGTGCGGGAGACGGTGGGCGACACGCTGGCCGAGCGGCGAAAGGAGGTGCGCGCGAGGCTTTCGGAGCTCGGTTTGCCCTCGGTGCGCGCGCCGTCGGCGTCGATGTTGGAGGCGCCGGCGCCGCGGAGCGAGGTGGCCATCGCGGAGGCGACGACGCACCAGTTGGCGGCCAGGGAAATCGCGGTGATGCCAGCGAGCAAGCCGCGGCGTGGGGTGGGTTTGGGGATTGCGGCGGCGATGTCGATGCTGGCCGTGGGCGCAGGCGTTTTCATGTTTGGCAGGGAGAACAACGAAGGAACGGGGGCCGCCAGCGCTGCCGCTGCCGCTCCCGCTTCCGCGACCGCTTCCGCCGCCGCTTCCGCGACCGCGACCGCTTCCGCCGCCGCTTCCGCGACCGCTCCCGCCTCCGCCGCCGCTTCCGCCTCCGCTTCCGCTCCCGCTTCCGTGCCGAGCCCCGCGCGCCCGAAGCCCACGGCGACCGCCACGGCCACGGCCAAACCGAAAAGCCGCCTGCCGCCGAACCCGTACGCCAAATGAGATACGCATGAGCGATTTCGACGATTTCGAGCAAGGCGCCACGGCGCGTGTCCCCGCGCCCGTGACGGGGCTCAGACTTCCGTCGGTCGACCTCGTCGTCGTCGAGGGCAAGGACCGGGGCAAACGAGTCACCGTGCAGGCCTCGGTCTCGCGCATCGGGACGGCGGGCAACTGCGATCTCGTGCTCACGGATCCCACGGTGTCGCGCATGCATTGCGAGCTCCGCGTCCGCGCAGGGACGATGACCGTGAAGGATCACGGCAGCACGAACGGCACGTACGTGGGCGGCGCGCGAATCCGCGACGCGGACGTGCCCGCGGGCACGGTGCTGCGCGTGGGGGCGACGTCGATCCGGATGGACGTGGGGGACGCGCCTTCGTTCGTGGAGGTTTCGCCGCGGACCTCGTTCGGCGAGCTCGTGGGCGCGAGCCTGCCGATGCGGCAGCTTTATGCGGTGCTCGAGCGGGTCGCGCCGATCGATACGACGCTGCTCGTGACGGGCGAGACCGGGACGGGCAAGGACGTGGTCGCGCGCTCGGTGCACGCGATGTCACGGCGAAACGCGGGGCCGTACGTGCCGATCGATTGCGGCGCCATTCCGGAGGCGCTCTTCGAAAGCGAGCTCTTCGGGCACATGCGCGGCGCGTTCAGCGGCGCGACCTCGGATCGGCGGGGCGTATTCGAGGAGGCGGACGGCGGGACGTTGTTCCTCGACGAGATCGGCGAGATGCCGCTCGCGCTCCAGGCGAAGCTGCTCCGCGCGATCGAGACCCGCACGGTAAGGCGCGTCGGAGGCAACACGGCGAAGCGCGTCGACGTGCGGATCGTGGCCGCGACGAACCGGGATCTCGCGCGGCGCGTGAACGAGGGGACGTTCCGCGAGGATCTTTATTATCGGCTGGCCGTCGTCGAGGTCTCTCTGCCCTCCTTGCGCGAGCGCCCGGAGGACGTGCCGATCCTGGCGCAGCATTTCTACGACAAACTCTCTCCGGGCGCGGGTCCTCTGCCGCAGGATTTCTTGCGCCTGCTCGCCTCGCGGAGTTTTCCGGGCAACGTGCGCGAGCTCCGGAACTTCATCGAGCGGAGCGTCTCGCTCGGGTTCGTCTCGCCACACGGGCCGCCCTCGGCGCCTCCCCCCTCGGTGGAGCGGCCGCACGCCGAGCTCGACGATCTCGTGCCGCTGCACCTGCCGCTGAAGGACGCGCGGCAGGCGTGGACCGAGCGGTTCGAGGAGGTGTACCTGCGGGCAATGCTGAAAAAGACGGGCGGGAACGTGACGCGGGCGGCGGAGCTCGCGGGCGTGAGCCGGAGGTTTCTGCAAAGGCTCGCGGCGCGGCTCGGGATCCGGGCGAGTGACGAGGGTTAGACCTCGCGATCAGAACACGATTCCAGCCCGCGCGAGCGGGGCACGGACCGACTCTTCGATCGTGACGCGCGCGAGCTCCGAATAGGCTGACGCCTCCATCCACCCGAGCTCGCGCACGTGTTCCAGGAGAAACCCTTCGCTGGTCACGCCGGAGACGACGTGGCTCTCGCCGTGCTCCCAGAGCGGACGATACGCGTCGAGGGTTCGTCGCGCCGCTTTCCCGAGGCGATCCCGCTCGGCGGGGCCGAGCTCCGCGCGGATCCAGTCGAGGTAAAGGAACCCGAACCGACCGTGGTGCGCCTCGTCCCGCACGATCGTCTCCAGGATCGAACGGCTGAGCGGATGCGAGGCGCTGCGCATCGCGCCCGAGAGCAGCGGAAAGCTCAGGGCCTCGCCCACGCAGCAGAGGCGCACGACGAGCTCGTTCGCCCGTTCGAGCGGGCCGAGCGAGGGATCGAGGTCGAAGACGATGTCCTCGGGATCGTAATGGATGGGCGCGCCGCCGCCGAGCCGCATGGCCATGCGCGCGCAGAGCTCGACGTGGAGCACCTCGTCGATCGCGAAGCGGCTCGCCATGCCGAGGAGGTCGAGCGGCGCGCGCGCCTGCACGAGGGCCTGGAGCATCTGGCCCATGGCCGCGGCGGTGCAGAACTCGTTGAACGCATTCTCGGTCCACCCGACCCGCGCCCGCGCGACGAGCAGCGGCGGATATCGCGAGGGATCGAGGCTCTGCCAGGGGTAGTCCCGCTCGATGTCGCCGAGCGCGCGCTCGTGCAGGGTGCGCGCGAACCCGTTCGAGAAGGAGAGATCGAAGATCTCGCGGGCCATGCCTCAGCCGCGGCGGAGAATGACGAAGGCGAGGAAGACGACGAGAGCCACGAGCACGAGCCCCATAACGACCAGGGCGACAATCGTTCGGCGTCGGCGGCGTTCGAGGACGTCTTCGGCCTGCTCAAAGCGGCTCGGGCCGGTCGTGTATCGCGAGCCCTTGGGATTGCCCATGATGATGGGCTGCCGATTGGCGAGCTCCGGCCCACGGGACCTGTCGTCGCTCGTGGCTGCGCTCGTCGCCTCGCCCCCTCCGCCCACGGGGTCGACCGGCCTGGGCACGAGGAGCGGCGTCGCGTCACCCCGCGCCTGCGGCTCCCCAGGGGGATCGGTGAGGGACCAGGTCTTCTTGTCGGTCATGGGGCCGTGTGGACGTTATCACGCCTTGGACGCGGCTGGGCTCGTCGCAGGACCGTTCGCTGGGTGGGGTGAGATGCGCTGCTGGCCCCGGGAGCTCACCCGGAAACGGTAGCGGAAGCGGAAGCGGAGGCGGGAGCGCGGGCGCGGGCGGCAGCGGCGGCGCTAGCTCCGGCTCGTCGCGGCGGACGTGCTACTGGAATGCCTCCATCGAGCCGAGCAGCCAGTTCCCGGGGGCGTGCGGGTCCGCGCTCAGGTAAAATTCGACGATGGCCTGCCGGAACTCGGCATAACTGAGCTGACCGCTGCCATCCCGATCGAGCCGCTTGAACGCCTCGGTGGACGTCGCCGGAGGGACGCCCAGCGCGTCGTACATCCGCACGTACTCTTCCCGCGAAAGACTGCCGTTGCCGTCGCGGTCGAGGGCTCCAATCAACCCGTCGGCGATGCCACCCACCGCATTCTCGAAATTCTCCGGTGCGATGACACTGGCGTTCATGATGCGGATGAACTCCTCGAGCCCGATCTTCTCGCCCGGCGTGTTCTCACTGGCCTGCAGCAAGACGCTCCACCAGTACATGAAGGCCTTGTGCATCGCGGTCTTGTTCTTCTGGTCATTCTCGTCCGCCAGGGCGGTGAACAGCCCGGCGATCTTCTCGAAATCGTCCCGGGTGAGCCATCCATCGCCATTCTGGTCGAACCAGGTGAACACGTAACCGAATTTCTTGACCTGCAAATCAGTCGTCATGATGATGCCTCCTGGGTTCGCATTGCGCAGGAACTTCAATCATTTCGCCCGGCGACCGCCGTGAACGAGACCGGCACGAATCGCTCGCCGTCCCATTTCATGAAACGATATCGCGGCGAGCTCAGGGGCTCCGGGAAGGTGAAGCGCACCTTCAAGACCTCCCCCGCCGGCGAGACCTCCTCGATCGTCGCGCGGTGCGTGCCGGGCTCGAAGACCTGCCCCGCCCGCCACGGTTTGCCCGTCGTGTAGAGCTGCTCGAAGAGCGTCGGGAAGAAATGACCCTGCTTCGGGCGAACCGCGATCTCGTTCTCCGAGAGGACCTCGACGTCGACATCGCCCACCACGTACGAGAGCGAGTAGTAATGGATCCGCTCGCCGCCGAGGCCCTGGTAGAGCTTGTCGACGTAGGAGATGTTCGGGTTGTGCGTGATCGGCTTGTAATCGGTCACGCCCGTCGGGAGCACGCGGCGGAGGTAGAGGCCGTAGAGCGCGGTCATCTCGCGCTGGTGCCAGTTCAGGAAGTAGACCTCGAGCTTGTCCTCGGGCAAACGCTGGTAATCGATCGTCTTCGCGAGCGAGTCCGAGATCACCCGGAAACGGCCGTCGAACGTGGCGACGATGTAAATGCACACCTGGCAGAGCACGGGCGCGAGCACGAGGTGCAAGAACACGAGCGTGCCGGCGACGGCGCGATACGGGCGGCCCTTGGGGAACCGCGTCACGGCCTCTTCGAGGACACGCGCGACCATGTAGGCGAAGCCGATCGAGGGCAAGAAGAGGTTGCGCGGGTCGGGGAAGCTCGTCGTCACGATGACCTGGCCCGCGACCATCGTGAGCACGAAGAAGCGGAGCGGCCTGTCATTGCGGAGCCAGCGCCACGCGAGCGCCCAGAAGCCGACCGTGACCGCGCCGAGCGCGAGCGCCGCGAGCGGATAGTCGCGCACGGGCGTGCTCGAGAGGACGTGCAGGGGCACGCCCGTCGCGAGGATCACGGCGTGGAAGAAGCCGGACCGGAAGAAATGCTCGGCCCAGAGGCCCGGGTTCTTCAGCGGGTTGATGTAATAGACCGAGTTCGCGCCGTGCCCGAGCACCACGAAATAGAGGACGATGAACGCCACGCTGACCAGGAAGAACCCGGTCAGCATGCCGAGGTGCGGGCGAATGCGCGCGAAAAAGGTTTGTCCCGGGCGCTCGGGGAAGACCACGACGTGCGCGAGCACGAAGAGCGGGAGCACGAAGCCCGACTCCTTGGAGAGCAGGGCGCAGGTGTACGAGAGGAGCGAGAGGCCCGCGAAGGCGCGGCCCGATCCCTCGCGGTACCGGATGAACGAGAGGAGCGAGGCGAGGACGAAGATCGCGCCGACGGTCTCGTTGCGGTTCGCGCTCCACACGATGTTGAGGGCGTGCGCGTCGTCGAGCGCGAAGACGGCGACCGCGAAGACGAGCGGCCAGCGAGACGGCGAGAGGTACCGCGCGAGGAGGCGGTGGACGAGGAAGACGGTGACCGTGTAAAACCCGATGTTGATGAGGTGCGCGGCGATCGCGCTGTGGCCGAAGAGCTGGTACTCGAGCCAGTGCGTGATCGACGGGATCGGGCGCCAGAAGTTGATCCGCATGTCCGGATCGGTCCACCAGGGCGCGAGGCCGAATTTCTTGAATGCGACGACCTCTTCGGTCGAACGGATGAGGCCAAAGAGGTTCAGGTGCTCGCGGAAGATGTCCGGGAACTGATCGAGCGCGAGCCGGTGCAGCCAGTCGTCCGCGAAGAAGCCGCAGCGGAGCGAGGGGACGTAGAAGATCGCCGTGAAGAGCGCGACGAACGCGACGGCGCGCCGCACCTTGGCGCGCGCGAGGGATTGCTCCGAGGGCGCGGCGTTCTCCTCCTGGGCTGTGAGCGCGGTCGTCACGAAAGGACCTCGCCGGGCTCGGCGTGGCGCGCGAGGACGCGGCGCTCCCATACGATCGCGATGAGGGCGATCAGCGTGAAGACCACGATACGAAGCACGAAGTAAACCTCGAAACGATCGAGCGCGATGGCGAGGACCATCAGATCCATGTGCGGGGCGTTGCCGCAGAGCGCCCATAACCGCATGGGCGCGCGGTGCGTCGCGACGTACGTCTTGCCGAACGCGTCGTCGGCAGGCCGCTCCGAGAGGCGCACGCCGAGAGGGCTCACCTTGGCGAGCAAGGATTGACGGTTGCCGAGCTGCCAGACGAAGACCGTCATGAGGACGCGCTGGAAGAGCGAGCCGCCCTGCCGCACGTTTTCCAGCGTCTTTTGCGCCCGCTCGCGATCACCGCCCTGGTGCTTGCCACCCGAGTAGAAGCGCAGATAGAGGGCGCAGTGGAAATCGTAAAGCATGAGGTGGTGCGCCCACGCAAGATGCGCGCCGAGGCCGAGCGCCGCGGCGAGCAGGGGGCGGCCCGAGGTCTGCCCGAGGTGGTAGATGGCCGCGAGGGTCGTGGTGATGTTGACCGCGTAGTCCGAGGCGCCGTCGATCGCGTGGCCCGTCTCGGACGAGGTCTTTTTCAGCCGCGCGATCATGCCGTCGACGCCGTCGAGGATGGCCGACGCGAAGAGCAGGAGCGCGCCCGCGAGCCGCACGTAGAGGCTGCCCTCGACGATGCAAGCCGCGGCGCCGAGGCCCGCGCAGAGGGACAGGAACGTGACCTGGTTCGGCGTGATGGAGGTCTTCACGAGCGGCCGCGCGAGCAAGAGCTGGAGCGGCCGGTGGACGTGGAGGTTCACGGGGTCCTCCACGTCGGGGGATTTGATCACGTCGCTGAGGCGGATGGTCATCGCTTGGAACGCAAAGGATGAGAGGTAGGGCGCGCGCCACGCAGGCGCGAGCGAGGCCCCATTTGGCATGAAGGACGACAGAAAGAAACCGTCGCCGCACGGCACACGGTGTGAACGTGGTTCACGCCCCGGAGGACGGTGCGTAGGCAAGGTAGCGGCGAGCACGTTCTCCTCCGAGGCTTTCCGGCTCGCGGGCTTGCAGGCCCTCTCCGGCGTGCACTATCCTCCCGCGTCCGGCGGCCGTGGATCCCGCGCCGAGACGCGCTTTTCCAATGCACGAACGTACCTCCCCCCGGCCTCTCCGCGCCCTCGGTCGATTCCAGGCGCGTCGGCCTTTTCTGGTCCTTCTCTTCGCCCTGCTTTCGCTCGTCCCCACGGGCTTCTTCGCCACGAAGATCGGCTTTCGTCCCGACTTCTCGGAGTTATTGCCCGACAACAAGGACAGCGTGATCGAGATGCGCCGGGTCTCGGCGCGCCTCTCGGGCATCACCACGCTGACGGTCACCGCCGAGATCGCGGACGGGAAAAACGAGGCGGCCCTCAGGGCATTCGTGGACGCGATCGTGCCGAAGCTCGAGGCGCTCGGGCCGCCCTGGGTCGAGCAGGTCGACTGGAGCTCGCGGGAGACGAAGAAGTTCGTCGACGAGAACAAGCTGCTCTTCGCGGATCTGGCGGACCTCGAGAAGGCGCGTGACGAGGTCGTCGCGAGGTACGAGTACGAGGTCCAGAAGGAGACGGGCACCCTGCTCGACGACTCGGATCCGCCGCCGCCGATCACCGCCGCGTCGCTGAAGGAGCGGCTGACGGGGAAAAAGGCGGGCGAAGCGCCGGCAAAACCGAAGAGCCAGGCGGAGATCGATCGAGGCCCGCATCCGAACGGGTATTACATGAGCGCCGACGGCAAGTTCGCCGCCGTCATCGCGCGGACGAGCCTGTCGAAGAAGGCGGATCGCGAGGAGCTCAGGCGCAAGGTCGAAGGGATCGTCGCGGAGATCGACCCGAAGAAGCTCGATGCGACGATGGAGGTCGGATACACGGGAGATCTCGTCATCAGCGGCGAGGAGTACGACGCGATCGTGCGGGACCTCGGCGAGGTCGGCGTGGGCGGCGTGCTCGGCGTGCTCGTGCCGGTGCTCCTGTTCTTCCTGCGGGTGCGCACGGTGCTCGTGATGGCGGGCAGCCTGCTCGTGGGGCTCGTGTGGACGTTTGGCCTGACGTATTTCACGATCGGATACCTGAACAGCTCGACGGGCTTTCTGGTGACGATCATCGCCGGCAATGGCATCAACTACGGCATCATGTACATGGCGCGGTATCTCGAGGCGCGCCGTGACGACGGGGCCGACGTCGAGGGGGCGATCGAGGCGGCGCACAAGGACACGTGGCTGCCGACGCTCTCGGGCTCGGCGACGACGATGCTGGCGTACGGCTCGCTGATGCTGACGGATTTCCGAGGCTTCAAGCACTTCGGGGTCATCGGCGCCTACGGGATGCTGCTCTGCTGGCTTTCGACGTACCTCTTCACGCCGGCCCTGCTCGCGGCGACGGAGCGGGTGCGCCCGGTGTATTTCCCGAGCAAGGAGAAGACGAAGGCGCGCGGGTATTACGGCGTGCTGTTCGCGAAGCTCGCGCAAGCGGCGCCGCGCACGCTCGGGGCGATCGGCGTCACGGTGGGGCTCATCTCGGTGGGGCTCACGTATCGGTATTTGACGAATGATCCGATCGAGTACGACATGCGCAACATCCGCAGCGAGCGGCGCGACAAGAGCGCGGCGCTGTCGCTGTCGGTGCGCGTAGGGCACATCGTCGGGCGGATGTCGCAGGACGGAATGGCCGTCATGACGGACCACCTGGATCAGGTCCCGCTGCTCGAAACGGAGCTGCAAAAACGGCTCGAGGCGGCGCCCGCCGACGCGAAGCCGTTCGAGAAGGTGGTGACGATCCACTCGCTGATCCCGAAGGAGCAGGCGAAGAAGATCCCGCTCATCGAGGACATCCGGCGCATCGTGCTGAAGGCACGGAAGCGGAACCTGATCTCGGACGCGGACTGGGCCGAGATCGGGCCGTACATGCCCACGGAGGACTTGAAGCCGATCGCGATCGCGAATCTGCCGGAGACCGTGGCGCGGCCGTTCACGGAGAAGGACAAGACGCGCGGGCGGATCGTGTATATCGTGCCGAAGCAAGGCCAGAGCGTGTGGGACGCGCATTACCTCATCCGCTGGGCCGATAGCTTCCGGTCGACGACGCTGCCGAACGGCGACGTGATCAAGGGATCAGGGCGCGCGGTCATCTACGCGGACATGATCCAGGCCGTGGTGGAGGACGCGCCAAAGGCGGTGGGGCTCGCGGCGATCGGGGTCGTGGTGATCATTTTGATCGCGTTCCGGGGCAGCCCGCAGTCGCTCGGGGTGTTCGTCCCTTGGCTCTTCGGCGTGTCGATGCTGCTCGGGTTCCTCCATCTCCGGGGCATCAAGCTCAATTTCTTGAACTTCATCGTCCTGCCGATCACGTTCGGGATCGGGGCCGAGTATTCGCACAACCTGATGCAGCGATATCTCTCGGAGGGCGGCGCGCGGCTCGATCGGGTCTTCACGGAGACGGGCGGCGCGCTCGTGCTCTGCTCGATGACCACGTGCATCGGGTACTTCGCGTTGATGTTCTCCATCAACAAAGGGATCGCGAGCTTCGGGCTGGCGGCGGCGGTCGGGGAGATCGCCTGCCTGCTCTCCGCGGTGCTGATCTTGCCTGCGTTCCTCGTGTGGCTGGACCGCCGGCGCAAGGCGGCGCAAAACGCGGCGCCTTCGGCCGAGGGCAGCGGCGGCGGCCAGGCAGCCTGAGAAAAACCCTCCTTACCTTCTCGATTCCCACCCGATGCGTATCGTTTATCTCGCCCCGAACATCCCGGTCCCGGGCACGCATGGCGGCTCGACGCACGTGACCCACGTGTATCGCGAGCTCGCGAAGCGCCACGACGTGCTGCTCTATTGTCGATCGGGCTCGACCCAGGAGGGCGCGCTCGCGCGCGGATTCAACCTCCACCCGGTGCTGCAAAAGGGCTTCTTGCCCGTGGCGTTCGCGCGCGTGGTCGGCGCGGTGCGGCGCTTCCGGCCCGACGTGATCTACGAGCGGTACTCGGCGTTCGGGCTCGGGCCCCTGCTCGCGCGGGCCACGGGCGCGCCCTGCGTGCTCATGACGCTCGACCGGGACGCGAGCGCGCTGTCGTTCCGGTTCTCGGATCGTATCGTGGCCACGAGCGCGGAGTTCATCCCCCAGGAATACCGGGACAAACTCCGGATCGTGCACTGGGGCGTCGACGTGGACGGGCTCGTCGGCAAGAGCGGCGAGGCCGTGCGAGCGCGATACGCGAAGCGCGGGGAGCGGATCGTGCTCTACACGGGCAGCTTTCCGGACTGGCACGGGGTCGAGGTGCTGGTCGAGGTCGCGCAATCGTGGGCGGGGCCGGACGTGGTGTTTCTGCTCGTCGGGGATGGTCAGGACAAACGGCGCGTGGAGCGGTTGGCCGCGTCGCGCGGAGTCTCGGGGCGGGTCGTGTTCGCGGGGCGGGTGCCGCACGGGGAGATCGGCGCGTACATCGACGCGGCGGACGTGTGCGTGGCGCCGTATGCGCCCTCGAAGCACCCGATTTTCCGCGTCTACGGCATGAACCGGGACCCCATCAAGGTGCTCGAATACATGGCGCTCGGGAAGGTGGCCGTGACGATCGACACGCCGCGCATGCGGGAGCTCTTCCGGGCCGACGAGGACGTGCTCCTCTACCGTGCCGAGGACCCGGATGCCTTGCGGCAAACGCTCACGAAGGTGCTCACGGACGGGGATCTTCGCGCCCGCGTCGGAGAGGCCGGCGCCTCGCTCGTTCGGTCGCGGTACACGTGGAGCCACCACGCGGAGGAGCTCGAAGCCGTGTTCGGCGAGATCGTTCGTCGCTGAGCGATCCGCTCGGCCAAAGGCTCAGGGCGCGCCTTCGTCGACGATCGCCTGCGTCGCGGCCTCCAGCCACCGGCGGGCGGAGGCGATGCGCGTGTCGTCGAGCGCCTGGATGGGCAAGAGCCTCCAGCTCGTGAGAAAGCCGCTCCAGAGGATGTGGAGCTGCGCCGCGCGCCACGCGCCGTCGGGGGGTCCGAGCCACTCGGCCAAGGGCGTGAGCACCTTCGTCTGAAGCAGCTCGACGCTCGTCGCGTGGGCTTCGGGATCCGCCGCGGAGAGGATCATCATGGCCAGCGGGCCCCGTGCATCCGGCGTGTTGCAGAGGGCCGACACCATGTCCGCGCAGAAGCGGTGCCGATCTCCTCGGAGCACCGGAGAGATGTCGAGCACGGAGTCGAGCGCCGCGCGGAACAGCCCCTGCTTCGAGCCGAAGTAGCGGCCGACGAGCGAGGAGTTCACCCCCGCGAGGTCCGCCACGTCGCGCACGCCGGTGTTCGCGAAGCCTCGCGTGGAGAACAGCGTCCTTGCGGCGACGAGGAGCGCGGCGCGCGTGCGGTCGGCATCGCGCTGGCGCGCCAACGTCTCGGGCTCGGTCGGGGGCTTGTACACAACTGTTTACTTACGACGGCGGATGGGGTACGTCCAGCCATGTACACAGCCGTGTACTACGGCGATGGAGTCGAAAGGAGCGTGCCGATGGATGCGACGACGAAGGGTGAGGCCACCTTTTCCCCGGAAGCGCTGAAGGAGAAGTACCGGCTCGAGCGCGAGAAGCGGCTGCGCCCTGACGGCAGCGCCCAGTACATCGACCTCAGCAAGGTGTACGCGGACTTCGACAAGGATCCCTACGTCGAGCCCGGTTTCACCCGTCCGGCGGTGACCGAGACGATCGACGTGCTGATCGTCGGCGGTGGCTTCGGCGGCATGCTGGCGGCGGTGCGGCTGCGCCAGGCGGGGGTTCATTCCTTCCGCGTCGTCGAGAAGGGCGGCGACTTCGGCGGCACCTGGTACTGGAATCGTTATCCGGGCGCCGCCTGCGACGTCGAATCCTACATCTACATGCCGCTGCTCGAAGAGACCGGCTACATCCCGACGGAGAAGTACGCGAAGGCGACCGAGATCTTCGCCCACTGCCAGCGGATCGGCCGGCAGTTCGACCTCTACAAGGCGGCGCTGTTCCAGACCGAAGTCGAGCAGATGGACTGGGACGAGAACGAGCGGCGCTGGATTGTCAGGACAAGCCGCGGTGACAGGCTCGCGGCGCGATTCGTGGTCATCGCCGGTGGCATCCTCCACAAGGCGAAGCTGCCCGGCATCCCGGGGATCGAGACCTTCAAGGGCCACAGCTTCCACACGAGCCGGTGGGACTATTCCTATACCGGCGGCGGCCCGAGCGGCGGCATGAGCCGGCTCGCCGACAAACGCGTGGGCATCATCGGGACGGGAGCGACCGCGGTGCAGGCAATCCCCCACCTCGGCGCTTCGGCGAAGCAATTGTACGTCTTTCAGCGCACGCCGTCGGGTGTCGGCGAACGGAACAACCAGCCGACCGACGAGGCCTGGGCGAAGACGCTGAAGCCCGGGTGGCAGAAAGAGCGCATGGACAACTTCAGCGCCATCGTCTCGGGCAACCCGCAGAACGTCGACCTCGTGCGGGACGGCTGGACCTACATCTTCGATGATCCCACGACCCGCGGCGCCACGACCCCCGAGGAGGCGGCCCAGATGCGCCAGATGGCCGATTTCCGCAAGATGGAGGAGATCCGCGCGCGGGTGGAGTCCATCGTCGAGGATCCGGCCGCGGCCGAGGCGCTCAAGCCCTATTACAACCAGCTCTGCAAGCGGCCGTGCTTCCACGATGAATACCTGCAGACGTTCAATCGCCCGAACGTCCAGCTCGTCGATACCGACGGCAAGGGCGTGGAGCGAATCACGCCGACCGGCGTGGTCGTGAAAGGCAAGGAGTACGCGGTCGACTGCCTCATTTACTCCACGGGCTTCGAGCTCTCGAGCGAATACACCCGACGGCTCGGCTTCGACATTCGCGGGCGCGGCGGCAAGTCCCTGCGCGATAGCTGGGCCGACGGCCCGGTGACGCTCCACGGCATGCACACCCGCGGCTATCCGAACCTCTTGATGTTCAGCCCCACCCAGAGCGGCTGGGCGATCAACTTCGTCCACGTCATCGACGAGCAGTCGAAGCACGCCGCCTACATCATCGAGCGTTGCCTCACGCGGGGTATCGAGACCATCGAACCGACGGAAGAGGCGCAGCAGAAGTGGTGGGAGGTGATCCTCGGCAGCCTCATGAAGAGCACCGTCCACTTCGGCGGTCCCGAATGCACGCCCGGCTATTACAACAACGAGGGGCACCTGAGCCCGAGCTTGGCGCGCTTCGCCGCTTATTCGGGCGGCACGCTCGAGTTCTTCGAGATCCTGCAGAACTGGCGCAAGGCCGACGATCTCGCGGGGCTCGAAGTGACGCGTGGCTGATCGGTCGAGCGTGAGCGCCTGAGCCCCCCCGGAGGTCCCCCCGTGAATCGATTCCTCTCCAAGTCCCTGCTCGCCTTTCTGCTTTTGGGATGCCAGCCCGCGGCCGCTCCTCCCCAGGCCCCGCCCGAGACCCCGCCGCAGGTGTCTCCGCAGGCCTCTCCGCAGGCGTCTCCACAGGCCCCTCCACCTCCCAAGACCTATCGCAAGGAGGTGGTCGTGGCCGGCTCTCCCTTCCAGGGCGTCCATGGGATGGTCGTCGACGGCAAGGGACACCTTTTGGCCAGCAATCTGCTCGGTCAGACGGTCCATTCCGTCGACTTGAAGAGCGGCGCGGTATCCACGTTGGTGGGGCCTCCTCTCGGCGGCGCGGATGACGTGACCCTGGGGCCCGATGGTTCCGTTTATTGGACCGGCTTTTTCTCCGGTCAGTTGATGCGGCGCACGCCGGATGGCAAGACGCACGTCCTTGCCAAGGAGCTGCCAGGCCTCAACTCGCTGGCCTTCCGCCGCGACGGCCGGCTCTACATCACCCAGCTCGGCCGGGGCGATACGCTGTGGGAGGCGGATCCGGAAGGGAAAAAGGCTCCGCGCAAGATCCTCTCCCCGGTCGGCTTCCTCAACGGGTTCGAGTTTGGCAAGGACGACCGGCTCTACGGCCCGATCCTGCTCAAAGGGCAGATTGTCCGGATGGACGTGGACACGGGGAAAATGGAGGCCGTGGCGGAGGGCTTCGGGATGCCGACCGCCGTGAATTTCGACGCGCGCAAGGAGCACCTTTACGTGGTCGACGCGGCGCGCGGCGAGCTCGTGCGCGTCCGTTTGCCCAAGGGAACCAAGGAGGTCGTCGCGAAGCTGCCCACCGGGCTCGATAACCTGGCGGTCGGCCCCGACGACCAGGTGTACGTGTCGAACATGGTGGATAACGACATTCGTGTCGTCAATCCCGCCGATGGCTCCGTCCGGCCCCTCGTCGAGGCTCGATTGAGCGTGCCCTCCGGGCTCGCCGTCGCGCCGGAGGATCCGGACGAGCAGCTCTACGTGGCGGACGTGTATGCCTTTCGCCGGGTGGGAGGGCGTGATGGGAAGATCAACCAGACGACCCGCGTCCTCTCGACGCGGTTGAACTTCCCCATGAACGTGAGCCTGAGCGCGAAACACGTGGTGTTGAGCACTGGCTACCTCGGCGGCCACAGTAGCGTGCAGGTTCTGGATCGGGCCTCGGGAGAACTCCTGCGGACGATTCCCACCCCGAATGGCGCCCAGGGCGTGCTCGAGCTCCCCGATGGCACGCTGCTCGTCGCGGAGGCGAGCACGGGCAAGCTCGTGCGTATCGATAACGCCGAACCCGCGAAGACCACGGTGCTGGCCGAGGGCCTCGAGGGGCCGGTGGGGCTCGTGGCGGACACGGAGGCGAAGGAGCCGGGCGTGTATGTCACCGAGGTGCGCTCGGGGAAGGTGATCCGGGTGCGTTTGTCGGATGGATCGCGGCAGACGGTGGCCAGCGACCTTCGGGCGCCCGAGGGCATTGCCCGGCATCCCGACGGCGGATTGATCGTCGCCGAGGTGGGCCGAAAGCAGCTCGTGCGCATCGATCCCGCCACGGGGAAGTCCACCGTGCTCGCGAGCGATCTGCCCATCGGTTTGCCCGAGAGCGAGGGCCTGCCGCCGGGCTACATTCCCACGGGGGTTGCGGTGGGCCGCTCGGGCACCATCTACCTGTCGTCGGACATCGAGAGCGCACTTTATCGATTCGTGCCAGCGCCCTGAAAACCCCCTTTCGAAGGAGTCTACGGCCATGAAGGTCCGGAACAAGGTCGTCGTCGTGACCGGCGGCGGAAATGGCATCGGCAGGGAGCTCTGTCTCGGCCTCCTGTCGAAGGGCGCGAGCGTCGTGGCCGTCGACATCGACGCCTCTGCCCTGGAAGAGACGCTCGCGCGGGCCGGGAAGAACCGGGACAGGCTGGCCACCCGCATCGTGAACATCACGGATCGGAGCGCGGTGGATGCACTCCCGGCCGAGGTCATCTCCCGCTTCGGTGCCGTCGACGGCATCATCAACAATGCGGGGGTCATTCAACCGTTCGTCCGAGTGAAGGACCTCGACTATGCGGCGATCGACCGGGTGATGAACGTCAACCTGTTCGGGACGCTCTACATGATCAAGGCGTTCCTGCCACACCTGCTCGCGCGGCCCGAGGCGCACATCACGAACATCTCCAGCATGGGAGGATTTTTGCCCGTGCCGGGACAAACCATTTACGGAGCGGCCAAGGCGTCCGTGAAGCTCTTGACGGAGGGCTTGAACTCGGAGCTCCAGGGGACGAACGTGAAGGTCACGGTCGTCTTCCCGGGAGGGGTTCACACGAACATCGCGCAGAACTCGGGCGTCAACATCGAGACGAAGGGCGGAGAGGGGTCGGCGAGGATGCTTCCGGCCGACAAGGCCGCGCGGATCATCCTCGAGGGCATCGAGAACGACCGCTACCGCGTCCTGGTGGGACCCGATGCCATGCTCATGGATGCCCTCTACCGGCTGGATCCTCAGCGCGCTGCGCGGTTCATCTACAAGCAAATGGTCGGCTTGTTGCCGAAGTAGGCTCCCGGCAGATGGCCGTGGAGTCAGCGGACGCGGACAGGCCGTTCGGAGGCACCACTCTGCCTAACACTACTGCGGGACCTTCATCCACCTCTGCGCGGGCTCGAGCGGGTCCTGGGTGGGGTTGTGTCGTTTGTTTCTTACTTTGTCCTCCAAATCTTGCGCCCGGTTTGCCCAGGTACTTGAAAG
>NZ_JASBQE010000114.1 GCF_029960785.1 Polyangium sp. 15x6
GCGCGGGTGGCGCGGGCGGCGCGGCCGCGGGCGGCAGCGACGGCGGCGTCGGCGAGTCCGGGAGCTGCGATTGCTCCGTGCCGGGACAAACCGTGCCCGCGGGCGGCGCGACGGCGGCCTTCGGGCTCCTCGCGCTCGCGGCGCTCCGGGGCGCGCGGCGTCGCGGTCGTTGATTCTCGCCGGACCGCCTCCGCGGCGTGGCATATTGGTTGCCACACCAGAGAAAAGTGCCGTGGGCCGAATCACCGACCCGAGGCAAATCGCGGAGGACCTATGCGGTCTCGCCCTTTCCGTACCTCGCTCGCCCTCCTCGCGCCTTCCTTCGTCCTCGTCGCCGCCGGCCTCGTCGCCTGCGGCGACCCGGTGCGGCCCGTCGTCTCCTGCGAATCGCTGAACTGCACCCCGGGGCCCTGGATCCACCGGCTCGAGGCGCCCCCGGTCGAAAAGCTCGACCTCCTCCTGGCCCTCGACAACTCGCGCTCGATGGCCGACAAGCAAGCGCTGCTCGCGAGCGCGGTGCCCGACCTCGTCCTCCGCCTCGTGAACCCGCCTTGCGTCAGCCCCGAGGGCGTGGCGGCCCAGCAGCAGCCGGACCATCCCCTCGATCTTTGCCCGGCGGGCACCTCGCGCGTGATGCCTCCGGTGCTCGACATCCACATCGGCGTGCTCAGCTCGAGTATCGGCGGCCACGGCGCGGATAGCTGTCCCGACCTCGTGCCCGACGAGAAAGCCTGCGCGGGCCAGGCGAACACGACGAACAACGACAAGGGCCACCTCGTCGCGCGCCTCGACGCCTGCGGCGGCGCTCTGGCGCCGACCTACGAGGATCGTGGATTTCTGGCCTGGGATCCGGCGCAATCGCTCTTGCCGCCCGGCGAGGAGGACCTCGCCACGCTCGGCGCGTCGCTCCGGGACATGGTGGCCGGCGTCGGGCCGATCGGCTGCGAGTACGAATCGCAGCTCGAGAGCGTGTATCGGTTCCTCGTCGACCCCGACCCATACGCGTCGATCTCCGTCGTCAACCACCGCGCCACGCCCGAGGGCACGGATACGGCCCTCCTGCAACAACGCAAGGCGTTCCTGCGGCCCGACTCGATGCTCGCGATCGTGCTGCTCTCGGACGAGAACGATTGCTCCATCAAGGAATACGGACAGTTTTACTACGTCGGAATGGGAAAACGCCCGGACGGGACGGACGTGCGTATGCCGCGTGCGCGGAAGGAATGCACGATTGATCCGAACGATCCTTGCTGCAAATCCTGCGGCCAGGACCCGGGCAGTTGCCCCGAGGAGGCCGCGTGCATGGGACCCGACGGCCAACCCGCATTGCTCGCGCCCGAGGAGGACGACCCAAACCTCCGGTGCTGGGATCAGAAGCGCCGCTTCGGGATCGATTTCCTCTATCCGGTCGATCGATACGTGAAGGCCTTCTCGTCGGAGGAGATCCAGAACCGCGCCGGGGATCTCGTTCCGAACCCCCTTTTCACGGACCCCGATCCGAACGACGGCGTCTGGCAGACGCGCGAACCCCGGGACGTGTTCTTCGCGGGTATCGTCGGCGTGCCCTGGCAGGATGTCGCGCGTGATCCGACGGACCTCGGAAAGGGCTTGAAGAGCGCGGCCGAGATCGAAGCGCCGCTCGACGCGGCGGGCGCCACGACGTGGGACGTGATCCTCGGTGACCCCACGAATTACGTGCGCCCGCTCGATCCCCTGATGATCGAGTCCGTCGCGAAACGCGCGGGGACGAACCCGATCACGGGCCACGCCCTCGTCGACGCGAATGCCCCGACGAAAAACCCCATCAACGGGCACGAGCGGACGATCGCCGGGGACGACCTGCAATATGCGTGTATCTTTCCCCTGCCGAAAGGGCAGGAGCGCGATTGCACGGACGAGACCCTCCCCGGGTGTGATTGCAAAGCCACGGACAACGACAATCCCGTCTGCGCACCGAACCCGATGGCCGGCGGCGCGCCCACGTTGCAGGTCCGCGCGAAGGCCTATCCGAGCCTCCGGCAGCTCGCGGTGATGAAAGGTCTCGGCGAGCAGGCCGTCGTGGCGTCGGTTTGTCCGGCGAGCATCGAGGACGCGAGCGGACCCGGCGCCGGGTATCGCCCGGCCGTGGACGCGCTCCACGCGCGGATGACGAGGGCCTTCGAGGATACCTGCCTGCCCCGGAGCCTCGAGGCCGATCCGGAGGGCGGCCTGCCGTGCGTGGTCATCGAAGCGCGGCACGTGGAGGGAGGCGCGTGCGCGTGTGATCCGTCAGAGGGGCGGGGCGAGATCCCGCCGGAGCACGCTCCGCTCGTCAACCTCGTCCTGAGCGACCCACAAGCGCACCGCGAGCAGTGGAATTGCCTCTGCATGGTGATGCAGGCCGAGCAGGGCGCGGCGCGGACGGCTTGCCAGGAGGACGTCTCCGATCCGCCGCTCGCCAATGGCAATCCCGTCCACGGGTGGTGTTATGTCGACGCCGCAGCGTCCCCGCCCCTCGGAAACCCGGAGCTCGTCTCGACCTGCCCGGAAAATCAAAAAAGGCGGATCCGCATCCCCGCGAGCACCGGGCTCGGCTCCCCCGGCAGGATGTTCTTCTCCTGTTCCGCGAATTGAGTCGGGCTTGAGCCCCCGTGCGGGCCCTGATACGGTCCGCACGTGCGGATCCTCTCGCTCCTCGTCGCCACGATTCCCCTCGTCTCCCTCGCCGCGTGCGGCGCGGCGCAGAACCACGCCGTCGAGCGCAGCAGCCCCATGAGTCCGCCGCCGGGCGAATCGGCCCTCTGCAGCCCGCTCCCGAA
This sequence comes from Polyangium sp. 15x6, assembly GCF_029960785.1. GTDB lineage: Bacteria > Myxococcota_A > Polyangia > Polyangiales > Polyangiaceae > Polyangium. Next base: position 2,799 of record NZ_JASBQE010000114.1, read on the forward strand.
CGAGCCCGCAAGCCAGCGCGTCGTCGCCCTGCCGGCCGCCGAGCGCGAGGCGCTGGAGAAGCGGCTCGAGGAAGGTCCCGTCGCCGTGAAGCTCGAAGGGTGCAAGCTCGTGGTCGTCGAGGCGTGCGAGCTACGCGCCTCGGCGCAGTACGAGGCCGCGGCGGAGGATGGATCGTTCACCCTGTCGAACGAGGCGGACGTCGAGCGCGAAGTGCCGCTCGGCAAAGGTCGGCTCGGCACGGTCGTGAACGGCGGACGGGCGATCAAAGTAAAGCTCGCGCAAGCGGGTCGATTCACGTTCGGCGGCGCGACCGCGACCCCCGAGGCCACGCAGGCGTGCAAAGAGGCGACGCACGTCGTTCGTGGATACACGATCGGCGCATTCGAGGTGGCCGAGTCGGCGTCCGGCGCGCCGGTGGAAAAGGCCGGCGACACGGAGGCGTGCGCGAAAGGCGCGGCGAATGCGACGACGCCGCCCGCCGGCTGCGGCGCGCTCGTGTCGATTGACCTCGTGGCGCTGCACATGGGGGACGACGACGCGCGAAGGGTCGAGCTGCAAAGGCCGCCGTCCCCGATCACGGGAGAGGCCAGGGCCGCCGAGGGGTCCGATGGCTTCGTGGGCGGCGTCGATCGCGACGCGCCGGCGCGAGGCGCGTCCGAAGGCAAAGACGGGGGCAAACCCAAGCCCGGGAAGCACTGCGCGCCGAACGACCCGCTCTGCGCCTATTGATCCGCCTTCGCGGCGCTCACTTGCCCGACGGGAGCTTCTTCCGCAGGTCGGCGGCGCGCTTCATCGGCAAGAGGTCCGCGTCGGCCCGGGGCCAGAAGGCCGCGAGCGCGTCGAGCGTCGCCAGGGCCTCCGTCGTCGCGCCGCGCTTCTGCCGAAGCTCCGCGAGCCGGACGAGGCCGTCGGCGATATAAGGCCCGCAGAGCAGGTGCATGTCGAACACGCGTTTCCCGCATTTCTCTCGCTCGGCGAAGATCCGCTCGTAGGCGCGCTCCGCCTCGGCGAGCTTGCCCCGGAGCTCGAAGGCGCGGGCTTGCAGGTGCATTCGCCGGAATCGCGGCAGGTTGCCCCGCGCCTCGGGCGCGTCCGGAATGACGACGTCTTCCTTCCGGGCGACGGCGACGGCGTACACGAGCTCGTCGTTCCCGCCGGAAGCGAGGCGCTTGAGCTCGGCGAGCTCGGTCTCGGCGCGGGCGAGGTCCCCCTTTTCGAGCGCCATCATGCCCTTCAGGCCCTTCAGCATGATCTTGGCCCGCGCCTCGTCGGTCTTCGCAAGCCCGAATCCCTCCCAGACGTTCGATAACCTGGCGAACTTCGCCTCGGCCTGCTCGAAGCGGCCGAGCACCACGTCGGCGTACGAAGGCAAGAGCACGCAGCGAAGGAGGGTGCCTTGTTTGCCCTTGTCCACCGCGAGCGCGGCGGCCTCCTGGATCAATACGTCGGCCTCGCGCGCGCGCCCCTCGCGCAGGAGCACGAGCGGATGCGTGCACATGAACGAGAGCTTGTCGTCGATGTTCTTCGTATCGAGCAAGGTCTGGCGCTCGCGCGCGAACTGCGCCTCGTCCTCGCTCTTCCCCGTCGTCAAAAGGGAGAGCGCGTAGGTCACGTGGGCGGCGAACGGCCCGCGCCGGGCGATCGCCTGTTCGAGGTCGGCGCGCGCGGCCGCGGTCTCGCCCATGCGCATCCGCACCATTCCGCGCTGCGCCAGGATCCAGGAGGAAGCGCCCTGAATTTCGAGCGCCTTGCCCACCTCGGAGAGCGCCTCCGGGTATTTCGCCGCGTCCATGTAGAGTGACGACGCGAGGACGTGGGTGAGCGCGTGCCGGCCGTCGATCGCGCGGGCCGCTTCGTACCGCGCCACGCCCTCCGGCACCGTCCCTCGATACATGAAATAATAGGCGACGAAGAGGTGTCCCAGGAAAAACTTGGGGTGTTTGGCCCGGAACGCCTCCCAGGCCACGAGCCCCTTGGCGGCGTCCTCGTCCGACAGGTCGAGGATCGCGACGAGCTCGGCGTCGCGGCCGGGGGCGCCGCGGACGAGCCCGATCGCCTCGTCGAGCTCGCGCGTCGAGTCCTCGAAATGGTTCTGCAATGCGCCGACCATGGCGAGCCCCACGTGCGGCCACAGCTCGCGCGGCGCCTTGTCCCGCACGGTGAGCAGCGCCGTCTCCGCGCCGTACACGTCCGCCTGGAGCAAGCTCTCCATCCCGCGCCGGAACTCCGCCTGGAGGGCAGGATCCTTCGAGATCGTCGGGATCAGCTCCTCCTCGACCGGGGCGGCGGACGCGCTCGCCGCGACGTCCGCGGACGGCTTCGCCCCCGAAGCCCCCTTCGTACCGAGCCAAACCCCGACCCCGCCGAGCGACAGCACCACGGCGCCGATCACCGGAAAAAGCCATCCGGGCCGCGAGGTCTTTGGCGCTGCAACGGGTTTTTCCTGGCTCACGGCCGCCGCGACTTTTTCCTCGGCCTCCCCTGCCCCTTCGGCCGGGCGCGGCGCGGACGGCTTGCGGGACCCCGGCCCGGACGGCCGTTTGTCCCCGCCCGCCACGAGCGCCGCGACGTCGGCGTCGAGCGAGGGAAACGCGGCCGCGAGCGCCTTGCTCTTCACCACGTCGCCGCTCGCGTAATCGAGGTACTCGGCCGCGTTGCGATATCCATTGAAGAAGAGCGCGCGCTCCCGCTCCTCGCCGCCCTCGAAGACCACCCACGGGTGGAGCGACGCGAAATGGCCGTCGTTCCGGAGGTACACCCGCCCAGGCAGGATGTCCTCCCCCGCCTGCGCCGCGCCCTCGCGCTCGGACGCGAGGCCTTCGAGCCGCACGATCTGCGCCTTTCGGTCGCCGTCCGCGCCGATTTCCACCTTCTCCACGAATACCAGCACCGAATCGATCGGGAAAAACACCCCGGCACGCCACGCAGGTTCGATCGCTTCCAGGAAGACCCGCGCGGCCTCCTGATTGAACGCGTCGTTCCGCGTGGATCCGTGCCCGATGACCTTGTTCCGGTACGCCGGCAGGAGCGCGAGCAGCTTCTGTGCGTTCGTCGATTTCGGCGCCTGCCGGCTGTCGGTCCCGACCTCCGCGAGCAGCGCGTGCAGCGCGAGCAGCGCCGGATCCGTGAGGCTGCCCGGCCGCGGCGGCATCGCCTTCACCCAGTGCCCCGTCGAGGGCATGCCGAGCGTGCTCACGTCCGCGGGCGGCTCGGCCGCGACCGTGAGGCGGATGCTCGCCTCCCAGGCGTAATACGAAGCGAGGTGCTTCCGGGTCGGGTCCGTGGCGTTGCGCGCGCGTCGAACGAGCGCCGCAATCGGCAGCGGCAGGGGCGGGGCGGCCATCGCCGGCCACGCTAGCACGGCAGGCCAGGGCCACGGAACGCGCTTTCGTGGTTTGCGCGGGCCGAGCCGTCGCTTCCGTCTTCCGCGCCCGGCCCCGTCCGGGTTACGATGATTGCTTCGAGGTCCTTGCCATGAAACGACGCGCGGATGGGCGCGAGGAAACCCGCGCGCCGCGCCTCTTGCGCCAGCCTTTTTATTGCGAGGAGAACGTCTGGCACCTCTGCCAGGAGCCCGCGCTCGCGGACAAGCGGCGCGACGTGGTGTTCATCTCGAACGCCGAGCGCGCCTGCCCCATGTGGTCGCAGAAGGCTGGCCGAGGCAAACCCATCGTCTGGGATTACCACGTCGTCCTGCTCGCCCGGGATCCGCCGGAGATCTGGGACGTCGACTGCACCCTCGGCGCGCCCTTGCCCGCGATGGAGTGGCTCCGCGGGTGCTTCCACCCCGGCGTGCCGCCGCCGTACTTGCCCTCGTTCCGCATCGTCCCGGCCGATCTCTTCGTCCGGACGTTCGCCTCGGATCGCTCGCACATGCGGCTGCCGGACGGTACGTTCCAGAAGCCTCCGCCGCCGTGGCCGCCTGTAGGTGCGGCAAGCGTGCCCTCGAACCTGATGTCGTTCGTCGACGTGACGCGTCCGTTCCACGGCGAAGTGCTCTCGCTCGCCGCGTTCGTCGCGCGCGTCGGCTAGCCAAGGGCCGCGGTGTCGGTATATGCTCCCGCCCGAGGCTGCTTGGGTCCCCCGTAGACGCCGATGGGAACAGACGATCGTGACGACGGACGACGAGACTGGCCGCCCCCGAGCGCGGGGCCGCCGAGCGACGCCGGTCTGCGCGAGGCCGTCACCATGCTGCGGCGCCTGCGCTCCGGCGATCTCGTGTTCCCGAGCCGCGAGCGCGGCGGGCTCGTCGGCGAAATCCTCCGCGAGATCGAGGCCCTCGGGAGCAAGGTCCTCTCCGAGCGCAAGTCCGAGGACGAGCGGATCGCCACGCTGACGCACGTGGTCGTGCAGCTCGCGGCGCTGAACTTCGACGCGCGCGCCGCCATCAGCCCCGCGAACGACAAGCTCGACGGGATCGCGGCGGGGCTCAACATGCTGCGCGAGGAGCTGCAGAGCTCGACGGTCTCGCGGACCTACCTCGACAGCGTCTTCGCCTCGATGGCAGACGCGCTCGTCGTCGTCGACGCCGCGGGCCTCGTGCGGACCGTGAACCGCGCGACCACGGAGCTGCTCGGCTTCAACGATCGCGAGCTCGTCGGCAAGCCCGTGAGCACGCTTTTCCTGGAGGAGCACGATCCCGCGCAGATCCTCGCGCTCCACGGGCACGAGATGCAGTGTTTGACGAAGTCGGGCGCGGTCATCGAGGCCTCGGTGTCGACCTCGCCGCTCAAGAACGGCAGCACGATCGAGGGTTTCGTCTGCGTGCTGCGCGACATCACGGATCGGAAGCGCGCCGAGGAAGAGCGCATGCGCCTCGAGGAGGCGATCCGCGCGAAGAACGATCTCATCCGGACGATGAGCACGCCGCTCATCCCGATCACCGACGAGATCGTGGTGATGCCGCTCGTGGGCACGCTCGATCAGGAGCGCGCCGATCAGGTGATCGAATCCCTCTTGCGAGGCATCGCAAAGGCCCAGCCGCGCGTCGCGATCCTCGACATCACGGCCGTGCCCGTGGTGGACGCGGACGTGGCGAGCACGCTCGTCCGCGCGGCACACGCGGCGCGTTTGCTCGGCGTGGATGTGGTCCTCACGGGCCTGCGCGCCGAGGTGGCGAAGACCCTCGTCGACATGGGGCTCGATTTGCCCGGTGTCAGGACGTGCAGCACGCTGAAGAGCGGCATTGCGCTCTCGATGAACGGCAAGGCACAGAAGGCCGAGGCTCCCAGGAGAAGTTCATAATGGTTTCGAGCGACGTTCCGGGCGAGATAGAGACGCGAGGCGCCGTGCTGACGTACGACCCGCGCGGATTCGTCAAAAAGGTGACGAAGGACGGAGCGGAATACACGCTGCAGGACGCCGAGGAGGATTTCGAGGCGGCCAAGAAGCTCGGCGGCGGGCAGCCGCGCCCCCTGCTCGTGGACGAGCGAGGCCTGCGCGGCGCCGATCACGCGGTACGCAAGTTCTGGGTGAGCCCCGACGTCCCGGCCGTCTGCAAATGCGTCGCGGTGATCACGGGCAGCTCGCCCGTCAGCAACATGATCGGCAACTTCGTGATCACCGTCTCGAAGCCCGCCGTCCCGACGAAGCTCTTTGCCTCCGAGCAAGCCGCAATGCCGTGGATCGAGTGGTTCCTCGACGACGAGCACGATAGCCCGCCGCCGTCGATCCGCTTCCGCTGAGGGGAGTTCATTCCACAGCGTATCGCCGGGGTTTCACCCCGGGCCCGACCAGGGGCTCTTCGCCCCTGGACCCGCTCCGCACCAGGGCACAGCCCTGGACCTCAGGTACATCGACCGCGTTGCGGTCGATGTAAAACGCGAAAGGCCCGGCCCGCCCGTCATTCCGCCCGCCGCGCCTCCGCTGCGTGCTTTCGTGCCGCCGCAACGCAAGCCTCTCGTTTCGTGAAAAACGCCGGCCACGGGTCGCCCGAGGTGTCTTCGAAGACGAGCTCGGCGAGCGCGCGGTTGATCCGCGGGATTTCGGCGGAGACGGCGTCCACAGGGCAAGCCGCGCACGCGGGGAGCGCCTCGCCTTCGGCCGGCCCCCTCCGCCCCCGGGCGACCGCGATCCCAAAGGCATGGCCTGGCTCGTGGGAATGGAGCTTCGCCACGAGGCGCGTGCACCGCGCGCAGGCGCCCACACCACCGTCGGCCTCCGCACACGAATGCTCCTCGAACACCATGCACACGGCATGCGCGGAGACGCGCGTCGCGCCATAAAGGATCGCGTCGTCGCGAATCTCGAAGAGCGCGCCAGACGGAGACCACGCCGAGCCGAACGCTGACATCGATTCGGTTTTCTGGCCGCGCGCGTCCGTCTCTATCGTCCGGTTGTGCGGCCCCGAGAAGGTGACGTTCCGATCGAGCACGAGATACTCGAAGGAGCCGGAGCGCACGAGCGTCGGGCGGCCCTCGCCGCCGTCTGTCGGAACCTCGGCATGGAGGGATTCGGGGGACACCTCGAACACGACACGCCGGCAGAGCCTCTGCGCCGCCGGGACGTCGTGCTGGAGTACCTCTTCCGGGACGAACAGCGCGAGCGTGGGGCCGGCTTTTAGGAACCTCGAAAAATCCACCGGCGTCGTGCCGCTGCGAAGGTCCTTTAGCTCGGGCAGGTGCGCGCGTGCGTACGCGAGGCGCTCGGCCTCGGGGAGTGCCGTGATGCGCGCGAGCTCCGGATCCTCGACCGGGGTCGCCTTCGGCGCGGCCAGGACAGCGGGGTCGGCATCGCCGCTGTCGGGCCCCGCTTCCGAGGGACCCGCGTCGTCCACGGGCGGCGCCGCGCCTCCCACACCCGGGGACGGCGCGCCGGCGCACGCCGCGACGGCGGCGGCCACGAACGCCAGAGAGGCGAAGAGCGGCGGGAGGGAAGTACGCATGCCCGAGGCAGATGGTATCCGCGATCGCCGCCGGACGCGAGGAGGACCGACGTGCTCAGCCGGACAAAAACGCCTGCACGAGCTTGCCGAACCGGTCCACGAAGAAGCCGGCGACGGCGAGGAAGCCGAGCGACAGGAGAGCGACGCGCGCGGCGAGGGACCGCGAAAAGGTTTGTCGCCGAAAGAAGGCCTTGATGCGCCCGGGCAAACGCACGGCGAGCTCGACGAGCGAGACGCGAGGTTTTCCCGAGGCCGCGCGATTGCGCCCGGCGCGCCGGTGAAGGAACGAGCCGATCCCCGCGAAGAGCGCGAGCACGAAGGCGAACTTCAGCGGGAGCAGGAGATATGCCCGGACGAACGGGACGCGGGCGCGGACGACGGTGCCGGGGCCGACCCAGTACCGCACGTGCGATTTCTCCGTGCTCGCGGCGATGAGCTCGGTCCACGTGGGCGCGACGGCGGGGGCCGCGCGCTCTTCGCCTTCCTCGGATTCGTTCCAGCGGACGGCGCGCTTCAAATGCGGCGGCTTGTGCCAGCTCGCGGCGCCGGCATAGACCTCGGCGGGGACGTCGGTCCGCAGGCCGAGATATTCGTTGTGGGCCGGCAGGTAGAGCCGCCATCGCCATGCGGCCGCGCCGAGGTCGAGCGCGGGGAGCGCGAGCTCGGGCGCGCCGAGGAGGCCGAGCGCGGGCAGGCTCGATTCGAGCACGATGTCGAGCGTGATGGGCTCCTCGTGATCGGCGCCGCGCGAACGTTGCAGTGGCAAAAGGAGCTTTCCGTCCTCGCCGCGGCTCGGCCGCGCGGGCTCGCCGTCGAGGCGGACGGCGCGGACCTCGGTGTTCGGCGGCAAGCCGAGCGCGAGGCTCGGGCGCGAGGCATTCCGGAGGACGACGCGCAGATCCGTGACGAGCTTGCCCTCGGCCGCGAGGACGCTCGTCGCCTCGACGACGTCGATCGCGCCTTCTTCGAGCTCCTGCTCGGGCAAACGCTCGACGGAGAGGCCGAGCGCGGGTGACGCCGCGTGATAACGATACGCGTCGAGAATCGGGCTCACCGCGCTCGCGCGCGCCTCGGTCGGCAGCTCGGGGACGGCGACGGCGACGAGGCCCTCGCGCGAGGTCACGCCGATGCGCATCTTGCCCGGGACCTCGACGGCGAGCCAGCCATGCTCGCGCTCGACGCCGAGGCAATGCGGCAGGCGCGCCATCACGCGATCCTTGCCGGCGCCGCCGCGCAGGCGCAGGCGGAGCGAGAGCTCGTAGGTGCCCTCGATCGGGAAGGCGGTCTCGCCGCGGAGGAGGAGGCCATCGTCTTTGCGTTCGGTCGTGGAATGGAACGCGCCTTCGCCCTCCGCGGAGACGACCTCGACGCCGTCGGGGAGCGCGACCTCGAACGATTGCATCGCGCCGCGGAGAATGGTGTAGCGGACGACGGTGAAGAGCTCGACGGCGCGCTCGTCGATGCTGAGGAGCGAGACGGTCTCGGCGACGGCGCGCGCGGCGCTCGGAGCCTCGCCGCCGCCCACGTCGCGGAAGCCGACGACGCGGATCTCGGTCGTGGGCGCGAGCGTGGCGCGCGCGGTGGTGCCGCCACGCTCGGCGCGGACCTCGCTCACGACGGCGCCGTCGAAGCGGGGCGAGAGGCCCTCCGAGGGCAGGCGGATCGCCACGCGGGTGCTCGGCGTGCGCGCCGATCGAAATGCGTATTCGATGGATCCACGCCCGCCGCGCGGGCCCACGAGCAAGGAGAGCTCGAGGGTCACGACGCCTTTGCGTTCGGTGACCCAGACGTGATACCCGGGCCTGCGCGTGACGCCGATGGGCTCGCCGTCCGCGGTGGCCGAGACGAGCGCGACGTCGTCGCCGACGAGCGGCACGAATTTGAGCCCGTCGCCGGCGAGCGTGACCACGAGTTTTTCCCGGAGCGCGAGCACGCCGCCCTCGACGTCGCCTTCGTATGACGCGGCGCCGAGGACCACGGGCGCCGCTGCGAAGGTCGCGCGGGTCTTCCGGATGCGCGCGGCGCGGCGGGCGAGCTCGGTGTATTCGGCGAGCGGAACGGTCGCGGTGCCGCCTTCCGCCGCGGGATCGGCCGCGTTCGCCTCGGCCTTCGACTCGCCCTCGGCCGGCGGGGGCGCGTTGAGCTTCATGACCTCGTCGAATGGGGTCGCGGGGGCCTCGGGCGATTTCTTCGATTCGGCCTCGTCGCCCTCGCTCCCCTGCCCTTCCTCGCTGCCCTCGCCTTCGGCCGCCTGGGCCTCTTCCGAAGCCTGTTCGCCGTCGCTCTCCTCGGCCACGGCGTGCGTGGCCACGAGCGACGAGAGCACGAGCAGGAGAAGCGCAATCAAAGCACCCGATCGATTACATTGCATGACGAGACCTCCGCCGCTCCGCGAGGATTCGCAGGCGGAACCACGCGCCGGAGAGCAGCACGAGCGTGGCCAGGGAGAGGAGCATCGGGCGAGTGGCGAGCTCGCCGAGGAGCCAGGAAAAACCCGCGGCCGCGACGAGCCTGCGGGCGGTGATCGCCCGGAAGAAGAGCCACGGCGCGCGGGCGAAGGCACGCGCGAGGCGGCGGGCGCGAGGCCACGCGCGGCGCGCGAGCGCGAGAAGGAGCGCGAGATCGAGGCCCCAGAGGATCCGGCGATGAATGCCGGGGACGAAATGGGCGAGGCAAAGGAGGAGGACGAGCGTGGCGACGAGCGCAATCACGGGCGCGCGTCCCCGGCGGCGGAGCGCTATGGCGGCCGCGACGAACACGGCCGCGAGCGCGCCGTGCCGGGCCCACGAGAGCAGGCCGTTCGACGCGTAGACGACGGTGATCTCGGGGACTTCGCGGCCGAGGAGGATGCGGCGGAAGCGATATCGCTCGCCGACGAGGGGGAACTCGGTCAACGCGGCGAAGGGCTCGCCGCCGCCCGTGGCCTCGTCGTTGTAGATGGCGCGGCGCTTCTGGAGGATGTTTTCGTATCCGCCCGCCGACGCGGTCGAGACGCCGAGCGCCGTTTGCAGGTACCATTGCAATCGGCGGAACGGGTCGTACTTGATGCGGGACGCTTGCCGGAGGTTGCCCCGGAATTCGAGGGGCTCGTGCGAGGACGGGAAGTAGACGTGCCAGACGGCCTTCGTGGTGTCGACGTCGAGCCCGGGGAGGCGGAGTTTTTCCAGGCCGAACGCGCCGAGCGCGTGGAGGGGGCGCTCGTAGGCGACCTCGATGACGAAGAAGGCTTCTTTCGTGGCCTCGGCCGCGGCGGGGATCTCGAGGCGCGTGTCTTTCGCGAGGGCGCCGCTCTCCGGGATGACGTCGCGGTTTTTCGTGACGATCCGCTGCCAGGCGGAGGGGTCGGCGTAATAGAGGTTCGCGACGTCGCTCAGGGTCTCGCCGGCGCGCACGACGTGAATGCGGGTCTGATCGGCGGCGAGGCGCTCGCTCTGGCGGAGCGGCAAGAGGAGGCGCTGGCCGAGCAGGGCGGGACGCACCTCGCGGCCGTCGATGAACGAGCGCAACGGGCGCGCGCCCTCGGGCAAGGAGAGCTCGACGTATTGCCGGCCGTCATTGCGGATCCGAAGCGCGACCTTCGTGCGTTCGGTGCCGTCGCCGAGGACGACCGTGGACGCCGAGAGCTCGTCGACGACCGTGCGCGCGAGCTCGAGCTCGGGCAAGGGCGAGGCCGAGAGCACGATGCGCGGCGCTTTGTCGAATCGATAACCGAAGAGCACGGGGCCCGTGCCGAGCGCCTGCAGCTCCTCTGGAATCTCGCGCGGGGCGAGGCGCTCGGCGGCCTCGACACCGCGCGGATCCAGGCGCAACCCCGGCGGGCCGAGCACGCCGAGCGAGCCCACGGTGGGAATGGGCGCGGACGGCAAGGGCATCACGAGCTCGATGGGCGCCTGCGGCTGGTTCGCGAGCTGGAAATCGACGCGAATCCGCGCCTCGTCGGCGACGAGGTGACGAAGGAGGACGACGAGGACGCGGCCGTCTTTTTCGGTGGTGAGGGGATGCCATTGCAGGACGGCGTCGCCCTCCACGCGCAGGACCTCCACGCCTTGCGGCAAGGAGAGCCGGATCGAGTCGGTCTCGCCTTCGAGGACGTGGAGGTCGATCCGGCTCTGGCCGGTGACGAGGGCCTCGCTGACGCGGAAGAGCGTGTGCTCGCGGGCCTCGATGCGGGCCTCGCCGCGCGGCTCGCTCGCCTTGCTCTGTTTCCAGGACAAACGCAGCTCGCCGCTGCCGTCGAGGTGGCCCGTGACCACGGTATCGCCGCCTTGCTCGGTGAACGAGGCGAGCGCGCCGCCGGCGAGGGTCGGCGTGATGCCCCGCTCGGCGATGCGCGCTTCGAGCGCGACCGGGCCGCCCTCGGGGAGCGAGAGGTCGAGCGTGCGGGTGAATCGCTCGGTCTCGCGGCCCCAGTGGAAATCGACGGTGAGCTCGTGGCGGCCGGGTTGATCGAGCGGGAGGGCATATCGCTCGCCGTCTTCGAGCAGCGCGGCCGGCTCGCCGTCGAGCGTGACCTCGCCGAGGACGGCGCGATGATCGAGGACGGGGACGCGGACGGGGCCGCCGGGCAGGACATCGAAGCGGGCGACGAGGCGGCCGGTCCAGAGGCCTTTGCGGAAGCGGCCCTCGATTCGCCGCGAGACCCAAAGCACGCCTTCGGGGGCGCGATGCGGGGGCGCGGGCGCAGCGATCTGGTCTTCGAGGGCGCGCCACCGTGATAATGGTAGGGTTACGGTGCCTTTGGATTCTTTCGATTCCGGCGGCGCGGCGACCGCGAGGGCGCCGAGGCCGAGGACGAAAAAAAACACCGCGAGAAGGAGGATGGCGTCACGCGGGCGTCGCATGGGGGCGCGAAACGCCGAACGAACGAGACGCATTCCAGGGACGAACCTTGACAGCCGGACGGGCCGGCGACTACTCCTGCCCTCGCGAGCGCGCTGCGCCGCCGGAGGAGCCCATGCAAATCGTCACGAGCGCTTATCTCGAGGGAAACTGGGGTCCGGTGCACGACGAGCTCGACGTGCCGAATTTGCAGGTGATCGGCGAAATCCCGCGGGACCTGCGGGGCACGTTCGTGCGCAACGGTCCGAACGCGCAGTTCGCGCCGATCGGGCGGTATCATTTCTTCGATGGCGATGGAATGATTCACGCGGTGCGCGTCGAGGACGGGCGCGCGTCGTACCGGAACCGCTGGGTCCGTACGAAAGGTTTTCAGTTCGAGCGCGAGGCGGGCCGGGCGCTCTGGACGGGCTTTGCGGAGCCGCCGAACGTGGCCGAGCCGCCGCACGGGATGATCTACAAGAACGTGGCGAACACGGCGTTCGCCCTCCACGGGTCGCGGCTTCATGCGACGTGGGAGGGAGGCGCGCCGCATGAGATTCGTTTGCCTGATCTGGAAACCGTGGGGCTCGTCGATTTCGACGGCCGGCTCGATCACCCGTTCACCGCGCACCCGAAGGTGGACGAGGTGACGGGCGAGATGGTGTTTTTCGGGTACACGTTGTGGCAGCCGTACATCCAATACGGCGTCGTCGGGCCGGATCGGCGGATCGACCATTACGTGCAGATCCCGCTCGACGTGCCCGTGATGATGCACGATTTCGCGATCACGGAACATTATTCGATCCTCCTCGACCTGCCCTACACGTTCCGGATGGAGCGCATGGCGCGCGGCGAGGTGCCGCTCGCCTTCGAGAAGGATCGGCCGAGCCGGTTCGGGATTCTGCCGCGGCGGGGAGACGCCTCGCAGGTGCGCTGGTTCGAGCTGCCGGCGTGCTTCATCTATCACGTATGGAATGCCTACGAGGAGGGCTCGCGCGTGGTGCTGCTCGCGAGCCGGCTCGCGCAGACCGACGTGATGGGGCACTCGCCCGAGCACGCGACGCGCGACGACGGCGGGCGCGCGTGGCGTTTCACGTTCGACCTCGAGACGGGCGAGGCCAAGGAAGAGCAGCTCGACGATGTTCATGCGGATTTCACGCGCATCGACGACCGGCTCACCGGCAGGAAAAACCGGTTCGGCACGGCGGCGCGTTTCGTGCCGGACGCGGAGATGCCGTTCATCGACGGGGTCGTGCGGTACGATTTCGAGACGGGCCGGAGCGAGACCCACGTGTTCGGGAAAAACCGCTTCGGAGGCGAGATGGTATTCGCGCCGCGGGAAGGCGCGAAGTACGAGGATGATGGCTACGTCGTGGGGTTCGTGCACGACGAGGGGACGGGGGAATCCGAGATGATCGTGCTCGACGCGCGGGAGGTCGGGCGCGGGCCGTTGGCGCGCGTGCGCATTCCGCGGCGCGTGCCGTACGGGTTTCACGCGGCGTGGGTGCCCGCGTGAAGCGACGTCAGTAGCGAGGGATGCTCGGGTCGATCTCGCGCGACCAGGCGTCGATGCCGCCGCGGAGGGAGGCGACGCCGGGCAAGCCCATGCGATCGAGCAGCGCGACGGCCGAGAGGCTCCGCACGCCGTGGTGGCAGTAAGCGACCACGAGCGCGCCGGGCGGGGGCTCGATCTCGTCGGCGCGCTCCGTGAGCTCGTCGAGCGGGACGAGCACGCTGCCCGGCAGCGCCGCTCGTTCGTGCTCCCACGGCTTGCGGACGTCGATCAGGTAGACGGGTTTGCCCGCGGCGATCGCATCGGCGAGCTCACGGGGAGAAATTTGGGACACCAATGTTTGGTGCTCCAACCGCGTCCGCGGCGAAAGCCCCCTCTCCCGCCAGGGAGAGGGGGTTGGGGGTGAGGGAGTGTTACGGGGAGAGGAAAACGTGGGGAGAGGAAGAGCGACCGAGACCGATCAGTTGGTCTTGGCGCTCGCCGAGGCGGTCACGCTGACGCTCGCCTTGACGTTGAGGTCGATCGAGCTCGTCGCGTTCGCCGTCGCGTCCACGCCGGCCTTGATGCACGCGAGGGCCTTGCCGCCTGCGTCGCCGACCACGTCGACCATGCCCTTGCCCGTCTTCACGAGGCCCTCGGCGCCGACCTTGATCTTGGCGCCCGAGCCCGCGGAGAGCTTGATGATGCCGGGCAGGTTGCGGCTCAGCGCGGCGACGAGCTTCTGCACGTCGGTGTTCACCTTGCCGTTCGCCACGACGCGCACGGCCGGCGGATCGCACTTCGCCGTCGCGGCCGCGCGGTTCGTGCAGCTCTGCTGGCACTCGACGTCCACCGTCGGGGGCTTGAACTCACCCGAGCACTTCGGCTCCTTGTACGCGACCGAGCAGCCGCCCGAGCAGCTACCCTCGCACTTCGCCTGACCCTTCACCTCGCACGCGGCGGAGCACGAGCCCGAGCAGGTCCCCGAGCAGGTGCCCTCGGCCTTCGCGTCGCACTTGCCCTCGCACTGGCCGGCGCAGGCGCCGCTCGCCTGCTTGCCGTCGCACTTGCCGTCGCACTTGCCGCCGCAGGTGCCCTTGAAGCCGGCCTCGCACTTGCCCGAGCAGCTCGCCTTGCACGTGCCCGTGCACTGCGCGCCCGCCTCGATCGAGCAGGTGCCCTTGCACTGCGCGTCGCACGAGCCGCTCACCTCGCCGCCCGAGCAGCTCGCCTCGAGCTTGCCCGGCTCGATCGGCGAGCCGCAGGCATCGAGGCACTTCGCCATGCCATCGACGTCCGCGTAACACTTGGGCGGGTCGAACTCGATCGAGATCTTCGCCTCGGCGTTCGCCGCGAGCATCGACTTCACCTTCGCGGCGACCGCGGTGCAGACCTTGTCCGCGCCCTTGCCCCCGCCGGCCTCGGCGCGGAGCTCGTCTTCCTTCATGCCGAGGTCCTTGCCGAGCGCTCCGCACGAGGCGATGAGGCCCTTCTCGAGGTCCACGACGGTCTTGTTCACGTCGTACGAGACCTGGAGGAAGGACTTGATCTTGCCCTGGACCTTCGCGTCGCCCTTGATGGCGAGGGAGCCGAAATCGCCGGTCTTGAACTCGTCACAGCCCTTCGCGGCTTCCATGCCCTCGGTCACGGCGTCGGGAACCTCGACGCCGCCGACGCCGGGGATCTTGCCGCCGCAGTTCGCGAGGAGCGGCGAAGCGATGCCGAGCACCACGATGGGCATGGAGAACAACTTCCAACGACTGACGCTCATCTGACTAACCCTCCGGCACCCGGGCGGGCGCCTCTCTGTGTGCGGGGGCGCTCTGCGCCAGGCCGCCTGTCACTACCGAGTGGCAGGTCCCGCAAGCGGAGCTCACCAGGCGAAGAGCTGCCTGGACGCCCCGCGTCGATCCCTCCCAGCACGAGGGCCCTTCTGCCCTAGTCTCGTCGGGCTGTAAAGACCGTTGGATCGCCCGGGGTGTGCTGAGGTCCCTAGCGTTTGCGTGCGGGCTTTGTTACGGACGCAGCCGATTTGGTCGGGGCGGACACCGGCGGCACGGGGGGCGGGACGGCGGGGGGCGCGGCGACGGCCGACATGCCGGGGAGCATGGGCTGTCGCGAGAGGGCAGCGGGTTTTTCGCTGTCCGGGGCGGCCTCGTCGAAAGGAAGCGGGAGCTGCGCGAGGGGGCGGGCGCCGACGGTGGGGCCGCCTTGTTTTTCGAAGAGCGCCTGCTCGCGGGCGAGGTCGGCGTCGATGAGGTCCTGGTTGTCGTACGCGAAGGAGAGCGCGTCGAGGATGCGGGCCGGGCCGAGGTTCGGGTAGCGGCGCAAGAGGGTCTCGACCGAGGCGCCGCCGCGGTGCCAGACCCAGAGGCGCCGGACGGGAACGCGCGATCCCTCGACGTGGGGGCTGCCCGCGAGGATCCTCGCGTCGCAGCGCACGTGCGGATGAGGGACCCGAACGCGCGGAAGGCTTGCGTCTGCCATACGTGCCGAGAGGGTAGCCAGGGCCGCGCCGGTAGCAAAGATATCGGAGAGCGGATGCGTCCACCGCCGCGCCGGCCGGGGCTCTGGTAGCCTGCGCCGCGGGACCGGGAGTCCCGCGAGGGAGGAACGCATGTCGTTTTCGGAGAACGTCGGCAGCGGCGAGGAAAACCCGCTCCGCGAGGGCATGCCCGACGAGCGAACGGTGCGGCCCGCGACCGTCGTGATCTTCGGGGCATCCGGAGATCTGACGCGGCGCAAGCTCCTGCCGGCGATCTACAACCTCGCGCTGAGCCGGCTCCTGCCAGGCGGGTTCGCGGTGGTCGGCGTCGCGCGGCGTCCGAAGCCGGAGTTCGGTCGGGAGATGCGCGAGGCGGTGGCGAAGTACTCGCGCAGAAAGCCGCTCGACGAGGCGACGTGGAGCGAGCTCGAGAAGGGCATGGCGTACGTGCAGGGGGACTTCAACGATCCCGCGACGTACGCGCGGCTCGCCGCGGAGCTCGGGCGGCTCGAGGTCGAGCGGGGGACGGGGCAAAACCGGGTTTTTTACATGGCGGTCGGTCCGACCGAGGTTCCCATGATCGTGCGCGGGCTCTGCGACGCGAAGCTCGTCGTGCGCCCCGCGGACGGGCCGGACGCGAGCTACCAGCGGGTCGTCGTGGAAAAACCGTTCGGCGAGGATCTGGCGAGCGCGCGTGCGCTGAACAAGGAGCTGCTCGCGTGCGTCGACGAGCGGCAGATCTACCGGATCGATCACTACCTCGGGAAGGAGACGGTGCAGAACCTGCTCGTCTTCCGGTTCGGCAACACGATCTTCGAGCCGCTCTGGTCGCGGCAGCACGTGAGCCACGTGCAGATCACCGTGGCCGAGGAGCTCGGCGTCGAGGGGCGCGGGAAGTTCTACGATCAGACCGGCATCACGCGTGACATCGTGCAGAACCACGCGCTGCAGCTCCTCACGATGGTGACGATGGAGCCGCCGTCGTCGTGGGACGCCGACGCGGTGCGCGACGAGAAGGTCAAGGTGCTGCGCGCGCTCCGGCCGATCCGCGGGCGTGAGGTGCTCGAGAAGACGGTGCGCGCGCAGTACACGGCAGGCACGGTGCGCGGCGACAGGGTGCCCGGCTATCGCGAGGAGCCGGACGTGGATCCGAACTCGAAGACGGAGACGTACGTCGCGATGTCGCTCCGCATCGACAGCTTCCGCTGGGGCGGCGTGCCGTTCTACCTGCGCTCGGGCAAACGGCTCGCGAAGCGCGTGGCCGAGGTGGCGCTGCACTTCAAGCCGCTGCCACACAGGCTCTTCCGCGACGCGCCGCAGGCCATGGACGGCGGCCCGCCCCCGAGCGTCCGCCGCGGCGAGGATGAACCGAACGTCCTCGTGCTGCGCATCCAGCCGGACGAGGGGATCGCGCTGCGCTTCGCCACGAAGGTGCCGGGCGGCGGGATGACGATGCGCAACGTGGCCATGGACTTCCGCTACGGGACGGCGTTCGGCTCGAGCACGCCCGAGGCCTACGAGCGGCTCATCCTCGACGCGATGCGCGGCGACGCGACGCTGTTCACGCGCGCCGACGAGGTCGAGGCGCAGTGGGGCTTCATCGATCCGATCCTCGCGGGCTGGCGTGATCAAGACGCGCCCGTCGCGACCTACGAGGCCGGGAGCTGGGGGCCGCGGGAGGCGGATCGGCTGCTCGTGCCGGGCGACAAGTGGAGGAAGCCGTGACGGCGCTCCCGGTCGGCGAGGCACTCGCGCGGATCGAAGCGGAGCTCGCGTCCTTCTGGTCCTCGCCGGACGAGCAGGCGGGCGCGCCGATGACGAAGGTGCGCTCGTCCACGATGAGCTTCGTGTTCACCGCGGCGCCGTCGGAGATCGAGCACGCGCGCGCGACGACGGACGCGCTCGCGGACACGCACCCGGGGCGCGCGTTCGTGCTGACGAGCGACGGGCGCCTCGCGCCCTGGGAGGTGAGCTACGACGTGCGCGCGGCGTGCCGACTCGATGGGGGGACGCCGATCTGCTTCGACTGGATCGAGATGACGTTCGGCGCGATGGCGTGCGAGCGCGCCGGCTCGGTGGTGGCGGCGCTCGTGGTGCCGGAGGTGCCCGTCGTCGTGGAGCTCGGCCGCGGGGCGCCACGCGCGCTCTTGCCTACGCTCTTGCCGCGGGCCGATCGGCTCATCGTGGACTCGGCGCATACGAGCGTCGCGCGGATCGCGGAGATGCTCCACATGTCCACGGCGCCCGTCGGCGATCGTCAGTTCGTTCGGACGTACCAGTGGCGCGAGCTCGTGGCGCGGTTCTTCGACGACGCGCGGCCTTCGCTGGGATCGATCCGCGAGGTCACGGTGGGACGGACGCCGGGCGGCGCGACCGAGCCCGCGGCGCTCTTCCTCGGCTGGCTCGGATCGAGGCTCGGCTGGGGCTTCGAGGCGCGGGATCGGGCGCGGGATCGGCACGGCGAGCCGGTGCGGATCACGCTGCGCGACGATCCGCGCGAAGGCCTTGCGCCGGGGCAGATCACGGGCGTGTGGATCGAGGCCTCGCTCGAAGGAGAGCCGCTCTCGCTCGCGTGCGTGCGCGACCGGGAGAACCCGAAGCAGGTCGCATGGACGCGGCGCGGGGCGCGCGTGACCTCGCACGAGCACGCGCTCGGCCACCGGGACGAGGCGTGGGTGCTGGTGAAGGCGCTCGATGCGACGGAGGGCGATCGGGTGCTGCGGGATGCGCTCGTCCTCGCGGCGCAATGGAGTGAACGATGAGCAGGACACCGGATTCGCGTTACATCGTCATCGGCGCCGCGGACGAAGAGACGTTCGTGCAAAACGCGGCGACCACCCTCGCGACGTTGATCAAGGCGGCGGTGAAGGAGCGCGGGATCGCGAGGGTCGCGCTCTCGGGCGGATCCACGCCGCGTCCCGTGCACCAGAGGCTCGCGCAGATGGAGCTGCCGCTCGATCGGATCGACTGGTTCTGGGTGGACGAGCGCGCCGTGGATCCAGCCTCGCCGCGCTCGAACTACGGGATGGCATACGCCGATCTCGGGCTCGATCGTGCCCCGGCGGGCCGCATCCATCGGATGGAGGCGGAGGATCCGGATCTCGCTGCGGCCGCGGCGCGGTACGAGGCGCTCCTTCGGCGCACGTTCGGCGTGACCCGAGCGGTCGCGTTCGACGTCATGACCCTCGGCATCGGGGACGACGGGCATACGGCGTCGCTCTTCCCGGGGATGGGCGCGACCGCGATCGACGATCGGCTCGTGGCGGCGATCCCGGCGCAGCCTGCGAAGGGCCTCGAAGCCCGGCTCACGCTCACGGCGCCGGTGCTCTGCGAGGCAGAATGGGCCATCTTCGTGGCTCGCGACGAGCAAAAACGGCAGCCCATCGAGGCGGCGTGGTCGGACGGCTCCGAGGAAGAGGTGCCCGCGCGCGTGCTCCTCCGGGCGCGTGGCCAGGTCCTGTGGTTCCTCGAAGGGATGAGCGAGATCCCGTAGCTTGCTTTCCCGCCCGGAACTTCGTACGGGGCAAAAGGTCATCATGAAGAAGCGCGGTGGGACCGGATCGATCCTCGTCGGCGACATCGGAGGCACGCGGACGCGGCTCTCGCTCTACGACGGCCTCGGGAAAAAGTTGCTGCTCGAAGCAGTCTTGCCGAGCCGCGAGCACGGGACGTTCGAGGAGATCGCGCGGAGCTTCCTCGCGAGCGCGGATCATCCGCACCCGTCGGTCGCGGTGCTCGGCGTGGCCGGGCCGATCCGGGATCGCGCCGCGACCGTGACGAACCTCGCATGGCGGCTCGACGAGGTGAAGCTCGCGCGCAGCCTGTCGCTCGATCGCGTGGTCCTCGTGAACGATCTCGCGGTCGCGGCGCGTGGTTGCTTGCACCTGCCCGCGGACGTCGTGGTCCCGCTCGGCGACGGGCGGCCGAAGCCGAAGGGCAACCACCTGGCCGTGATCGCGGCCGGGACGGGGCTCGGCGAGGCGCTGATCGTGTGGGACGGGGCGAAGCACCTGGTGCTGCCGACCGAGGGCGGTCACACGGATTTCGCGGCGCGCGACGCGATCGAGGCCGAGTTCTTCGCGTTCCTGTCGAAGCGGTTCCCGGACCACGTGAGCTACGAGCGTGTGCTCTCGGGCGACGGGCTCGGGGCGCTCTACGACTTCTTCCTGGCCCGCGGCGGGCGCGAGACGAAGGCGAACGAGCGACGGCTCGAAGAGGGCGACCGGAACGCGACGATCGCGGAGCTCGGTTTGTCCGGCGCGTCGAAGCCGGCCGCGAAGGCGGTGGACCTCTTCGCCTCGATTTACGGCGCCGAGGCGGGAAACCTGGCGCTGAAGCAGCTCGCGCTCGGGGGCGTGTTCGTGGCGGGCAACATCGCGCGGCACATCGTGCTCGCGCGGCGGGAGCAATTCCTGGAAGGTTTCCGCAAGAAGGGGCGGTTCGCCGGGCTCATGGCGCAGATCCCGGTCGTCGTGGTGACGGATCCGCTGGTCGGCGTGCGCGGCGCGCTGGCCATCGCGAAGGATCTGGTCGCCGACGGCGAGGCGCCCGCTGCCCGCCCGAAGCGCGGCGCGCGGCGCAAGCGTTCGTCCAAATAGAACGAGCCCGCGTCACGGCGGCGCGGCTGGCCAGTCCTCCGCGGTGATGGCGAAGAGCAGGTGATCCTGCCAGGCGCCGGCGATCTGGATGTAACGCACGGCGCGGCCCTCGTGCCGGAGTCCGCACTTGCGGGCGACGGAGAGGCTCGCGGCGTTGTGCGGCATGATGGCCGCCTGGATGCGGTGCAGGCCGAGCTCGCGGAAGGCGACGTCGAGTGCAAGCCTTACAGCCTCGGTGGTGAAGCCTTGTCCATGGTGCTCGACGTCGACCCAGTAGCCGAGGTAGGCGTTCTGGAAGATGCCGCGGAAGACCTGGTTGAGGGCGACACGGCCGATGACGGGCCCGTCCTCGCCGAGGGTCATGCAAAATCGGTAGTGGCGGTCGGCGCGGATATCGCGTCGATCGCGCAGAATGCGGGCGCGCGCGAGCGGGACGTCCAATTCGTCGGGGCCGGGGACGGGCACCCAGGGCTTGAGGTATTCGCTCGATCGGGTGCGGATTTCGACGATGCGAGGCGCATCCGAGACGCGCGGCGCGCGGAGAACGACGCGCTTGCCCCGGAAGACGGCGCGGAGGGAGAGCATGGGCGCAGGATAGCCGAACCGAAAAACGCAACGAGAACGGAAGCACGAACGCCGCGGACGGTGGCAACCGAAAATGCCGAAGCATTCCCTCGATTTCACCATTCGTGAACGGAACCTCCACGCCATGCTTTGCAAATCGTTTGTCCAATGCTTGCACATCCCAACGATTCTGCTCCGCGGCGCTCGACGGAGGCGCGTGAGCAGGGCATGATGCCCGCGAGGCGGACGAATTCATGTGTCCGCGTCGAAAAGACATGCCCATTCGCTCGTTCGCGCCCGCGCCATTCCTCGTCCGCCGGCCTCTGGCTCCCGCGTTCGTCGGGCGCTCGCGCGAGCTCGAGCTCTTGCACGCGGTGCTGCGCGGCGAGGAGCGCGCGATTGGAGTCTGCGGGCGATCGGGCGCGGGAAAGACGGCGCTCGCGCTCGCTTATGCGAATCAATACCGGCACGAGTATCCGGGCGGCGTGTATTGGGTGGACGCGCCTTCGGGCTGCGACGAGGGATTCGCGGCGCTCGCCCGGGCGATCGGGCTCCGCGTGGAGGGGCCTCTCTCCGATCGGCGGAGGCAGCTCGTCCAGGCGTTCGCCAAGGCTTTGCGCCTGCGGCCGGACGCGCTGCTCGTGATCGATGGTGTGCCGGACCCCGCCGCGCTCTCGGCGCGCGTGCTCGGGTTCGTCCCGGCAGAGCTCGCGTGCAGGCTCCTGTTCACGATGCGCGCGCCGCCGGGCAATCTCGTGCTCCCCACGTTCGAGCTCGGCCCGCTCGCGGAGGGATCGAGGGTCGAGCTCCTGCTCTCGGGGCTCGGAACGCCCGGCGCGGCGGAGGTGGAGCACGCGCGAAGGATTTGTCGGGCGCTCGCGCTGGATCCGCTCGTGGTGTCGATCGCGGCGGGCTGGCTCGCGCGAAAGCCCGGGCGTTCGGCCGCGGAGCTCGCGGAGCGGCTCGCGGGCGCGGACCTCACGAACGCGCGCGCGGCCGTGATGCAGCTCGGCTGGGACGACGTGCCCGAGGGCGAGGCGCGAGAGCTCGTCGCGCTGCTCTCGATGTGCGGCAGACAGGGGCTCGTGCCAGCGACTCGGCTCGCCTGGCTCGCGGGGCGAAAGCCGGGGGAGCCGATCCTCGCGGCGGTCCGGGCGCTCGCGGCGACGAACCTCGTCGACGTCGACGAGGCCGGGGGAGCGCGGCTCTGGCCGGACGTGCGGGCGTTCGTGGAGGGCGCGCTCGATCCCGTTTTTCGGGACGAACTACGCGCGGCGGCGGCGTCGTCCCTGGACCGGGCGCTCGGCGACGTCCGCGGTATCGAGAGCGAGATCGCCGAGCGGGGCGTCGCGACCGTCCTCGAGGACGTGCGGGCGTCTTCGGCGTGGGCGGCGGGGGTCCGGGGCGTCACGTCGCTGCGCGCGGCGCTCGATCTCGAGGCGAACGCGCTGCTCGGCTGGGACGCGGCGCGCGAGCCCACGTTTTTCCTGCAGCAGCTCCGGGCGCGGGCCGAGGAGCTCGAAGCGACGAATCTCGCCGCTGCGCTCGATGGAGCCCTCTCGGAGCAGCGTTCGCCGTGGATCCGGGTGCGGACGAGGACGAGCCGCCGCGGCGAGGCTTCGGCGCGGGTGCTCGAAGGGCATGCGGCGAAGGTGAACGCGGTCGTGGTCACGCGGGACGGGCGCCTCGCGCTCTCCGCGTCCGATGACCGAACGGTGCGCGTGTGGGATCTCGACGCCGGGCAGGCGCTCTTCGTGCTGACGGGGCACGTCTCGCCCGTCCGCGGGCTCGCCGTCTCGGCCGACCGGCGGACGGCCGTCTCGGGGGCGGCGGATGGCTCGCTTTTCGTGTGGGATCTCGGGACGGCGCGGGTGACGCGGCAGCTCCGCGGGCACACGGGCGCCGTGCACGCGGTGGCGCTCGCGGAGGGCGCGGGCACGGTCGTGTCGGCGTCCGAGGATGGGACCGTACGCGTGTGGAGCCTCGCGACCGGCGAGGTCGTCCGGACGCTCCACGGGCACGCGGGCGGCGTGCAGGGCGTGGCGGTGACGACGGACGGTCGGTTTTGCCTGTCGGCGGGCGACGACGCGACGCTCGGGCTCTGGGAGGTCGAGGCGGCGCGGCTCGAGAAGGCGCTCGACGATCCGGCTTCGCCGCGCACGGCCGTGTCGATGAAGGCGGCGGGCCGGGTCCTCGTCGCGGCTTCGCACGAGGACGCCGTGCTGTGCTGGGCGCCGCTCGAAGGCAGCCCGCCCGAGCTCTTGCTCGGGCACACCGACGGCGTGACGAGCGTCGGCATGACTCCGGACGGGCGCCTCCTGGCCTCGGGATCATGGGATCGCACGGTCCGCGTGTGGGATCTGGACGCGCGGATCCCGCTCGGGGTCTTGCACGGCCACGCGCAGGGCGTGCAAGCCGTGGCGCTCTCGCTGGACGGGCGGACCGTGGTCAGCGGCGGGGAAGATCGCACGGTCCGCGTGTGGGATCTCGGATCGCACGTGGCGCCCGGGGTCTCGGAGGGGCATCGCGAGCGAGTGAGCGCGCTCGCGGCGACGCCGGACGGGTCGTTCGTGGTGTCGGCCTCGTTCGACGACACGCTGCGCATCTGGGACGCGCGGCGCGGCGAGCTGCATGGCGTGCTCGAGGGGCACGCGTTGTGGGTGTACGGCGTGGCGGTCACCTCGGACGGGCAGCGCGTGGTCTCGGCGTCGATCGATGGCTCGCTTCGCGTGTGGGACATCGCGACCGGGCAGCTCACGTGGGTCATCTCGTATCTGCCGGGGCGCGGGCCGGGCACGATGTCGCTCGGGCGCTCGGGCGTGCCGCTTTGCGCGCCGCTGCTCGTGGACGAGCGGGCCACGATGGTGATCACGAAGAGCCAAGAGGGGCTGCTCGGCGCGTGGGACCTCACGGAGGGGCAGCGGGTGCGGACCTACACGACGACCAGCGGGGAACCACTCTGCGCGGCGCGCGTGGGGAATCGGCTCGCGGCGGGGAACGCCGAGGGGCAGATCGCGCTCTGGGACGTGAGGTCGGGCGCGCAGGTCGGGGAGCTCGTCGGGCACGAGGCGGCGGTGCGGGCGGTCGTGCTCTCGCCCGACGGCGGGTTTTTGGTGAGCGCGTCGGAGGACCACACGATCCGGGTGTGGGATCTCGGCGCGGGGCGCATGGTCCGCGTCCTCGCCGGGCACACGGCGCCCGTGGGGGCCCTCGCGTGGCTCGGGGATTCGCGACACCTCGTGAGCGCCTCGGAGGACCGGACGATCCGGGCCTGGGATCTCGCGGGAGGAATGCCCGTCGCGCGGCTCGTGGTGCGTGATCCGGTGGAGGCCCTGATCGCGGGGCCGGAGGGGCGTTCGATCGTGGCGGGAGACCGCGCGGGGCACGTGCTTTTCCTGGAGCTCGAAGGAGCGAGCTGAGCGGTCCACGACTTCTGGGACGATTTCAGCGAGCCATCTTGCTTGCCCATTCGGTCCCTTTCGAAATCTCACTTTTTGTAAGGTCGCCGCTCCGGAAAACACATTTCGGGAGTGTGGCCCCTCTTCCTCCCCGCAATCCGTTCGCGCCGGAGCAAGCTTGGCTCTACGCGTACACCGCCGCGTCCCTTCGCCGACGCCTTCGCCGCATGGGCATCTCGCCCGAAGATGCGAGGGATCTCGTCCAGCATGCCTTCATCATCGCCCTCGAGCGCTGGCACGAGGTGGAGAACGCCCCGGAGGGGCGGATGCGCGCCTGGCTCGACGGCATCACCTGGCAGCTCGGCCAGAACTTCCTCCGCCTGAGCCGCCATCAGTACGAGCAGCTCGGGCACCGCGGGCTCGCGCTCGCCGCTGCGCCCGGATCCTACGCGGATGAACGGACGCACGCCGCGCACCTCGTCCGCGCGGCCCTCGGTTCCATGACGGACGAGGATCGTGCGCTGTTCGTCGCCTCTTTCCTGGAGGACGCCACGCTCGACGAGCTCGCGCTGTCGTTCGGGATCACCCGCAATGCGGCCTTCCGCCGGATCACCACGCTCGAACGCATGGCGCGCGCCCGCATCGAACGTCTATCGCGCCGGTGAACGCCCGCCGCGCGCGTGGCAGCAACGAAAGCCGAGGTGGTAGTTCACGTGGAACGCCTTCCGGATCGGCTGCACGTGCCAGCGGGGATCGTGCGCGCAGTGGTCCGAGTACACCTCGCGTCGCGGCGGTTCGTCGAGCCTGCGCGCCACGTCGACGTAGAAAAACGCGCTGCCCTTGAGCTGCGAGACCACCTTGTCCTCCTCGGGATCGAAGCGCGTCATCGCCTCGGCCACGTTGCCGTGCTGATCGAAGACGCCGAACCGCGAGCGGCACCGCGGGTAGCTGCCCGACGGCTCCGTGTTCGTCGCGCACGTGGCCCAGGTCGTGTCGATCGTCCGCGGATCGCAGGGTTTGTCCGACCACTTCGCCGCGGGTTTGTTGGTGTTGCAAATATCGAGGTCGAGCTCGCTCCCGTAGGCGTAGGTGCTCGGCTCCCCTCCCCCGGGATCGCCGCGACAGGCGAGGACCCACTCTTCCTGCGTGCAGAGCCGCTTTCCTTGCAGCTCGCAGAGCGCCGCCGCGTGGGCTGGCGGCACCCACACCATGGGCAGCTCGCAGGGGCGGTTCGGATACTCGAAGACGTCGATGCAGACCTTTGCCTTCTCGGGATCGCCCCCCTCGTACACCGGCACCATGTTCTCGTGCCCGCCGCACGCCTCGCGTTGCGCCTCCGTCTGCAGCGTGATCCCGCGCAGCCCTTCGAGGCATTGCGCCCGCGCGATCACGTGCCGCGCGAGCGCGGGGTTGCCCTGGTTGGTTTGTCCGGGCCCGTCGGGGCCCACGTATCGCCGCAAGAACTCGCCCGGATCACGCTTGCGCCATTTCTTCCCCGGCGCGATCGAGATCAACGCGAGCAGTTCTTCCTGGGTCGTGTGGTGGAGCGGCCGATCGTCGACGACGCCCGCGTCCGACGCATCCGGCGCCGCGCCCGCGTCTTCTCGCTTCTCGCTCGCCGCAAGCGCCCCGCCCTCGGGCACCGGCGCGGCCGAAGGCGCGGCGGATGCGCTCGGGCTTGGCGGCGCGGGTTTTTCTTCGTCGTTCGAGCTCACCTTGCAGCTTGCGAGCGCTGCCAGGGCAAAGGCCAGGACGAACCACCGGACGGGCACGGGCGCGCACGATAGCAGGTCTCGGGACGAACGGAGATGCTCGGACGAACGATGACGTCCGCGCCGCGCCCCGCGGCAACCTGCCGCGGTCCATACGACCGACTGCGGCAACTTTGCCGTTGAAAAGCGCGCGGGGCACCCCTTACATCAATCTCGTCGTGGATACCTCACCCCTCGGCGTCCCCTACTATCCCACGAACGATTTCGGCCCTCTCATGAAGGGCCTGGTCATCGGGGGACTCGGCATCTTCCACGTCTTCCTCGCGCAGTTCGCGATCGGCGGCGGCGTGCTGATGACGTATTTCGAGTGGCTGTCCGGCAAGGGCAAACTGCCGTCGGCCCGGCGGTTCACGAGCGGCTACTTCAAGGTCCTCGTGCTCGTGAGCTTCGTCGTCGGCGCCCTGACCGGCGTCGGCATGTGGTTCACCTCGATCCAGACGAGCCCACGCACGATCGGGCTCATGGTGGACACGTTCCACTGGGTATGGGCCACGGAGTGGACGTTCTTCTCGCTCGAGGTCATCGCCGGGTATTGCTTCTACCGGTATGGCGATCGCCTCGACGGGCGCTCGCGCCTCTTCCTGCTCGGGCTCTACACGACGGCGGCCTGGTTCAGCCTCTTCTGGATCAACGGCATTCTCTCGTGGCAGCTCACGCCCGGCGCCTGGCTCGAGAGTGGCGATCTCTGGGCCGGCTTCTTCAACCCCACGTTCTGGCCGTCGCTCTTCTTCCGCACGTTCGCGGCCATGGCCATCGCCGCGCTCGTCGCGGCGCTCGTCATCAGCGTCTCGCCGTTCGAACGAGACGAGCAGAAGGAGCTTTTGCACCGGGCGGCGCACCTGCTCGCGCCGATGGCGCTCATGCCGCTGCTCGGCGCCTGGTACCTCTTCGCGATGCCGAAGGACAGCCGGAGCTGGGTGCTCGGCGGTAGCCCCGCGATGACCATGTTCTTCGGCCTGGGCGCGGGCGCCTCGCTTCTCGTCGGGATGTACGCGCTCTTCGGCCTGCTCCTTCGACGCCTTTACATCAACAGCGCGACCGCGTCCTTGCTCATCGTGCTCGGATTCGCGGCGACCGCGGGCGGCGAGTTCGTCCGCGAGGGCGCGCGCAAGCCGTTCACCGTGCGCGAGACGCTCTATTCGAACGCCATGACGCCCGCCGAGATCGTGACGATGCGCGAACGAGGCTCGGTCACGCACGATCCCTACCCGCTGCGGGACGCGGCCGATTACCCGAATGATCAGGTCCGCCTCGGGGCGAAGGTCTATCGTTTCCAGTGCAGCGTTTGCCACACGGTGGGCGGCGTGAACGGGCTCGTGCACCTCGCGGGCACGTGGACGGCGGAGCAGACGCGGCTCAACGTGGCGAAGCTCCAGCACACGAAGCCCTTCATGCCGCCGTTCGCCGGCACACCCGAGGAGCTCGAAGCGCTCGTGCGGTTCATCGAGTGGGAGGCCGCTTCGAGGCCCAAGGAATTCGAGGTAACCAGCGATCCGGCCACGCTCGCGCAGATCAAGCGCTGGCTCGACGAGGCCGGCACGGCGCCGGGATACGCGGCCGCGTCGGAGAAAAAGAGGTAATCATGGACGCCCCCTTCCCCTTCGGTTTCCCCGGGCCGACCGCGTTTTACCTCGCGACGTACGTGCTCACGCTCGTCGCGCACGTGGTGTTCATGAACTACGTGCTCGCGGGGACAGGCGTCCTCTTGTTCCGGCAGATTCGTGGCAAAGCAGGGACGAGCGACGTGCTCGCGGACCTGCTCCGCGACTGGCTCCCGTTCGCGCTCTCGGCCGCGATCACGGCCGGGATCGCGCCCTTGCTCTTCATCCAGATCCTCTACAAGAAAGCGTTTTACACGGCGAACCTGCTCCTCTTCCACCGCTGGATGCTCATCCTGCCGGCGCTGATCGTCGGGTTTTACCTGCTCTACGCGCAAAAGACGGCGTTCGTGAAGGCGCGGCCGCGGCTCAGGCTGCTGGTGACGACGGGGGCGCTCGCGTGTTTCCTGTTCACCGCGCTCTCGTGGACCGAAAATTACCTGCTCGCGCGGAGCGAGGGGGCATGGGCCTCGATGTACGCGTCGAAGTCGATGATCTACGAGAACCGCGAGATCTTGCCGCGCATGCTGCTCTGGACGCTCGGCGCGTTGCCGACGCTCGCGGTGCTCCTCGGCTGGCAGCTCCATCGACGCGACCGCGCCGGATCCCCCGTGGAATCGGCGACGTTCCAGCGCGTGGCGCGGCTCGGGCTCGGCGGGCTCGTCGTCGCGGGGGCTTGCGCCGCGGGATATGCGATGCTCGTGGGGCCCGCGGCGAGGGCGCACGCGGTCGGGCCGATGGCATGGCCGTGGTTCGTCGCGGCGGCAGCGGGGGTCGTCGTGGAGGGCGCGGGGTTCGTCGGGCTGTATCGGGCCCAGGAAAACCGCGGGAAATGGCTGGGGATCGCGTCGGCGGGGCTGCTCTTCGTGATCCTCGGGACGACGGTGGTGCGCGAGGTCCTGCGCATCACGGCCGTCGATTTCGCGGCGCTTTATGCGGAACACGCGCGGGCCGCCCAGGTCTCGGGCCGGTGGCTCTTCCTCGGGTTTTTCCCGGTGAATGCGGTGCTCGCCATCTGGGCGATCCGGACGGCGCTCACGCGGGCCGAGCGGCCCGCTGCCTGATCAGGCCACCTTCCGACCGCCCATCCGCTGGAGCACGCTGCGCGACACCACCTGCAGCGTCTCCATCACGCCCACGCCGCTCTTCGCAGCGCTCTCCACCTCGGGCGCGCCCATCGGATTGCAGAGCTCCCGCAGACGCAAGATGGGCTCGATCTCGGGCAGATCGCGCTTGTTGTATTGCACGACGCACGGGATCTCCCCCTGCGCTGCGCCGAGCTCCGCGAGGTTGTCCCCGAGGTCCTCCAGGGCCTCGAGGTTCGCTTCGAGCCGCGCGGACTGCGAATCGACGACGAAGACCACCCCGTCGACGCCCTTCAAGATGAGCTTGCGGCTCGCCTTGTAAAACACCTGCCCGGGCACCGTGTAGAGGTGCAGCCGGACGCGATATCCGCGGATCTGGCCGACTTCGAGGGGCATGAAATCGAAGAAGAGCGTCCGTTCGCTCTCGGTCTTCAGCGAGACGAGGTTGCCCCGCGACGCCTCGGGGGCGCGCGCGTGGACGTGCTCGACGTTCGCGGTTTTTCCGCACAAACCCGCGCCATAGTACACGATCTTGAGGAAGATCTCCCGCGAGGGGACGTTGACGAATGCCATGTCGCCACCTCCTCACGCCTCGGGTCCTGCGTCGGCGAGACAATGAATGGCGGCCACGATGCTCTCGAACGAGGCATCCCGGACGCTCGAATGCTTGACGAGCCGCACGTTGAGCTCGACGAGCGCGAGGACCTCGCCCGCGACGCCGGGCGCGCGGTGGAGGTCGTGAATGGAGCGCGAGAGGCGCGGCGGCGGGGCGAGGCAAGCGAGCGCCGAGAGGGCGGCCATCGCGCGCGCAGGCAAAGACGCGACCAGGGATTCACGGGCCACGTGGACGAGCGCCGCGGCGAAGGCCGCGCTCATCGCGGAGAGCAATCCCTGCGGCTCGTCGCGGCCGGGAACGCCGCGCACCGCAGGCGCGCCGCGAGCCGTGCTCCACACGAGGGCGCAGAGCTCCGAGAGGGAGGAATATGCATTCCGATCGAGGAACGCGAGGACGACGTCGAGCCCGTGCGCGTCCCAGGCGGCGCGCGTCCCTACTTGCGAGGCGACGAAGGCGCGGAGTCGTGGATCCGTCTCGCCCGCGCGGATCGCGGCGGCGGCGATCTCCACGAGGGGTTTGCGTGGCACGCCGTGCGCGGCGGCCCATTCGAGCAGCATGACGCGCTCCTCCGGGCTCCACGCATTCCGCGCGCGCTCGACGATGGCCTCCGGCGCGAGCGAGGCGTCGATCGGGGTCGCGAGGCCCGGCCCCGCCGGCGCGATTTCGGCGAGGCTCGACTCCAGGAAGCCGGCCAGGTCGGAATCGTCCGTCGGGAGCGCGGCGCTCTCCTTTTCTTCGGGGACCTCGGCGCGGACGCGGCGGGCGGAGATTCGGTCGAAGACACGCGGCGGGACCTTGCCGCGCGTGAGGTCGGCGAGCTCGATCCACTCGTCGTCGGCGAGCGAGAATCGCGGCGCGTCGAGGACCTCGTGTTCGAATTGCGACGGATCTTCGAGCGCGATCCGAGCGAGCGCGCGCAAAACCGTGCCGGTGAAGCCCGGCTCGCAGCGCGCGCGCCAGGCGAGCAAATCAGGGACGCCGAGCTCGGCGACGTGCTCGCGCAAAAAGGATTGATCGTCCTCGTCGAGCCTGGCCTGGCGGAGGACGTGCAAAAAAGCCACGGGACGAGCCCGCCCCCGGTGCGCGCGCACCAGGGCATCGATTTCCGTTCGTTTCACGCGGACCCCCTATACCGGACGGAAATCGACATCCGTGGAGCCGTCGCTCCGCGATGCGATCCATGTCCAGCGCTGGGGTTGTTCGTCGTCGCCCGAGGGCGGCTCGCCGTGACTCGTCGGTCGGTGGAACGGCGATTCCTTCTTCCGGACCGGTATCTCGTAATCTACGGAGAGCGCGTCATCCTGTCAAGCTCGCCCGTCAACTTCCTGGGCCGCGACCGAGATCTCCGCGTAGGTCGCCCGGATCTCCTTGGCGAGCTTCTCGGGGAGCACGTGCGCGCGCCGGAGCGCCTCCTCGCTGAACGGAAGCGCCGTGACCGGCGCGCCTCCGTCCGAATAGAGGTTCGCGAGGAGGTCGAGGAGCCAGGGCTCACCCGGGAGAATGGAGAGGCCGAGGAGCGTGATCCGCGCCGCGAGCTCGTAATGGCCCTCCGTGGCGTGCTTCGAGGCAAACATGGCGAAGAGGCCAACGAGCTGCTGGATCTGCGGAAAGGTCATGACGTGGCCGATGAGCTCGAGGCCGGCCTTGTAGGTCTGCTCCATGAGCACGCCCTGATCGACGCCGAGCACCGCCTGCTCCGCGGCCGTGACAAAGACGGTGCCGATGCGCTTCGCGAGCTCGTAGGGCAAGAGCTCGAGCGCGCGGCCCCGCGCGGAGATGATCGCCCGCTCGTAATCGACGAGCGCGCTCGCCATGGCCCCGCGGCTGCCACCCGCCGCGAGCGCGAGGTATTTCTTTTCGGTCTCGAGATCGTCGAGCACAAACTCGCGCTCGTCGACGTCGAGCCGCCGGACGAGCGTCTCGCCGGGGTAGAGGACGAGATCGAGGACGATGGGCTCGTCCTCGTGGTTCGTGACGATGTGATGGCGGCCGGAACTCACGTTGCAGAAGCCGCGGGTGCCCTGCGCCGTGAGGCGGCGGAAATCGCCGCGCATGCCGTCGATGGCGCAATCGCTCCAGGTGTTGTCGCGGAGGACAAGGACGCCGCCGGTGCGGGCTATCGAGAGGTCGTCTTGCTCGCGGTACATGAGGGCCGCACGCTAGCACGGCCGGGTCAAGGCAGGGTGGCGATCGCGATCCGGCCCGAGGCGCTGCCCGCGAATGCGCGGGGGAGCCACGCGCCGCCGACGAGGCGCGTCGAATACACGCTGTTCAGGTTGTCGGCGTAAATCATTTCGGCCTCGGCCCCCTTGCCGCCGCGCGTGATGGCCGGCGGCACGACGAGGACCGGATTCCCCCCGCCCGCGCCCTGCACCGGGACGGTCCAGGTCGGCGCGTCGCCGGTCGAGAGCCGCGCCGTGTAGAGGCGCTGATCCGTGCCGCGATACGCGAGCAGCGCGCCGCCGCCGGGCAGCGGCGCGAGGCTCGGCTGATCGAGCGAGGAGGCGCCCTCGATGGGCTGGGGGTTCGTCCAGACGATCCCCTTGCGGGACATCCAGTGCAAGCTGCCCGCCTCGTTCGCGAAGACCGCGACGAGCTCGGGGCCGGCGTCGAGCGCGACGATGCCGGGCGTCGCGGGAGCAGCCTTTCCGGCGATCGGGTGCGGCGTCGGGGCCGACCAGGCGCCGCCGGCACGCGATTGATCGTAAAAGGTCCCGTCCGCGCCGACGAACGCGATCACGGGCGCATTGCCGATCGCCGCCACGGCCGGCGGGTTCGGGCCCGACGATGGCTGTCCGTTCGCGGTGATCGACTCCTTCTTGCTCACCCAGAGCTTGTTCTGGAGGCGGCCATAATAATAAAATCCGTCCGTGCCCCGGTAGACGAGGTGCCCGATGCCGCCGGCCGCCGCGACCTGCGGCCCGCCCTGGCTCGCGAGGCCCGCCTCCAGCGCCGGCGGGGCTTCGTTGAACCCGGGCGTCCACGCCCCGGCCGAATAAGACGCGACCCGCAGCTCGCCCCCGACGCTCGATCGGAGCACGCAGATGACGGTGCCGACGCCGTCGGAGGCGAGGCCGATCGCGTCCGTGGTCTGGGCCTGCCAGGGCGTCGACTTCGGCGCGCCCGATTCCAGGTCCGTCTCGTTCGCGATGACGGCGCTGCCGCTGCCGTACACGCTGACGACCTTCGTCGCCGTGCCATTCTGCGCGCCGCCGCCCATTCCCCCGCCGCCGCCGCTGCCCGCCGATCCGCCTGCCCCGCCCGAGCCGGCCATCATCCCGCCCGCCCCGCCCGCTCCACCCGTCCCGCCGGGGCCGACCATCGTCCCGCCCGACCCGCCCGCGCCGCCCGACCCGCCCTGAGCGCCATCGCCGCCTTCGCCGCCGCCACCCACGCCGGGCGTCTCGTTACTCGCCGCGCAGGCGATCGGGCCGGCGGCGGCCAGGGAAACGAGGCCCGAGAACAGGAGGGCCGAACGGAGAACCGCCAATCGAGGAAGGAAGCGCATGTCGATGACCTCGCAGGAGAAGGGTGGCTCGAAGCCGGAGGAGTATGGCGCGCAGGCGAGGCGAGACAAGCTCAGGGCGTGAAGCGGATCGAATAACTGACCATCGTCTTTTTGCCGCCCTTCGGCCGTAGAAATTCGATGGCTTCGAAAACGCCGACGACGCAAGGCACGAAACCTTCGCCCTTGAGCGCCGTGCGGGGGTGGGAGACCTGGGCCTTGCCGCCCTTGCCGTCGACGAGGAGGTCGACGCCGAAATCGCCGCCTTTCTTGAGATCGTCGACCTTGGCGAAGCAGCGGCGGAGTTCGTCGAAATGAGGCTCGACCGAGCGATTGAAAGGCGCCTTCGTGGCGTCGTCGTTCGGCCCGCCGCCGATGTGCATTCCGATGTTCTTGACCTTGACGGCCGGGAGCGGCTCGGCCTCGGGCGGCGGCGCCTCCGGGGCCGCCGCGGAGGCGGACGTGGAAGGGGCGGCCGAGGCCACGGGCTCGGGCGCGGCGGCGGACGCAGACGCGGGCGCGGCGGCGGACGCGGGCGCAGGCGCGACGGCGGACGCGGACGCGGGCG
>NZ_JASBQE010000115.1 GCF_029960785.1 Polyangium sp. 15x6
GGTAGAGCTCGAAATCGATGGGCACCTGCTCCTTCCTGTTCGACACGCAAAGACTCACCCCTATCTGGCAATTCGTGATCTTGCCGGCGGAGCCCGTATATTGTCTCTTCACGCCGACGGAGTTTTTTTCCTGCTTCAAAAATCCCGTATCATCAATAATCCAGACGGTCACCGGGTCGTGTTTCAGCATGGCGTCAACGGCGTAGCGCGCAGCGGCGCGTCGGACGTCGCGATCGCTCCAGGGCGAATCCCGGGTGAAGTAGAGAAGCCGATCGTGGCAACGCTGCACGTCCTCGGGGTCGCTGAACGCTCGGGCAGCAATGGGCTCGACGCTCTTCCTCTCGCCATCCCCAAGGATCCCGAACGCGTAGGTCGCGAACGACTCGCGCTGCTCGGGCCGCCGCAGATGTGTGCCGATGATGCCCTGGAAAAACTCCCTGGCACGATGGCTCGTCGAGAAGTCCGTTCCGTACGACATGCGGAGCGCATCATGCGGTCCGCGGACAAACCTTTCAAGTACCTGGGCAAACCGGGCGCAAGATTTGGAGGACAAAGTAAGAAACAAACGACACAACCCCACCCAGGACCCGCTCGAGCCCGCGCAGAGGTGGATGAAGGTCCCGCAGTAGTGGTAGTCGTTCGACCGGACCTGCTCAATGATTCAACCTATCCTACTAAATTTTCGACCAGACCTGCTCAATGGTGGAGTGGATCTGCCGAAGTTGCGGCTGATGCGACGGTCGTATGTGCATCACGCTGGGGGCGGACCACCGTGTCCTTCGTCCGAAAACGTATGAATTGAGCACCTTGAGTCGATAGGCAAGATGCGAAGGCTTATTCAGGTCGTCATCGAATTCCGAACGTGGTGTTCTGAGCGCATCGTCCCGCACTACGCTGGACATAGTGCCCCGGCGATCCACCCGTGGCACCACACCACCGGTATCCCGCGGTATCTGCGGGGCACTATGACCAGCGTTGTCGGGCGAGGAGGTGACGACCCCCCATGCCGACCAGATGGAGGGCGCTCTTGAAGGGTATCGCGCACACGGGCTCGCGACGTAGAGCGGCTGATCGTCGCGTCAAGCTACTTCGCGCCCGTCCTCAGGGCACGAGGATTGCAGCACACGGTGCTGTGTCAATCATTTGCGGTACTACGCTGGCGCCCGAGAACGAGCAGGCAAACCAGGCTGCCGCAGCACTCTCGTTGCTGCTCGGCGACGAGTTGCACCTCGTCCACGTCGTCGATGAGCTCGGCGCCGAGCTCGCCCTCGCCGAAGAATACGACACCCTCTACGAGCCGGCCGGCAGGCATCTGCGCGGCGAGGCGGATGACCTGCGGCAGCTCGGCATCCAGATCGAGCCCGAGCTCGCCGCGGGGCCATGGCACGCGGAGCTGCCCAGGGTTGCCATGCATCATCGCGCGCGCTTGATCGTGCTTTCGCCCCATCCGGGGGTCGTGCGCAAGCGCCCTTCCCCCTGGGCCGCCGTGAGGATCGCCCGCGCCGCGCCCATTCCGGTCATGCTCGTCCACCGTGCGGATGGACTGCTCCGATGGGCCCGAGAGCATTCCCCGCTGCGCGTCCTCATCGCGCTGGGGTGCTGCCCGGGCTCGCTGGCCGCCCTGCGTTGGATCGCCGAGCTCCGATCCGGCGGCCCCTGCGAAGCATGGCTGGCGTATGTCTCGCGTCTGGGAGGCGTTTCGGACGCCAGCGCGGAGACATCGGCGCACCCTTATCGTAGCCTGCGTCCGTCCCGCTGCGAGCCTCCCCTCCACGAGGTCGAAACATTCCGGGACGAACTCCGCCGGCTGGGGGTAAGCGTCACAAAGACCAGCGTTCAGGACGCGAGCGTGCTCGAAGATCTCGCGCAGCGAGAGGCCATCGATCTCGTCGTGGTCCCCCGGGACCTGCCGCGAGGCCACTTGTGGCCGAGGTGGCTGTGGCACAGCCTGTTTCGAGCCGCTGTGCCCGGCGTCGTCGTCTGCGTGCCGCCCGATTACGCAGCCGCGCGCGTACGGCCGGCAGGGCTGCTGAGCAAGCTCGTCCGCCACCCTCCGCCGCGTTGACGGCACGTTTCTTCCTAAGGGGCCGTTCGCCCGCGGACTTCGGACCGGTCTCTTCGCGAACCCGGGGTTCGAACGTGGCGTCGGAGCGGCGACGGGGGAGCGCAGTGTGCAGACGATACTCATCGCCATCATCGCCACTCCCTTCGTGGGCGCTATGGCCACACTCTTCCTCTCGGCCCGCTGGGCGGGACGGATCGCCTTTTTTCCCCCGGCGCTCGTGCTCGTGCTCGCCATCCCACGCTGGCCGGCGGCCGCTACAGGGGAGACGAACATCGTCACGATCCCCTGGTTCCCATCCGCGGGAATGACGGCGAATCTCCGCCTGGATCACCTCGGCGCATTTTTCGTCCTGCTCATCGCGGGCGTGGGCCTCGGCATCGTCCAGTATAGCCGCGCCTATCTCGGGAAAAAGGCCACGCCGCGGTTCTGGGCCGCGTTGCTCGCGTTCATGGGCGCCATGCTCGGGCTCGTCCTTTCGGATTCGCTGCTCTTGCTCTTCGTTTTCTGGGAGCTCACCACCCTCGCATCCTTCCTCCTCATCGGAATGGGCGGCCAGATCCCGGAGGCGAGGGCGGGGGCCATTCGCGCGTTCATAGTGACGGGCGCTGGGGGGCTCTCCCTGCTCGCAGGCACGCTCGTGCTCGGGCAGATCGCGGGGACCTACGACCTCTCCAGCATGCCCGCGCGCGCAGAGCGTATCCTGGCGAGTCCCACGCGGGATGTCGCGCTCCTCCTCATGCTCGGCGGCGCCTTCGCCAAATCGGCTCAGGTCCCGTTCCATTTCTGGCTCCCGGGCGCGATGGCCGCGCCCGCGCCGGTGAGCGCCTATCTCCACTCCGCTACCATGGTGAAGGCGGGCATCTTCTTGATCGGCCGGTTATCGCCGATCTTCGGCGCGTCGCCCGCGTTCCAGCCCCTCCTGCTCACCGTGGGGCTCACGACGTTTCTCGTCGGCGGATGGGACGCCGTGCGCGCGTGGGATCTGAAGAAGCTCCTCGCCCACAGCACCGTCGCGAACCTGGGCGTCCTCACGGCGCTTTATGGCGTATACCCTCCGGCCGAGGTCCAGGGAGGGATCGTGCGCGGGGAGTTGCTCTCCATCACGAACCACGCGCTTTACAAATCGGCGTTGTTTCTCCTCGTCGGGTGGATGGAGAAGGTCTCGGGGACGCGTGATCTCTCGATCCTGAAAGAGGAGCGCTGGTTTCAGCGCGAGCCGGTCGCCGGTGTGCTCATCGGGATCGGTGCGATCACGATGGGGGGCTTCCCGTTTCTGCTCGGCTTCATGAGCAAGGAGGTGTTCCTCGAAGCGCTCCTCCACGCCCGATTCCCTGGCGTCGTCGCCGCTGTCGCTGCGGCCGTCGTGGGGGGCGCGATGGCGGTCGTCTATGCGCTCAAGCTCTGCGTGAGCACGTTCTGGGGGCCGAAGGTGCCGCCCGATTCGCGCGGCTATCCGAGGGCTGCGCTCTCACGATGGCTGCTCGTCGTGCCGGCGGTTTTCCTCTTGCCCCATGTGATTGGGGGCATCGCCCCGGGGTGGTTCATCGGCTCCGTGCTCGAGCCGGGGACCCATTGGCCCGCATGGATCGCCGTGTGGCACCATATCGATCGCATCTTCCTGCTCAGCGTCTCTACCCTCGCGCTCGGAGTCGGGGGGTATCTCTTGTGGAGACGATATGCGGAAGTGCCGTCCCAACCGGAGACGCAAATCGCCTTCGATCGCCTCGCCTCCACCGTGCTGGGCGCATCGAACTGGTTCAGTCACGCGGCCCAGGCGGGCGGGCATCCGCGGTATCTTGTCGTCATGCTCGTGTTCGCTGCCGCGGCCGCCGCGGCCGCCATGCGCGGAGGCTCGCCCCCGCCGCTCCCCGGCGCAGAGGCCTGGTCCGTCGACCTCGCCGCCGCGTCGCTGCCCGCCGCGATCGTCGCCGCGGGCGCCGTGCTCGCGGTGCTCATGCAGGACCGCGTCTCCAAGGTCGTCCTGATGGCCGCGGCTGGATATGGGTTGGCGGTCTTTTACGTCCTCTTCCGGGCGCCGGACCTCGTGCTCACGCAGATCCTGGTCGAGACGATCTCGCTGCTGCTCCTCCTGCTCGTCTTTCAGCGGCTTCCGCGCCTCGGCGCCGACGAGCGATCGCGCGGGCAGCGAGCCATGCACGGCCTTTTCGCGGCTGCGCTCGGGCTCGGAGTAGCGGCCCTCGCCTGGGCTTCGGGCATTCATCCGGCCGCTCGTCCAGCAGGCGTGGAGCAACTCGCGCTCTCGTTGCCAGAGGCGAAGGGGCGCAACGTGGTGAATGTCATTCTAGTCGATTTCCGCGGCGCCGACACGCTCGGAGAGATCACCGTGCTCGCCATTGCCGCGATCGGGGTCGTGGCCCTCCGCGTGGGGCGCGCCCGAAGGGAGGGGGCATGAATTCGTTTCTCCTACGCCAGGTCGCGAGGGGTGTGCTCCCGGTGGCCGTCCTCTTCGCCATCTACTTGCTCCTCCGTGGCCACGATGCGCCGGGCGGTGGGTTCGTCGCGGGGCTCGTCACCTCGGCCGCCGTGGTGCTCCACGCGCTCGCGAACGTCGCCCCGTCCGAGCGGGCGCGGAGGCCACGCGTCCTCGGCTCCGTCTGGCTCGGGCTCCTCGTCGCCGCGGGGACCGGTCTCGTCGCCGTCGCCGCCGGCGGCCCGTTCCTCACGCATTCTCATTTCGATGTCGGGTCCGGCCCGGCCACGATCCACCTGTCCACGACGCTCCTCTTCGACGTCGGCGTGTTTCTGGTGGTGGTCGGCTCGACGATCACGACGCTCGCCGCGTTCGCCGGAGGGGAAAACCCGCGATGATCGGCCTCGCTGCGGCCCTTTCCGGCGTCCTCTTCGCGTGCGGGCTCTACCTGCTCCTCTCCCGCAATTTGCAACGCATGGCGATCGGCTTCTTGCTTCTGTCGAACGGCATCAATCTGTTCGTCCTCACGTCCGCGGGGCTGCCCGCGCGCGCGGCGCCGCCGCTCCTCGTCGAGGGCGAGGGGGCGAGCCGGGGCCCGTTCGCCGATCCCCTGGCGCAGGCCTTCATCCTCACGGCCATCGTGATCGGCCTCGGGATGGCCGCGTTCCTTTTGGCCCTTTCGACGCGGCACCACGACGCCTCGGGGCGCGATGACGTCGAGGGGGACGACGAGACATGATGGATTCGCTCCTCGTCTTGATCCCGGTCGGATTGCCGCTGATCACGGCGGCGCTCCTGCTCCCGCTAACGGGCCGAGCGCGGCTCCAGCAAGCGGCCGCGCTCGTGAGCGGGGGCGTTCTGCTCGCGAGCGCGATGCTGCTCTGCGCGCGCACGGCGCGCGGCGCGATCCTGGTTCTGCCCCTCGGCGGCTGGAGCCCACGCGTCGGGATCGTGTGGGTGGCGGACGCGCTGGCCGCCGTGATGCTCCTTTTCGTGACGATCGTCTCGTATGCGACGCTGCTCTACGCGGGGGGCTCGCTGCGTGGGGAGCGCGAGCGCCGGTACTTCTATCCGCTGCACCAGTTCCTGCTGGTCGGCGTGGGAGGCTCGATCGTGACGGGCGACATCTTCAATCTCTTTGTCTTCTTCGAGGTTATGCTGCTCGCGTCCTTTGCGCTGATCGCGCTGGGAGGGCGTGCACGGCAGGTTCGAATGGGCGTGCCCTACGTGATCGTCAACCTCGTCGGGAGCGCGCTGTTTCTCGCAGCCGTGGGCGCGATCTACGGCGCGGCTGGCACCGTCAACATGGCGGAGCTCTCCCTGCGCGCCGGAGGCGGCGGCCTGCCGGGGGTATTCTGGGGCGCGACGGCGCTCGTGCTCATCGTCTTCATGGTGAAGACCGCTCTCTTTCCCGTCTTCGCATGGCTGCCTGATTCCTATCCGGAGGCGCCCGTCACCGTGAATGCCCTCTTCGCCGGGCTGCTCACGAAGGTGGGTGTGTACACGCTCTTCCGCACCATCCCGCTCCTCGGGGGGACGGCGCCCGGCGGATGGCTGCAGCCGGCGCTCGTCGCCATCGCGGCCACGACCATGCTCGTCGGGGTCCTCGGCGCGCTCGGCCGGAGCACGATCCGTGGGGTCCTGTCGTTCCACATCGTGAGCCAGGTCGGCTACATGATCTTCGGGCTCGCCCTGTTCACGCCGCTCGCGCTGGCCGCGGGGCTGTTCCACACGCTCCATAACATGCTCGCGAAGACGGCCCTCATCTTTGCTGGCGGAGTCGCGGAGCGCATTTGCGGATCAGGAAAACTCTACGCCATGCGGGGGCTCGCGCGGACGGAGCCATGGCTCGCGGCGGGATTCTTCGTCGCCGCGATGTCGCTCGCGGGGATGCCCCCTTTGAGCGGTTTCTGGGGGAAATGGTTCCTGGTCGCGGGCGGCCTCGCGGCCGACGCGCCCGTCGCGACGGGGATCTCGTTGCTCGTGGGCCTGTTTACGCTCGCATCCATGTTGAAGATCTGGAATGCCGTCTTCTGGGGCGAACCGGAGGGCCAGCGATACCCGGGGCGCGGCCGGCATCACGGCATGCTCGGGGCGACGCTTTCGCTCGCGGCGATGACCCTTTTGATGGGGCTCTTCGCCGCGCCCATGTTTTCGCACCTCGAGCGCGTGGCGACGCAGCTCCTCGACGTCACGCCCTACGTCGCCGCCGTGCGCGCAGCCGAGCGTCGTGAAGTCCATGCGGAGGCCCCATGAGCGCGCTCGCGTTGAACCTGCTGCTCGCCATGGTCTGGATGTTCATCCAGGCGACGTTCTCCCTGCGCAGCTTGATCGTCGGGTTCGGGATCGGCTTCGTCGCGATCGCATTCGTGCAGCGCCTTCGCGGGAGTCACGCGTATGCGCGGACGGCGGCCTCGATCGTGCGCCTGTTCGCGTTTTTCCTCGCGGATCTCGTGCGGAGCAACCTCACGCTCGCCCGCGACATCCTCCGCCCCGTACCCGCCTTCGTGCCGGCGCTCGTTCGTTTCGAGGTCGCGGACCTGTCGCCGATCGAGACGGCGCTGCTCGCGAACCTCGTCTCGCTCACGCCGGGGACGCTCACCGTCGATGCGGAGGACGACGGCAGCGCTATCTATGTTCATGCCCTGTATGGAGGCGACCCAGAAGGCGTCCGCCGGCGTATCGGCCAGCTCGCAGGGATGATCCGCCGCGCCGGCGGGCGCCCGATGCAGCCCCGGGACGCGGCATGAGCCCCGGCGTTTTCAAGATCGCCGTGCTGCTCCCGGCGCTCGCGGTCCTCGGCGTGGGCGTCGCGTTTTGCTTCGCGCGCATCCTCCGCGGACCCTCACCGTTCGACCGTGTGCTCGCCTTCGATTGCCTCGGGCTCAACGTCGTGGGCGCGCTGCTGCTCCTCTCGAGTTTATTCGACACCGATGTCTTCCTGGACGCGGCGCTCGTGGTGCTCCTCTTGGGCTTTCTGGGGACGATGTCTCTGGCCGCATACCTGGAGAGAACCCATGCTGATTGAGGCCGTCGCCGTCGTTTTGGGTGTCTGCTTCATGTTCCTGGCCTCGTTGGGGGTGCTTCGCTTGGGCGACTTTTATGCTCGCATTCACGCCCCCACCAAGGCCGCTACGCTGGGGCTCGTGTTCCTTCTCGCCGCGCTCGCCTTCGAGGTGCAAGACAAGGCTGCCGTGACGAAGGCGGTGCTCGCGATGTTGTTCGTCGGGATGACGGCCCCGGTGGGAGCGCACATCCTCGCGCGGTCCGCCTACCGGCGTGGGGTGCGTCCGTCCGCCCGTGTAGACGAGTACGCGCATTTCGTGGCTGTGAGGAAGACCCGGGCCGTCCATCGAGGGGAGCGTGGCGCGCAGCCTTGAAGCATCTCTCCCGTTTCGGACGACCCTCGCGCCCACTCGACGGGCAGGCGAAAGCGTGCGATGGTCGAAGCGCGTTCATTGCAAGGAAGGGTGCAGCGACGGTCGCTGCAGGACCAAGGATGGTCGGGCCGCCATCCCAGCCGGCGAATCTGCCGGCGAGGGATGGAGCATGTCGACTGTACACACACCGGGGCAGGGCCCCCTTCCTTCGTCGCCTCCCGAAGCCTGGGAGCCGCTCTTGCGGCTCACGCGGCTCGCGAGTCGTCCGCTCGAGCGTTTCCTCCAGATCGAGGCCGCGAGCGGCATCTTGCTCCTCGTCGCCGCGGCCGTCGCGCTCGTCTGGGCCAACTCTCCCTGGGCGGAGAGCTACGCGTTGCTCTGGCACACGCCGCTCGGGATCCGCGTCGGCACGTTTACCTTCGAGCGCACGCTCGAGTGGTTCGTCAACGACGGCCTGATGGTGATCTTCTTCTTCGTCGTGGGGATGGAGATCCGACGCGAGATCCACCACGGCGAGCTCTCCGAGTGGCGGCGCGCGGCGCTCCCCGCCGCGGCTGCGCTGGGCGGGATGCTCGCTCCGGCGGCGCTCTACCTCGGCTTCGCCGGAGCCCCCGCGACCCGGTCGGGGTGGGGCGTCCCCATGGCGACCGACATCGCCTTCGCCGTCGGTGTCCTCACGCTGCTCGGCAAACGCGTCCCGGCCGCGCTGCGTGTGCTCCTGCTCGCGCTCGCCGTCATCGACGACCTCGGGGCCATCGTCGTCATCGCGCTCTTCTACTCGAAGGGCATCTCGGTCTCGGGGTTCGTGATCGCCGCGGCAGGGTTTGGCGGCGTGTTCGCGATGCAGCGCTTTGGCGTGCGCGCGAAGCTGGCCTATGTCGTGCCGGCCATCGTCGCATGGGCCGGCATTTACGCGGCGGGGGTTCATCCGACGATCGCCGGTGTGATCGTCGGGCTCGTGACGCCGGTGCGCGCGTGGCTCGGGCCGGACGGGTTCATCGTCGGCGTTCGCAACCAGCTCGAGCACCTCGCGAGGTCCACGCCGCACGAGCTCTCGTCGCACGAGCTCGCGGGGACCTTGCGCCACGTGGACCTCGCGCGCCGTGAAGCGACGTCGCCCGCCGAGAGCCTGATCACCACGCTCCATCCGTGGGTGGCCTTCGGCATCATGCCCCTGTTCGCGCTCGCCAACGCGGGGGTCACCGTGTCGGGTGGGTCGCTCGATCCCGCCTCGTGGCGTGTCCTCATCGCCGTCGCCGTGGGCCTCGTCGTCGGCAAGCCGGTCGGCGTGCTCCTCGCTTGCTGGATCACGCTGCGCCTGCGGATCGCGACGCTCCCCGTGGGCCTCGGCGTGCGGCACCTCGTGGTGCTCGGCGTCGTCGCCGGCGTGGGATTCACGATGGCCTTGTTCGTCGCGCAGCTCGCCTTTGTGGACCCGTCGCTCCTCGCCGCGGCGAAGCTCGGCATCCTTTCGGCGAGCGGCGGCGCGGCGATCCTCGGCCTCGGCCTCGGCCGGTCCCTCCTCACGCCGGTGGGGACGGCAGGCGCCGCGCAGACGGCCGACGAGGCGGAGAGCTCGACGGAGGTCTGATGACGAGCCCGTGGATTCAGCTCGTCGGGGGCGGCGTACTCCTGTACTTCGGCGCGGAGTGGTTCGTCGGCGGCGCGTCGGCTCTGGCCCTCGCCTTGCGGGTGCCGCAGATCCTCGTCGGCCTCACGGTCGTCGCTTACGGCACGTCGGCGCCCGAGGTCATCGTGGGCGTGCAGGCGGCGATCGACGGGCACGGCGAGGTGGCGCTCGGGAACGTCATCGGC
Source organism: Polyangium sp. 15x6 (assembly GCF_029960785.1). GTDB lineage: Bacteria > Myxococcota_A > Polyangia > Polyangiales > Polyangiaceae > Polyangium. Next base: position 9,692 of record NZ_JASBQE010000115.1, read on the forward strand.
TCGAACATCGTGAACATCGGTCTGATCCTCGGCGTCGCCGTGCTCATCCGGCCGGCGCGGGTGGACGGCGCGCTTCGCCAGCGTGAGCTGCCGATGTTCGTCGCGAGCGCGCTGCTCGTCCCGCTGCTCATGCTCGACGGCGCCGTGCGCCGCTGGGAAGCGGCTGCGCTGCTCCTCGTGGCGGCCGGCTACACGGGATGGATGATCCGCGCCGCGCGCTCCGCTTCGGTGGTCGCCGAGGCCCGGGAAGACGCGACCGTCGCCGGGCGGGCCGCGGACGAGGCCGGAGCCCCGAAGCGCGGGGGAGCTTTGCGCGCCGTGGCGACGGCCGGCGTCGGCCTGGTGGTCCTGCTCCTCGGGGGCGACATCTTCGTCGACGGCGCGGTCTTGGTCGCGCGCGCGCTCGGAATGAGCGATCGGCTCGTCGGACTCACCATCGTCGCGGTGGGGACGTCGCTGCCGGAGCTCGTGACGGGGGTGATCGCCGCTCGACGCGCGCACGCCGACATCGCCATCGGCAATGTCGTGGGCTCCAACATCTTCAACACGTTCCTCTGCCTGGGCGCGGCGGCGCTGGCGGGCCCGGTGCATGCGCCGCTAGGGACGCTCGGGCTGGATCTCGCAGGTCTGCTCGTGATGACGGGCCTCGGGGCGATGTTCATCCGGAGCGAGCGGACCGTCTCGCGCCTGGAGGGCGCGCTCGCGGTCGGCCTCTACGTGGCATTCACGGTCATTACCGTGGTGCGAGGCTGAGACCTACGACCGGATCCTATCGAATGCAGAGCCGCCCCCCTCCGCGGGGCGCCCAGCGAAAGAGATGACCATGAAAAAGCACCCGCCCGCAGCGCAGACGGCGTTCGGCCCGATGGTGATCGCGGCCGTCGAACAGCATTACCCCGAGGCCCAGCGGCTCATCCGGGACGACCTCGCCGTGCGTTTCTTGCCGCCCGGCCTGAGACTCGGGGTGCATGCTTGCAAGTGGACATTCATGCGCAACCTGGGGATCACCGCGACGGAAAAGAAGGCCCCGGGCATCTGGGGAGGCGTCCTCTGCCGGAAGCGGTATGCCGACGACAAGGTTGTCGAGGCCATCGACGCTGGAATCACGCAGGTCGTGATCCTCGGCGCCGGCCTCGACACCCGGGCGTACCGGCTGCTCGCCCCGGCAGGTGTTTCAGCCTTCGAGGTCGATCTGCCTGCGAACATCACCTACAAGCAGGAGAGATTGCACGAGATTTACGGCCGGGTGCCCGAGCACGTGACGTTGATCCCGGTCGATTTCCAGATCGATGATCTCGGAAGTGCTCTCGCAGGGAATGGCTTTCGTCTCGAGGCGCGGGCCATGTTCGTCTGGGAGGCCGTCACCCAGTACCTGACCGAGGAAGGCTTCCGGAAGACCCTGGGGTTTCTATCGAAGGCAGCCGCTGGCAGTCGCCTGATCTTTACGTACATCCGCGAGGACTTCCTTGCCGGAATCAACTTCTATGGCGCGGAGCGGATTCACCAGGACATGAAGAAACACGACGTGTGGCATTTCGGCATCGCGCCCGAGAACGTGGACGGCCTGCTCCGCGCATACGGCTGGGCCGAGCATGAGCAGGTCGGATCCAGCGAGTATTTCGCGAGGTACATCGAGCCGTCGGGCCGTGCTTTGTCCGTGTCGGAGATCGAACGGTTCGTCTACGCCGAGAAACGTTGAGCCCCGTCCGAGGACACGTGAGTGCTCGCTGCCGGAAACTACCTCAACCGCGCCCACGCGCTGGCTCGGCTCAATTCACGGCCATGTCCTGGTGCAGGGGCAGCCGCGAAGAACGGGCGCCCGACCGTTCATGGGTCGGCCCAGGAGGAGTGCGCGGCAGCTCGCAGATGAACCGGCCCGCATCCCGCTTCGCTGGCTGAGCTGGCGCGATGATGCTAACGTTCGGCCGTGATCCTTGCCCTGGGAACTCCTCGGAAGGTCCTCCTCCCGCTGGCCCTGTGCCTCGTTGCCTGCAGCGGCGAGGATGACTCCGAGGCGGCCGGCGCGACCCAGATCTCCGTGTTCACCGGCCGACTGGAGACCGCGGACGCGGTCGTGGGCCTGGCCGTGTCGGATCGGGGCGACGTGGAGGCCTACGTCTGCGGGGGCGCCATGACCTTCGCGACCCATTCCCGTTGGTTCGTCGGCTCGCTCTCGTCGGGCTCCGCTTCGCTCGAAGCCGAGGGCCTCCGGCTCGACCTGACGCTACAGGGCGAGGCGACGGACATCACCCTCACCGCGGCGGACGGGGCCGTGCACTCGACCCAGGCCGCGCGAGCCGGAGCCGGGAGTCGCTCGGCCCTGTTCGAGTCGCCCACCGACGCCAGTTGCCGCTGGGGCGTGGTGATGCTGGACGACGGCGGGGCAGCGCCGGACATCTTCGGCGCCTGGTGTAGCCGGACCGGGTCGATGTACGGAGACGCTCCGGATGAGTCGACCGAGGTCTTCGCGCAAGTCACCCCGGTGGAGCCAGTCGACTTCGGGAACACGCTCCTGCCCGTGGTCGCGAACACACCCGCCGGTGAGCAGTTCTTCGAGGTTCGCCGGATCAGCGCTCGTCGCGCCGACCCGTGAGCGCCGTGACCCGGCCCCATGGAGCCCTCCGTGAGCGGAGCGCAGCCGTGGGCCCGCCGAGCGCAGCCGTTCGCGGCTTCGACATTCCCAGGCCGGAGCTGCTCACCCCGTTCGTCGGCCGTGACGCCGACCTCGAGCGCATGGGCGCGTTGTTTCGATCGAAGCGCCTGGTCACGCTGTGGGGGCCGGCCGGCATCGGCAAGACGCGCCTGGCGGTCGAGTACGCGTGCCGCGGGACCGGCGAGTCCTTGTTCGTCGATCTCTCCAGCGCGCGCAGCCTGGGGACGGTGTGCGAGACGGTCGCGAGGGCGCTCGACGTCGTCTTGCCCGACGGGCGCGAATCCGACCAGGCCCCCCTTCGACTCGGGCGCGCGCTGGCCGCGCGAGGACCGCTCCTCCTCGTGCTCGACAACTTCGAGCGGATCGCTTCGCTCGCCGTCGAGACCGTGGGCCGGTGGCTCGTGGAGGCGCCGGAAGTCCGCCTCCTCGTGTGCTCTCGCGAGCGACTCCGGCTCCGCGGTGAGGGGATCCTGGAGCTCGGCCCGCTCAGCCTGCCCGCGGACGCCGCGCTCGCCGCGTCCGAAGCGGGGAAGCTCTTCCTGCTCAAGGCGCAGGCCGAGGACGACTCCTTCGAGCTGACCGACGAGAACGCCCCCCGCATCGCGGAGCTGGTCCAGAAGCTCGAAGGAATACCGCTGGCCATCGAGCTCGCCGCCGCGCGGCTGCCCTTGCTCGGCGTGGACGGGCTGATCTCCCGGCTCGGCAAGCGGCTCGACGTCCTCGCCGGCGGCTTTCGAGACGCCGAGCCGCGCCAGGCCACGCTGCGCGCGGCGCTCGAGTGGTCCTGGGACCTCCTGACGGAGGAGGACCAGCGCGCGCTGGTCGAGTGCGCGCTTTTTCCAGGGGCCTTCTCGTTGTCCTCGGCGGAGGCGGTGCTGAGCGCCAAGGACGTGCTCGGCCGGCTCGACTCCCTGCGGGAGAAGTCGCTGCTCCGGGTGCTCGGCACGGGGAAGCTCGGTCTCTTCGAATGCGTGCGCGAGCTGGCAGGCGAGCACTCCGCGGAGGTCGATCCCGGGCGCGGCGCGGAGGCGCGCCACACGGAGCACTTCCTGGCCCTGGCCAGCGGAAGGCACGAGCAAAGCCCGGACGACCCCCTGGAGCCCGAGCTCAGGGACAACGTGGTGGCGGCGCTGAAACGCGAGCTCGACCGACTGGAACAGGTGCCGAGCCGAGAGCGCAGGCCGCCCGCGGGCCTCGCGCCGGAGCGCGCCGTCCGGGCGCTGCTCGCGATCGAACCGGCGCTCGCTCGCCGGGGGCCGGCGGACCTCTTGCTCGAGCTCTTGGAGCGGACGCTGCACATCGCGCCCGACAGCCCGCCGGCCCTGGCCGCGCCGCTGCTCGCGGCGCGGGGCCGCGCCGCGCAGGTGCGAGGTCGCGCGGACGAGGCGCGCGCCAGGTTCGACCAGGGAATCGAGCTGGCGAAGGCCTCCGGCTTGTTCGCCATCCAGGCTGCGATCGTCACGGACCTGGGCGTGCTCCACCACGAGCAGCGCGAGCTCTCCCACGCGCGCGCCTGTTATGACCTCGCCATGTCGCTCCTGGCCGACCAGAAGGACCGGCGCGCGGAGGGCCGGCTGCTGGCCAACCTCGGGGCCCTGCTGCACGACCTCCGCCAGTACGAGGTCGCCAGGGAGCGCTACCAGGACGCGCTCCGCGTGCTCGGCGACGCGGGCGTGGTGCGGCTCCAGGGCATCGTGCAGGTCAACCTGGGCGTTCTGGAGCAGGAGCAGGGCGACCTGAGCACCGCGCTCGCGCATTACGAGATCGGCCTGCGCCTGCTGGAGCGTACCGGTGATCGGCGCCTGGAGGCGATCGCCCTCGGGAACCTGGGCACGCTCCAGCACGAGCGCAGCCAGTTCGCGTCCGCGCGCAGCTATCATGAGCGCGCCCTCCTGGCGCTCCGCACCACCGGGGACGTCCGCTCCGAATCGCTGGCCCGTGGCAGGCTGGCGATGGTGCTCGCGGCGCTCGGGCAGAACGCCGCGTCCCGTGGGCTGCTCGCGGAGGCGGAGCTCGCGGTCACGAGCGGCGGAGACGCGCTCGCGGCCGCGTTCGTGGACCTGGCCTGGGGCGCGGCGGAGCTCGCCGACGCCGAGGCGCTGGAGGCGCGAGATCCGCAGGGCGGAAGGGCGCTCCTCCAGCACGTGCGGCAGCGGATGGAGCGCGCGCACCGCGCCTCGGCGACGGGAGGTCCGTCGCCGGCCGAGCTCTCGGATGACGTGCGCATCGGCCTCCGGATCCTGAGCGCCGCGCTGGGCCGCCTGTCGGCCGAGGCCGCCGAGGCCCCCGAGGAGCTGTCCGCCGACGCGCTGGTGATCGCGCCGAGCGCGGGCCGTTATCGGCCTCCCGGGGGAGAATGGGAGGATCTGCACCAGCACCCCGTCCTGCGCCGCCTCTTGTTCGCGCTGGTCGAGCAGCGCGGCGCGCGGCCCGGCGTGGGGCTCTCTCTGGATGCGATCCAGCGAGCGGTCTGGCCGGGAGAACGTATTCAAGTCGACGCCGCGGCCAACCGCATCTACGTGGCGGTCTCCAAGCTGCGGCGTCGTGGGTTGCGGGACTTCTTGCGGAGCCAGGACGACGGCTACGCCCTGGATCCCAACCTCGAAGTGCAGCGCTTCGACGGCGCGACGCCCGGCGCGAATACGTCCCCGACCGGAGGCGAGCCGTGAGCGCGTGAGCTCGTCCGCCGCCCGATCTCGTCAGCGGGCGCGCGCGGCGGGGTGCATCCGCATCGAGCGGCCTTGGGAGGGGCTGAATCCGACCGCCGTCGCCTGCGCTGGATGGAAATGCATGAGGTTGTCCGGGCCGGTGTCCTCGAGCGGGTCGGTGAGGCCGTCCTCTTCGACCACGTGGTAGAGGCCGAGGTAATGACCGAGCTCGTGCGCGAGGAAATGCGCCTGCGCACGGGCGGGGAGGTCGACGGGCCCCGAGCCTTTCGCGAAACAATCGAGGCCGGGCATGAACACGGCGTCGGCGGGGCCGGCGCCGCCCGGGATCCTCGGCGTGAATCCGTTGACTGCGCTGGGCGGGCCGAAAAACGGGTCGTCGTAGAGGAGGCACCCGCCGAAGACGACGTCGATGGTCGTCTCCGCCCTCGGCGGGGCGTTCGCGAGCAACGCCGAGAGGGCCGCGGGGTCGCCGGCGTGGAAGCGGACGTCCGCGGGCAGCGTGTCGAGGTCGTGCACCTCGACGAGCCGGGGGATGAGGCCCCCCGGGGCGAGCTCCTGCCCGAGGTGCGCGAAGAGCTCCGCCCGGCGGTCCTCGTCGCCGAACAGGATTGAGCTCTTCGTGACCAGGAAGCGCAGGTCGATCGTCGCCGGATCCGGGATCACCTCGATGCGCTGCGCCGCGACCCGCAACGTCGGGCGGTCTTCCGGCGCCGCGAGCGGCGTCAGCGTCAGGCAGTCGACCCGCGCGAAGCGGAGCGAGAGGCCGGTCTTCGGCTCGAAGTGTCCCTCCTCCGCCGGAAGGAGGAAGACGCCGGCGGAGACCACGACCGACGTGCGCAGCGCGCAGTCGCGGCAAAACGCGCCTGCGCTTCGCCCGTCGACCCCCACGCGCCCTTCACCGTCGACGGCCGAGCTGAGCTGAAAGCACACGCCGGGGGCGGTGGTGGCCCGCAGCGCGATCCCCGCGCAGGGCGCCTGCGCGGAGATCACCAGGTCGTCGGTCTCGCCGTCGCCCTGGAACGGCGTCGCGAAGGCCTCGACCCAGGCCGACACGGCAGCGTCCGGAGCTTCGGGCGCGTGCGAGGAGCAGCCGGCGAGCAGCGCGGCCAGCGCGACACCGGCGAACGCTGCCCGCGGGCTCATCGCAGCGCCGCCGCGGGCACGAAGGTGCCGATGAGCTGCATCAACCGGGCGCTCGTCTCCCGGTGGAACTGCGCCACGAGGTGGCCACGCGCCTCGGGCCGCGTCCGAGACGCGTCGCCGAGCCATGTGATGATCGCGGCCCGCTCCGGGATCGACGTGCTCGCCGCGAGCTTGTCCGCCATCAGCGCGACCGCGTCGGCCGTGGGCGACCCGCGCAAGGCCCCCACGATGGCCGTGCGGACGGCGGGATCCGTCTCCTCGCGGAGACGCTCCAAGAGGCGCGGCCCGGCCTCCACGGGATCCAGGCGTCCCAGCGCTTCGGCCGCGTGCTGCCGCGTCGACGCGCTCTCCGCGCCGAGCTGCGCCTCGAGCTCGTCGGCGAAGGCCGGATCGCCGCTGTTGCCCATGGCGTCGAGGACGAGGCGCGTCTTGCCCTCGTCCGCGGCGGCCGAGAGCTCCCTGTCGAGCGACGCGTGGACGTACGTCTCGAGCTCGTCGTCGTCGCCGCTCCGCCGGGCCATGCTGCCGAGGCCGAGCAAGCTGACGTTCGCGACCATGTCGTCGCCGTCCTTCTGCGCCTGCGCGAGGAGCAGCTCGGCCGTGCCCCGCGTGGGCGCGCCGAGGTCGGATAGAGCGGACGCGGCCCGGGCGCGGTCGACGGCGCGCAGGCGCCTGTCCACGAGCACGTCCGAGAGGGCCCCCCGCGCGGCCTCGGTGCCCGACAGCTCGAGCGCGAGGAACAGCGCGGGCCGGGCCGCGTCGTCGATGTCGCCCGCCCGCAGCGCGGCGACCAGCCGTTGCGCTCCCTCGGGGTGCGCCGCGAGCCACGCCGCGAGCTCGCGCGCGGCCGCGTAGCTCGGATCCCCGGGCTCGCGGAAGTGCGCGAGGAACGCCTTGAGCGCCTCCTCGTAGGACACCTTCGCCATCCGGGCATCGACGTGCGGGTCACGTGCGACATCGAGGGCGAAGGCGTCGCGGAAGTCGGCGTCGCCCGGCGCGAAGGCGCGCACCGCGACGAACCGCGTATCGTCGCGCCTCATGCGGAATCGCTGGAGCAGGTCCGCCTGCACCTGGCCCTGCACGAGGATCTGGACGCGCTCGAGGCCGGACGTCGACGCGAACCATCGCGGATGGTCGTGGTCGAAGCTCGCGGTGGCCTCCGAGGCGACCACCACGACCGACAGGCCCAGGGCCTCGGCCTGCGCTTTCCCCTCGTACGCGGCCTTGCGCCGCTTCATGCGCAGCGCCGAGCCCGTCGCCTCGGACACGTCCTCGTAGTTCGCCTCGAAGGGGCCCATCCCATCCGACTGGGACGCGCTCCAGCGCCGCGTCTCGTCCGTGGCTGGCAGCACGAACTCGTGGGTCAGGAGCAGCGACTGCACGAACTGCCGGCGGCGAGCGTCCCAGTCGCGCGCGAAGCCGAAGCCGACGAAGCGACACGAGGCGTCCATGTCCACGAAGAAGGGGTCCGTGAGGGATCCCTTCACGCGCTCCTCCGGCAGCGTCAGCTCCTGGCTCCGGGAGACGTCGCTGAGCGCGGCGCGGAGCCGATAACGCGTCGCCGAGAGCTGCTCGACGACCTCCACGCTCAGCGTCGCGCGGAGGTGGTCCTCTTCCTCGCCGCGCACGTCGCGGACCGTGGACGCGAGCGTGAACGCCGCCGTCTCGCCGGGCTCGAACCGGCACTGCGGGGCGACCGAGGCCGCGCGCGCGGCCTCCGTCTCTTTGGCAGGCACGCCCGGCTCCGCCCCTCGCCGCAGGCCGAACGTGATCCCCAAGATCGAGACGGCGGCGAGCGTCGCCGCGACGGCCGCCATCTTCTTGCGATCGCCCTTCGCCATGGCGCTCACTGGAGCTCCTCGGGCGTGCCCATCGACGCGCTCAGGAGCCGCGTCTCGAAGCTGGGGGAGGAGAAGCTGAAGAGGTGCACCTTCAGGCTCTTGGCGAAGCGACGGATGCCGACCTTCCCGACGATGGAGACGTCGCCTTCGAGCGGCGTGAACGACATGTCCCAGGTCACGTCGCCGCGGACGAGCAGCTTCTCATCGGCGGTGAGCCCGAAGCCGAGCGTCGTGTCGAGCGGGAAGCTCGTGGTGACGAAGCGCAGATCGGCGACCACCGCCGCCTTCACGATCTTCAAGTCGACGCCGCCCTCCACGGTGCCGGTCAGGCCGAAGTTCGGCGAGGTGACGCGCGTCATCCGGCCGCACGCGGTGATGGTGTCGGCCGACTTCAAGAGGTCCTGGCACGTGGCGGAGTCCGAGAGCGCCTCGAGCGTGTCTTCGAGCGCGACGCCGATGGAGCCGCCGACGCCGATCTTGAAGCCGACGGTCACGGGACCGAAGCCGAAGCCGAGGCTGCCGATCGTGAAGGACTTCGCGGCGCTGAAGTCCTCGGTCTGGACGATGATCGCCGCTTGCTTCGACACGCCGAAGATGCGCTGCCCGAAGGCGTCGACGCCCACCTCGTACGAGGTCTTCGTGGGGTCGACGGCGAGGTTCGCGTCGGCGAAGGCGCGCGCCATTGTCAGGTCGAAGCTCTTGCCGATCTTGCCCTTCAGCGCGACCTCCCCCTCGGTCCGGCTGAACGCGCCGCTCAGGTCGAGGCGGTTCTGGGTCGACATCGTGCTCTCGATCGCGATGCGATCATTGCCGAGCTTGCGCTCGAACTCCTTGTCGAAGCTGCGAGAGGAGGCGGCCGAAGAGGACGAGGCCTCGCGCACGAGCACGACCTCGAGCTCGCGGCAATCGTCGAGGTTGCCGTCGCCCTCGTTGCCCCCCTGGGCGAACGCCCCGGTGAAGCAGCCGCGGATGACGAAGTCGCTCTGGTTCGCCCACGCGCCGCCGGGCGATACGGCTTCGAGGGCGGCCCCTTCGAGGTAGAGCTCGTGCACGGCGTCGTTGGCCGTGCCCGGCACGATGCGATCGACGACGACCTCGGCGACCCTGCTCTTCGGATTGGCGGGATCCCGGATGGTGAGGGGCAGTTGCGTCATGCCGTCGGCCGCCGACCGGATGGTGTAGGACACGGTCGCCTTGCCGGGCGGCACGCTGACGGCGGCCAGCGCCGCGTCGTCGAGCCCGAATTTCAGGTCCTCCTCGATGGTGGGGACGGCCTCGAGGAGCGATGGCGGGATCTGCGAAGGATCCAGCGCGGAGATGTACGGGTCGCGCCCGTTGACGACGAAGCGCGACTGGACCACGAGGGCGGGGTCGATGTCAGGGGGGCCGTCGGGGCCGATGTCCTCGGTGGGCTGCCTCGACAGGACGGCCACCGAGGAGCTCGAGCTGAGCGCGTAGCGGACGTCGATGAGCGAGCCTTCGGCGCCCGTGGGGGTCGGCTGGAGGCGGATCGGGTGCACGCAGCCGGGCTTGGGGTCCGCCGCGTCGAGCGAAGCGCGGCAGAGCTTGTTCGGCGCGTCGCCTCGGCGCGCGTCCGAGAACACGACGCTCGGGGCGTCGAGGTCCGACCCGATCTCGGCCGCGAGCTCCGGGCCCCCATTGAAGTCGACCTGGAGGTTCACCTCGGTGTTTTTCGCGGCGAGCTCGGCGCACTGCGAGGTGGGCCAGATGTAGGCCTCGACGATCCGCTCGGTCCCGTCGCCGATCACCTCGACGTCGATGGCGCTGGAGCTGCAGCCGAGGGGGTTCTTCGGGTCGGTGGGGTTGGCCTCGACGAACGAGAACGTGACGGCGACATTCCGGGTGCCCGGATTCGCGGGGTCGTCGCTGTCCGCGGTGATGCCGAAGGTGATGGGGACCCGATTATTGACGTAGACCGGCTTCGACAGGTCGTAGGGGACGTCGAGGTGCGTCAGCCGCATCCGCTGCACGGCGGCGGCAGCGACGCACTGGCCATTGCGTTCGACGCTCCCTTCCTCACAAACGGCTGCTTCTTGGCAGGCGGCGGCAAGGAGGGAAAAAGCAAGGAGGTAAGAAGGACGAAAGTGCATGGGACCTCGCGGTGGCCAGGAGTTGGGGTGCGAGGCGAGCGACGCGCCCGCCATAGACACACCCGAAAGCTAGGGTGGCTCGCGCGTGCCGTCGCCTTACTCGGCCTTAATCGTCCCGACTGACCTTACCCGCGCGGGACGTCAGCCTTCGGCGCGCAGTCTCGTCGACCAAGCGACCCGGCCACGGGACGAGAGGTTTTGATCTCGCGCGACGTGGCCTCCGGTTCGACTTGGACGGCGCTCGGTGCGCGGGAACGTCGCGTCGGCGCCCGCCGCATCGAGCGCCGTCCTCACAGCCGTGGCTGCCCGATCAAGGACACGAAGCACGTTCGCTTGGTGCGCCTCGACCCAGAAATGCACCGTCATCTCCACGTTCGAGGGCCCGAGCGACTCGACATAGACCCACGCCGCCGGATCGGCCATGACGCCCTCCGTGCCGGAGAGCGCGCCCCGGATCACCTCGCGATCCACGTCGACGTCGTCGACGTAGCTGATGCTGACGCCGAGGCGCACGCGCCGAGGTCCGTTCGCGGTGCGCACAATCATGCCTCGCGTGTAGACCTCGCCGTTCGGCACAACCAACAGCTCGTTGTCGTAGGTCCGAATCCGGGTCGAGCGGACGTCGATGTCCTCGACCGTGCCCTCGTAATTGCCAGTGCGGATCTGATCGCCGATGCGGAAAGACCTTCGCCCGAGCAGGAGCACACCGGCCACGAAGTTCTGGAGGATGTCCTTCAGCGCGAACCCAATGGCCACCGAGCTGATCCCGAGCCCTGCCACGAGGTCGCGCCAGCGCGAATCTACCGGCAGACAAGCGGCTTGATGCCGACATCAACGACCCCGTCCATTCTCGCCGCATCGTTCGTGCATCTACGCACGGTGCTCCAGGACGCCCGCTCGAGCCTGCCCGGAGAGGGCGCGGAGACGTGCGCTCGACGCCCAAACGACTAGCACTACTCTGCCACCACCACCCACGCGTTTCATATCGGCACGAGCGCCCGCACCGTCGCTCCGCACCGCGCGCATTTTTGGGGCGCAGCGAGCCTTTGAATCAATCGCCGCCGGATCTCCGGTAGCGACGGTTCAGGCGGCGGGCCGCTGCGCCCGGTCGTTTTTTTCGGCGTTACGCAGGTGCTGGAGGAAGGCGAAGGCCATCATCGTCAGGAGCGCGTGATGGTGCAGCGCGTGCCAGGAGCGGCACTCGACGTGGTCGAGCCCGAGCTCCTCTTTCATCTGCTGATGAGCTTGCTCGCAAACCCATCGCGCCTTGACCACCGAGGCAAGCGTTCCGAGGTCGGCGTCAGCCGGGTAGTTCGAGAGATAATACTTCCGCTCGCCGCTCGCGCGCTTTTCGCAGATGAGCCATGCCTCTTCGCCAGGCCCGTGATTGTGTCCGACGACCTTCGGTCCGTCAGCCACGCGTACGCGAATTGCCGCGAAGGACGCAGTAAGAGGGTTCTTCGTGCCGTCACGCCAGCTCACTTCCTCGAAGCCGTTTTTCGCTCGCGTGGAGAACACCTCGTGTGCCTTCTTCGGGGCCGCCGATACCTTCCCGCGCTTCGGCGGACGACCGCCCGGTCGTGTTCTCTCGGGCGCGGCCACACGTACGGATTTCGGATAGACGAGCTGGTTCGAGTTCACGCCAACCGCCCACTTGAGCATCAATTGTGAAAGCCCGCGTCGAAACGCGGCGCACGCGCCGTACCCCGCATCCGCCAGGACATCGCCGAACTCGACGCCGCTCTGCATGATGCGCTCGACCTCATCGAGTGCGATTTGCCATTTGGGCCGAAACACCACGTCTTCGGGCACCTTTGCGCGGCGCCGCCGCGCTGGATCGTGCGCCCACTCTTTCGGGAGGTAGAGCCGGAGCGCGACGGGGACGGGCACCTCGTCACGCGCAAGCGTGACCGAGACGAGAGCTTGGCAATTAGCGTTCTTGCCGAGCTGCCCGCAGTACTGATGCGCGACGCCAACCGAATGAGTCCCCTTCTTCGGGATCGCCGTGTCGTCGATGACGAGATGGGCATCTTTGCCGCCGACGAGCGCTCCTGCCTTCTCGAGGAGCACCCGCTCGTGCCCGGCCGTGTCCCAGCGAGAGGTCGAGACGAAGTGGTGAAGCTGCTGTGTCTCGCCCGGGCAAACCCGCGCGGCCATCGGCTCGATGCTCTTGCGGTCGCCAGGCCCGAGGAGCCCACGCATGTAGACCTGCGACCACTTCCGCTGAGATGGGTAGCCGAACTCGTGCAGGAACGGCGCTAGCCAGTGCTCGAACTCGCGCTCCCAGTGCTCCTCGGCCAGTTCGTCACTCTTGAACGTGGGTTTGACGGCGGTCACGCGGACAAACCAGCGCAAGGCGTTCCGCCGGGCCAAATTTTGGTCAGGGAAAGATCGGAAGGCAGGTAGATCTAGCTTGTCGCGCGTCAGGTCGCGGGCACGATCGGTCAGGATGGCAGAGTAGTGCTAGGCGCCGGGGAGGAGGAAATCCCGGGTTGTTTGCCCTATGCGCCGACGCGACCACGGCGTCGTCCCGCTAAGCTTGCACTTCTCCTGCAATTGATGGACTGACGCTCACCGCTCATCCTTGATTTGCGCCGTTCGTCACGGCCGGCCGCGCTTTCGTATCTGAGCGCTGGCCTGCTGTCGCCCTGCCCTCTAGCCTCATCCTTGCGTTCCACTCCAAGGAAGCTGCCATGCTCTTGCTCCGCCATCTGCACAAGACCTATGACAACGGCGTCCACGCCACGAATGACGTCAGCCTCGACATCCCCACCGGCCTGTTTGGCCTGCTCGGCCCGAATGGCGCGGGCAAGTCCTCGCTGATGCGCACCATCGCCACGCTGCAGACGCCCGACAGCGGCAGCATCCACCTGGATGGTGTGGATGTGCTGCGCGATCCTCTGGCCCTGCGCCGTCGGCTGGGTTATCTGCCTCAGGATTTCGGGGTCTATCCCAAGGTCAGTGCGCTGGAACTGCTGGACCACTTCGCCGTCCTCAAGGGGCTGACCCGGCGTGGCGAGCGTAAGGAAGCCGTGGAAGCCCTGCTCCACCAGACCAATCTGTGGGAAGCACGCAAGCGGGCTGTGGCCAGCTACTCGGGCGGTATGCGCCAGCGCTTCGGCATCGCCCAGGCCCTGCTCGGCGCGCCGCGCCTCGTGATCGTCGATGAGCCGACGGCGGGCCTGGATCCGGACGAGCGCAACCGCCTTCTCAATCTGCTGGCGCGCATCGGCGAGAAAGTCATCGTGATCCTGTCCACGCATATCGTGGAAGACGTGACCGACCTGTGTGCGCGCATGGCCATCATCGGCAAGGGCCGGGTGCTGGTAGAAGGCGAGCCGCAGGCGGCTATCGCCACGCTCAAGGGCCGCATCTGGCGCGGCGCCGTCAGCGATGCGGAGCTGCCGGACTTCCAGCAGCGCTTCACGGTCCTGTCTTCGCGCCTGGTGGGTGGTAAGCCGCAGATCAACATCTTCGCGGAAGCCCAGCCCCATGCGGGCTTCTCCCAGGTCGAGCCGGGCCTGGAAGACGTCTACTTCCTGCAGCTGCGCGCGGCAGCCTGAGGTGCGGATCATGTGGAAGAGCTTTTTCGCCTTCGATCTGCGCTACCACCTGCGTCAGCCCCTGCTCTGGATCAGCACCCTGCCGCTCGTGCTGATCTCCTTCCTGTCCGCCAGCAGCGACAGCTTCCGCATCGGCGGGGCGATCGGCAATGCGCACATGAATGCGCCCGTCGTCATCGTCAACCAGCTCGGCGTGTTGAGCATCATCGCGATGTTCCTCGTGACCGTCTTCCTGGCTGGCGCCATCCTGCGCGACAGCGAGGTGGGCATGGCCGACCTGCTGTTCGCCACGCCGATGCGCAAGTTCGACTACCTGTTGGGCCGCTTCCTGGCTGGCTTCGCGACCTGCCTGCTGGTATTCGGGCTGATCACGGTGGCCATGATGATCGGCTCGCGCATGCCTGGCATCGATCCCGCGCGCATCGGGCCTTTCTCGCTGCAGTCTTATGCCTGGGGCTTCTTTGTCTATGTCGTGCCGAACCTGCTCTTCGTGTCGGCGCTGCTGACGCTATTGGCCGCGACGACGCGCTCGATGATGATGGTCTATGTCGGCGTGCTCGGCTTCGTCGCCCTGTGGTCGATTGCTGGCTTCCTCGGCGGGCGCGCCGATAGCGCCGTGTTGGCCGTGCTGCTCGATCCCTTCGGTGTGCGGGTGCTGGCCCAGGCCACGCGCTATTTCACGAGCGCCGACATGAATGTGCGTCTGCCCGAACTGAGTGGCGCGCTGCTGATGAATCGCGCCTTGTGGACCATGCTCGCCCTTGGCATGTTCGGCACTACGCTGGTGCTATTCAAGCCCCTGCGGGTCGGAACTGGGCGTGGCTGGCGCAAGCGCCGGGCCGTACTGGAAGTGGCGGCCAGCGCGGCGCCATCCACGCCGCTGCGCCGCATCGAACCGATATTCGGTGCGGCGACGGCTTGGCATCAAACGGCCCGCCTGCTGCGCGCCGATGTGCGCGCCGTCCTGCGCAGCCTGCCCTTCCTCGTCATGCTCCTGCTGGCACTGGCGAACTTCTTCGCCAACTACACAATCGGCGGCATGCGCTTCGACAGCACGCCGTACCCGCTCACACGCCTGATGCTCGAAGAACTCGCGGGCGGCCTCAATGAGATGCTCGTCATCGTGCTGATCTTCTTTAGCGGGGAATTGGTCTACAAGGACAGACAGGCCCGCATCGACGGCCTGGCCGACGCCCTGCCCGTGCCGAACTGGGCGCCGCTGCTCGCCAAGTGCGGCGCGCTGGTGGCGATTGTGCTGGCCTTCCTGCTCGCTGGCGTGGTGGCGGCCGTGGGTATTCAGCTCGTGGTTGGCGGCGCGCCCGTCGACGTCATCCTGTATGCGAAGGGCACGCTGATCTCCTCGGCCTACTTCGTGCTGATGGCGATGGCGCTGCTGGCCCTGCAGGTCGTAGCAGGGAACAAATTCCTCGGCTACGCGCTTGGCATCGCGGTGCTCGCATCCGGCCCGGTGCTGCGCGGCCTGCGTATCGAGCACCATCTGTCGAACTTCGCATCCCTGCCGACGCTGCGCTATTCGGACATGAACGGTTACGGCCACTACATCGCGGGTTGGGCGTGGTTCGTGCTGTACTGGGGCCTGCTGGCGGCAGCCATGCTGATCGCGGCCCAGGGCTTTTGGGTGCGCGGCACGGCCCCGCGCTGGGGCGAACGGGTGAAGGCTGCCGCAGCGGCCCTGCGTGGCCGCGCCGGCGCCGCACTCGCGCTCTGCCTGTCCGGCTTTGCAGCGGCGGGCGGCTGGATCTACTACAACACGAATATCCTCAACGATTACCAGTCCAGCGAAGCCCTGCTTGACTTCCGCGCCGGCTACGAGAAAGCCTACCGCAAGGACATGGACCTGCCTCTCCCCAGCCTGACGGGCATAAGGGCCGAGGTGGACATCTTCCCGTCCGAGCACGTGCTGCGCATCCATGGCCACTACGTCCTGCAGAACAAGACGCAGGCGCCGCTTGCTGTCCTGCGTATCCAAAACGATCTGCGTGCCACGACCCATTTCGACAAGCTGCCCGCAGGCCGCCTGGTACGCGACGACGCGCGCTACGGCGTGCAGGACTGGCAGCTCGACCAGCCGCTGGCGCCTGGCGCCAGCATTGCCCTCGACTTCACGGTGGATGTGCGCAGGCACGGCTTCACGAACGACGGCATGCCCGATCCTGTGAACGACAACGGCACCCTGTTCGCGTTCGAGGATTACTTCCCCAAGTTCGGCTACAACCAGTCGCTCGAAATCGACGACGCCAAGGCCCGCAAGGCGCGCGGCCTGGGCGAGGCGCACCGCATGCCCAAGCTGGAAGATGGCCAGGCCCAGTACAAGAACTACTGGAAGCTGTTCGGCATCGATGCCGATTTCATCGACTTCGAGACCACTGTCTCGACCAGCGCGGACCAGACCGCGCTGGCGCCCGGCTCCCTCGTGAACAGCTGGGAGAAGGATGGCCGCCGCTACTTCCACTACAAGATGGACCGGCCGATCCTGCCCTTCTTCGGCTATCAGTCGGCGCGCTGGGAAGTCAAGCGCGACCAGTGGAGCGGTCTGCCCATCGAGGTCTACTACGACACGAAACACGCCTACAACATCGACCGCATGATCGCGGGCGCGAAGGGCGCGCTCGACTACTACACGGCCAATTTTGGTCCCTATCCCTACAAGCAGGTGCGCATCGTCGAGACCCCGCTCTACCAGAGCTATGCGCGCGCCTTCCCGACGCTGACGCCCTTCTCCGAATCGCTCGGTTTCATCAGCGACCTGCGCGACCCGGCCGCAGCCGACCACGTGTTCTACGTCACGGCCCACGAACTAGCGCATCAGTGGTGGGGTGACCAGGCTATTGCCGCCAACGTCCAGGGTGGCGGGCTGGTGACGGAATCGCTGGCCGAATACTCGGCCCTGATGGCCGTCGAAAAGCATTACGGCGCCGAGACGGTGCGCCGCATCCTGCGCTTCGACCTGGACGAATACCTGCGTGGCCGCACCGCCGAAGGCGCCGAGGAGCAGCCCCTGATCCGCAACGAGAGCCAGACCTATCTGCAGTACCGCAAGGCCAGCCTCGTCTTCTACCGCCTGCGCGAAGAGATCGGTGAGGCGGCCGTGAACCGCGCCCTTCGGCGCTTCCTCGACGACAAACGCTACCAGACAACACCCTACACGACGAGCCGCGACCTGCTTGGCTACCTCCGCGCGGAGACGCCCGCCAGCAAGCAGGATCTGGTGACGGACCTGTTCGAACGCATCGTCTTCTACGACAACCGCGTGCTCGCCGCCAAAGCCAGCCCGCGCGCGGACGGCCGCTGGGACGTGAGCGTCACGGTGCGCCTGGCGAAGACGGAAGCGGATGGCCACGGCAAGGAGACGGCCCGCGTCTACGACGAGCCGATCGACATCGCCGTCTTCACAGGCGGGCGCCTGCTCCCTGCGGCGCAACGCGTGCTGCCTGCCGGCGAAACGCGCTTCACGCTCACCGTGGCGGAAAAGCCTTCCGAAGTGTGCATCGACCCGCGCCAGCTGCTGATCGACCGCGTCCCGGCCGACAACCGCAGGGCTGTCGACATCGCTAACTAGAGGCGCTTGAGCTGCTTGAACTGGACGGCGCGGCGGCGCGACATGTCCACGTTCAAGCCGCTTTCGAGCTGCAGCACCAGGCCGCCCGCGGCCGACGGTCCCACGCTCCGCACGTAGCGCAGATTGACGATGTGGCGGCGGCTCACCCGCATGAAGTGCTGCGGGTCGAGCCGCTCTTCGAGCTGGCTCAGGGAGCGCAGCAGTAGCGGGCGGTTGTGGTCGAAGTAGACGCGCGTGTAATTGCCCTCGGATTCGAACAGGACGATCTGCTCCACGTCCACGAACCAGCAGCGTTCCCCGTCCTGAATGAAGACCTTGCCGTCCGTGGCCTTCTGCGGCGTGGGTGCGGCGTCGCGGCTGTATTTTTTCAGGGCCTGGGCCAGGCGTGGCGGTTCGATGGGCTTGAGCAGGTAGTCAAGCGCATTCGCGTCAAAAGCCTTGAGCGCGAACTGGTCGTAAGCCGTCGTGAAGATGACGGCGGGCGCGCGCTCCAAGGCCGCCAGCAGCTCGAAGCCGCTCCCGTCGGGCATGCGGATATCGAGGAACACGAGGTCCGGCGCCATGTGACGGATAGCGTGCAGTCCATCGGCCACATTGGCCGCTTCGGCCACGACTTCCACTTCCGGGTGGGCGTCGAGCAGACGCCGCAGCTCGCTCCGCGCGAGGCGCTCGTCGTCGATGATGGCGACTCTCATGCGGCTCCCTGTGGCAGTGTCACGGTGGCGCGCACCCAGCCGCCTTCCTCCGCGAGGACGCAGCTTGCCTGCGGGCCGCATTGCAGGGCCAGCCGCTGGATGGCGTTCGACAGGCCAAGCCGCGTGGACGTGCTGGACGCGGCGAGCCGGCCCTGGTTGCATATCTCGACGCGCACCAATCCATCGGCGCCGAGGCGCGCCGATATCCTGACTTCGCAGGGCGCGACCGTGCGCTCGACGCCGTGCTTGACCGCGTTCTCGACGAGGGTCTGCACCACCATCGGCGGCACCGGCGTCGCCGCCAGCGCCGGATCGATGTCGATATGCGCCCGCAGGCGTTCGTCGAAGCGCAGCTTCTCGATGCCGAGATAGGCGCTAACGGCCGCCATTTCCGCGCCGAGGGGGATGGTGCCGGTCTGGTCCGTTTGCAAGCGCTGGCGCATCATGCCCGCGAGCTGGCTGACGGCATGGGCGGCGGCCGGCGCGTCTTCGTAGATCAGGGCGCGGATGCTGTTCAGGCTATTGAAGAAAAAATGGGGATTGACCTGGAACTGCAGGGCGCGCAGCTCGGCATCCTTCACGCTCACCTCCAGCTTGAGCTTTTCCAGCTCGGCGCGCTGGGCGCGGCGGCGCGCGAGGGCGACCGCATAGCACAGGGTCCAGACGGCGAAAATGGCGAACCACAGGACGAACAGCATGGCGTAATCGACAGGACCTGTCGACGGATCGCGCAGCAGAGCGCCATCGCGGAAGGCCAGGTCGGCGGCGAGCAGGCAGCCCGTCTGCAAGACGGCCAGCACCAGCAAGCCGGCGATGATGCGGCCGAAGGGAATGCCGGTGGCGCGGTCCACCCACGCGCGCCGCTTGAGCTGGAGCCGCCAGACATGGGACAGGCCGAGGCCCGTCACCATGCAGAAGCTCTTGGCGAGCGCGAAGCGCAGCATCTGCTGCGTATCGCCGCTGGACGAGGATAGCACGCCGACGCAGGCCAGCGCGCCCCAGCCGGCCAGCTGACAAAGCCAATAATCACGCTGTGTTGTCTGCTCCTGCATGGTCCCGAAGTGAAGAGGATCGAACGAGGCGCATGGTAGCAGTAGAATTGGCTTGCGAACATGGGGGAGCCGAAAAAAAAATGGAGACGCCACGTGTCGATCACCGGCAGGCTGCTGCAATCGGGCGCGTGCATCTGTTTCGCGCCGTTGGAAGCGAGACGCCCGCGGCCGCGATGATGTCGTTCACCGACGTCGGCTCGTAGCCCCGCTCGAAGAACAGCCGCTCGGTCGTGTGTCGAGGCAAGGCACGCTACGGGTAGGCTCGCATTGGACAGAATCCCTTCGAGGGTTCGGCCGCGATGGGGGCCACAGCGACCGGGATTAGAAGGGCGTCAAGGCGGCCGGTCGGCGAGCATCCGCCCCGGAGAGCCCTGGCGGTGGGCAGGGCTCCCCGGGGCGTGCGCGCTACCTCCGCGATCGTCGGCCGGAGCGTGCCACCGCAGCCATCGCCGCGAGAAGCTTCCCCATGGCGCCGTGCGCCGCGCGCGCAGCGTCGATCGCCCGTTCGCCTGCCGGGAGCGAACGTCGCGCACGACGCCGCGGCGCCCGAAAAATCATTCAATGAATGAAATCCGAAACGATATGCCTCCCAGAGTCGTCGGTGGACGAAATGCTCCCAGCAAGCCGATGCATACTCGAAGTCTTCGCGCGTGGGCGCAAGCGTACCGCAGCAAAAGTACGGTTCACGGCGACTTCGCTCTGTTCTACGGCGATCACGGGATGCCAGAGCTTATCGAACCCCTCCAAGCCAATGGCACGAAGCTCGATGAATGTCTTGCCCCCGTGAGGAGAGCCGCGTAAAAAGCAGGGCGAACGGTCACCAAATTTCAACGGAACGCGGGACGTCCCCCGTTGTCTGCGAAGGGCCGCTATGCGAACCGTCGTACGAAGCTCTGCTCGCTCGATCGCCACCCTCAGTTTGTTCGTCACCGCGTGCGCGCCAGCCGAGAGGCACGTGGCGCAGCAACCGACCAAGGCGACTCCGAGCGCGCCAGCCTCGCCCGGCGAGCAGCCCGTGCGGTTCTTCTCGCTCGCGAGGGACATCTCGGGCCCGCACCGCATCGACGCGCGTCACGTCGTGTGGGGAGGGCTGCGCGCCGAGGTCGACGGGGGCACGGTCACACGCGTCGCGGAGCAGGCGCTCTCAGGGAGCATCATCGCCGCGGTCCCCTCGGGCTCCGACTGGATCTTCGTCGACCAGCGCGGCAACGCCTCGCGTGCGACGGGCTTCCTTGGGACGCCGGTCCCGCTCGGCCGCGTCGCCCCGAGCTTCGAGGTCACGTGCCGCGGGGCCTCGGGCCGCGTCGCGTGTGTGGCCGACGGAGCCCTGTGGATCACCGACGGAGTGGCCCCGATCGCGCCCGCGCCCGAGCACCACCGAGGCCCCGTGCTCTCGGCGGCGTTCCTCGACGCACGCTTCGGTGCCGCGGTCTTCGAGGGCGGCGTGCTGGCGATCACCCGCGACGGAGGGGCCTCTTGGCGCACGCAGCCCATGCCCGACGGGCGCGCTTCGATCGAAGTCTTTGTGCGCGAGGGAGAGCTCGAGGTCCGCACCACGCGGGGCTGGTACGGGCTGCACGTGGACCAGCCGCCCACGCGCGGCGCGCCCAACATCGACCGCTCAGACTGGCGCAACCGCGCCGCCGCGGAGCTCGCCCCTTCGCTGCTCGCGGTCTTCGCCGAGCACTTCCCCTTTCAGTGGGAGGAGCTGGGCTTCACGCGCCCATTTCAGCGCCGCAACGACGGCACCTTCCTCTGGCTCGACGACCGCGCCAACACGACCACGCGCTACGACCGCAAACGCGGGACCGAGCTCACGGGCGCTGCGAATCGCGCGCAGTTCCGCCGCGACACCGACCTCGACGCGTGGGGCGAGGGGCTCGTGTTGCGCCGCGGCGGTGAGCTCTTTCGCGCGACGAAGGGCCTCGCGTTCGAGCGCGTCGCGACCGACGCCGACGACTCCCGCGCGTGCGTCGTGGTCGCCTCCGACGACGGCTTGCACGCGGCGGGTATCGGCCCCTGCAACGGAGAGCCCACGCTCACGGTGCTCGACGAGGAGCACGCGCGCATGCGGCCCCTCGCGCTCGCCCCCGAAGACACCCCGCAATCCTTCGTTGGTATGCACGGCACGCACGTGCTCGGTGTGCGCTGCACGGTGCGTTCAGGCGCCAAACCTCCGTGCGCGCCCGTGGTGATCGACACCGCGCGCGGCACGCGCGTCGCGCTCACCCTCGACGGCGAGCCCCTGCCCGCGACGCTCGAAGGTACGCTCGCGCGCGACGGCACGGTGACCGCCCTGCTCATGCCGCCCGAAGGTACGCTCGCGCGCGACGGCATGGCGACGGCCCTGCTCGCCCCGTCTGATGCCGCCTCCTCGCAGCTCTCCGTCGCGGTGGGGCCTATCACGGGTCCGCTACATAAGGTCGCTTTGCCCGCGGGAGCGCTCACGGCACGCTTCTTCGACGCGCGTCGGGGCATCGCTGTGGGCGAGACCTGGGGATCGCTCCAGCGCACCCTCGACGGGGGCGCGCACTGGGAACCACTGCGAATTCCCTCGTCGATCGTCGCGCCTGACGCGCGCATCTTTGGCGGCGTGTACCTCAGCCACTCGTGGACCGGGACCTTGGCGGGCTCCATGGACTGCGATGAGCACCGCTGCTCGCTCTTTGCCCAGGTCGCCATGGTGGGCTGGGGAAAGCTCCCCGAAGCGCTGAGCGACGAGGCCCCGCGCGGGCAGCCCGCGCTCCCGCCGAGGCGCGACTGGAGGGTGGACTGCACCTATCGCCTCCCCGCGAACACGCGCGAGAGCGGGGCCGCCCCCGCGAACGTGGGGGAAGAGGGGCTGCCGCGGGACATCCGTGAGAGCAACGCGTGGGTGCACATCGAGCGCGCGGGCGCGCAAAGCGTGAGTTTGCGCTGGCAGATCGAGCGCAATGGGGCCCCGTCACCGTTGCGCGGCTCCGCCACGTTTCGCCTCGATGGCGTCCCCTCGCCCGACGCCGAAGCCACCTCGGCGCAGCGCGTGCGGTGGGACCTGCGCGCGGTCACCGACCGCGGAGTGCTCCTCGAGCGGTGCGTCTCGAGCACCGAGTGCACGCTAATCTTCAGCGGCGCGCGCGGGGCGCCCGTCGTCCTGCGTCCGCCGGCCTCCGACGATGACTACACACCACGCGCCAAGGTGTTCGACGCGCTCGCGCTCGCCAACGGGGACCTCGTGGTGCGCGCGCAGAGCGCGGTCGAGCGCGTCATCGTCTTCGCCCCCGACGGGCGCGCCCGCTGGCAGCGCGACTTCACCTTCGACCGCGAACACTCGGGCCAGGCCTACTGGGACCACCGCGTGCGCGGGCTCGCACTGCGCGCGGGTGCGCCGGGTTACGCCGCCGAGACCGACGCGCGCGGCTCGCTGCTGTTCTTCCCGCTCACCGAAGCGTCTGCTGACCCCGAGCACATCGCCGCCCCGGCCAGCGCGCACTTTCGCGCCTGCACCTCCGCCGTCACGCCCGCCGGCGCGGTCTCGGTGCGCCTCGCCCAGTACTCGTCGCCCTCGGTCTCGCTCAGCTACACGGTCGAGGACGGGGGTGGTTCGCGCGGTCTGACCGGCTCCGCAACGCGCGTGTACGCCGTTGTCGAGCGCACGGACGAGGGCGTGTGCCTGCGCTCCATCGAGCGCACGGAGGGTTCTGCCCTTGCGTCGCGCGATTACCACGGAATCTCGGTGCGTGCCTCAAGCGACGGGGCGCTCAGGGGCCGCTACGCGGGGCCCCCGGGTACGTACCCGCTGCGGTGCAAGGTCGAGTAGCGGGCCCGACGACGCATATACTCTTCGACGACGTGGGCGACGACGGCGGGCGACGTTCCCGCGCGCCTCCCGCCATTCTCCTGCAGGTTTGCTCGTCAATACGCTGCGCTGGATGAATCAAATCCGCCGCCGCGCGCGGCCCATGGCGCGTACGAGCGCACGATCATCCCCGCGCTCGTACGCCTCGAACAGCGGGGCATCGTGACGTTGACACAGGCCAGGACGGGGGACCCGATGGCGGAGATTCTTCCGAGAGGGCGTCACCCACGTCGAACTACGGGTCGTCGTGTGAGCCCCCTCGTGAAGCTCCGCGCGATCGCCTATGGCTACCGGGTCGAGATCCGGGGACAGGCGGTCGGAACGCTGCGGCGCGTTCGAACGGAAGACGGGGAGTGCTGGGCATGCGAGACGGCATTCATCCGCGCGAATCCCGAGAGCAGAGTCTCTGACAACGGCTTGATGTGATCACACGGCTTCATCTCCTCGCGCCGGAAATGCTCGAGTGCGAGGGCAAACCGGAGCATGTTGCGGCGTCCTGCACTCACGCGTGGTTCACCAGCGAGGTCGCTCGGCCTTCCAAGGGCAAGCAGCGCTTGGCGAAAGCTCGGACCTGGCACCACGGCGCCATTCGAGACAAGCCACATGAGCCCCAGTCCGAGCTCGATTCCCCCCGGCACACTGGCCACGATGGCAGCAGGCATCGTCTGGTCGACCGGTTCGAGTCTGCTGCTCGGTCCAACGACGACGTTTACCGTCTGCGTCTGGGTCACGGACGGCGCGGACGATCCCGGCGGCGTGGCCGGGGAGCGTTGGCCCCCCACGTCACGGGCATGAGCGCTGCGTCGCCGGTAGCGGCATGGATCACCGTGTTCGGCGTGGGGCCGCTGCACGCCGTGAGGCCAAGGGACATCGCGAACAGAATGAACGCAGGGGACTGCATCCAAGCTCCTCCGTCGCGATGTTTTGCACCACGACGCGTCGACCAGTACCCCGCGGCGTGAGCAAGGGCAGTGCAGGATTTCCGTGGCTGAATGTAGGCGAGATCCTGGTGCCTATGTCACGAACGTTGCCCGGCGGCAGGTGTACGTCCACGAATCGACGATCCGGGTTCCATAGCTCAAAACTCGTAATCGCTCGCGTGCCATGGTCTCGGGCGGAGCGTTACTGATTCCTCGGCGAGCGGCGCTGGCGCTTCGGCGTCGGGCGCTTCTCGGCCCAAGTGAGCAGCTCGTCGAGCGCAGGGCACAGCGACTGGCCCCAGTCGGTCAGGTGGTACTCGACCTTGGGCGGCACCTGCGCGTGGACGATGCGCGCGACGATGCCGTCCTGCTCGAGCTGCCGGAGCTGCTGGATCAGCATTTTCTGCGAGATGCCCGGGATGGCACGCTCCAGGTCGGAGAACCGCTGCTTCTTTCCGCCGAACAGGTGGAAGAGAATGACCAGCTTCCAACGGCCCTCGAGCATCTGGATGGCGTCCTCGATGCCGCTGGCCGCCGACGCGGGGGTGTGATGGTCATGCTTACCCAAAGGTATGTACCCCACTTTTTGGTGCGTTCTTGCGCAACGGAAGCCTACTCCTTAAAGAATGGGCCATGCAAACGAACTCCGCGAACTCTTTCGAGCTGCCTGCGCCGGTAGCAAGCTACTTCGCCAACGAGACGACCGACTCACAGGCCGTAGCCCGGTGTTTCACCGAGGACGCCTTCGTCGTGGACGAGGGACACGAGCATCGCGGTCGCGCTGCCATCGCGGACTGGAACGCCGACGCCACAGCAAAGTTCTCGTTCACCACCGAGCTGCTCGCGGCAGAGACGGACGGCACGCGCGCCACGGTCCGCGCGAAGGTGACCGGCAACTTTCCGGGGAGCCCCATCGAGCTTCGCTTCCGCTTCACCCTCGCGGGCGATCTGATCGCCCGGCTGGAGATCGCGCCATGAGCTTCGACCTCGAGCTTCAGAACCGCCGCGCGCTCGTCACGGGCGGCACCAAGGGCGTCGGCGCGGCGGTCGTGACCGCGCTTCGCGATGCAGGGGCCCGCGTCGTCGCTATCGCTCGCTCGGTGCCGAGCGACGCGGACGGTGTGCACTACGTCGCGGCTGACGCCACCACCGCAGAAGGCTGCGCGCTCGTCGCGCGTGAGGCGCTCGCGTACCTCGGCGGCGTCGACATCCTGGTGCACGTCCTCGGAGGCTCGAGCGCGCCTGCGGGCGGCTTCGCTGCGCTGGGGGATGACGAGTGGAAGAAGGCGCTCGACCTCAACCTGATGCCTGCCGTGCGACTCGACCGCGCGCTCTTGCCGTCGATGCTGGCGCAGGGGTCGGGCGTCATCGTGCACGTCACGTCGATCCAGCACGAACTGCCACTGCCCGAGTCGACCACCGCCTACGCGGCCGCGAAAGCAGCGCTCTCGACCTACAGCAAGGCGCTTTCGAAGGAGGTGAGTCCGAAGGGCATTCGCGTCGTGCGCGTGTCGCCGGGCTGGGTGGAGACGGAGGCGTCCGAGCGCCTCGCCGAGCGCCTCGCTGCCCAGGCAGGCACGGACTACGAGGGGGGCAAGAAGATCATCATGGACTCGCTCGGCGGCATCCCGCTGGGGCGACCTGCGAAGCCGCGCGAGGTGGCGGACCTCATTGCCTTCGTCGCGTCACCACGCGCAGGATCCATCACCGGCACGGAATACGTCATCGACGGCGGCACGGTGCCCACGGCGTGAGCGGCGAGCACGGATAGGATCGAGCAGCGACGTCGGACCTGAGGGGGCCGGCAGCATCCCGCAACAATCGCGCGTGTGATGCAGGCGCCGCATGGACGTGCGGCTGGGCTTGCGATGACTTCGGACCGGCTTTCGCCGTTCTCCTGGTTTCGAGACCGCAACATCGCCTTTGACAACCCAACAAATTTGGCGCTATCGATCGTCATCTTGATGGGTGCTATGGATGGTCATCCCAGGCAGCGGAGGGGGCTTCACTCGCGAGCTTCCTCCGCGGCCTGAACCAGCTCCCAGGCGAGAATTCCGAGGGCATGCGCGATTCGCTCGATGTTCTGCAAAGACAGATTTCGCTCGCCGCGCTCGATGCTGCCGATGTAGGTGCGATGCAAATTGCAGCGTTCCCCGAGTTCCTCCTGGGTCAAGCCAAGGGCCTCGCGTCGATCCCGAACGATTCGACCCATACGCTGCTGTAGCGTCTCCCTCACGGCGAAGGAGTAGTTTACGCCACGCGATGGCTTCGTCTCTACAGTTTTCGTGATTGGCACCTAATTCTACTGCGGGACATTAGAATCAAGCAAGAGGGGTTGGCGCATGTTGGTGGCGTGGGATGGCGGCTCTCTACAGGAGGACCCGTGCATGACATCGCCGGTGCGGTGACAGAATGGGCACC
>NZ_JASBQE010000116.1 GCF_029960785.1 Polyangium sp. 15x6
TTTTCCCTGTCGACAGCGCGCATCGCGCGCTGTCGCCCCGCGTCCAGGGCTTGCCCTGGTCCGGGTCGAGGGGCGGAGAGCCCCTCGTGGGGTCCGGGGTGAAACCCCGGCGCTACGCTTCCTCAGGCCTTCGCGAGGAACGACTTGACCTGCTCCTCGATCACCTTGCCGGGCACCACGAAGGGCTTATCCGTGATGTCCACGGCGAACGACTGGCCCGTGATCGTGTAGACGCCCGTCACCTTGCCGGCCGGCGTCGGGACCGAGAAATCACCCTTCTTCTCGTCGCCGCCGAACTTGCCGCCGGCCTTCTCGATCGCGCCCTTCGCCTTCGCGATGATGTCGACTGCGGCGCCGGGGAAATTGACCGAGAAACTGTGCTTTGCCATGTCGTATACCCCTCTGGTTGTGCGCCGCGCGGAGCGTTCTCTCCCTCACGGCTTTACGCGACCCTAATCCGTTCCCGTGACGAAATCCAGCCCGAACTCCCTTGCTTATCGAAGTGCATCGATAAGATGGCTCAGGCTTGGGGCCGCGGCTGACTCCGCTTTTTCTCGGCCTCGAACGTCTCTTCGAGCTTCCCCTTGCCTTCATCCACGACCTCGCGCTCGTACCAGGGCCGCGTCGTGTGCTCCCGGAGATGATAGGCGAGCCACACACCGAAGAGCAGCGGCACCACGGCCCAGGCCAGCAGGTGGATGGTCAGGTGACCACCGATCGTCGTGTTCGACGCGAGCGGCCCCTCGACGAGCCGCACCGGCACGATCTGTCCCTCGTGCATCCAGGCGAAGTCCTCCGGCTCCACCTCATCGTCGACCGAGATTCCGTCCCGCGGAGAGAGCCATACGCGGTAATGGTGCGTCACGGTGTCGTCGCTTTTCGTGACGTAATGGTCGAGCTTGAAGATGGTGGCCGTCGTGTCCGTGCCCGCCCAGCGTCGCACGTGATAGCCGAGGAAGGCGACGTGGAACGAGATCGCGACGAGCAGGATCGTGCCCGCCCAGCGCGCGTGAAAGCGTGCGCGCTCGTGGAAACGCTCGCCGAGCGGCTGCGACGAGAGCAACATGCGTCCGCTGCGCGGCGGCCGGAGCACGTACCCCTCGCCCCCCGATCGATATCCCGCTGTCGGCTGCGCCTCCGGATCCGGCGCGCGCGAGAGCACGCCCGCGGCGTACACGCGCTCGCCGGGCGTGAGCTCGGCGTACCGCATGCGGCTCTTCAGATCGACGCGGACGAGCCCGTCCATCTCGTCCACGAGGAAGACGTCGTCCCGCGGCTCGATCCGCACGCGCTCGCCGGACGCGAGGCGTAGATAGAATGGCGCGACGAAGACCCGCCGCTTCTTTTCGGTCCACTTGTGCGACCACACGCCGGAGCTCTCGGACTCCTCGCCGTCCTGATCCACCTCGACGCGCACCGTGGTCTCCGACCCTTCGGCCCGCTCGACCTTGCCGAAGAGGACCGCCTCGCCGGCCACGAGCTGCTTGTCGCCGTCGAACGAGGCCTCGGCGGCCCGCGCCTCCGCGCGCTTGCGCGCCCGCGCGAGGAGCGCGGCGGCGCAGAGCGCGAGGAAGCCCAGCGTGCCCACCCCGTCCACGAGGAACGACGAGATCAGGGGGCCGAGGTGGTTCTCCGACATGAGATCCGACATGGCAGCGACTCTACCACCACACGCGCGGGCTGTACCGGGGCGTTCAGAGTCTCGCTGCGCCCCAAACCCCTTGACACCGGCCACCCCGGGGAGTTTGCTCCTCCCTCGCCTCCGAGGCGGCCCGCGGGGGGCACGTCGGGGGGCGAGACATTCGCGGAGGAAATCGCAATGGTCTACGTGCCGCCCAACCAAGAAGGCTCCAAGGTCTCGTTCAAGTCCCGCTATGGGAATTACATCGGCGGCGAGTGGGTCGCCCCGGTGAAGGGGGAGCATTTCGAGGACATCTCCCCGGTGACCGGCCGTCCCTTCTGCGAGATTCCGCGCTCCTCCGCGGAGGACATCGACAAGGCGCTCGACGCCGCGCACGCCGCGCGCGCCGCCTGGGGTCGCACCTCGCCGACCGAGCGCGCGAACATCCTGAACAAGATCGCCGACCGCATGGAGCAGAACCTCGAGAAGCTCGCGGTCGCCGAGACGTGGGACAACGGCAAACCCGTGCGCGAGACGCTCGCGGCCGACCTGCCGCTCGCCATCGACCATTTCCGCTACTTCGCGGGCTGTATTCGTGGCTCGGAGGGCACGATCGGCCAGATCGACGATACCACCGTCGCCTACCATTTCCCCGAGCCGCTCGGCGTCGTCGGCCAGATCATCCCCTGGAACTTCCCGCTGCTCATGGCCGCGTGGAAGCTCGCGCCCGCCCTCGCCGCCGGCAACTGCGTCGTCCTCAAGCCCGCCGAGCAAACGCCGGCCACGATCCTGCTCTGGGCCGAGCTCGTCGGCGACCTCCTGCCGCCGGGCGTCGTGAACATCGTGAACGGCTTCGGCTTCGAGGCCGGCAAGCCCCTCGCGTCGAGCCCGCGCATTGCGAAGATCGCGTTCACCGGCGAGACCACGACGGGCCGGCTCATCATGCAATATGCCTCGGAGAACCTGATCCCGGTCACGCTGGAGCTCGGCGGCAAGTCGCCGAACATCTTCTTCGACGATGTCTTCGCGCAGAACGACGATTTCGCCGACAAGGTGCTCGAGGGTTTTGCCATGTTCGCGCTGAACCAGGGCGAGGTCTGCACCTGCCCCTCGCGCGCGCTCGTGGGCGAGAAGATCTACCGCCAGTTCATCGAACGGGCCGTCGAGCGGACGAAGAAGATCAAGCAGGGCAATCCCCTCGATCCGACGACGATGATCGGCGCGCAGGCGTCGAGTGATCAGCTCGAAAAGATCCTCTCGTACATCGACATCGGCAAGAAGGAGGGCGCGAAGCTCCTCCTCGGCGGCGAGCGCGTGCGCCTCGGCGGCGATCTCGACAATGGGTATTACGTCTCGCCGACGATCTTCGAGGGAACGAACCGGATGCGTATCTTCCAGGAGGAGATCTTCGGGCCGGTCGTGAGCGTCACGTCGTTCAAGGACGAGGCCGAGGCGCTGTCGGTCGCGAACGACACGCTTTATGGTCTCGGCGCCGGCGTGTGGACGCGCGACATCAACACGGCGTATCGCATGGGCCGCGCGATCCAGGCGGGCCGCGTGTGGACGAACTGCTACCACCTCTATCCGGCGCACGCGGCGTTCGGCGGGTACAAGCAGTCGGGCATCGGGCGCGAGACGCACAAGATGATGCTCTCGCATTACCAGCAGACGAAGAACCTGCTCGTCAGCTACAGCCCGAAGGCGCTGGGGTTCTTCTGATGGAACCCACGGCCCCGCCGCGCGTCACGGCCACGGAGGCGGCGATCGCCCTCATCCGTCGGCTCGTCGTGCGCCACGGTCCGCTCATGTTCCACCAATCGGGGGGCTGCTGCGACGGCAGCGCCCCGATGTGTTACCCGCGTGGTGAGTTCAAGGTGGGAGAGCGGGACGTCCTGCTCGGCGAGATCGAGGGCTGCCCCGTGTACATCGGCGGCGCGCAGTTCGAGCTGTGGAAACACACCCAGCTCGTGATTGACGCCGTCCCGGGGCGCGGGGCCGGCTTCTCGATCGAGTCCCCCGAGGGCATGCGATTCCTCACGCGATCGAATGTCTTCGGCGGGGACGAGCTCTGCGCGCTCGACGCCGCCGGCGTCAAGCGCGGCCCGCAAGGCTGAGCCTGGCATAACGCTCGAAGAGCGCCCGCAGCCGGTCCGCCTCCGTGCGGAACGGTTTTCCCCCCTCGAAAAGCCCCTCCACAGCCCTGTCGAGCCCATCGTGGGCCCGTGCGAGCTCCTCCGGCATCCCGCGTGGATCGTAAAGCTCGCCGAGGCTCTTCTCCGGGAATGCCTTTCTCGCATCGAGGACGGCGCGGGCCGCCTCCTCCACGCGGCGACGTCCCTCGACGTCCGGCGTGGGGAAGGGGAACGTGCAATACGTCAGGTGTGGCGCGATGCTGATGTCGCTCTTCATGCGCCCGGCCACGGCCCGCACCCAGGCCATGAACATGCTCGATTGCAGCATCCCGAAGATCCAGTCGTCCGCGCCCGGGAACGTGATCAATTTGTTGCCGGCGATGACGTCCGGATCGACGAACGCCGCGGGGATCACGCGACGGTTCTCGGACGAGACCTCGGGCAGCGCGAGGTACCGGACCGAGGGCTGCCGGATCTGCGTGAAGAGCCACGGTTCGTCCGCAAGATCCCGCACCGACGGCGTGCGCGAAGCGAGGCGCGCGCGACGCACGGCCTCGATACGCTTTTGCAGGACGGGGGACGCTGCGATCTCCTCGGGGCGCACGCCTTCGAGCCAGAGGCAATGGCGCCCCTCGCCCCAGAGAAACTCGGACGCCTGCAGATATTGGCGCACGTACCGCCGGGCCACGGGATCGGCCATCACGGCGGCGTGATCCGCGGGCTCGACGACGAGGTGCCCGCCGTCGGTCGGCTGGCTGCCCTTCGTGCCCGCGGGATATCCGGGTTGGAGCGGGGTTTTTCGTTTTCGCGGCACGACGTCCGGCCCGTCGGCGAGATAGACGTTGATGTTCTTCGCCGCCCGCTCCACGGGCTCGCCCCGCGGATCGGGATAATCGAAGATCCGGCGCGGCCCCGGTTTTCCGCGAGAGAATCCGATCACGGCCACGTGGACGTTTGCTTTTCCTTTCGCGTCGCTCGCCCAGTGGAACGTGCGGTGCGCGAAATCGATCCGATACCCGTACCGGCGGAGCAGCGGGCCGAGGCTCCGCGCCTGTTCGCCCTGCGTGAGCGAGTTCGTGGTGACGAACGCGAACCGGACGGGGTGGCTTTCGCCGTACGTCATCGCGCGGGCGATGAACGCCGCCGCATAATCGAGCCTGCCGGCGTGGATCCCGCGCGTGTCGAGTTTTTCGAATGCGAGGCGCCGATCCTCCTGCTGCTCGGGGCTCATCCAGGCCATGCCCACGAACGGCGGGTTTCCGAAGACGAACGACGCCTGCTCGGCTGGTAAAACATCCTTCCAGTCGACCCGCAGCGCATTGCCGACCGTGATGCGCGGCGCGACGCCGCTCGGCCCCACGAATTCGCGCTCGCCGGCCTCGGCCTCACGCTCCAGCGCGATCTTCGCGGCATTCGCGGCGCGCTCGTCGATCTCGATCCCGCAAAACTGGTCGAGCCGCACGCGGCGCGGCAGGACCGTGCCTCGGGCGCGCAGGCGAACGAGGGCCTCGAGCTCGAGCCTGCGTATTTCCCGGTAAGCCACCACGAGAAAATTCCCCGCGCCGCACGAGGGATCGAGGAAGCGAAGGCCGAGGAGCCGCTCGACGAACGCGCGGAGCGCGACGGCCGTGCCCGCCGCGGCGAGCGACGCTTCGAGCGCGTCGAGAAAAAGCGGCCGGATCGTGCGGAGGATGAACGCCTCGTTCGTGTAATGCACGCCGAGCTGCCGGCGCTCAGCGGCGCTCTTCGTCTCCTCCACGCGCTCGGGCGCTCCGGTCACGGCCCCATGATGTTCGTGTCCTTCCGTGCGTCAAGACGCAGCGAGGGGAGGGGCCACACGGAAAAAATCACTGGATCGCCAAGGCCGAATGGAAGGATGCTGCGCGCTGCTCATGCGGCTCACGCGACTTCCCCTCCTGCTCCTCCTGTTCACCGCCGCCTGCGGGGCCTCGTCCGAGGCCACGAAAGAGCCGGCCACGCCCGCCTCCGGTTCGTCCGCGGGGAATGCCGACGAGGTCGCGGAGTCCGCCGGGACGAACGAAACCGACCTCTCCTTCGGGTGGAAGGTGCCTTGCCGCGTGCCCGTCGAGCGCGTCTCGGAGAAGAAGGGCAAGAGCGCGAAGATGCGCTTCTTCGTCGCGGCCCGCCCCATGAAGGACGGCAAGATCGAGGTCCGCGTCGAGAACACCGAGTTCCTCGTGGTCAACGGCGAGGACGCCACCACGCCCGAGGCGCAGGAGAAGCTCGCCCCCGTGCTCCCGCTCCTCAGCATGC
The DNA here is from genome assembly GCF_029960785.1 of Polyangium sp. 15x6. Classification (GTDB taxonomy): domain Bacteria; phylum Myxococcota_A; class Polyangia; order Polyangiales; family Polyangiaceae; genus Polyangium. The sequence goes on from NZ_JASBQE010000116.1 coordinate 6,028, forward strand.
CCGTGCCCATGATCATTTCGCCCGAGGGCGAGTACCTCGAGGCCCGTGGGCTCGAACAGGTCATCGAGCGCATGCTCGCCGCGCCGGCGATCGCCAACAACCCCAAGCTCTCGTCGTTCATGGCGCAGGCGCTCCGCTCGCCGCAGATGCAGGCGCAGCTCGCCTCGTCCGCGGGCGACTCCTGGAATGCCTGGGTCGGCGCGTGGATCGGGCTCTCGAATTCGCCGGGCGAGGTCGTCGAGGCCGACGACACGGTCCCCGCCGGGGCGGAGACGATCCCCGTACGCATGCGCTTCGAGCACCACGGCAAAGCCCGAGGGGACGACGCGCTCGTCCGGGTGTCGATCACGCAGACCCTCCAGGGGGAACAAGCGGCCAAGGGCCTCGCCAGCCTCATCCGCGAGATCGCCGGGCCCCATTTCCCCAAAGACATGCCCATCGAAAATATCCGCCGCGTGACCCGCACCGAAGCGGAGACCGACCCGCGCACGCTAAAGCCGCGTCACGTGCGTTTCGAGCAGACCGTCGACATGTCCATGGGTGGAAAATCGCAGTCGACCCGTGAGTTCAAGGACGACACGTTCGACTGGTCCCGCGCCGAGGGCTGCCGCTGACCCCTGCCGTCCCACCGGTCGCCGTGATAAAACGCGGCATGCGAAACGACGGGAAACTCTCCGCAATCCTCCTCACGGCCGCGTTTTGCGCTGCCGGGTGCACGGCCGAGGAACGACAGTTCTCGAACATCTGCGACACGGCGCTTCTCTGCGACGACTTCGAATCGGCCGCCGCGGGCGACAAACCCGGGGGCAAGTGGCGCACCGTCGAGGTGGGGGGTTCCGTCGTCCTCTCCTCGGAGAACGCCCGAAGCGGCTCGCGCGCCGTGAAGATCTCGGCGACCGCGACCAGCATGGGCAACGATTTCCGGACCGTGATGCTCGCGCTCGACGACACCTCGGTGCTCCCCCCGGAGGGCAACGTGCTTTATGGCCGGGCGATGATGTTCGTCGAATCCGTGCCCATGGAACCGGGGGGCATCGGGCTCGTGACGGGGCAGGGGCGCGTACCCGGACAGACCTACAAGGCTTATTACCGTTATGGCGTGCACCACCCGATCCTCGACGAGGGGACGGGAGCGTTCCTCGGCAGCCAGCTCACGGCGTTCTATGACACGCCCGAGTATTACGAAGATCCGATGAGCGCCCCTCACACGGCGTGCTGGGCCCACTCGCACGAGGTGGCCATCCCCGTGGGGCGGTGGGCGTGCTTCGAATGGAAGTTCGACGGGCAAAACAACGCGATGCAGCTCTCCGTCGACGGGTATGGCGTGCCCGGCATCGCCGTGAAGGAGACCGGGGACGGCTGTACGAACCCGGATACGCCGACGGCTCCCTGGGTCGCGCCGCTCTTCTCCGAGCTCTACCTGGGGTGGGAGTCCTATCTGCCGGACGAGGCGCGCGCGATCTGGATCGACGACGTCGTCCTCGCCACGCAGCCGATCGGTTGTCCCGAATGAACGTTACTTCTTGCCCTTGAACGTCCAGTCGTAGGAGATGACCGTCGCCTCGTTCTTCGTGGTGCCCGTGACTTCCATCGAGAGGGCGCCCGTGCCGTCGAAGTTCAGCGTCGCCGAGAGGGGGAGCTTGCCCTCCCAGTTCGCCACTTTGACGTCACACGTGTTTTTCACGACGACGAGCGTCGGCGTCGACGCCTCGCCCTTCATCTCGCAGGCCGCGAATTTCACGACGTAGGCGCTCCCGTCCTTCGAGACCGTCACGGTCGCGTCGGGCACCTTGCGCGGCGGCGACTCGTTCTTGGCGACGTCCGCCGTCTGCGGGACGGCGATCTTCACCGTTCCGGACTCCGTGGCCTCGCCTTTGTACGTGCCCGAATAATCCGTGCCACAGCCGGCCACGCCGAGGGCTCCCACCGCGAGAAGACCGAAGAGATATTGGTGTTTCATCGTGCCTCGTTCGATGCACCGAAGACCCAAGCACGGCGCGTGCCGGGCTCGCGCGTCGCCCTACATACACCAAACGGCCCGGGATTTCATCGGTCGATGGACGCCGCGGGTCGACACGGCGCGCAAGGCGCGCGCGGAGGCGCAAGAGATGCGCCGTGGCCGTGCCCTTCGTCGTTGAGTCGGGCGCGCGCGATCTGGTAGGTACACGGGGGTGAGCTTCAAGGAATACGACGACCACGACGCCCTGGGCCTTGCCGCGCTCGTGAAGAAGGGGGAGGTGAGCCCCGCCGAGCTGCTCGAGGAGGCGATCACGCGCGCCGAACGCGTGAACGGGCGGCTCAACGCGATCGTGATCGGCATGCACGTCATCGCGCGCGAGCGGGCGCGCGGCGAGCTGCCCGACGGCCCCTTCCGCGGCGTGCCTTTCCTCATGAAGGACATGGCCTCCGCCTATGCCGGCGTGCCGCTCCAGGCCGCGAGCCGCCTCTATCGCGGCAACGTCCCTTCCCACCACGCCGAGCTCACCGAGCGATTCCTGCGCGCCGGCCTCGTCGTGTTCGGCAAGACGAACTCCCCCGAGTTCGGCATCTTGCCGACGACCGAGCCCGAGCTTTATGGCCCCACGCACAACCCCTGGCGCCTCGGCTACTCGCCGGGCGGATCGAGCGGCGGCGCGGCGGCGGCCGTCGCGGCGGGCATCGTGCCCATGGCGCACGGCGGCGACGGCGGCGGATCGATCCGTATCCCGGCCGCGTGTTGTGGCCTCTTCGGCTTCAAGCCCACGCGCGCGCGAACGCCGGTCGGCCCCGACGTGAGCGAGAGCTTTTACGGGTTCGCCACCGAGCACGTCCTTTCCCGCACCGTGCGCGACAGCGCGGCCGCGCTCGACGCGACGGCTGGGCCCGAGACGACCGCGATGTACCACGCGCCCGCGCCGTACCACGGTTTCTTGGACGCGCTCGGCGCGCCCCCCGAAAAACTCCGCATTGCCTTCACGACCGACCCGCTCCTGCACGGCGCGGACCCCCACCCGGACAACCGGCGCGCCGTCGAGGAAACCGCAAAACTCCTCGAAAAGCTCGGGCATCACGTGGAGCCGGCGCGGCCGCGCTTCGACGCGCGCGAGTTCGCGAAGGGGTTTTTCCTGCATTTCAGTGCGCTCGTCGCCGCCGAGATCCGCGCGTCGGAGGCCTTCCTCGGTCGCCCGGCGCGGCGCGAGGACGTCGAGCGGACGACGTGGCTCTTGAACCTCGTCGGCCGGAGCACGGACGCGGGGACGTTCGTGTATTACCGGCGCAAGCTCTTCGAAGTGCAGCGCGCCGTGGCCGGGTTTTTCAAGGAATACGACGTCCTGCTCACGCCGACGATCGGCAGGCCGCCCGTGCCGCATGGGACGTTGCTCGCGAAGGGCCTGGAGGAGGGAATGCAAGAGCTCGTGGCGCGGCTCGATCGCCCGGAGCTCTTGCGGCTGCCGCGGCTGCTCGACATGGCCGTGGATCGCGCCTATGCATTCTCGCCGTTCACGCCGGTCTTCAACGTGACGGGCCAGCCTTCCGCGAGCGTGCCGCTCCACTGGAATGCGGAGGGTTTGCCCATCGGGACCATGCTCACGGCGCGCTTCGGAGAGGACGCGCGTCTCTTCCGGCTCTGCGCGCAGATCGAAGAGGTCCAATCCTTCCGCGCTCGTCGCCCGCCCGTCCACGCCTCCGCGTCGCCGGGGCTCTCGTGACGTGATTCCACGCCGAGGCTCCTCGAAGGCTCCCGTGCCCGCGGCGATTCGTGATAGACATCGCCGGTGCGAGTCACCCAACGGCAAGGTCTTTATGCGGGCGTGGCGATCATCTCGGCCGCGGGCATCGTCCTCCAGATCGCGCTGACGCGGCTCTACTCGGCCCTGCTCGGCCATCACCTCGCCTTCCTGGCCATTTCGCTCTCGCTCTTCGGCATCGGCCTCGGCGGCGTCCTTCTGTACGTCGTCCCCGCGCTGGCCCGCCCGACGCACCTCCTCGCGCGCCTCGGGCTTTTCTCCGGCCTCGCGGGCCTCGCCGCCGTCGTCGCCGTCGTGATGCTCCTGCATACCCGGCCGATCGAGACCATCGACCTCGCCGTCCTCGGGCGCCTCGCCGGGACGTACCTCGTGACGTCGATACCGTTCGTCTTCATCGGCATCGTGGTGGCCGCGGCGTTGCGCCACGCCGCGGCGGAGGTGAGCCGCCTCTACCTCGTCGATCTCGTGGGGGCCGCGGTGGGCGGCGCCGGATCCATTCTCGCGCTCCGGGCGGGCGGCCCGCGCGCGTGCCTCGTCGTCTGCGTGCTCTGCTCCCTCGCAGCGCTTTTTTTCGCGCTCGGCGCGCGGCAGGCGGAGGGGCCTTATGGTCCGCAACGGCCCGCGCAAATGCCCGTCATCGCCACGTTCGTCCTCGGCGCGTGCGTGCTCTTCGCGGCCGATCTGCGCGTGCCCTGGCTCGTGCTCGGCGAGCTGCGCTGGGTCGACATGAAGCAGGTCGAGTTCCAGCAATGGAACGAGATGGCCCTCATCACCGTCGACAAACCTCGTGATGGAATGGCCTGGATGCGGATGGACGCGAGCGCCGCCACGGCCATCCTCGCCCCGGACGAGACGCCGCCGCTCCACCCCGATGAAATGGCGTACGTCCTGCACCGGGATCAGGGCCCGGTGCTCGTCATCGGCGCCGGCGGCGGGCGCGACATCCGGGCCGCGCTCAAGGCGGGCCAGAAGGACGTATTCGCGGCCGAGATCAACCCCACCATCGTCAACGACGTGATGCGGGGGAAGTATCGTGATTTCAGCGGCGGCCTCTTCGACAAACCCGAGGTCCACGTCTCGGTCGCCGACGGCCGCAGCTTCGTGCGGCGCTCGCCGGTGCAGTTCCGCAACATCGTGATCTCGCTCGTGGATACCTGGGCCGCAGCCTCGGTCGGGGCGCTCGCGCTCTCGGAGAACAGCCTCTACACGGTCGAGGCGTTCCGGGATTTCATCGAGCGCCTCACCCCGGAGGGCACGCTCCTCGTCAATCGCTGGGACAACGAGTTCCCCCGCCTCCTCGCCCTCGGCGCGGCCGCCCTGCGCGAGAGCGGCGCGGCCGAACCGAAGGACCACCTCTTCGCCTGCGGCAAGGAGCGCTCGACCTCGCTCCTCGTCAAACGCACGCCGCTCACGCCCGAGGAGATCGCCTCGCTCCGCGCCCATTGCCAGTCGAACCACTTCTACGAGGTATTCGCCCCCGACGCACCCGGCAATGATTTGCGCCACCGCCTCGCCACCCTGTCCGACGCGAGGCAGGCATGGCCGGACGCGCGGACCGACCTCACCCCGCCCACGGACGACCGCCCCTTCTTTTTCTACACCGTGCCCGCGCGCTGCCTCGTTTCGGTGCTCGGCAGCCCGAGCGAGCGGCAATTGCAGCACGGGCTCCTCACGCTCGTGGGCCTGCTCGTCACGAGCGCCGTGATCGCGGCGCTTTTCCTCCTGGGCCCGCTCCTCGTTCGTCGTGTGGCCATTCTCCGGGCGCCCGATCGGGGCCAGAGGCTGCGCGCGCTCCTCTTTTTCCTCGGGCTCGGCGCGGGGTTCGTCTACGTCGAGGTCGCGCTCGTGCAGTATTTCGTGATGTACCTCGGGCACCCGATCTATGCGCTCTCGACGGTGCTCGTGGCGCTTTTGCTCTCGACGGGCCTCGGCAGCTTGCTCACCGCGCGGATCGGCGTGGAGCGCGCGCAACGAGCGGCGCGCGCGAGGGCGATTTTGCTCGCGGCGCTGCTCGTGATCTACGCGCTCCTGCTCGGCCGTGTCCTCGGCCTCGCCGTGAGCTTGCCATTCGGATTGCGTCTTGCCCTCACGCTGGCCCTTCTCGCGCCGCTCGGGTTGCTCCTCGGATCCCAGACGCCGCTCGGCGTGCGACTCATCGATGCGCGCGCGGCGGAGCTCCTGCCCTGGTGCTGGGGGCTCAATGGCGTGGCCAGCGTGGCGGCGACGGCGATGGGGACGCTCGTCGCAATGCACGCGGGGTTTCGGTGGTTGCTCGTCGCGGGGGCCGCGACGTATCTCGTGGCTGCGCTCGTGGTGCCGGCGAGATCGGAGGCGGGGGCGGAGGCCCCGCCCCTCTCCTGAACGACGACGCGAGCACGTTTCCTGTCCCTGCCCGACGGATCAGTCGTCGCCGGGCGTGAAGAGGATGGGATACGAGACCGTGGTCTCCTTCGTCGCTGCGGGGAAAACGAAGTTCTGCGCGGCGTCACGCATGCAAGTCTCCGTCGACTGGAGCGCGGCCGACTCCGCGGTGGCCTTCATGCTCGCCATGTGCCCGTCGGTATCCACCTTGAAATCGAGCAAGATCCGGCCCGACGCCGCCGGGTTCGTCTGGAGGACCGCCTCGTAACAACCCCGGAACGCGCCGAAGTGGCTACGCACGACGGCCTGGATCTCCTCGGCTTCGAGCGACTCCGGCACCTCGACGCTCGTGGCCACGAGCGGGAGCTCGTCCATGCCGGCGAGCGTGGTCTCGACATTGTCGAGCTGGGCGAAGCGCGGGGCCGCGACGAGGAGCACGGGCGGCGCGCCCTCGCGCTGCTTCGCGGCCACGAGCCCCTTGCCTTTCGCGAGCCGCGCCTTGATCTCGGCCGTAGGCAGCGGCAGCTCCGCGTCGTACCGCGCGGGGATCTCGCCTCCTTCGAGATCGTAATAATAAACGACGAGCGAGCTGGCGAGCTCGGCGCGGGCGCGGACGATGCCGACCCACGACGTTTCGCGATTCGTGTTGCTGTCGACGTTGACCTCGCACGTCGGGCAAGTCTTCTCTTTTTCGGCGCGGATCGCGCCGCCCACGTTGAATGTGCCGATCCGATCACTCGAGAAATTGCGATCGCCGCCGAACGCGAGGACGCGCACGCGATAGCGGCCGCCCGCGTCGGGCGGGAAAAACTTCGCGAGGTGGGTCGCGAAGATCGAGACCGGAGGCTCGGCCGGGGTGAGGCGGCGCTTCGGCGTGTCCTCGCTGCCCGTGAGCAGCTTGCGGAGGCGTTTTTCGGCCTCGGCGGAAAGCGCCCATTCCCGGTCGCCCGCGTGCGCGGCGAGGAGGTTTTCGACGGCCGTGATCGCGCCTTCCGCGTCGCCCGTCGCTTCGAGGGCGCGGCTGCGCACGAGCGCGGCTTCGTCGCGCTCGGTCGCCGTGGCGGCAGGATGCGCGAGCGCCAGATCGATCTCGGCGAGCGCCTGCTTCGCGTCCTCGCCGCGGTCGAGCGCGCGCGCGACCCGCTCGATGCGCAGCGCGACGGACACCTCGCCCGACGGCGCCGCCTGAATGGCCGGCGCCTCGGTGCCTTCGGCGTTTTCACCCGCGCAACCGAGCACGAACATGGAAGCGAGGGATACCAGAACGAAACCACGGCCGAGTTTATTGTTCATCGTCAGACCTCCTGCATGGCTGCCATCGCGGCGCCGTCTGGAGACCACTATGCGGCGCGTTCCTGTACGAAGTTTCTCTGCCATGTCACCGTTCGGTCACCGGGCGCGGGTCAGTCGCCTCCGGAGCTCGGCGCGCGGGTGAAGCGGTAGCCGGCGCCGCGCACGGTGACGAGGTGGCGGGGGTTCTTCGGGTCGTCCTCGATCTTGGCGCGGAGGCGGTTGATGAAGTTGTCGACGGTGCGATCCGTGCCGAAGTAGTCGGCGCCCCAGACCGCATCGAGGATACGCTGGCGCGGCAGGAGCGTGCCCTCGTGGCGCAGGAAGTAACGGAGGAGGCGCATTTCGAGCGCGGTCGTCTCGAGCGGCTGGCCGCCGCGGCTCAAGGTGTGGGCGCGGAAATCGGCGGTGATGTCGCCGATCTGGATGACCTCGGTCTCGGACTCGGCGCGCCTGCGCCGCCGGAGGGCCGCGTCGATGCGCGCGCAGAGCTCGGCCACGCCGAAGGGTTTTACGATGTAATCGTCGGCGCCGAGGCGCAGGCCCCGAACCTTGTCGGGCTCCTCGCTCTTGGCCGTGATCATGAGAATGGGGACCTCGGGATCCACCTCGCGGAGGCGCTGGCAAACCTCGAAGCCGTTCATGCCGGGGAGCATCACGTCGAGCAGGACGAGGTCGGGTTTTCCCGCGAGCGCGGCTTCGAGGCCGTCCTTGCCGGTGCCCGCGACCTCGACGCGGAACCCCTCGGATCGCAGGGTTTTCGTCATGGCGAGGCGCAAGCCGAGGTCGTCCTCGACGAGGAGAATGGTCTCCTGCCGCCCCGCGGGGCTTTTCGTGCTCATGCTTTCCTCCCATTCAACGCTCGGGGGCTCCGCCCGGACGAGCCGGGCTTCGCCCCCGAACCCCCGGGAAATACCAAAACAAATGCCGCGCCGCGACCTGGCTCGCTCTCCACGCGCGCCGTCCCGCCGTGCGCGCGCATCACGTGCCGGACCAGCGAGAGACCGAGGCCGCTGCCCTCGGTCTCCCGGCTCAGTTTGTCGTCGAGCCGCTCGAAGGGCTCGAAGATCCGCTTCTGATCACGCCGCGAAATCCCGGGGCCCCGGTCCTCGACGCGGATCGTGATGCTCTCGTCCGCGCATCGCACGACGACCCGATAGGGTGTGCCGTCGGGCGCGTATTTGCGCGCATTGTCGAGCAGGTTGTCGAGGGCGAGGCGGACGAGCCCCGGATCGACGTGCGCGGGGGCCGGCGTGTCAATGGCGCGCTCGATCGCGGGGACATCGGGGAATCGCTCCTCGAAGGCGAGGATGGCCTCGTCGGCGACGGCCGCGAGGTCGGCCTCGGCGCGCACCGCGGCGAGCCGGCCCTTGGCCATGCGGCCGAGCGAGAGCATGCGCTCGACCGTGTCGCCGAGCCGCTTCGATTCGCGCGCGAGCGCCTCGAAGACCTCGTGTTGCTCCTCGGGCTCGACGCGACCGCTTTCGAGCAGCTCCGCGAGCATGCGGACGGAGGAGACCGGGGTGCGCAGCTCGTGCGAGACGGCGGAGACGAAATCGACCCGGAGCTCGCTCGTGCGCCGCGCCGCCCGCATGCGCGCCCATAACAACGCGAGGAGGCCGAGCGAGACGACGACGGCGCCCCCGCCGATCGCGGCGAGGACGCGGCGGCTCCGCGCGGCGCGCCGGTCGATGGCCGTGCGATCGGCGGGGACGACGTGCATGGCGAGGCCGGGCGCGAGGAGGGTCGTGCCGCGGAGGTCGCCGAACGAGGCGACGGCCTGTGCGAATTGCGCGCGCTCGCCGGCGGGCATGGCGGGAAGACCCGCGTCGAGGGAGGCGGCGAGGGAATCTCCATGCACGACGAGGCCCGCGAGCCGGCCGTCGTCGAGGGCGCGGAGGACGAAGATGGCGCCCGGCGCGCGAAACCGGAGCATGCCGGCGCGATCGGGGCCGCCGCGCAAGGCCGCCGCGGCCTCCTCGCTGCGCAGAGCGTCGAGGATGCGGCCACGCGTGGACGGAGAACCCTTCAATGCGAGGAGCGCGCGGGCGCGCAAGGGCTCGCCGAGGGCCGTCGCCGTCATGATCTCCTCGCGCGCTGCCTCGCGCTCCCCGGCGGAGAGGGACGCCGCATGGCCCTCGATCCAGGAGACGAGGGCCGGGGCTTCGCTCTCCGACAGATGGGAGAGCGCGACGACGGGATAGAGGAACCGCCCGCCGGCGCCGCGAACGTCTGGACAAACGGCGAGAAGCTCCTTGCGGGCGTTCGTCCGCGTGTCCTGGTTTTTCGTGGTGGTGAACGTGGCCGCGAGGGTGCTGCAATGGTCCGTCGAGGCCTTCGGGGGGGCGCTCGCGGGAGGCGCGGCCGGCAGGGCGAGGGCGCGGTCGCGATCGAGCAGCAAGGGCGCGGCGAAGGGCGGGGCGATGCCGGCGAGGGTCTGCTCGGCGTCGCGGAGCTCGGGGCCGAAGCGCGCGGCGGCGAGGGCCGCGTCGGCCTCCGCGAGGGCCTTCTCGACGCGGAGGCGGAGGCGCTCGGCGCTGAAGTCGAGCGCGCTCTGGGCCTCGCGCCGCTGCGCCGCTTCCTCGCCCTCCATCGCGCGCAGGCCGAGGATGCCCACCGCGATCGAAGGCAGGAGCGCGAGCGTCACGAAGAGGAGGAGATCCCTGAGGCGCGCGGCGCGTTCGGTCAGCACGAGGGAGAGGTTCGCATGGAAATGTCACCGCCGTGTCACGGCGTGCGCGGCGTCGTCACGCGGCGGTCTTCGTGAGCGTGAGCGCCTTCTTCAGGTGCCGGCCCCGAAAATGGCCCGCCGCGCCGTGGGAAAATTCTCCCCCGCGGCGCCGCGGCGAGCCGCGACGGCCTCGGCGAGGAGGCCCTTCGTGACGAACGCCTCGACGTCCGCGAGCGTGGCTCCCTCCGCGGGGGCGAACTTCAGGAAATACGGTTTGTCTCCTGTCCTCACGCCCGCCTCGGCGCGCTCGATCAGGTGGCGCAAGAGGGCGAGGGCGTCCGCGGGGAGGCCGCGCCCACCGATTTTCTCGAATGCTTCGGTCCAGTCGAGATCGGACGATCCGCGCAGTTTGTCGAAGGTCAATTCGTAGGCGCCCGCGAGGTCCGGATCCCAGCCGACCGCGTCGATCGCGGCGTCGAGCACATATTGATCGGAGTCGCCCGACACATGCATGAGCTCGGCCTGGGCGAAGCGGAGCCGTCCCTTCAGGGCGGGGTCCGTCACGACCAGGGATACGGCGCGAAACGTGGATGCGTCGGCGCGCTCGATCGCGACCTCCTCGTTCACGGCCCGCGCGGCCCACGCGAGGAGCTCCGCGGGAAGATCGGGATTGTCGGAAAGCGCTGATCTGGCGGTTTCTTTTTCGTCGGCGTCGTCGTCGTTGCGGAGCCGATCGAGGAGAGATTGGGCGTCCATGGGTGCACGATACGCCGGACGGGGGAAGGGGGTCGAGAGCCTGCCTGGGTCTTGTGCCTCGGGCGGCAGGTCTGTAGGGTGTGCGACCATGGACTCGGCCAACGAGATCCCCGCGTGGCTCAGGCTGCATCGCTGCCTCGTGTCCCTGCAGCACGACGTCGGGGCCACGAACGCCATCATCTGCGACCTCTCGGGCAGTATCTTCTGTTGTGGTCTGTCGAGGCGACCGCAGGACGACATCGCCGGGCGGTCGCACGCCTCGCTCGGGGAAACGGAGGCCGAGCTCGCTCGCGAGCTCCCCGCGATCGGCGAGATGTTCGAGCGCGTGCTGCGCGCGCGCCCGCGCGGGAAGGACAAACCCGGCGCGCACTTCACGGTCGCGCTGGCCGACGAGGAGCCTTTCGCCTACGCGCAATCGTTCGCCGGGGTGTACGTATTGCTCCTCTGGTTCAGCGGGCCGTTCACGCCGTTCCCGGTGGCCGCGAAGCTCCGCGCCGCGCTGCCGGTGATCGAGTCACTGACGGTGATGCTGCCGCCGCCCGAAGGGCCGACGCGAGGGCAAGGAGCGATGTCGATGCGGACGAGGAGGTGAGCGCCCTTCCATGACACCGAGGCTTCCGCTAGCCTCGGCGGATGACCGCCCGCTCGCTCGTTCGGCTCACCGCGCTTTTCGCCCTCGCCGCGGCCCTCGGCGCCGCTTGCCACCGCGCGGGTGATCCGGCGCTCGATCGACCGGGAAAAAACACACCCCAAGCTGCGCTGACCGCAAGCTCCGCAAGTTCGGCATCCCAGGCGCCCGTGGCTTTGCCTGGTTCCCACCACTCGGCGGCCTTCCTGGCGCTCGGCAAGATGGAGACGGCGGAGGCTTGCGCGTTGCCGACGACGGTCCCGGCCATGAACGCGCGCCCCGGGGCCAAGGCCTTCGAGGTCGTCGAAGCCCATTGCACGGAGGACGCGTTTTGTGACCGCGTCGATGTCGCGCCGAAGGGGGCGGACGCGTGCTTCGTGAGCGACGACCATATCCGCGATCTGGAGAAAAAGGTCAGCGCGGCGGGTGGAGCCGCGGGGCGGAGTGATCCCTGGAACGGCGTGAAGAAGCCGAAGTTCCTCGATCGCATCGACGCGCACCTGCACCTCGACGACGCCGAGGAGGCATTGCTCCGGAAAAACGGGTTCGTGGTGCTCGATCGTCTCGCATACAGCGATTATGCGACCGCGTTTCACGACATCTTCCAGGAGGAGCTGCCGCTCTACGTCGGGCCCGATCCGATCCTGTTCGCCGCTTTCCGCGCGACCGACAACGTGCTCGGTCAAGCCGAACGAAAGCGGCTCGCGCCGGCGCTGAAGACGATGCTCGGAAAGCTGAAGAAAGGCCTCGCCGCGCCGAAGGGCGCCTATGACGAGGTGACGCGGAAGGATCTCGATCTCTACCTGGCCGTGGCGATCGAGCTCGTGCGAGAATACGACGACAACGAGCCGTCCTCCCTGTTCGGCCAGAAGGACGCCGCGCTCGCGATCGTCGAGGCCATCACGAGAGCGGAGCTCGCGCCCATCTCCATCTTCGGCCGCGAGCGGATGATGGACTTCTCGCAGTTCACGCCGCGGGGGCATTACGCGGGCGGTGACGTGTATGCCTCGCTCCAGCCCTACTTCCGCGCCATCACGTGGCTCTCCCGGTTCGAATGGAACCTCGTCTCGCGCGGCTCACGCAGCTCGCACCCGGGCGAGTCGCCGGATCTGCGGGAGACGCCGCGCGAGGCGAGGGACGCGCTCGCGCTCGCGGACCTCTTCCGTCGCTCGGGGGCGCTCGGCGAGCTCGCCGCATTCGAGGAGATCTACACGGCCTTCGGCGGGCGACGCGAGGACGTCGGGATGCCGGAGCTCCTGAAGCTCATGGACAAGCACGGGATCAAGGTGACGGACCCCGAGGCGCCCGAGAAGCTGAAGGTCGCGATCGGTACGGGATACCGGCGCACGGCCCGCTTCCATTTCATGCCCCAGGGCGTGACGGATCTGCCCGTGATTTCGACGGTCATCGGCCCGCGCATCGCGCCCGACATCGCGCCGCTCGAGCGGCTGGTCCACGACGCCGTGCCCGATCGATTCGAGCTCGGCGCGGCCGATGTCGGGTACATGCTCGGCCACGATCGCGCGGCGGCGTATTTGAAGGAGGACCTCGCGAGATACCCGAGCTTGCAGGGCGCGCTCGACGCGGCGCGCGCCGAGGTCGCGAGCCGGACGAAGCAAAGCAAGGACGTACAAGGGAGCTTCTTCGGCGCGGTGCTCGCGCTCGCCGCGGAGCCGAAGGGAAGATTGCCCTCGTTCATGCAGCGGGACGCCTACGCGGATCTGCGGCTCTCCTCGGCGCTCGTGGGGTATGCCGAGCTCCGGCACATCTTCGTTTTGCTGGACGGGCAGGGGTACGATGCCTATGGATGCGCCATCCCGGACGCCTACGTCGAGCCGCTCGCGCCGTTTTACGCCGCATTGCTCGAGCATACCGAGCGCCTGCGCAAGGTCGCGGGCGGGGGCTTCGACGGGCTCTTGCGCGTGCTCCGCGTGCTCTCGACGATCACGAAGACGGAGCTCGCGCGCGGCGCGCCCACGGCGGCGCAGGCCACGTGGCTCGGCATGGTGGCCGAGTACATCCCCGAGGGTGGATACGCCGACAGCGGCGAGCCGCCGAAATGGACCGGCTGGTATTACGACATGTTCGAGGACCGCGAGGACGGCGCGGGCCGGTCGCCGGAGCTCGTCGCCGATTATTTCACGCTCACGAACGCGGGGAAGGTCGCGTATCTCGGCACGGAATCTCCGCGGCTCGGGGTCTTCGTGGTGGACACGGGCGGCGAGCCGCGTGCGATGGTCGGCCCCGTCGCGCGAGGCTACGAGCTCACGGGGCCCATCGCCGCGCGTCTCGACGACGAGGCCGCGAGGAAGAGCCCAGGCAAACGCGCGCCGTTCCGGGAGAGCTTCGCGGCAAAACCGTGGACCGAGCCGCCGCTCGGCCTCGGCGTGAATCTTTTCGAATGCACGCGCGAAGGCAAGCTGGAGGCGCGGCTCGTGCTCGCCGCGGATCGCCCTGTCGGTCCGGTGACGGTCGCCCTGCTCGACCACCACGCCGATCCCCTGGCGCCGTCGCTCACGCTGAATGTGGACGACGGGCTCGTGGTCTTCCCGTTCTTCTTTCCCGAGGTCGCGCATGGCGATGCGGATGCGGGGCACGTGTCGGCCATGTTCGGTCCCAGGGGAAAGAGGTATCGATCTCCGATCGAGGCGCTGTCCGTGCGTGCCGAGGACCTGACCCGCGCGGGGCTGGGGAAAGGCTCGTACGACTACTTCACGAGCCCGAGCGTGCTCTCGATGAGTGATGGCAGCGACGGATTCCGGCCCGTCGGGACGCTCCGATTCGTCATCGGAGGCGCCTGGGAAGCGCCCCAGCCGCCGGTGATCGAAGAGGTCCGCGACGAATGAGCTCCTCTGGCCGCCTGCTCGATGTGCCGTTCCCGGTAGGAGGGTATCGGCGGGGGAGGGGGAAACGCAAGAGCTTGTGAGAGGGACGAACGGGGAGGGGCGGTCGGCGGGATGGTCAATCGAGCGGCGTCAACGCGCCACCGCGGGCACGTAGATCGAGCAGGGCGGGGACGGTCTTGCTCGCGAGCTCCGCGGCTTGCTCCGCGTCTGCGCCGTAGATCCGCTTCGTGCATGGCTCATCGAAGCCGGCGATGTCGACGACGGCGGCGTACATCTCTCCCTGCGGCTCGGGGGCGCCGATGGTCACCGTGATCGTTCGCGCGGCGCCGCCTTCCGGGGGAATCCATTGCAATTTCTGGGTTTGCATCGTCGGTCTTATTTCTTCCAGGATTGGAAGGAGTAGGGCTGCTTGGTATCACAGAGAAACCGCTGGTCACGACAGCACGAACCGCACGCGATACTTGCCACGCGGACGGCAGCCCACGACCAAGACGGGCACGAAAACGGCGGTGACCAGGACGTGCCCCACTTCATCGCTCACCCTCGCCTTGCCGATGTCCGCGCCTTCCGGCAGCTCCAAGAGCCCGCGGAATCGCGCTCTCTCGGGCACGTAGACGACGCCGCGGGCGGGGTCTTGTGCGGGAAGGGCGGGGTCTTGTGCGCCGAGGGCGGGGTCTTGTGCGCCGAGGGCGGGGTCTTGTGCGGGAAGGGCGGGGTCTTGTGCGCCGAGGGCGGGGTCTTGTGCGCCGAGGGCGGGGTCTTGTGCGCCGAGGGCGGGGTCTTGTGCGCCGTGGGCACAGCCGCTTGCACGAAGGACACAGCCGCTCGCGCGAAGGACACAGCCGCTCGCACGAAGGACACAGCCGCTCGCACGAAGGACAGCAACGTGGCTCTGGACCGATGCCCCGAATGGGTTGACGTCTCTCCGGATTCACGTTTATCTGAGAGGATGCAGCGCGTGAAACCGACCCAGCTCCCGCTCACGTCCCTCGTCATCCGCGCCGGGCAAGCCGCGGTGCTCACGGCGGCGCTCTTGCCGGGGTGCAGCGGTGATACGACGGGCGGAGGGGGCGACATCCCGCCTCAGGCTCCGTCGGGTCCGACGACGAGCTCGACGGGGCCGGGCGGGGGAGGGGGCGCTGGGGGTGAGGGCGGCGTCATTCCGCCCCAGCCGGGGCCGGGCGGGGGAGGGGGCGACGGCGGCGCGGGCGGGGCCATTCCGCCCCAACCCAATCCGGCCGGCGGCGTGGGCGGGGGAGGTGGGGACGGCGGCGCGGGCGGGGCCATCCCGCCTCAACCCAATCCGGCCGGCGGCGCGGGCGGCGCCATTTCGCCACAGCCCCCGCAGGCCAAATAAGCCATCCCGGATGGGCGGCATCTCTCGGTTCAGGACGCGCGGCGTCGATTCTCCGCACGTAGCCGCGAGGTCTCGACGCGCCGCGACCAGGCTCTCTCCGGACGCGCTCGATTGGATCGTGCTGAACCTCGCGCGCGGCGTCATGCCCCGTGAGATTGTGGCGACGCTCTCCGGGGCAGGCCTTCCCGTGGCGGCGGTCAGGAACGCGCTCGACGAGATCGCGCATTCGCAGATCACGCCGGCCTATGTGCGCGCGATCGACGAGCGCGCCCGCGCTCGCGAGATAGGTCGGCTCCCCGAGCTCGTCCGGCGAGATGCAGGCGCGGTCGTGGAGGTCTCGTGGTGCCCGCCCGCCGACGTGTTCCATCGCCAGCACTGGCTCGGCAATGCTCCTCTCGTCGTGCGAGGGTACGTGGAGCAATGGCCGCGGCCCCCGCGTTTTCGCTTCGAGGACCTCCGGCGACGGTTCGCCGACGTGGAGATCGAGGTCGCTCGCGGTCGAACCAAGCACGCGCGCCCGGATCTCGAATTCACGGAGCTACGGGCGAAGATGTCGTTCGGGGACTACCTCGACATCGTCACGAACGCGGTCGACGACGACGTCTACCTCGTCGCGCGCAATCGGGTCTTCGAGGACACCGCGATCGGGGAATTGATCGAGGAATTCGAGCTGCCCCCCGATCTTTTTCCGCCGCCGCGCCGTGGCTCCGTCTCCTTTTGGCTCGGGCCGAAGGGCACGCACACGAAGTTGCACCACGACGGGACCAACAACTTCTTTTGCCAGATCCTCGGCAAGAAGCGCGTCGCCTTGGTGCCGCCCAGCGTGGCGATGGTCGCGGACGCGGCCACGGGCTTTTACGCGTCGCATTCGAGCGACGAGGTTCGTCGCGTCCACCCGGAGCTCGTCCATGAAGTGGAGCTCGAGCCGGGCGATGCGCTTTTCATCCCGGTCGGCTGGTGGCATGAGGTATGGAGTTTGTCTCCGAGTCTCTCGCTCGCCGTCGTGGGCTTTCGATGGCCGGGCAGCTACGACTACCGGCCGGGGCGCCCCTTGCGTCAGCGCGAATCGCTCGGTTGAGAGGGGCGAGTGCCCGGGCTCGAAGCCTCACGCCGTTCCCGGTAGCCCCGCGGGTCCGCGCTGCGCTGCCGGCGATCGCGGCGCTCTACGGTGATGGTGAGGCCAAAGCCCTCACCCCATGGACAGCCGAAAGTTATGTAGAACGTGCGGGGGGTGTTACCATCCATTCAAATCGCGCGCGCGATCGAGCCAAAGGGTTCGACGCTCCGCGGCCTGCGAGCGTGTTCTCCGGACTTTACGTCGCGAGCGCGGTCACGGTTGCGTTGACGTGAATACCGCATCGCACAACGTCCTGTGGCGGCAGGCACCCGAGCACGGCAGCCAAAAATCAGGAGAACAACCGATGAACCGTGGTTCACTTTCCGTTGTCGGCATCGTTGTACTGATGTCCATTGCGTCGATCGCTGAGGCGCGGGATAGGCTGCAGCCTAATGAGCACCTCGCCAGAGGCGAATCCCTGACTTCCAGCAATGGTATTCACTCCTTCGTGTGCCAGGATGACGGGAACCTCGTCCTGTACATCCGGGGTGGAAGCCAAGCTCGATGGGCCTCGGGCACGCACGGCCGAGCCATCACAGGCTGCTACATGCAAGGGGACGGCAATCTGGTACTTTATGCGCACAGTGGACAAGCCGTTTGGGCCACGGGGACGCATGGTCACCCGGGCGCCTACCTCATTGTTCAAGATGACGGGAATGTCGTCATCTATTCGCTGGAAGGGCGCGCGCTCTGGTCGACGAACACCTGGCTATGATTCACGAGGAGCCGAGAGCGTGCAGGTCGACGTGCCGCTCGTCTTCTGGCGCGATCGGGCCCTCGCCGTTCCTTTTCGGTTCCATCCGCTCACGCCGTGATGTTCCATAGGCTTGCCTCTCTCCAGGCCTGGACACCTCGTGATGCCTACAGCCTCCCCGAACTTCGCCTACCTCGCGCACCACGATCCGCTCCTGGCGATCCTCGGCACCCAGGCCGAGCGGTACTTCGCCGACGATCCCAACACCTGCCTCATCAAGCTTCGGCAGTTCGGGGAGCTGCTCGCGAAGCACGCGGCCGCGCGCCTCGGGCTCTACACGTCGCCGGCCGAGGACACTCAGGCGATCCTCATCAACCGGCTTCACGACCGCGGCGCGCTCGATGTCCGCACGAAGCAGCTCTTCCACGATCTGCGCATCATCGGGAACAAGGCCGCGCACGAGGTCCAGGGCTCCCATCACGAGGCCCTGCATCAGCTCAAGATGGCTCGTGAGCTGGGCGTCTGGTTTCAGCGCGCGTTTGGGAACCATCGCAAGTTCGATCCCGGCCCGTTCGTTCCGCCTCCCGGGCCGAAGGACGACGCGGCGCTCGCGAAGGAGCTCGAGGCGCTGCGCGAGGAGCTCGCGAAGAGCAAGGTCGACGTCGAGGCCATGCGCGCGGCGGCCGAGGAGGAGGCACGAAAGCGGCTCACGGCGGAGCAGATCGCGCAGAAGGAGGCCGAGGATCGGGCCCTCTGGGAGGCGCTCGCCACCGAGGAGGCCGCGCGGCGCGCGAAGGACGTGGAGGCCGTCGCGAAGCAGAAGGCCGCGATCGAGGCCGAGCTGGCTGCGCTTCAGGCCAGGGCCGCCGCCGCCCCGGCCGAGACGACGAAGCTCCTCACGCGCGCGGCCGAGGCCTCGCGCGATGTCTACCTCGACGAGGCCGCGACGCGTCGGCTCATCGACGAGCAGCTCCGCGCGGTCGGGTGGGAGGTCGACTCGGAGCGGCTGTCCTACAAGCGCGGCGCGCGGCCCGAGAAAGGGAAGAATCGCGCCATCGCCGAGTGGCCCACGGAGAATGGCCGGGCCGACTACGTGCTGTTCGTCGGCACCGCGGCCCTCGGCGTCGTCGAGGCGAAGCGGTTCCACAAGGACGTCGCCGGCAAGCTCGATCAGTCGGCGCGGTACAGCGTCGGCCTCCTAGCGAAGGACGGCGTGGAGTTCGCCGGGGGGCCGTGGGGGAAACTGAAGCACCGGGTGCCGTTTCTCTTCGCCACGAACGGCCGGCCCTACCTCGAACAGATCAAGGAAAAGAGCGGAATCTGGTTCCGCGACGCCCGCCGCGACCAGAATCCCAAGAAGCCGCTCCAGGGCTGGTATTCGCCCGAGGGCCTCGAGGCACTGACGAAGCAGGACGTCGACGCGGCCCACGACAAGCTCCGCAGCGAGCCGACCAGCTACCTCGGCCTGCGCGATTATCAGATCCGTGCGATCCAGGCCGTCGAGACCGCGATCGCGGCGGGAACCCCGAGCTGCCTCGTCGCCATGGCCACGGGAACCGGCAAGACGAAGACCGCGATCGGGCTCGTGTATCGGCTCATCAAGGCGAAGCGCTTCCGCCGCGTGCTTTTCCTGGTCGATCGAAGCGCGCTCGGCGAGCAGACGGGCGATGCGTTCAAGGAGACGCGGCTCGAGAACCTGCAGACGTTCCATCAGATCTTCGACATGAAGGAGCTCGGGGACATCAAGCCCGAGGGCGACACGAAGCTTCACATCGCCACGGTGCAAAGCCTCGTGAAGCGGGTTCTCAACGCCACGGATCCCGCGGACGTCCCGCCGGTCGATCAATACGACTGCCTCGTCGTCGATGAATGCCATCGCGGCTACACGCTCGATCGGGAGCTCTCCGAGACGGAGCTCGGCTTTCGTGACTTCGAGGACTACATCTCGAAATACCGGCGCGTCCTCGACCACTTCGACGCGGTGAAGATCGGCCTCACGGCCACGCCCGCGCTGCATACGACGGAGATCTTCGGCGATCCCACGTTCCGTTACTCGTACCGCGAGGCCGTGATCGACGGGATGCTCGTCGACCACGAGCCGCCGATCCGCATCGTGACGGAGCTCGCGCAGAAGGGGATCCAGTGGGCCAAGGGCGAGGACGTCAAGGTCTACGATCCCGGCAAGGCGCAGCTCGACCTCATCCACCTCGCGGACGAGGTGAAGATCGAAATCGAGGGCTTCAACCGCGCCGTCATCACGGAGAACTTCAACCGCGCCGTCTGCGAGGAGCTGGCGAACCACATCGACCCGATGGGCGACGCGAAGACGCTGGTCTTCGCGGTGAACGACGACCACGCGCAGCTCGTCGAGCGCCTGCTTCGTGAGGCCTTTACCGCGAAGTACGGCGCGATCGACAACGACGCGGTCAAGAAGATCACGGGCAGCAGCGACAAGCCGCTCCAGCGGATCCGCGAGTACAAGAACGAGCGGCTGCCGAACGTGGCGATCACGGTCGATCTGCTCACGACGGGGATCGACGTGCCGCCGATCTCGAACCTCGTCTTTCTCCGGCGCGTGAAGAGTCGCATTCTTTACGAGCAGATGCTCGGCCGCGCGACGCGGCTATGCCCGGAGATCGGGAAAACGGTCTTCCGCATCTTCGACGCCGTGGAGCTCTACGACGCGCTGGAGCAGTACACGGAGATGAAGCCCGTCGCCCCTTCGCCGACGGTCACCTTCGCGCAGCTCGTCGCGGAGCTCGGGCACGCGGATCCCGAGGCGCGAAGGCTCGCGCTCGATCAGCTCGTCGCCAAGCTCCGGCGCCGGGCGCCGGCCTTGAAGGGGGAAGACCTCTCCCGCTTCGAGGGCATCGCGTCGATGCCTCCGTCGTCCCTCGCCGCAATGCTTCGCAGGCAGAGCCCCGAGGAGGCTGCGGCGTGGTTCGGGCAGCATGGGTATCTCGTGCCGCTGCTCGATGGGCGGTTCGGCGAGGCGCGGCCGCTTCTCGTCTCCGACCATGCCGATCAGGTCGTGGCGGTCGAGGTCGGGTATGGCAAGGGGACGCGCCCCGAGGACTATCTCGACAGTTTTTCCGCGTTCCTGCGGGAGAACATGAACAAGATACCGGCGCTCGTGGTCGTCACGCAGCGCCCGCGGGACCTCACGCGCGCTGCGCTACGCGAACTCCTCCTCGCGCTCGACGCGAAGGGGTACACGGAAGCGGCCTTGCAAACGGCGTGGAGGCAGGCCTCGAACGCTGACTTTGCAGCGTCGATCATCGGCTACATCCGCAAGGCCGCGCTCGGAAATGCGCTCGTTCCGTACGACGAGCGCGTCGCACGGGCGACGGCGAAGATCCTCGCGCGGCCGGGTTGGACCTCGATCCAGCGGCAATGGCTCCAGCGCATCGGGAAGCAGCTCGAGCGCGAGAGGGTCGTGGATCGCGACACGATCGACGAGAGCGAGGCGTTCAAGTCGAACGGCGGGTTCAAGCACCTCGACAAGGTGTTCGGTGGGAAGCTCGATGCGATCCTCGGGGATCTGCGCGAGGAGGTCTGGAAGGACGCGGGGTGATGAGGGGAGGCGACAATGGCTGACGACGACAAGTCAAATGACAGTCTGATTCGGAAAGCGTTCGATTGGGCAATGTCCGTCGATCGTGACGAAGAGTTGTTCTTCGTGAACGAGCTCGCGCGGAAATACCCCACAAGAAACAGGCGCGAGCTGGCGGACAAGATCATCGGCCGCGCGCGCTGGTGGGGCGTTGGGAGTGGAGTCGTTACGGGACTGCCGGCGAACCCTTGGGTCGCGGCTCCGGCAGCGATTGGCGACGTAGGCGCGATGCTGCGTGCTGAGGTCGTCATGGCCGCGAGGATCGCGCTCCTCTTCGATCCACGGTACCTCGACGACGGGGAGCCGCCGTACGAGCTGCTCGTACCCATCATGGGAAGTCGAGCTGCGTCCGAGTTCATGCGCGAGCTCGCCATTCGCGGTGGCATGGGCACGAGCCGCCAAGCCATCAAGAAAATCCTCACGAAGGAGACGCTGAAGCAATTCAAACGCATCATGCTCAAATACTTCGGCCTGAAGGTGACCCAGCGAGGCATCATCACGAAGACCCTGCCGATCGTCGGCGGTGTCATCGGAGGCACCTGGAATTACGCCGAGGTCAAGATCGTGGGCGACCGCGTCTACAGCTACTTCGAGGGCAAAGCCCTCGGCGACGAAGGCAGCCCGACAGCCTAAGAGCAGCGCTGCACACAAGGGCGTGAGACCGAGACGGGCCGTTCGCGTCCCCCTGGACCTCCGCCCCGGACTGGCGTAGTTCTTCCGCCCCAACTACCCCGCCATGTCCACCACCGACATCGTCCAGAAGCTATGGAACCTCTGCCACGTCCTCCGAGACGATGGCATCACCTACCACCAGTACGTCACCGAGCTGACCTACCTTCTCTTTCTCAAGATGATGAAGGAGACGGACCAGGAGAAGCACCTGCCGAAGGGGTATCGGTGGGGTGATCTCGAGGCGAAGGACGGGGTCGAGCAGCTCAACTTTTATCGGGCGCTCCTCCTGCACCTCGGCACGGAGGGCTCGGGGCGGGTGCAGGCGATCTTCGCGAACGCGACGACGTCGCTCAAGGTGCCGCGGAACCTGAAGAAGCTCGTGGATGCGATCGACGAGCTCGACTGGTATTCGGCGCGGACCGAGGGGCTCGGGGATCTTTACGAGGGGTTGCTCGAAAAGAACGCGGCGGAGAAGAAGTCGGGGGCCGGGCAATACTTCACGCCGCGGCCGCTGATCGATTCGATGGTGCACCTCGTGCAGCCGCAGCCGGGGGAAAAGGTGCAGGACCCGGCGGCGGGGACGGCGGGCTTTTTGATCGCGGCCGACCGGTACATCAAGGGCAAGACGGACCAGCTCTTCACGCTCGACGCGAAGGAGCAGGCGTTCCAGAAGAAGAAGGCGTTTTACGGCGTGGAGCTCGTGCCGGACGCGCATCGGCTCGCGCTGATGAACCTGATGCTCCACGACATCGAGGGCGAGCTTTCGCTCGGGGATACGCTCTCGTCGCTGGGGACGCAGCTCGAAAAGGCGGACGTGATCCTGACGAACCCGCCGTTCGGCACGAAGAAGGGCGGGGGGTTGCCGACGCGGGACGATTTTACGTATCCGACGTCGAACAAGCAGCTTGCGTTCTTGCAGCACATCTATCGGGGATTGAAGCCGGGCGGTCGGGCGGCGGTGGTGCTGCCGGACAACGTGCTTTTCGAAGAGAATACGGGGACGGAGATCCGGCGGGACCTGATGGAGAAGTGCGATCTGCACACGATCCTGCGGCTGCCGACGGGGATCTTTTATGCGCAGGGGGTGAAGACGAACGTTCTGTTCTTCACGCGCGGGGCGACGGACAAGGGCCACACGAAGGCGGTGTGGGTGTTCGACATGCGGGCGAACATGCCTTCGTTCGGGAAGCGGACGCCGCTCATGCGGGAGCATTTTGGGGAGTTCGAGGCGGCGTTCGGGAAGGATCCGCTCGGGAAGAGCAAGCGGAAGGATCAGGGGGAAGCGGGGCGGTTCCGGAAGTTTTCGCGGGAGGAGATTCGGGGGCGGGGGGACAACCTCGATATTGCGTGGCTCAAGGATGAGAGTGTTCGGGGGGCGGATGATTTGCCGGAGCCGGAGGAGATCGCGGACGAGATTTTGGAGAAGTTGCGGATCGCGGTGACGGAGATTGAGGGGCTGCGGGCGGAGCTGGAGGGCGGAACGTGACCTGGCTGAATCTGCGGTTGAGCGACGCGTGCCAATTGGTTACGGACGGTACGCACCACTCTCCACCCAACGGGCAATCCGGTCCGTTTCTTTACGTCACTGCCAAGAATATTCGGCCATGGGGATTGGACATTTCCGATATCACCTATGTGTCGGCTGATGTTCACCGCGAGATCTATGCCCGGTGCCCCGTTGAGCAAGGAGACGTGCTGTACATAAAGGATGGGGTTACGACAGGGCTTGCCGCAGTGAATCACTTGGAGCGGCCTTTTTCCCTGCTCTCCAGCGTCGCCTTGCTAAAGCCGCGGCGGGATCTTCTCGACCCCCACTTCCTGAAGCATTGGCTCAACAGCCCCGAGACGGTTGCCTTGATGACCGGCAACATGAACGGGTCGGCGATTCGGCGGTTGGTACTTAAACAAATCCGGGAAGCAGAGATTCTTCTCCCTCCGTTGGTGCACCAACGCCTGATTGTCTCCAAAGTTGAATCCCTGACCGCCCGGAGCCGTCGCGCCAAGGAAGCCCTCGATGCCGTCCCCGCGCTCCTCGAACAGTTCCGCCAGTCCGTGCTCGCCGCCGCGTTCCGCGGGGATCTGACCGCCGCGTGGCGCGAGAAGAACCCCGACGTGGAGCCGGCCGAGGTGCTCCTCCAGCGCATCCGCACCGAGCGGCGGCGGCGGTGGGAGGAGGCGGAGCTCGCGAAGATGCGGGCGAAGGGGAAGGTGCCGGGGGATGATCGGTGGAAAGAGAAGTACGAGGAGCCGGAGCCGGTCGATGCGAGTGAGCTGCCGGAGTTGCCGGAGGGGTGGGCGTGGGTGCGCTTGCCCGAATGTGGGAGCCTGGAACGCGGCCGCTCTCGACATCGTCCGCGGAACGATCCGGCTCTGTTTGGCGGTTCCTATCCGTTCATTCAAACAGGTGATGTGGCACAATCGGGTGGTACGATTAGCAAATACTCCCAGACGTATAATGAGACCGGTCTCACGCAAAGCAAATTGTTTCGTGCGGGGACTGTGTGTATAACGATTGCGGCGAACATTGCTAATTCGGGCGTGCTAAATATCGATGCGTGCTTTCCTGATAGCGTTGTTGGTGTGACCGTCGATCGGTCAATCGTGTCGCCGGAGTATCTGGAATTCTACGTTAGGCACGTTAGGGCAGACATCTCTGCGTTTGCCCCTGGGACCGCGCAAAAGAATATAAACCTTGAGATCCTTGGGGATGTGGCGATACCCATCCCACCGGCCTCGGAACGTGTGGCAATCGAACGGAGGCTGCAAGAATTGTTCAGCTTGGCCGAGCGGCATCTGCTTACCGCTAAGCAGAGCTTGCTGGAATTGAACTCGTTGGATCGAGCCATCCTCTCCAAAGCCTTCCGCGGCGAACTCGTCCCCCAGGATCCCACCGACGAACCCGCCTCCGTCCTCCTCGAACGCCTCCGCACCGAGGCCGCAGAGCCGACCGGCAAGAAGCCCAAGGGCGGCAAGCGGCGCGGCGCCGAGGGGCGGAACGGCGGGGCGGCGAGCGTCGAGTAGGGAAGCTGCGTCCCTCCCTCCGCATGGCCAGGGCTTCGAGAGAGGTTTGCCTTGGCGGACCCCCGTCCTCAGCCTAGGTTTGTCCCCGGGTCTCCGAAGTGCGCGACTCCTCGCTGCGGGCGGCCCTCCGTTCGCGCGCGCCACGGAACGAGCCGCTCCTGAGGGCCGTCGAAGAGCAGCGCTGATGGCACCCGACCGACGTCAGGACAGCGCGCGGATGTCCATCTCGATGTTGCCCATGGCGTCCGCGTAGCGGAGCGCCAGGTCCTTGGCGTCGTCCAGCGACGGCACATCGACGATGACGTACCCGCCGATCAGTTCCTTGGATTCGGCGAACGGCCCGTCGATCACCGTATGTTTGCCGCCGGCCGACACGATACGAGCGCCCTTCGCGCTCGGCTGCAATCCCTCGGTCGCGAGCAGCACGCCGGCCTGGCTCATCTCCTCGATGAGGCGACCCATTTTCGCCATCAGCTCCGGCGTGGGCGGCGCGCCGCGCTCCGCCGCGTCGTGGCAGTGGACCGCCATGTACCGCGTCGTCGTGAGTCCCTCCGGCTTCGGCGCCATGCCGAGGTCCCACTCCTCCGTCACGGGCCGGATGTCGATGTCGACGTCGCCGATCATCTCTGCGAAGCGCGAAACCCAGCCGATCGCCTCGTCGAGCGACGCGAGGCGGAGGATCGCGAAGCCGGCGGGCACCGCCTTCGCCGCGCTGAACGGCCCTCGGGTGACGGTGCGCCGGCCGCCGGCGAACTGGAGCCGAACGCCCTGTGAGCTCGGGCGGAGCCCTTCGCCGTCGCGTAGCACCCCCGTCTTGACCAAATCCCCCACCAACTGCCCCACACGCGCGATGAACTCGGGGCTCGGCATCGCGCCGGCTTCCGTTTGCGCGTCGGTCCTGTGCATGATCATGAAACGCATGTCCACATTCTCCTTGGTACCCTACGGGGGTCGTCACCGGGAGGAACCCCGGCGCTCAGCAGGGCGACGAACGGGGGCGCGCCGGATCGACACGGGGGAGCATTTTTTTTCTTCGCGTCGGGGTCAACCGAGAACGCTGTGCATGACGACTCCTGCGAGACCATGACGTCGTCGACGCACCCGTCGTCCTCGGGAGGCCCTCGCCAAAATCCTTGACGGTCACGTTCTCCCAGTTGGTGCTCGTATAGAACGGATCTGCCTGCCCGACGATCGACGCGGCATAACCAACCCGCCCGACGCTTGTCGCTCCGGCGTCCCCAGGATGAGCATGCGCTGATCGGCCTTGTAGGTCGTTGCTCGCGGGGCTTCCTCCTCCGAAACGCCGCCGCCGAGGCAGCGGGGTCCTCGGGGCGCCGCTGGCCGATCGCCTACCCTTTGCCGAGCATCAGCCGCGCGCAGCGGTCTCCGATCATCATCGAGGCCGCGTTCGTATTGCCGGACACGATGGTCGGCATGATCGCCGCGCCCGCGACGCGCAGGCCGGTCACGCCACGCACGCGGAGCTCCGGGTCTACCACCGCGCTCGGATCGACGCCCATCTTGCACGTGCCGACCGGGTGAAAATCGGCCTCGGAGTATTTGCGCAACGCCTCCCTGAGCTGATCGTCCGTGACCACGGTCGGCCCCGGCGTGTGCTCGGCGTCCTCGACCCAGGCCAGGAGCTCCGGGGCGTTGATGATCTGGCGGATCATCTTGTAGCCCTCGAGTTGCGTGGCCCAGTCCTCCGCTGTGCCCAGGAAATTCGGCTCGATGATTGGCGCCTCGCGAGGATCGGCCGAGCGCAGCTTGACCTGGCCACGGCTCGTGGGGTGAAGGTTGATGCAGCCGAGCGCGAGCGCCTCCGATGGATAGTCGCTCCAGCCGTAGCGCATATAATACGACTGGACCTCGAACCGAGGCGGACCGTTCACGGCACCGGGCGCTCCGTTCGTGAAAATCGATACGTCCATGGTCGTGATGTGGCTCGGCGCGTTCGGCATCCTGAGCTTCTTGACGACCACCGAGATCAGGTGATCTTGCAGGTTCTGCCCGACGCCGGGCACGTCGGCGACGTGCTCGATCCCGTGCATTGCGAGCTCGTCGGCGCTCCCGATCCCAGAGAGCATGAGGAGCTGGGGCGTATTGACCGTGCCCGTGCAGAGCACGACTTCCCGCCTCGCCCGGACGGCGATCTCGGCGCCATTCACGTCGATGAGGACCTTGTCGACCTTCCGGTTTGCATCGAATGTGATGCGCTTGACGCGCGCCAGCGTCTTGATCGTCAGGTTGAGATTCGAGAGGAGCGGCTTTACGAACTTCGTGAACGCGTCCTGCCGAGCCCCCGTCTCTACGTCGACGTTGAGCTGCGTAAACGCGACCCCGTAGGGCGAGGCGCCGTTGTAATCCTGGTTCAGCGGATACCCCAACTTCATGACGGCATCGAGCACGCCCTTGGAGAGCTCATTTTTCGAGGTAAACTCCGCTGTCGGGACAATCGGGCCCATTGTGCCGTGGTAGGCGGGATCGCCGGCCAGGTAGGTCTCCAGCGTCATGAACGACGGCAGCACGCTCTCATAGCCCCAGCCCGTGCACCCCTGGGCAGCCCAGCCATCGAAATCGTCTTCATGGCCGCGTACCCAGACCATTCCGTTGATCGAGCTCGATCCTCCGAGCACCTTGCCCGCGGAGTAGGACTGCGCCCTGTCCAAGAGCTCGGGCTGCGGTTCGGACTTATAACCCCAATCGACCCCGGAGTCCGGCCGAGTGAGCTTCCACGATTGAGTGAAATTGCGAATGTCCTCGCGATCGTTGCTGCCGCCTGCCTCGACGAGCAGCACCGTGACGCCCGGCTCCGAGAGCAGGCGCGCGACGAGCGGGCACCCGGCGGATCCGGCGCCGACGACGACGTAGTCATAGACCTCGGGGAGCGGCGAGATCGTCTCGTCCACGCTGCAACCGGCGAGAGAGCGCGCGCCGATCGCGTAGAGCGACGATGCACCGATGAATTTGAGGAGATCTCGACGCGAGAGGCCTGCGCGCTCGGCGAATGCGGGCAGGTCAGCACGCCAAGGAGCCCTTGAAGGTCGCTTCATCGCACCATTCTATCATCTTGCGAACCGGCTGGCACCGGGGCGCCCCATTGCACCGCGCGGTCCCGGTGCAGCCGTCCGGCACGGTCCGTCCATCTCGCGGCCCGCCTTCACCTGAAGACCGTTGCTCCGCGGACGAACCGGAGGTTTGCCCGCGAACATCAAAGGTTCGTCCGCGGAGCGGGTTTGTCTTGACCGGCCGGTGATCCAGGGGGTAGGCTCGCCTGCATGAAACACCTACTCCTCGCAAGCACGGTCCTCCTCGCGATTTCCGTCTCGTCATCGGCGCTGGCGGAACCCACGTCGGACGCCTCTCCGACCGATCCCCCCAAGATCCCCTATGCGACGCTCACGTCGGGCCGGGCCCTGTCGACGTGGTTCCCGGAGACCTTGACCCTGCTCCGGGAGGCCCAGGCGCTCGAAAAGGAGGGGAAGACCTCGGAGGCGCTCGATAAGTACAGAGACGCCTGGGAAATCGAGCCGTACACCAACACCTACGCCGAGCTGGGGCTCGCGGAGGCGCGGGCGGGAAACCTGCTCGCCTGCGCGAGGAACCTCCAGGTCGCTCTCCAGGCCTGGACCCCTCACTATCCCATGGTGCGCCCCGTCGAGCTGCTTCGTGAGGTCCTTACTTATTGCAAGAAGGACCTCGGGCAGATCGTCATCCGGATCAACGTGCCCGACGTGCGCGTGACGATCGACGGGGAGGACGTCCGGGAGTGGCCCTATTTTTCCGAAATCTATGTCGAACCTGGGAAGCACCACATCAAGGCGGCGAAGCTCGGTTATTGGATGAATCAGACGACCGTGGAGGTCGGATCCCGTGAACGGAAGCCGCTCTCCATCGCCATGCAGCCTAAATATGAGACCCATTTTATCGGCTTTAGCCGCCCCGTGAACTTCAGCGTCAACGCGAACCTGTCGACGACGGGGACGAAGGACGGTTCGCCTACGTGGCCGACGAAGCTCATCATCGGGAGTGTGATCGGGATCGGGCTTGGCGTGGGGGGGCTCGTGACGGGTCTGGTGCAAGCGAGTTACGCGAAATCGGATGAGGCAGCCAAGCCGTGGATAGGCGTAGCGACCGCGAGCGGCGTGCTACTCGGGCTCGGAGTCATCGGGATGGGCATCGGCATCGCCAGTCGTCCGAGTCCCCCGGCCCCGAATGTCATCATCCAGCCCAGCGTGTCGAACGACGGTGCGGGCGTGCAGCTCACCGGCACGATCCCGTGACCGCTTCTACTGCGGCTACGGAGTGACCGTACTGATTCAATCATTTTGCCGGCGTAGATACGAAGCTGCTGCGCCACCGGCGACTCGAAGTCGTGCGCAGATCCGTGAGCTGTTTCGATATTCTTCTACATTGAAATCATGGCATTGGCACGCTCGTCATCGGTTCGAGCATTGAAGAAGCTACGGATGAAAGGTCCCCCTTGCTCCACGATCGTTTGCACCGCCTACACCGAGCAACTCTTTTCTGCGTCTCCAGGTCCCCGGTTGCCAAGGCGGCTTCCAGGGCCGCTTCCTTACGCGACAGTTCCGGGAGAGCACGTCAGCTAGGTTCTCGAACTTCGGTGGTGCCTTCAAGGATCCGGCTGGGGCTCCGACCCCCAGCCCCTACCTGGTGAGCTTTGCCGTGCACACCGTGAGGCCACCTGGGAGAGCACCCCCGGCCCGTCCCCCGACGAACCCCCTTGACAGGGAGCCGTCAGCGTCACGGGCTCCCGTGAAGGCTCAGGAGGGTAGGGGATGGAGCCCAGGGAGGGCGCTAGAGGGCCCAGCCTCGGGAGGGGCCGTTCGTTTCCCACCTCTTGCCTGAGCGAGGCCCGAGAGGGCCTCTCGCCGGCTCGTGGTGGAGGGACGGTGGGCCCTACCGAGAGGGCCCGTAACCGATTGATTTTACGGAGGACTGGGCAGCGCGCCCGGCAGGACTCGAACCTGCGACCCGCGGCTTAGAAGGCCGCCGCTCTATCCAGCTGAGCTACGGGCGCTCGCTTTCGCGTTCGCACGCGAGCATAAACGGTCGCAGGTCATCTGACCAGACCGTTTCGAGCGGGTGTTCGCGGTGCAGCGTAGCGCCGGGGTTTCACCCCGGACCCCGACCAGGGGTTGTCCACCCCTGGACCCGGACCAG
>NZ_JASBQE010000117.1 GCF_029960785.1 Polyangium sp. 15x6
GAGCTTCGGGCGAGCTGCGTCTCCCAGGGGTTCTTCCACGACGAACTCGTCACGCTGCGGCATCGCGGCGGAAGGTTACGCAGCTGCCTCGATGCGCGCCATGATGCGGGTGGGCGAACGGATACGCGCGTCAAGGAAGCTGGAGACCAAGTCGGCCTCCTGTTCGTCGACCACGTGATCGTCACAGCGTCGGGCCGTTTCAGCTCGTTCGTGGCGAACCAGTGGGCAACCGACTCTGCGCGGAAATAACCGACGGGACCCGGTATAACAATCCGGGGGGAACCAACCATGGAGGTCATCATGATGTCGCGGTTCTTGAGCCGCCTTCGCGATCCCGAGCTGGTCAGCAAGGCGATGCGTATCGGGGCCGCCGTCCTCACGATGGTCGCCCAGGTCATCCCCATCATTACCGGAAGGAAAACCGAATTGGCCAACAACGCCCAGAACAACAACGCCCAGCCCGCCCAGGACCTCTCGACGCCTTTCCTCAAGCGCGTCATGGCCAATGACTCGACAAAAAAGGGCGCTGCCGCGCTCGTGGCCGGCGTCGTGCTCGCGGTCGTCACCGAGGCCATCTGGCCCTCCAACTCGTAGCCGACATCCTCGGCGAGGCGCTATTCGACGAGCTGCGGCGCCGCCTCAAGGACATCGCCCCTGTCGCCGATGAGACGCTCGAATGGCTCCGGGAGGCGGCACGTCCGCCGCCGGGCGTCGAGCTCGTCAGCGAGGACGGGGCCATGTTCACCGGTGTCGTGTTCGTCGAGCGAAACCGTCCCGTGGCCATGCTGGCATTCCGGCATGCGCCGACGCGGTCGGCGCCTCGATACGGTCCGCCCCAATACCCCAACCAGTACCCGCCTCCCCACCAGCGGCACCTCTTCGACGAGGACGAGGAGGAGTCGCCGCCGGCCTGGAGGCCCAGCAGGTTGTGGGATCGTTGAAAGCGTTCATCGTCCGTCGACCAGGGCGTCCCGCTGGCACGTAGTGACGTGCCCCGGGGCGCCCTTCTGTTTCCGGAAAGGAGATTCCCATGCGCGTCAATGGCCGCATGCTTCGTTACTCTACCCTCGCCGAGCGGCGCATGTTCCTCTCGCTCGGCATCACGGAGCTGCGCGTGCCGCGTTCCATGAACCCGTACACCGTCGCCCGGCGAATCGCTCGGGCGGCGAAAAACAACACGCCCGACATGGAGCTTTTCAAGAGCCTCGCCACGCAGTCGAAGCGTGCCCCCGACCAGGCGCCGGGGCCGTCGCCGGACTTCGATCGGCCCGAGCCCGTGCTGCCGGAGCCGCACGAGCCGCTGCATGCCGCGGCGTAGCAGCCTCGAAGAGCTGCGGTGCGCGCTTCGGATCGCGGAGCCCAATACGAAGAGCCTCAGCCGATATCTCGAGGAGGCGTCCGAGCACGTGGCCGTTCTCCTCGGGGTCGAGCGCGAGGCTCTCGAACAGCTCATCGGCAAACCCGACCGTGAAGTGGGGCCGAAGCTCGAGGCCCTGCTTCACAGGCGAACAGAAGCGCAGGAAGCGAGGCGCGCGGAGCGGGCAGCCCAGATCGCCGGCTCTGCCGCCGAGCATCTCGCTCGCACCGCCGTGTGGCACGAGGGGCGGGTGCATCTCGACCCGAGCATTCTTTTCGGTGCCATCCTCGCGGATGTGGGGCACAAGTTCATTGCGTTTCACGGCGGACGTGCGTTCGAGATCCGCATTCTGCGCCATACGCTGTGGAGCGCGGGCGAGGCGCTCTCCCGGCACGACGACCTCGTCGTCTGGGTGGATGTCGAGGGGCTCCACTTCCGCTGGAAGAACGGGCGAGGCGGCCTGAACTTCCTTTCGCAGCACGTGCCCGCGCGCGACATGGGGTTCGGACTGCACGTGTATCTCACGCCGCCCGTACAGCGGCCGAGCGTGCACCGGGCGCAGCGGCCACCGCGGCGTCCGGTCTCGCTAGGCGATGAAGTCGTGAACATGACGCTCTTCGCGTAGCGCCTGACGACAACGTATCGCCGCGACGAACCACGTCTGCGGTGCCCTCTATTCGGACGGCATGCTTGAAAAGCATTGCGTCCTCTCTCTGGACACCCCATGACCAGCAGCGCTGCTTCGACCCTTTCCCGGTCCCAGCGCCGTGTCGCCGCCGGAGGTCGCCATATCGGCGACATCGTCGGATGGAACACGGAGCGCATCAATGTTTCCCGCGAGGACGCTCGAAAGCTCCTCGCGGCCGAGAAGTTCGAGCATCTCATCGTGGACATGGATCCCGCCACGGCGCTCTCCCGCGCCGCCGGCGAGGTCAAGCGGCCGGCGAACATCCTCGTCCGGCCGTTCTCCCGCCCGAATGTCGACACGCCCGCGTCGTTCGGGGTGTACCTCCAGAACAAGAACGACGGCGAGAAGGGCGACAACGTCGTCTGCGGCGCGCGGTGCCGCGTCGATTCGGGTGGCAACCGGATCGTCTCTCTGCCGCCCGAGGGAGGCGCCGGGCTCGAGGCCGCTCTCGCACACGCCGAGAACATTGCCGCGCACGCCAATCACCTCATCACGCATTGCGAGACGCGGGACATCTCGAATGTCCTCGTCGCCATGGTGAAGGCCCTCTCGGGGGTGCCCATCCGCAACCGGGGCGGCCTCTACCTGCTTCCGCCGCCGTCCTGCGGCACGTGGAAGCGCCTCAAACCCGCGCTCGAAGAGCTGCGCGTCGAGCCCCTCACCATCGAGATGCACGACGCGCCGGACAACCTCGCCGTCGCCAAGTCCGCGGCGCAGAGCGCGCTCGAGTCCGACATCGCCGAGCTTCTCACGGATCTCGAGAAGGCCAAGACCGACGGCATGCGACAGGACGCCCTCTCGCGGCGGGTGCAGTT
Source organism: Polyangium sp. 15x6 (assembly GCF_029960785.1). Classification (GTDB taxonomy): domain Bacteria; phylum Myxococcota_A; class Polyangia; order Polyangiales; family Polyangiaceae; genus Polyangium. The sequence goes on from NZ_JASBQE010000117.1 coordinate 2,861, forward strand.
CTGCAATGAGCTCGTCGCCAAGGCCGAGCTCTACCGCGGCGTGCTCGCGGGGGTCTCCGACAAGATCACCACCAAGGTGAAGGAGCTCCAGGACAGCTTCCAGCGCCAGCTCTCGGGCGGCGGAAGCAGCGGGCCGTCGTTCTCCATCGCCGTGAACGACTGATTGCACGCCAAACCGGCCCCGTCTCGGGTGACACCGGGGCGGGGCGCCGCCGCGGCTTCAACCAGTCGCGGACTTCCCCAACATGAAAAAGAACGGTTCCATCGACATGGGCTCCGTCCGCGCGCGGTTCCGCGCCGTGCGTGATGGGCTCAATGCGGCTTTTCGGGAGCGCGAGGACGCGATCGAGTGCATGTTGCTCGCCGCGCTCGCGCAGAGCCACGCGCTGCTCGTCGGGCCTCCGGGCACGGCGAAGAGCGCGCTCTTCTTCGGGTTCCTCGCGTCGTTCCCGGACGCGCGGAAGTTCCAGACGCTCGTCACGAAGTTCGGGACCGAGGACGAGTACTTCGGCCCCGTGAAGCTCTCGGCGCTCAAGAACGACCTCTGGGAGAGGAATCTGGATGGCCGCCTCGCGGCTGTCGAGTGCGCCTTCCTCGACGAGGTCTTCAAGGGCTCGGACAGCGTGCTCAATGCATTCCTCTCCGCGATGAACGAGCGGCTCTACAAGGGACAGCCGATTCCCCTGCGGCTGCTCGTTGGAGCGTCGAACGAGCTGCCCGAGGAGGAGATCCTCGCGGCGATCTATGACCGTTTCCTCCTGCGGGACGTCGTCGAGTACGTGCAGGCGGACGCGACGTGGATGCAGCTCGTGGCCACGCCGCCCGAGTACAAGCCGGCGGCGCAGATTGCCCTCGCGGAGTGGGACGCCGCGTGCAAAGACGTCATGCGCCTCGAGTTGCCCCAGCGTGTCGTCGAGGAGCTGCTTCGGCTCCGTACGGCGCTGAAGGCGGATGGCCTCGTCCTCTCCGATCGGCGCTGGATCGCGCTCACGCGTGTCCTCAAGGCGGCGGCGTGGCTCGACGATGCGCCCGCGGTCGAGCTCGATCACCTCTCCGTCCTGAAGTACGGACTCTGGAACAAGCCGGAGGAGCGGGCGCGCGTCGTCGCGGTCCTCCAGACGGTCGATCGCTCCGTCGTCGCGCAGGCGATCGATATCGTGGACGAGGCGCTCCGCGGATACGCGAATCGGCCGACGGAGCCGGCGGCGTATCAGTCCGCATTGCCCCAGCTCGCGGACAAGGTCACGGAGGCGGGCAAGCGTGTGCAGGATCTGCTGAAGAACGGCGTGTCGCGCCGCGCTCACGCGCGCATCCAGCCGAAGCTCGACGAGCTCAAGAAGGCCCACGACGCGCTCACGGCCGACCTCTCCAAGCGCTACGCGCTGCCGTAGGCCATGGGCACGTTCTTGCAGGCGAGGCGCCGGCATCTCTGTGTCAAGGAGGCTTCCTTCGAGGACGCGGAGAAGGCCGGCGACCTGTGGAATGCAATCGTGGGGCTCGGGCGGGATCCGCCGACGCGCTCATTCGCGGAGGCCGTGAGGGATACGGTTCCCGCCGAGTACATGGCCTTTCTCGCCCTCGACGAGGTCGGCGCGGCCTACGCGTTCGGGCTCTTGTGGAAGGCGGGAAAGCACGTCCCCGAGGGGGCCTCGGCCTTCGAGATGCGCAGCGCTGCGCGCGAAGAGTGGGCGACGTTCGACAGGAAGGCGAAGCAGGTCAAGCACCTCTCCGATGGCTTCGGCTGGGATTGCTCGTCGGCCTGGGCGCAGGTTCGGCAAGTGGATGCTACGGGAGACGACATGGATCGGGTCGAGCGCATTGCTCGGCTGGCTGGTCGCATGTTCGCCTCGCTTCGCGGCGCGCACGCGAGCAAGGTCCACGGGGTCTCGGGCGAGGTGTACTCGGTCGAGCAGGGCAATGACGTCGCCCGGCTTCTGCCGGCAGAGACGGTGCTCCTTACCGATCCGCAGATCGAGATCGTGGCCCTCGAACGAATTGCCTCTCGCCGGGCCGCGCAGTACGCGGTCCGGGGGACGACGAAGAAGTCGAAGGGACCGCTCGTGCTCGCGCTCGATGAATCGGGCAGCATGTCCGGAATCCGGAACGAGTGGGCGAAGGCCGCTGCGGTGGCGCTCGCCCGCGTTGCTGCCGCAGAGGATCGGCCCGTGGCGGTGGTGCATTACGCGACGTCCACCGTGGTGCAGATCGTGAAGCCCGGAGACAGCGCCGGGGTCGTGAAGATGATCCTTCACTTCCTCAGCGGTGGAACGGCAATCGGCCTGGCCCTCAGCGTCGCAGTGGATCAGGTGAAGGTGCTCGCGCAGAAGGGCCAGCACGGCGCCGACATCATCCTCGTCACGGACGGCATCGACCGGAACGAGGAGGAGCAGAAGAAGTCGGTCGACGCGGCGTCGAGCATCGGCGTGCGGCTCTGGACGGTGGTGATCGAGTGCTCCATCGCGGAGGACTCGCCGCTGCGAAAGAGGGCCGCGCAATACACCGAGCTCAATGACAAGGCGATGACCGAGGGCTCGAGCATCACGCTGCTCGCGGGGGCAACGTGAGCGACGAAGATGACGATGTCGGTGGAGAGTTTGTCCTGATTGCGGCTTACAGCCGCGCGCAGGCGCTCGAAGACGGCACGCTCGTCGACGTCACCGAACTCGCGAAGCAGGCCGGAATCAAGGCGCCGGTGGCGCTGACGCGCTCCGTCTGGGAGAGGTACGTCGAGCTGTCCCCGGCTGCGGAGAAGGCGGGAAACGACACAACGGGCAGGACGTGGGACATCCTCTGGATGTTCCGCTGTGCCGCCCTGCAACGGCCGGATGAAGCCGAGATCCGGTACCAGTTGCATGTCGTCACCGACTCGATTGAACCGTCCCTCGTCGAGCTGAAGGCCATCATCGGGCCTGGCGACGACGGCGAGGCGGTCATCACGATCCTCTTGCCCGAAGAGGATTGAGCGACAAACCAAGAACAGGAATGCGGCGTGCGGTTCTTCCGTGCGCCGCATTCGCTTTTTCAGGGGAGACACATGTCGTCCAAGCAGTCGCCCACGAAGAACGCGGAGAACGAAGAGCAGGACCGCGTGGAGGAGTGCATGGCCTCGTTCGCGCTCGCCAGTGACGGGCACGTTTACATCCACGAGGACGAGCTGCCGGCGGACAAGCGGCGCGGGCGGAAGGAGTGGCGCGGCGTGCGCCTGACGCGGGCCGAGACGGAGTTCTTCGCCGAGGAGGTCGAGCTCATCATGCCGAACGTGGCCGTCGCGCTGCGAAGCGCCATCGAGAAGGGCAAGCTCGGCGGGCAGGAGCCGCCCGAGGGCGCCGAGCCGGTGAACCCGGGGACGGGGCCGGAGTCGGGCGTCTTCTGATCGAAATGGGCCCGGGGGCATCTGCCTCCGGGCCCGCTTCTTCCTTTTCACAATCAATCAGCCGAAGGGAGTCGATATGGGGAAGCATCCCCAATCGGAGAAGTGCCTCCGGAGCGAGGTGCTTTCCATCTCGCTCACGGGTCTCGTCGCGTCGCTCGTGAGCATCGTCGTCACGATCGAGACGGGCGCGAGCGTGTTTCAGCTCGTCGGTCTCGCGGAGATCAGCCTGCGCGAGACGAAGGTGCGCGTCCGCTCCGCGCTCGCGCAGGTCGGCGTGCGCCTCGATGGCCACAACATCACGGTCAAGATCTCCCCCGCAGATCTTCGGAATGATGGGTTCTTCGACCTGGCCATCGCGACGGCCGTGATTCTTGCCTTCGAGAAGATGACGCTGCCCGGCACCGTCGTGCTCGGCGAGCTGTCCCTCTCGGGGGGAGTGCGGCCCGTTCGTGGGGTGCTGCCGGCGCTGCGGGGTGCGGCGAGCAAGGGGATCCAGCATGCGATCGTGCCCCGTGCCAACCTCGCGGAGGCCGCGAGCGCGCTGGAGCTCGACGTGCGCGTGGCGGGTAAGTTGGATGCCGTGCAGGACTACCTACGTGGCGCCTGCGAGCTCGAGGGCGCGAGCCTGCCCTTCCGACCGAAGCAGCCTGCGGCGCTCGATCTCGCGGACATGCGCGGGATGGCCTCCACGCGGCGAGCGATCGAGATCGCGGCGGCGGGCCAGCATTCGATTCTCCTCGTCGGCCCGCCCGGTGCTGGGATCACGATGGCCTCGCGCCGCATCCCCACGATACTGCCCCCGATGTCCGTGGACGAGGCGCTCGAAGTTACGAGCATCCACTCCGTCGCCGGATTGCTCAATTCGGAGCAGGGGCTCGCTACGAACCGGCCGTTCCGCGCGCCGCATCATACGGTGACTCCGGCAGGACTTGTCGGAGGAGGAGAGCCCGTGCGTCCCGGGGAGGTGTCCCTCGCCCACGGCGGCGTCTTGTTCCTCGACGAACTGCCGGAGTTTCGTCGGAGCTCGCTCGCCCTGCTGGAGACTACGCTCGCCCAGGGAGAAGCGGTCATCATCCGGGGGCAGAACCGCACGGTCTTTCCAGCGCGTCCTCTCCTGGTTCTGGCAACGCACGCGTGCCCTTGTGGGTTCTACGGGGACGCGAAACGGCGGTGCACATGTTCTGTCGAGCAAATCCGGCGTCATCGGGAGCGTGTGCGTGGGCCCCTGTTCGAGCGAGTCGACATGCAGATCGTGGTGCCGCCTGTCGACGTCGCGCAGCTCGGGGGCAAGGCGAAGGGCGAGAACAGCGAGACGGTGCGGAACCGGGTCGTTGCAGCACGAACGATCCAGCATGCGCGCGCCGCGCGGCAGAAGGTCGCCGCATCGCTCAACACCGCGTTGAACGACCGCGACCTCGAGCGCATCGCCGTGCCGGATGCGCAGGGCAAGCGGACCCTGGAGCAGGCCGTCGAGCGTCTCGGGCTGTCGGCCAGCCTCCGGACCAAGGTGCTCCGTGTGGCCCGAACGATCGCTGACCTCGACGGGAGCGAGGTCATCCGCACGCCGCACGTGGCCGAGGCCGTGCTCCTCGCTCCTGTCTTCGGGCGTGGCTGATGACCGACACCCAAGAGCCGGAGGAGGCCGACGAGGGACCTCCAACCGAACCGGGCATGAAGGCGAGGCCGACCATCCCCTCGGAGGATCGTTGGCACATCGCCTCGTGCTCGGAAGGCAGGGCCATCATTCGTGATCAGAACGGACTGTTCGTCGCGGAGGTCATTGAGGCGGATGCCGCGCTCATCGCGGCGGCTCCCGAGCTCCTCGACCTCATGAACGACCTGCTGGACGACCTCCGTCGCGATCATCGCATTCCCGAGGCGCTCGCGCTCCTCGAACGGCTGACCACGCACGCGAGCCGCAGGCAAAAGCAGGAATAACAACCACGGCGCTGCCTCCGGGCATCGCACGAATAAGCACCCGAGCCCAGATGTGCCGCGAATGGCGGCTCCTGGGAGCTTCGACAGGCGCACCTTCTCGGGGAGGTGCGCTCTTCTTTTGTGGACCAACGACCATGCAGCAGAACAACGGCGCTCTCCGCGGCGCCCTGCAGGCCATCGAGAAACAGTACGGCAAGGGGGCGATCATGAGCCTCGGGGATGACAATCCGGATCGCGGCGTGCGGGTCTTGCCCACGGGCTCGCTCGCGCTCGATGCCGCCCTCGGGATCGGAGGATATCCGCGCGGCAGGATCGTGGAGATCTACGGGCCCGAGTCGTCGGGCAAGACCACGCTCACCCTGCACGCGCTTTACGAGGCGCAGAAGGCGAAGGGCATCGCGGCGTTCATCGACGCCGAGCACGCGTTCGATCCGAACTACGCGCGCAATATCGGTGTCGACGTCAACCGCTTGCTCGTCTCGCAGCCCGACAACGGCGAGCAGGCCCTCGAGATCGTCGAGACGCTGACCCGCTCCGGCGCGGTCGACATCATCGTCATCGACTCGGTCGCGGCTTTGACACCGAAGGCCGAGATCGAGGGCGACATGGGCGACGCGCACATGGGCCTCCAGGCGCGGCTGATGAGCCAGGCGCTGCGCAAGCTCACGGCGATCGCGTACCGGACCGAGACGCTGCTCATCTTCATCAACCAGCTCCGGCACAAGATCGGCGTCGTCTTCGGCAGCCCCGAGACGACGACGGGCGGCAATGCGCTCAAGTTCTACGCGAGCGTGCGCCTCGACGTGCGTCGCATCGGGGCGCTCAAGGTCGGCGAGGAGGTGCTGGGCTCGAAGACCCGCGTGAAGGTGGTGAAGAACAAGTGCGCGCCGCCCTTCCGGGAGGCGGAGTTCGACATCCGCTGGGGAACGGGGATCGACGCAGCCGGGGACCTGCTCGACTTCGCCGTCGCCCACGGCATCGTCGAGAAGACCGGCGCGTCCTTGTCTTTCCGCGGGGATACGCTCGGCCAGGGCCGGGAGAAGGTGCGCGAGGCGATCAAGGGGCCGCTGGGAGCAGCGATCCGGAGTGCCATCGAACACTCCCTCGCGCAGCGATCGGCCGCGGAGTAGTTGAGGGGCCTGTGCGGGCGCCTGTGCGTCATCACGCGGGCAAGAAGAAGTAGAGATCAGCGCGCCGTCAGAGTCACCGAGGCAACTCGCAGGACTTCTGACGCGCGCACAGCCCTCTCGGAGGGTTCATGTTCACGGAGAAGCAGCCGGGGGCCAAGCGGGTCGCTCTCGTGGGCTGTTCGGCTCTGAAGAACAAGAAACCGGCTCCTGCAAAGGACTTCTATACGTCGGCGCTCTTTCGCGCCGCCTACGCGTACGCCGAGAAGACATGCGACGTGATGGTCATCGTCTCCGCCTTCTACGGCGCGGTCGCCCCGAAGACCGTGCTGCACCCGTATGACCGGAGCCTCCGCAAGTTCCGGAAGAACGATCGGGAGGACTGGGGAGCGCGAACGATCGGCGAGATTTCGCCGATGTTCAACCCTCCTCCACAGCTCGTGATTCTAGCCGGAAAAGTTTATGCCGACGCGCTCGTACACGGGGCGCATTGGCACAACCTCCCTCGGCCGGAAGAACCGTTGCGGAAGATTCGTGGATGTGGCGCGCGGGTCGCGTGGATGAAGGCGAATACGCCAGTTGTGAAATCGAGCTCCTGTCAGTGGAGTAATCAATGACGAAGAAGAAACTCGACCAGAAGAGCGGCACCCAGACCGGTCCGACGAAGGAGAGGAGCCACGAGACCGAGGCGAAGAACCCCGCGTCCGAGTGGGCCTTTCCGGCCATCCGCGGTGTCCAGGCCGGCGGCGAGTACTACTCGGTCATGGTGCACCTCCGGGACGTGGCGAAGCTCTTTGCCCCCGTGGATGGCAAGCTGCCGCCCGAGCTCCGGGCGCAGCGGGTGCTGAGCAAGGTCCGTGTTCCGAAAATCGCGGACTACATCACGAACAACCCGACGAGCTACACGTTGCCGGCCCTCGTCGGTGCGATCGACGGTCTGCCCCGCTTCGAGCCGGCGCACGAGAAGAGCCACATGGGCACGCTCTACATCCCGCGGGACATGACGGTCGCGGTCCTCGATGGGCAGCATCGGCGGGCGGCGGTCGCGATGGCGCTGTCGCAGGAGTATGTGAGGAAGCGGCGGGGATCGCTCGGCGATGAGAGCCTCTTCGTGACGCTGTTCGTCGACGCGGGGCTCGAGAAGGCGCAGCAGCGGTTCGCGGACTTGAACCGCTTCGCGGTGCGGCCGAACAACTCGCTCGGGCTCTTGTACGACCACCGCGACGAGCTGGCGAAGCTCACGCGCGCCGTCGTTCGCGACGTCTTCCTCTTCAACCAGCTCACCGACGGGGAGAAGACCTCGGTCTCGGGCGGCTCGAACAAGCTCTTCGCGCTGGCCAGCATCCATGCGGCGACGAAGGCGCTGCTCGCGGGGTTCAGCGGGAGTTTCGAAACCGCGAGGCAGATCGCCGTCGAGTTCTGGACCGAGCTCACACGCGTGATGCCGGATTGGCACGAGGTCGGCCTCGGTAAGATCAAGGCGCAGGTGCTGCGAGATCGGTGCGTGCACGCGCACACGGTCGTGCTCGAGGCCCTCGGCCGCGTCGGCAACGCCGTGCTCCGGGAGCGGCGCGAGGACTGGAAGAGCGTGCTGACGGGGCTCGGGACGCTGGACTGGTCCCGTGCGAGCCCGCGGTGGGAGGGGGCACGGTTGTAAACGGCAGGGTCATGAAGAACGCGGCGAGCGTGATCCTGACGGCGAACCTGATCAAGCATCATCTCGGGCTCGAGCTCTCCATCGAAGAGCGGCGGTACGAGCCGGCGCTGGTCGGCGAGGACGCGCAGGTGGACGGGGCGGCGGCGACCGCCTGACCGGGACGACGGCGCAGCTCGGGGGGCTGCGCCGCTTTTCATTCTTGGGGTGTCAATGAAAGCATCGCTCGCCGAGCTGAGGCGACAACCGCATACGAGCATCGCCCAGCTCCGGATGTTCCTGCACTGCCCGCGGCAGTACAGGTTGAAGTACATTGACCGTGTCCAGCCGTCATTCCGGCCGATTGCTATGGTCTTCGGGGCCATCTGGCACGAGACGGTGGACAAGTACCTGCTGGGCGCTGGGCCCGAGGAGATGCGCGAACTCTTCCGCGGAGGGCTCGAAGCTGCGGTGAAGGCAAGTGCCCCGCCGGTATTGTTCAATGAGGATGAAGACCTCGGGCAGATGAACGACCTCGGCGTGCGCATGATCGGCGTGTTCGTGGAGCGCGTGCCGCGGCCGAAGAGGGTACTCGGGGTGGAAGTCGACTTCCTACTCGAGCTCGCGGATCCCAGCACGGGAGAGATGCTGCCGGTGCCCCTCGTCGGCGCGATTGACGCCGTGGTCTCCACCAGCGGCAGAAAGGCCGTCTGGGAGTTCAAGACGGCCGCGAGGAAGTGGAGTGCCCCGATGCTCCAGTACGACCTTCAGCCGACGGCCTACGCGATGGCGGCGCGGAAGGTGTTCGGGAAGGTCCAGGTTGTCCTCATCGTCGCTACGAAGACGAAGAAGCCCGACATCCAGATCGAGCAACTCTCGCGCGGGAAAGGGGATGAACGGGACCTTGCTGCGACGGCGGCGTCGGCGCTTCGAGGCATCAAGGCGGGCGTGGACCATCCAGTCCGGGGCTCGCAATGCGTGTCGTGCCCGTTTGCTTGGAAGTGCCGGTAGAGCGCGCGAAGTATGCACCAGGAAGCGTGGTGGGTGAAGTCGAGCCCACCACTCTTTCCGTTAATTCCAGTCGGTCTCTTCGCCCGGATGCAGTACTATGTGGTCGACTATCAATGACGGTACCGCCTCCAGTGTCTCGAGATCTGCCGCCCGCATCCGGAGGGTATCAGCCATACGGAGAGATCCCCCTACTACGCTTCACCGCCGAGGATGTGAAGAACCCACCGCACTCCTCCTTCCGTCGACACGTCTGGCATACCTCGACGTACACATTCTTCCAATCCGAAATGCTCTTCCGTGCAAACCGATGCAACGTCGGATCGAGGACGCAGAGCTGATGGTTATAGATCGAAGTCGCCATCCCCGCACGGTCCAAGGTCAAGACAGCTTCTCGTAGTGGCCTCTGGTAGTCGACCGGATCGATCCACAACGCCTCGAGATTGGTCCTCGCGAACCCCACGTGCTCGAGGCCCATGAGCGCGACGTGATCCAAAAAGGTTAAGTTCTTCGCGACGAAGCGCGCGAACTCCGGCATCCTCTCGACCGTCTCCCGATGGATCACGAACCGAAGCTCGACGCGGACCCGCCGCCGCTTCAGGTTCAGGATTCCTCGCACCGTCTCGTCGAAGGCACCTTTGGCCTGGACGACATAGTCGTGCTCCTCGGCCAAATCCGAGTAAAGCGGGATACCGATCATCAGATCCGGATGCCTCACGTCGCCGACGGCGCGCGCGAAACCGGCGTCGGAGAACCGTCGACCATTCGAGAGGACATGTACGCCCGTGCGGGGGAGGTGCTCTCGGAGCAGCACGAGGAGCCGCACGAGACGCTCGCCCAGGAGAGCAGGCTCGCCCCCCGTGATACCGATCTCCGTGGCATCCGGCGAAATCAAGGGGATGGCCCGCTCGATATCGTCCACGAGCCAGCCGTCGTCGTGGTCCTTCGGCGGCTGAGAACACATCACGCAGAAGTTGTCGCAGCGCTCGGTCACGAGGAACGTGTTCGACCGTGAATTCGCGCGGTAGAGCGCCGAGACCGTGCCCCGCACGGGGTCGATCCGTACGACGTCCCCGTCGCGCAGGTAAGTGTGATCCGCGCCGAGGAGATACGTGTCCTTTGGGGCCAAGGGGCGTGCCGCCTGGCGGAGGAGGTATCCTCGGAACCCTGGTGGAAAATCGGACGCCTCCCCGGACAGCAGCAGCAGCAGCTTCGATCGAGCCGCCTCCGGAAGCGCCGGAGTCTCCGTGATTCGCGCGACGAACGGCGCGCGCGAGGTTTCGGAGAGCGCCCGCAGACCACGCGCCGAGAGCTTCACCAGCATGGACTCATACCCACCGGAGAAGGATGTCCCGCGCCTCGGCGTCGGTCTCGAGGAGCCCGATCACGTGCCGCAGGACGCCCATCTGCTTCGTGCAAAATGCGCTGAACGCCTTGTGCCCGACGGCGTCGCCCTGCGTGGCCCTGTGAAACACGGGATCGGCGCCGCAATAAGGCAGGAAGGGACAGTCGGCGCACATGGGCATGCCCTCGAGGATGGTCTCGCCGAGCGGTGCGAGGAGCGCTTCGGACGTCAAGAGCTCCTCGTAGCTGTGCTCGTCCAGGTGCCCCAATCGGAAGGTCTGGTCCCCCATCTCGGCCAGCATGCGGCCCTCATCCGATGCATACACCGCACCGTCGTAATTGTAGACGAGCGCCCCGATCCCGACTCCTGCGGGGGATTGGAGATCGACGTATCCCGAGCCGAGGGGCGAGAACATCTTCTGGAGCAGGATGGTCGTGAACTCCTCGCGCAGGAAGTAGCCTCCGGCATTGATCCGGAGGATGTGCGAGAGCCCGCGCTTGTAAAAGTCGAGCCAGTCTTCGACGCCGTACCGTTTGACCAGGCTCCGCGCCGCGAATCCGTACGGGCTGAGGCTCCGCAGGAAGATGCCGTGGAACCCGAGGCGCACGTACTCGTCGATGATCTCGTCGACGCGCGACAAGCTCCTCGGCGTGGTCGTCATGAGCGCCGATATCCGGTCCAGACCGAGCACCTCGCGGACCCTGTGAATCCCCTCGACCGTTTTCCGGTGACTGCCACCGCCGCGCGTCGGCCGCTGGCCGTCGTGGAGATCGGCGGGACCGTCCAGCGAGGTCGACAGGTACACGCCGTGCTCCTTGCAGAACGACAAGACGTCGTCGGACAGACGCGAAAGATTGGAGGTAATGACAAACTGTAGATCGCGCCGGTGGTCCTCGTTGAGCTTCCGCGCGCGCTCCACGATGTGGCAGACGAGCGGGAAGTTGAGGAGCGGCTCGCCTCCCTGAAGCTCGATCTTGATGTGCTCGTTCGGGCTTCTGAACACGAGATCGAGCGCCTTGTCGGCGTGCTCGACCGTCATGTCGAACGCGGTACTGTCCTCCGATTGCCTAGAGACCTGGCAATACTGACAGGAGTGATCACACCGCAACGTAACGACGAAGATGTGTAGCCCCGTGAACGCGGCAACGCGCTCTGCTCGGCTCCTGTATTTCAACGCCAGCAAATCGAAGGCGACAGACGAGTCGTTTTCGTACAGGAAATGGCGCGACTTCAGCGCCTTGTAGACGCTCGTGTCCGAATCGAGCCTCCGCTCGAGGAACGCGACGAGCTCGTCACGCGCGAGGCGGACGTACTCGCCGACGTCGTTCGTCACGATGTACGCATGCTCGTCGAGGCGACCGAAGCGCAGGGGCAGCAGGCGATATCCCGCCGACGGCGCGTAGGCACTCCTCGGATGGAAGACCGCCCGCGCCATGTCACCCGCGGGGAGGGAGGCTCGTGCGCGAGAAGGCGTGGGCGAGGATCAGTGCGCGGAGCGAGGCTGTTTGTTCTCCAACTTTCTCACGGAGCTCCTGGTCAAGGAGCTCCTGGAAGAAGAGCCTCGCCGTCTCGAGGGCCTCGCGCTCGCCGGTCGTGGGCGAGAAGGTGAGCGTCACGACGAGCGAGTGCTCTCGGACCTCGCCGATGATGGCGGTGCACTTCGCGGCCAGCCTGTAGGCGGTCTTCTGTACGGCCGAGAGGCGGTAGGCGCGGACATCGACGGTGACGCCGATGCATCCGTCCCGAAACACGAAGGGAGCGTCCGCGCCGGGATCTTCGGCCCTCATCCGCCTACCACTGGACCACGATCATGCCGGTCTGCCCCTCGGACACGTCGATGCTCGTGTTCGTGTCGCCGACGAACTTGTTCTCCACGCGGACCTCGTGTCGTCCGGGCGTGAGCGTCAGCGTCGCCGTGGAGTCGGTTCCCACGAGCTTCCCGTCCACGAAGATCCGGCCCCCGGGATAGGCCACGAGCGACACCGTGGCTGGCTTGGGGGGAGGAGGCGGCGGGGCCGGCGCTTCTTCGCTGTCGTAACCTCGGGAGCCCGAGGCATAGCCCCCGGAGTAGTGGCTGCGGTGCGACGAGTGCGAGCGATGTGAGCTGTGCGACCGGTGCGCGAGGTACATCGGCTGCTCGATGCTCGGGGCCGTGAGCAGCAGTGAGTCGTCCTCGCCGTCGTCGTCGGGCTTCCGTGGGGACTGGGCGAGCGCGCTCGGGACGAGCGCGTCGGAAGGCAACGCTCCCTGCACGACGGCCATGATGGCTGTTCCCAGCGCGACGAGAGGAGGACGCGGATTGCCCACGTCGCATTCTCGTCCGGATCCTCCGTGTGCGTCAAGGCGACCTGTTTGTCCGACCCGAGGAGGCTCTTTGGCGCACCTTTTCCGCTCCGCGGGGATGTCTGGAAGCTCTACACGGCTCGTCAGGACGAAGGTACGCTCGCCAAGATGGTCGCAACTCCGTATCGGGGCGAGGAGACGGACGACGCAAGCGCGAACGTGAACGTGCGGACCGCGTTCGCGTCGTGGGCCCGCACAGTGTTCGGGGCTCCTCGACGCCCCGATGCGTTGATCACGTCGGTGAAGGAGCGCGACGAGCTCATCACGCGCGTGGCGACGACGGTGATCCGTCGCGACCTCGTGCAGCAGCGCATCCCCACGCACGAGCGCAGGAGCCGCAGCACGAGCCCGGTCCACGAGGCGACGCTCGATCCGTTCCGCGGGACGATGGAGGATCTGCGCACGCGCACCGAGCACGTCGACCGCTGCACGCCGTGCGGTGGCGGCGGCATCGCGGCGTGCCCCGCATGCGGCGGGAGCGGCAGGCAGCGATGCGGGGGCTGTGGCGGCAGCGGGCGTGTGCTCAAGCACTACAAGAAGTCGAGCAAGTACATCAACTGCTCGATCTGCCGCGGAGGCGGCACCGTGGGCTGCGGCGGGTGTCTGTCGAAGGGCACCGTTACGTGCGCGGGCTGCGCGGGGAGCGGCCAGCAGCTCGTGTGGTGGACATACCAGGAGAGCATACGCGTCGTCGTTCAGATCTCGACGGACAGCCCGATCGTGATGGCGCACGGGCAGCTCCGCGAGGAGCGATTCCTCCGGCCTTCGGACCTCGGAGCCTTCACACAGTTCGTCTCCGTGGAGGGCGCGGGCAGCATCGCCGGAGGCGAGCTCGCGCCGGAGGATGATGCCGCTCTGCGAAGACAAACCCCCGCGATCGATCCCCAGCTCGAGCGGATCCAGGCGCAGCAGTTTCTCCGCTTCGGCGTTCTTCGCCGCGACGTGCGGTACGAGATGTGCGGCACGAAGGGGACGGTCGTCCTGTCGGGCGCGAACCTGGTCGGGGCCACGACGCCGAAGGCCGTGCAGCCAATTCGCCGACGGCTGATCCTCTGGGGCATCACGTCGTTCCTGCTGTTGATCGGCGGCACGTGGTTCATCACGGCGATGAGCGGGCCGACGACCTATTTCCAGTCCGTCAACCGAGTCATCGCCTTCGCGTCGTTGATCGGCATCGCGGCGGCCATCGTCGCGGTCGGAGGCCTGCTGCGCGCGCTTCGACCCGGCTTCCGTTTCTGGCCGGCGAGCGTCGTGGATCGCGCCGCGATAGGGATCAGCGCGGCCGCCTTCCTGCTCTGCCCCGTGGTGGGTTACTTCGGCAAGCCGAGCCCAAAGGAGGTGCAGCAGGCGGTCGCCACGGGGGACCTCGATCGAGCCCGGATCACCGCGGAGGCGCTCACGGCGACCGAGTCGTCCAAGCAGGTCTCGGATGTCGTCGACGAGCTCGAGCTCGCCGAGGCCGAGCGGCTTTCAGGAGATGCGCGCCTCGAAAAGCTCGACGAAATCGCTGCGCGAAACGGCAGTCATGCGGGCGATGCCAAGGCGCGCACGCAGCGGGCACGCATCGAAGCGATCGAGGCGGCCCTCCAGGCGAACCGGTCCGCGGACGCCGCCGGGCTGCTCGAGCGCTGGTCGTCGGAGCTCTCGGACGTCCCGGAGATCGGTGATCTCAAGGCGCGCGTGTTCGACGTGCAGGGCGCTGCTTGTACGGATGATGCCTGCCGCTTCGGAGCGGCGAGAGTCGCAAAGGCGGCACACAGCACGCCCGAGCGCGAGGCTACGCTCGACAAGACGCGGCGGAAGCTATGCGAGGAGCTCGACGCCCGGAGCATTCCCGCGGGCGATCTCCTCTCGCGGGTCCGCTGGCTCCGGTCCCAGTCGAAGCTGGCCGCCTCCGCGCGACGGCTCGGCGAGGGGGACGGCGAGGTCCAGGAGAAAGCGAAAGCGGCGGCGGTGTGGGCGAGCAGCGAGCTCGGCAAGGTGGCGTTGATCGGCGCGCCCGTCAGCGTGGTGAACGAGATTCTCGAGCGCGAGCCCGGCTCTGCGAGCACGGGGTGGACCGAACTGAAGGGCGTGTCCGTGTACGCGGCGATGGTCGGCGGCGTGTGCACCGGCATCTATGCCGTCGGAGCGGCGCAGGGCCAGCGGTCTCTCTACGGACAGGACGAAGGGCTGCGGCGGCTCGTCGCGCAGGCGACGGGGCGGTCCGAAGTGAAGCTGCCCGCGCGGCCGGCGTCTTCTAAGACGCATGAAGTCTCGAAGTGGAACGAGGGGAGTACGCCGGTTGTGGCGCGATGGAATGACAATCTGTTGATGGAGCTGAGGATTGGGACTGTGAATCTGTAATGCTTCGGGTCATCTCATGAACTGGACTCCAATCACGGTGGGCGTCCTGGGCGCGTGCCTCGTTGCGTGCGGCAGCTCGACACGTAGTGCATCGCCAAACCCGTCCACGCCGACTTTCATCATGGTGCCGCCGTCGAGCCCACCCATGCCAATCACCGCTCCGTGGCACGCCGAGCTCACGAAACCATGCGGTTCTGCCCCCCTGATCTCGCGGGCGCGGCTTGCTCCGGTCGGCGATATCGACGGCGACGGGCGCGTCGACGTCCTGGAGACGACCTGCGCCGACCACGCGGGGGCCGATGCGTGCGTCATGCGTCTCTGCCTCGGTGTTGTCCAGGGAGGTGGGTTCATGGCTGCGGCGTGGACAGCACCGACGCCCCAGTCGGTCGTCGCGTTCAGCGACGTTGCTGCGCCACGAGACTTCGAGGCATTCGAGGTGAAGTACGCCGGGGGTGGTGCGTGCGTCTCCGGCCGCCGCTTTCACTGGGTTCGAGGCCGAGGCGGCTACCTGAGGACAACGAATCTCCGCTGCGCGTGCACAATTCCGGCGGGTGCCCCGCTACCGCCAGGATGTGCGAGGGTTCTCCCGTGAAGCGACACTCGCTCATCGCCTGGGGCATGTTCATCATCTCGGTGCTGGTCGGATGCAGCGCGCAGATGGACCGACGCCTCGGACAGGTCGAGCAACGGCAGTCGGAGCTCGATCTCCGGGTGGCTGAAGACGAGCGACGCGCAGCAGACCTACGCGCCGATACACTTCAGTTGCAGCACCTGCTCGATGCGCAGCGACGATGCATCGCTTGGCAGGAGTGCCGAGCTCGGACCTCGCGTATCCAAGCGACCATCATGGCCAAGCTCGCCTCGTGCAACATGAACACGGCGCACTGGTTCGCGTGCGACGCGCAGCGGACGAGAAACACCGCGGAAGGTGCCGGGCTGGGCTGCCTCCTCGGCTGGGTAGTCGCCGGCGTGACCGGCGGCTCCGCGGCGCCTGCAGTTCTGATCGGCTGCGGGGCGGGTGCTGCTACCGGCAGTTCGGGGAGCACGGGCTCATGCACGACGCAGCCGAAGCCGCAGCCTTGCGGAAGGATGGAGCCCGCGTTCCGGAGTGAGGCACTCATGCTCGAGGGCCTCACCACCATGCCCGATTGTGGAATAATGCCGACAGAATGCGTCGCGCTGAACTTTTCCTCACGCTAGGCGTTTTCGCCTGCGGTTGTGGCGGAGGCCGTCTCGAAGGAGTGGCCGCGGTGGAGCAGTCGCTCGCGGACAGCGAGCAGACCCTCGAGCAAGCGGATGAGACGTACCGCCTGACGGAGCAGGACATGGCCTTCATGCGCACGATGGCCATGGATGTCCTTGAGCGTGGCAACCGAGCTGCCCGTGATCTGGAGGCTGCGGCGCGGGCCTACGAACAGGCTGCGGCGTTGTACGGGACGGCGAGCGTGGAGTTTGGCAACGCGGCCGGCTCCTACAAGATGGCAGCGGACAAGTACCGCGAGGTGACGATCACGCTCGTCGCCGCCGCGGCCTCCGACCTCTTCCTTCGCGGCGTCTGCGGGCGGTCCGTGAGCACGCGGAAATACCGCGAAACGCTCCGAGCGCGGGGCGTCAACCTGGAGGGCAAGGACATCGACCACATCATCCCGCGTTCGCGTGGCGGGCCGGACATGCCGTGGAACTACAACCCGCTGGACGCGAGCATCAACCGGAGCCTGCAGGCGAACGGGATGTGGTGGAAGCTGATGAACTACCCTCTGGAGACGATGAACGCATGGGCCAAGTACGCGTCGTATTTGCTCATGTGCTGACGTCAATAACGGTTCCTTCTGAGGTAACTGGGCCACAGCGCGTTCGACCGCTATGGTAGCAACCCAATAGGGAGGCGTGCACCGTGTTCGATGCTCACGACGTCTTCGACCTTCTGTTCGCTCCCGGTCACACGACAGACTGGTGGGTAAACCTCGACGGTGAGGACAACAAGAAGACGAAGGGACGGTTTCTCGTCGATACGCTGAGTGCCTGGCTTAAAGAGCGCCACCACGACTCGGGGCAGGGCCGCGAGCGCATGCAGCACTTCTTTTCGTCGCACGCGCAGTCCCGGATGGACCGCCGCTTCGACGGGGTCGGCGTTGAGGAGAAGGTCATCGAGCTCAAGTACAACAAGCTCCTCGACGGCGCGCTCGGCGGCTCGCTGGTATGGGTACTGGGAGGCCGACCGAAGGACATCGCACAGGGCAACGCTGCCGCCATCGGGCTCTGCGTAACGAAGGGCTCGGCGCGCATGTCCGCCGCACTCGCGAACGCCATCATTCCCGCGATCGTTGCGGTCCAACAAGAGAATGCGCACGTCATCTTCGTGCACGGCGGCAGCGGCGACCGGTGGCCCAAGAACCTTGGCACGAGGGATCCCTTGCCGCCTTGGCTGAGTGAGATTGCCGAGCCGACGACATGGGATCTCGATCCGCCGTCTCACCCAGATGCCGAGGCGCTCGAACAGGTTGAGCGGCCCGCGGCGATGAAGCTCTTCGAAAAAAGGCCGTGCTTCATCGAGCAGGTTGGCCCTAATGGCAAGAGGGTAGCCGTCGCGTCGTGGTCAAACCAATGGCAGATGCTGGACGTGGGACTGACGTTGCGAGGCCTCGGCTACGCGGCAGTGAAGGTGTTCTACTCCGGCTCCCAGAAGTTGGTCCCTGCCGGAAAGGGCGTCGAGCAGAACGTCCGGGCCGCGATGAAGTTGAAGTTCGGCATTGTTCTGGACTGGGGCGTCGCTCTCGATTGATAGGGACGATGGGGCCGACAGCACGGGCCGGTTCAGGTCTACGAGGACGCGCAAACCAACGACATTCCGAGCGACGAAACTGCCGCGACAGCGGCTCGAAGGTAAACAACACAAATGCGGGGCGGCCGGCAGGCTGCGCCATGGTTCATGCCTCAAGCTGAGGCGGCTTGCTAGCTTAGTTTACTCGTGCCTTTGGTCGGCATCTTTTCTATTTTTCTGCGAATTAGCAGCTGACGATCGCCTGGCGATCAGCAGCGAAAGAGCCAGCCCGCCTCTGCTTTTCATTCCGCGGACATCCAACGGACTCCGCGCTACTCTTACATTCCGCCGCCTCGAACCCGGAGGGCCCCGTGCCACAGCAGAAATGCCCCGTCTGCGGTCAAGCGCTGCTCGATCCGAAGGCAAATGAGCGCGTACAGGCGAACCTCCACAAGCTCCTCGGGCAGGAAAAGGCGAAGCTCGCGCGAGGCGAAACTCGAAGCCAAAGCGCTCGCTCAGCGCCAAGTGGAAGAGCTCCGTCGCCGGCATGCCGATGAACTCCTGCGTGCCAGGTCCCAAGCGGCAGCCGAGGCGAGCCGCACGCAGCTACGCGAGAACGAGCAGCTCAAGAAACGGGTTACGGAACTGCAGCGGAGGCTGGAGAAACAGACCGCCGACCAGCGCGGCGAGTTTTGCGAGGCGGATGTACTCACCCAGCTTCAAGCAGCGTTCCCCACGGACGAGATCCACCGGCGCGCGAAGCGCCAAGGCGGCGCCGACATCTTGCACGAAGTCCGCGAAAACGGCGCCGTGTGCGGGGTGATCGCGTACGAGTGCAAGAATGTTGCGGCCTGGAGCAACGGCTTCATCACGCAGGTACGCAAGGCCCGTACCGTGCACAAGGCGCGCTACGTCGTGCTCGTGACCAACGTGTTCCCGCGCGGCCAGAAGCACCTCTGCGTCGTGCGCGACGTGCCAATTGTGCATCCGTCGATCGCAGTTCATCTCGCGCACTACCTCCGCGAAGCGATCGTCACCTTGGCCCAGAGCAGGGCAACAGAGCCTGAGCGCCAACGAAGGGCAGACCGACTCCTCCAACTCATCCAGAGCGAGGAGTTCGGCGAGCAGATGCACGCGATCGCCTCTGCCGTCCAGGACCTCAAGGTGCTCCAGGACAAGGAGCGGCAGGACCACGAGCGTACGTGGGCGCGGCAGTCCGAACACCTGGCCGCGATCAGCAAGAACGCTACCCGACTCGACGGTCAGATCGCTGCGATCCTCCATGCACCTGTCGCCCGCGACACCGGCGCTGGCCCTCCGCTTGCGCGCACGCGGACGTGGGCGCTTCCGACTAGAGTCGCGGCGCGTCGCGCCTAAGCCGTTGATCGGCCCGAGGTTGAGCTTGATCGTGGAGCTGCCGGGCGCTTGGCCATTTCCAGGTGCAGGTGAGGAGACCCATGTCAAAGGAGCGTTCTCGTGCACGCCAGCACGAGAAGACGAGGTAGGTAGCCGGTTGACCCGCCTCGCGATCGGTTCTTTCCTTCGCGGCGAGGTGCAACCATAGACACAAGAGAGACATCGAACTGCTCGACGAGATCCGCGCCGTGCTCGCAAACGCCGCGAAAGGCAAGGGGCCTGTCCCGCAATTCCTCACGAGCTTTCAGATCCTCAACCGACTCCCCGCAGCCACGAGGGAGTGGCTCATCACGGAGTATGGGCGCCCTGGGGAGGGGGCGAAGACGCACTTCGCCGCTGCAAACGTCATTGCCGCGTCGCTGAAGAAGCTGGGCGGCGAGGTCGACGTCATGTACTTCGACGCGAGGGGCGTCTCGTTCGACGTGGGCGATGAGCAGGTTCGGTTCGGCTACCAGCTGTGCGGGCTGTACCGCCTGCGACAAGCCGAGCCGGAAATTGCTTAGCGTCTCCGAAGTCATCATCCTCCGCGCCGCCTCTTCTTCGGTGCCTCCACCTGACGAGCCACCTCGGGGACGTGACTCCAGGTCTTGCCCTCGTCGATGTTGCGGATCGACTTCGCGTCCACGCCGAAGCTGGAGCCGATCATCCTCGGAGGTACGCCTTGATCCGGGAAGACGCGGATCGGCTTGACCTGCTCCTCGGTGAGCCGAGCGCGCGGGTTGTTGATCCCCGGCCGCCCTCGCGATGAAGAAGCCGCGGGAAGCGCCTTGCGCTCGATCTCCTCGAGCAGCACCGCGCCCGCGTTGCACGGGTTGGGCTTCGAGCCCTCGTAGAGGTGGCTGGGATTGACGCACGTCTTCTTGTCGCAGGTGTGCAGCGTCATCCCAGACGGAGGAAGTCCGTGCCCCAGCTCGAACATGCGGCGGTGGGCCATGACGACGCGGCGTCCGACGCAGAACACGCCGTACCCGCGGTTGTTCACCGCGCCAAGCCAGTACCAGCACTCGTCGCCGCTGCCCTGACGAACAAGGGTGCTGAACTTCGCGAAGGACGAGAGGTTCTGCTTTCCTCGGGCGCACTAGATGTCGCTAGCTGAGGTGTACGGCTCGTCTTCTTCTCGCCCAGCCGATCAGACAGCGTCGTGGCGGGTGCTGGCTACGCGAGCCTCTGAGCCGGAGCGCGTCATCTGGTCCGAAGTTCGTGTCCCGGGGGGACGACTCGGGCACGGATCAGCGCGAGGTCGCGCTCTGGAAGGCGGCTGGGGTCGCGGCGACCAGCTCCTTCATCCTCCAGGCGAACACCGGCATGGACGAGACACGCTCGAGCGGGTCTCGGACGAGTTCACGCTCTGCGATCGGTCGACCTTCCTGGCGAAGCAGAAGACGTGAAGCTCGCCATCGTGTTCCAGGGGGACGAGTCGCTCAGAAATACCTACGCCGTGCTCGCGCCGGAGGCGAGGGCGCAAGTGAACGCGGAGGGAGCGCGCGCTTTGGCGGACTTCCTCCTCTCGCCGGAGGGACGTGCAATCATCGGCGCCTTCGGCGTGAAGGCCAGCGGCGAACCGCTCTTCACGCCCCAGGCGCAGTAAGGGCAGGCTGGCCTTGCCGGCAGTAGGACCTTTTTCTGCCGCGAGATCGGTGATGCTCGTGCCGGGACACGTGTGCTCGTGACACATCCCGAGCTTTCTTGTGCAGCAAGACGTTATCGCCGCCGTCGTTTACCTTTCTCAAACCGGCCGTCCGAGCCTCGGTACCGGCGAACGCTCTCGTCCCACTCGGTGTCGTTGGACGCCAACTTGGTGAGCAGCGCAGCCACAAGCCCGGCCGCCATCCCTCCGGCGAGCAGTGTCGCCCCCAGCCCAGGGCCGGAGGTTGCGGCTGCAGGAGCAGGCACAGAGACGGACGGCACGTTGGCGGAAGGTGCTCGAGCGGCAACAGCCGCGGGCGCCGCGGGCTGGACAGCGCGCGGAGGTGCGGCAGCCCGCTGGGAGACCGCCTCGGGCGCGGGCGAGGCGCTTGCTTGAACAGGGCCGATTTTGACGATCTCCGCGAGCCGCGAAGCGATCTGGTGGAGGTCTGGACGCTTCGTCCTGTCGGCGGCGATCATCTGGAGCACCAACTCGCGCAGCGCTGCCGGGATGGTCGCGTTGTTCAGACGGGCCGGATCCCCGGTTCCCGTAAGCAACTCCGTCGCCACAACCCCGAGCGAGTAGATGTCCGCCCCCGCGTGGAACCCAACGCTCCCATTGTCCACCTCCGGCGCGATGTACCCCCGCGTGCCTGCCTTGTGGTTGGTCATGGTGGTCGTGCCCTGCGGGACACGCGCCAGGCCGAAGTCCGCGACCTTCACGATGAAGCCCATGTCGGGGTCCGACGTGACGAGCAAGTTTTCCGGCTTCAGGTCCCGGTGAAACCCGCCCAGCCGGTGAATGCCCCAGAGCCCCTGCAGCGCGTAAGACAGCGCGAAGGCTACCACCAACCACGGCTTCGGCTGCTCCACCCAGCTACGCAGAGAGCCGTGCTCGCAGTACTCGAGCACGATGTAAGGGGGGTGGGCGTCGAAGTCGGCGTCGAGCACATCGACGACGTATTTGTTATCGATCTGGTCGTAGAGGATGGCGTACTCGTTCCGGAACCTATCCAGCGCGTCACCGCGGAGTTCGATGAGCTCCTTCACAGCCACCTGCTCGCCCGTCTCTTGGTCGAGCGCGAGACTCACGCGACCGAATCCGCCACTGGCCAGAGGGCGAAGAATGCGATAACGACTGTTCACTCGGGGATCTCCTTCCGCTTTCGTTGCATGGCCGGCTCGGGCCGCACCACCACTTTGATCACGTCGGCTGCTTCTCACGGGCGCCGGCTTAACTGCTTGCTCGTCGGGAGACCCAGTCGGAGTATCGGCCGACGTTGTGAATCAGCAGGTCGTCGACCGGCTCGCCCAACGCAGGTTGCCACCTGATGCGACGACTGACACTGGCAGCAACCCGCCTCTTCACGGCCTTCATGAACGGCTCGGAGTCAAGCAGGGTCCAGGAGTCGAATAGCTTGGGCAGGCGGTGCCGATAACGGGCAGCTCCGATTGCCATGAGGTGCAATCTGCGGCCAACCGCATCCTGGAGCTGCGCCAGGCGGGTGAGGGCGAGCTCGCCGCGTGCGGGAGTCGTAAGCCCTGTTTGGAACTCCTTGGCGACGACGTGGATATTCGGGTGGCTGCGCAGGAAGTCCTGCCAGTAGAGCCAGTCGGCGTCGGTGAGGGCCTGCAGGTATGGAATTGTGGGCATTCCCTCACGGCTCCACTCGGCCGCGCAGATGAGAGAGCGCTTTCGGTTGAACAGGTGCTGGGGCCTCGGGTCCTCAAGGAAGAAGGAGTAGTTCGGGGCAATACTACCGGCGAGTTCGAGCTGGGCAAGTGCCTGCGGAGCCCCGTGCCGACGTCGCCAGCGCCAATACGCTTCAATGGGCTTGTCCTTGCCCGTGCCGAGGAGAATGAGCGACGTGCTTGGAGCAACCCCGAAGTAGGCGCGCAGCGCAGCAGGAGCCTGGGCCACGGGCCCATACACTCCGCGGCGCATACGCAGGACCTCACGCAGCGGGAGGGCGGCCCAGGCAAGCGGAGCCCGTTCCTCTCGCTTGTACCCGTGTTGAATGACGGGAATGTACCGTGGGAACGCTTTCCAACCCTCGGGTTGCAGAAGGGGAGGAATGTTACGGAAGCCGAACCCACCCACCTCGAGCAGGTCTCTGGCAAAGGCGGTGGGTTTCTGCAGGCAAACGAGATCGCAGTCCTTCTGGTCGCAGGTCGAGCACCGATCCATGCAAGACCAGCCACCGCCCCGACGGGTATAGCCGCCGCAGTCGCTGAGCAGCGGGCAGGTGTAGCAGCCTGCGCTCAACGTGTGGCCGTCGAGGCGGTGCAGATCCATCTTCAGGGCGAGGCGTCTCATCGCGTGGCCTCCGCGCGGCCCACCCTGAGCTCCGCGAGGCGATGCTCGGCGACGATCTGAACCACTTGACCGAGCAAGGGCGTGCCCGAGCCTCCGTATTCGCGGCGCAGGTAGTCTGCCTGGTCGCCTGCGACCTCAAGCGCCACCACACCGCCGCAGAAGAAGCGCACCGGCCCCTTGCCGTCGGCTGCGGGGCACGGCGCCCAGAGCTCCCCCTTGGGCGATACGACTGACTCGTTCACCACCGAGCCGCAGACGCTCGTCGTCGTCTCCGGCGGACAGTCCGTGAAAAGATCTCGGCCGAGATGTTCGCGAAAGCAGTCGTCGCGCTGGCGCCGAAAGCGATCGTTCCGCCGACGCAGAAAGTCCTCACCCATGGTACTGCTCCTTCCAAGAGGGCGCGTAGATGAGTCGCCGACCATCCTTTCGTCGGCGAAGAATGCGAATCTGATAGAGGGCCGCGAGGCGATTGCTCCACGCCGTCACGCCGATGGTCCGATCGGACTCGAAGAGATCCGCTGCGGTTGCTTCCCCCTTCTCCAGCACGAACTGCAGCGTCGTCTTGAGAGGTGGATCGAGTGTGCCCAGCAACTCGGGCGCGTGCCCTCGGGGCAAAGCAGAGCGTTCGCGCCAGACAGCGGCGTTCTGGTCCTTGAGGACGAGCAGGATGTCATCGACCCCGTCGGCTGGGATGTTGGCAAGCACGGGGTACACTTCCGGCTCGTTCAGGCTCCACAGCGGCCAGAGGGCAGCAGAGAAGTAAGAAGCCGAGATGACCTCGACCCCTGCGAGGTCCAGCACGAAGGGCGAACCGCCGGGTACCTGGCGCGCCGCTGCCACCAGAAGCGGGCAATCACCTTGACCTGCAAGCCGTCCGGCAAGGATGGTACGGCCGACCACCTGGACCACGGAGAGCAGGGGCATCGGCGAGCTGTCACCGTCCACGATCATCGTCACCAAAAATGATGACGATCGCGGAGTGTGTCAAGCCCGGTGCCGCTCTGCGCGGCCGAATGTCTATAAGTGCTTGATATTTATCACTTGTGTCGTCAGACGAAGACGCCAGACACGCACACGTGGAAACCGGGGCGACGTGGCGCCACCATCAGTCGGAGCGAGGTGGCGCCTGGGCTTTGGCCCTCCCAGTTACCAACGGCGCCCGTCGACCGGAGGCGGATGGTGCACATCCTATTAACCAGCGCCCGGAAAACGCTCGTGAAGCCGTAGCCTCGGCCCTTCTGTCCCGTCACGGAGACGCCATCCCGCAGCGCGAGGCGCACCGCCGAGACGTCGTCTGGGAGCCCCGAGTATGCCGGGTTGCGCCGGAGGCTATCGATGATGCCGCCGCCCACGTCGGTCACGCTGAACGACCAGCCCGTCGATGCAATCTCGTAGGACGCGACAGGTGGCAGGTCGGAGATGGCGTGTTCCGCAGCGTTACTCGCCATCTCGTGCAGGGCGCAGGCCAGCGCAGCAGCAAACCTCGAGGCCAGACCACCGCGGACGAGCGCCGTCTTGAACCTCTCCTGAAACAACAAGAAGGGCTGGCCGGGTCTCCAGTCGCTGGGCGACGGGGGAATCTCGTGAACCTCTCCGCCGCTTCCGTTGCCTGCGGGGACCTGTTCTTGGACGAGGCCCGTCGCGCGATCTAGCTCCTTGGGCAGGAGAGCAAGGTGGCCGGATGCTCCCAGGTCGCTCGGCAGGACGTGTAGAAGATCGTCGCCATGAGCTCGCCACCAGGACCAGCGAATCGCCGAGAGTTCCACGGTGGCGCAGAGGGACGCACGCGTTGCCTCCGCATGAAGCGCTTGATGCACGCCCGCGGGACCGCGGTACGCAAGGAGGTTCTCCAAGACATCGAGCGGGTGCATCAGTTCCCCCCACCATGCGCGACAATCCCAGCCGCACAGTACGTGCAGTTTGCAGCATAGGGAGGGAAGTCCCAAGGCACAAACTTTAGGTCACAGGCGCCATGACACGCACCTCCTCGCTACGTTGGCCCATGCTCGCGGTCCGGAGACCGCCAGACCTCAGCGCCAAGCCCATCGAGCAGTCGAGGCGTCTACTTGGCGGTGGGCGCCCACGTCCTCCCCGTCGCGCGCCGAACAGAAGTCGTCGCGCGCCCCAAGCCGCATCCATCCTCCGACCAGTGGGCGAGGATGGCCCGTCCCTCGGCCTTCCCGTCCGCGGCAACCACCTTCGTCATGTAGGTGGTTGCCGGACGGGCTCTGGTCGAGGTCCGCCTCAGGCCCGGCTCACCCACTCCGCCGCCGTCCCCGCGTCACCGCACGTAGCACGCGGAGAACGGCATCCTGGACGTTCTCGGACGCGCCCTGGAGGAGCCGCGCCGCCTCGATGGCGGCCGGCTCGATGTCGTGGATGCCCCCCACGAACTCCCTCGGCGGCACCCCGAGGCCTTTGCGACCGCGAGGATGCTCGACAGCGAGCGGGCACGCCGGCCGGCACCGTGGCTGGCTCAAGGCGTCGTCCCGGTCGATGGAAGGTCAAGGCTATCGAGATCCAAAGGCCTAGACGCCACAGGGGGACATTCGAGACGAGCATGTTCAAGCTCTGGTTCCGCGTATGAGGTATCGCCTGCGAGGAGCGCGGGGAGCATGCCCTGCACGAACAAGCGTTCCCTACAGACATCGAATGGTACCGCGTGGTTTCCGAAACGGCAGACGAGGTGGGGATAATGCTGCACGACGCATGCCTCGGGCCCGACGAACTCGATTCTGCTCTCCGCGTCCACTACATATCCGCCCGAAAAGACCCGCAGCGCGCCCAGCATCGCAATGCGTTCGCCATCGGTAGTGCGATAGAGGCGTACGGCTCCGTCTTGCTCCACCGTGGCGAGCAAGCTCCCCTGGTTGGCGAATGACAGCGCGTGAACGTGGCTACCGAAGGTCCTGAGCAACTTGCCGTTCTGCGTGTCTATCAGCCGCACCGTCGCATCTTGTGCACCCGACGCGAGCATCTTTCCATCTGGAGAGAATGCAAGTGCAATCACGTCCCTGCTGTGGCCCGGAACGTCCAGGAGAATCGTCCCGGACTCTGAACTCCAGAGAACCACGCTCCCCGTGGCTAGCCCCGACGCGAGAACCCGTCCATCGGGTGAGAACGCAAGCGATGTCACGCGGTACGCGGATCCTGAGAGTTCATGAATGAGCGTATGCTTATGTACGTTCCAGAGGCGAATGCGTGGGCCTTGTCGATTCGTGCGTCCACTGGTAGCCACGCCCAGTACGGCCCCATCCTTGGTAAGCGCGACAGGCTCCGACCAGACATCGCGCTCCTGCAGCATGGCTCGTTGCCGGCCAGTCTGCGCGTCCCAGACGACTATTCTACCGTCTCGATCAATCGCTGCGATATGCGTGCCATCCGCCGATGTCGTCGCCGACGCGAGCCCAGAAGCCCTCTGCCCCAAAGCGTCCTGTAGGTCCACGCTCTTTGAGGAGGCAAAGTAGACTTTGGAAGTGACCTGGCCACCAACCCTGGTTATGTCGACATGCTGGGGCTCCATCAGAATCACTTGACCTTCACTCGTCCGCATACCGATAATGTGCGTTTCTCGACGCGTAAATGCAATCGCATCGACACCTTCGGGGTCAGCCGTCACGAACTGCCGCTGAACGAGATCCCAGAACCGTACGGTGGAGCCGCCCGTGGCAAACTGCAATCCCTTCGGGTAGAACGCAATTCGACGTATCCGGTCATTGTATTCATTGACGCAGTACTGGTGCTTGCCTGTCTCTGTATCCCACGTGCGCAAAGAGCGAGGACCTACGGCAGCGAGTTGTCTCCCATCGGGTGCCCAAGCGAAGGCGAGCGCTTCATCGGGATCATGCACGAGCGCTGTTGCTTTCCCGGTACTCATGTTCCAGCGGAGAATGGTGCCATCCCGGCCACCGGATACCAGCTGGGTGCCATCCCACGAGAACTTCAGTGCGCGGACCGCACCTTTGTTCTGAGTTGAGGTCATGCGCCCGGCCCCCGTTCGAGCATCCCAAACGCGAACAGTCCCCTCTGCGGAAGCCGTGGCGACGTATTTCCCATCAGGAGAAAAAGCAACGGATGAGACCGCTGCGTCGTGTCCATCAAAGGTCCGGAGAGCTCTGCCAGTTTCCCCATCCCATAACATGGCCGAACGATCCGACGAACCCGTGAGGAGATGCTTGGCATCGTGAGAAAATGTTATGGCGCCAACTTCGCCATTATGACCGCGCAGCGTCCCTCGCCATGCGCTACGGCGCCAGTCCCATAGGTGCGTGGAGCCATCTGCAGCGCCGATCGCGAGGACGTGGCCGCCAGGCGAATATGCCAGGACGATCGTCGCATTCTGTAACGAAGGCAAACACAGTGACCGCAAGAGCCGCCCTGAGGGCACCTCCCAGAGCCGCACGCAACCATCACGTGCTCCGGAAGCAAGTTGGCCATCGGGCGAGAATGCAAGCGATTCTACGGTGTCCTCGTGCCCCTCGAGTATGAACTGCTCATTGCATGCCGCCGCGTCGGTTACTGTGATGGTCCGACCATGACCAAAGGCGAGCCACTTCCCATCGTGCGACCAGGCTACCGTATTGGAGGGCTCGCCTCCGATATCGATGACGGGGGATCGCCCGCTCTTGCGGATCATCTCCCAAAGAGTTCGGTCGTGCAGTCGCTGCAACTGCGCGTAATTTCTGGATGCGCGAGCTTTCTCGGATGCTTCGAGAAGCGACGAAATGGAGGGGCTTGGAGGCGGGTCCGTGCTGAGCTCGATTGCCGCTTGCGCGGCAAACTTGGCATCTGAGGATGCCTCATTCGCGACAACGATCTGTTTGGCGAGCTGACGGGCCTCCGCAAATCGTCCTAGCATCACAAGAGTTTCGACAGCGACTGACCACGTCTCGGGCGCGCTGCGCGAGCAAAGGCGGTCAGCCTTATCGATTACGCGCATGGCCCGGTCGAGCTTTCCGTTTTCGACCAACGCCGGCACCTTGGCGCGCAGCGCGGCAGCGCGCGTGCAGGCATCGGACTGAGGTGTCGGGGAGGGGCTTGAGGAGGGCCGTGGCGCCGGGGACGGAGGCGGCGGAGCTGTGCAGGCGACGACAAGCGACAGCAGCGAGAGAAGTCCGTGACGGCGGAACGAGAGTGGATGGGTGTTACGACGGCCCAGCATGCAGCCTCATCTGTACTACCCGCATGTTAACTATTGGCGGTCGTTGCCTCGAAGGTAGAGCTTCCTGTCGTTGAGGACAAACTTCGGCAGATGAACCGTCCTCGTGTGTGAGGGGCACGGCGGGGATCTGGAACGTGAAGCTCATCAACAGCTTTCTTATCGCGTCCTGGACCCGCTGTCTCGGTTCGACGGGGATTCGGCGCAAGCTACAGGCCCGCCTTCGCGATCCGCTTTAGGAGCGACGGTTTCTGCGCGTGTAGGGCGCGAAGGGCCTCGAGCCGAGTTTCGAAGTCGCCCGCCCCCGATCGTGCAGCCAGATCGCGTAGATCCACGAGGAGCTGCACCGCAGCATCGTAGTTCTTGGGCTGCTTGGTGGCGACGAGCCTCTCCGCGTCCGCCCAGAGCCGGGTCTCCTTGCCTACGAGCGTGTCCAGATGCTTGGCGCGCTCGCGCGCCGCTTGTCGCTGACGTCGGTCCACCTCGGCAGCTGCTTCTCGTTCGGCGTTCTGCCTTCGCTCCGCGGCGTGCCTCTCGGCGATGCGGCGAATCTCGCCGATGGTTCGTCGTGGCGGCGGCGCCAAGCTCGGTTGCACCGGATCGTGATCCTGCACAAACCGACGATGGAGCTCCGCCGACACCGACAGTGTGTCCTCGGCGAACAAACGGGCGAGCCACGTATCCTTGTCGACCGGCGGTAACGTGGTGAGCCACGCCATCAGCTCTTTTCGGGCGGGCGATAGGGTCGACACCTGCGCGCTCGCCTCCGCGGCGACACGAAGCAGATCGGGTTCGATACGCAGGAACTCGACCAATGCCTCGAGCGAAGCGCTGAGCTGCCCAAGCCCTGGCGGCACGGGCGGCTCCGGCTCGTCAACGTCGAGCTCGTCGGCTTGCACTGCGAGCAACCAGCCGAGGTACAGCGCCCTACGATCGCCGCGGGCGAGCTCCGCGCGAATTGCGATGAGGGAAGAGAGAATGCCCTCGCCGGTGTACCAATCTTCTTCCTCGTCGTCCTGCGAGGCGAAGGTGAGGACGACCTGGTCTTTGTTCTTGCGCGCCGTCAGGCTGTTTCGCGAGCAATACGGACGCACATCGGCGAGGTCGAGGGACTTCGAAGGCAGGCGTACCTTGAACACGTGCGTGCCCCAGTTCGCGAGATACAGGAACGCGTCGAAGTAGCGGAACATCCACGCGTCCTCGTCGCCCTTGAAGTTCCCCCACTCGTAATGGTTGGCAAAGCTCCTTGGCGTGATGCGGGCACGCGTCGAGTACGAACGGAGCTCGGCCATCTCCTTTTCGGTGAGAGGTCTGTCGATAGCCTGAAATTCATAATACTGATACTCACTCATTGCAGTCGCCCCTGCGATGCTTCGATCCAGCGCGGTGCGGAAACCAAGAGCGGCGCCGGGCGACCCCACGGGATGGGCAACGGAACCGCCGTGCGGCACACGACATGCAGCATTATCCCCTCGTAACCCATCACGGACGCCTGCATGGCCGGGTTCTCTGCCCCATCTTTCGCCTGCCAGGCACGCAGCGTGAGCAGGCCCGTGTGATGCGCACAGCGAAGCCGAGCCTTGAACGCCGAGAGGCCGAGCCTCGTCGCCTCACCGCGGTCATCGAGCTCCTGGAACAGTTCCACGACGAGCGCGTCGTGCGAGCCTTCATTGACCACGGCCTGCACGCGGGCGGCGAAAGCGTCGAGCGACAGCGTGATCAAGCGGGGGCGCCCTTCACGGCGCATTTCATCCTGGTGGACCTTGCGCGCGAAGTCTTTGGCTGCGGTGTAAGCCTTGGGAGAGAGTGCCTCGACGACGTCGTCGAGCGCGGCGAACATGTTCCGACGCGACCATCGCTGCACGAGATGAAACGTGGTTCGTCGGGAACGAACCGCAGATGCGGCGACCACCAAGGGATTCTCGTCCTCGGCGCGCTCGCAGGTGGCGAGCTCGAGGAGCCCGCGGTTGTACGCTCGGAGCAGCCGCGCCTTGAACGCCGACAGCGTCGGGCTGGACGGGACCTCATCACGCTCTCGGAGCAGGCGGAAGAGCGGTGCGATGAACACGCCATCGTCATGTACCCCTTCGGTCACGCTGCGAGCCGCTGACTCCACGCCCGAGGCGAAGGCGCGAAGGGATCCGTTCACGAGCCCCGGTGGACGCCGATGCTCAGCTTCGAGCTTGGCATGGGCGAAGAGCAGGGCCGCGGCCGCGCCGTCCCGCGAGAGGACGTCGAACGCGTCGGGCCCGGTTCTGAGCCGCCTCCGCGAGGGCGGAGGCGTGGGCTCGAAAGACGCGGAAGGCGTACGAGCGGAGGACATCGCGCCCCTGAATCGCATGTTCCCGGGCAAACCGCAAGAGAGGACAAACCCTGCTGCTTGTCATGGTGGAGCACGTGGGGAGCGAAAGATCACGGGATGAGCAGCTCGCGCTCCGTGCCGTCGGAACTGCGCAGGATGACCCTCCCGGCCGCTTCGGATCGCTGAGAGCAGCACGTCGTACAGGACCACGGCGCGCCTCACCACCTCGGTGATCGTGCCGGACTCGCTCATCGCGCACATCTGATCGAGCCTGCCACGGAGGCGCTCGGGAAGTTCCAAGTTCAGCCGGACCTTGGGTTCTTCGCTTGCGCCCGTGGCACTCGATCATCCATCCACACCTGCCGTCGAGGCTCATCCTGGTTGCCTGCCAAGTCCGACCACTGCGGTTCTACACACGACGAGTTCCACGCGAAGGGCGAGGCTTCCCTGCCCGTGAGCTCTGGGAGGCGGACACCTGCTCGTACAACCGCGCGAGCTCTTCGGAGCTCATGCTGCTCATCTGCTCGACGACTGCCTCGAGCTCACTTTGCTCGGGAAACAGCACGAGGAACATCGGCGTCAATCCGAGTGCGCGTGCGATGCGATCGAGCGTGCCGACATTGCTCACGACGTACCCGCGTTCGATGAGCGAGAGGTGACTCGCGACGATGCCAGTCTTCCTTCTGAGGTGCTCGAGTGACATGCCCTGTGCGAGGCGCAGATCCCTGATCCGATGACCTAGTTTGAGTGCAAACGGCTCCGGCTCGTGTCGGCGACCCATGTCAGGGCTCCCGCCGCCCGCGTGCCTCCAGAGCGGTACAGAAGTACAGTAGGCCCCGCTTCGGGTCCTGGATGCCCGCCTGCCGCTCGATGAACGGCACGAGCAGAGAAACAGGGATGAGCTTGAGCGTGCCCTCTCGCTCTGCTTGGACAAGAGCCGCCTCGAATGTGGCTCGTGGAACTTGAACAAGGGCCCCGCGGAGAATCGGCAGCGGCACGCCTTGCGTGTTCTTGTAAGCCGGATGAAGCCGGCCCATCGCCGCAAGGATCTCGCTCATGACCGCCGGATCTGGGCCCGCGTCACGCGCGGCGAGGGTGCGCTGCGCGTACAGCAGGACGTCGGTGAGCTCGGGGATGCGGAGCTGCCGGAGGACATCGTTCACCTCCTCGATCGGCGTGCGATGACGTCGTCGAGGCTCGACGGGTGGGGGCGCAGGCGGGGAAGGTCGGATCGTCGAGCGCGGGTTTGTCGAGATGGGCGCGGCCTGCGCATCGGTGCCGCCCGGCGTACGTGTGGTGATACGCTCGCCACTCAAGACGCTCTCCTCGCTTGTTCAACGAGAGCGACGTATCCGTTCGGCAACCCGCATCATGGCGCTCTTCCGGACTGCTGCGTAACATTTCCCCTCGATGCGGCGGCATGACGAGTTCGTCAAAAATGAAGGTGCAGAGGAGGCAACCGCCACGAAGACCGC
>NZ_JASBQE010000118.1 GCF_029960785.1 Polyangium sp. 15x6
GGGGGGGGGGCCCGGGGGGGGGGGGGGGGGGGGGCCCCCCCCCCCCCTTCCTCCCCATCACCAGCCGCAGGTCTCGCCCTTGCTCTCCTCGCGGATCCACTTCCGCAGGGGCTCGAAGTATTCGAGGATCGCGCTCGCGTCGCCCTGGGTCTCGCCGGAGATGGCCTTCATCGCCTCCGGCCAGGGCTTGCTCGCGCCCATCGCCAGCATCGCCTTGAGCTTGTCGCCGGCGGCCTTGTTGCCGTAAATCGAGCACGTGTGCAGCGGGCCTGTGTGGCCGGCCGCCTTGCAGAGCGCGCGGTGGAACTGGAACTGGTAGATGTGCGCCAGGAAGTACCGCGTGTAGGGCGTGCCGCCGGGGACGTGGAACTTCGCGCCGGGGTCGAAATCCTTCTCGCTGCGCGGCACCGGCGCCGCGACGCCCTGGTATTTCTGGCGCAGGTTCCACCACGCCTCGTTGTACTTGTCGGGCGCCGTCTTGCCCGCGAAGACGTCCCAGCGCCATTGATCGATGAGCTTGCCGAACGGGAGGAAGGCGATCTTCGAGAGCGCCTGCTTCATCAGGAAGTTCGTCTCCGCCTTCGGGTTCTCCGGCGCGTCCTTCAGCAGGCCGATCGTCTTCAGATAACCCGGCGTCACGCTGAGCGCGATCGTATCGCCGATGCCCTCGTGAAAGCCGTCGTTCGCGCCCGATTGGAAGAGGACCGGGAGCGTGTGGTAGTAGACGTAGTAATAGTTGTGGCCGAGCTCGTGGTGGATGGTGATGAAATCCTCCTCCTTCGGCTCGATGCACATCTTGATGCGAATGTCGCCGGCGTACGTGACGTCCCAGGCGCTCGCGTGGCAGACGACCTCGCGGTCGCGCGGGCGGACGAACATGGAGCGTTCCCAGAACGTCTTCGGCAATGATTCGAGGCCGAGCGAGGTGAAGAACCGCTCGCCCATCTTCGCCATTTCAATCGCGCCCACCTTCTTGTCGACGAGCGCCTTCGTCACGTCGATCGATGCTTCCTTCGGATACGGCGTGACCAGGTCGTAGATGTTCGACCAGTCCTGCGCCCACATGTTGCCGAGCAGGTGCGCCGGGATCGGCGCCTTGGCGGCGATCTTGTCCTCGCCGTAGAGCTTGCGCAGCTTGGACCGGACGAGGCAATGCAGCTCGTCGTAGAGCGGCTTCACCTGGGTCCACAGGCGCTCGGTGTCGGCCTCGAACGCCTCGGGCGTCATGTCGTAGCCGGCGCGCCAGAGCGCGCCCATGTCCGAGAAGCCGATCGAGCGCGCGCCTTCGTTGCCGAGCTCGACGTACCGCGTGTAGCGCTCCTTGATCGGCGGCGCGATCGAATGCCAGCCTGTCCAGGCGTCGAGCAGCTCGTCGTACTTGCGGCTCTTCGCCATGATGTTCGAGAGCTCGTCGAGGTTCAGGCATTTCCCCTCGAGCCGCGGGGGGCAGTATTTGCCCTTGCCGTAATCGGCCTCCATCGAGACGGCGATCTGCGCGAGCTCGGAGCGCTTCTTCGCATCCGGGGGCGCGGGCAGCGTGCTCGAGAGCTTGATGAGCTTGAGCTGCCGCGCGACGGGCTCGTCGAGCTTCAGGCCGTCGAAGCGGGTCGCGCCCGTGATCGCCGTGCCGAGGTATTCCATGTTGGCTTCCTCGGCTGCCGCCGAGAGCGCCGTCGTATCGTCCGTGATGTACGTCTTGTTCACCCAGGCCGCGCGCGCCGAGGCGGTCCAGAGTTTCTTCAAGTCGTCGTTGACACGGAGGGTGAACCCGTGCGCCTCCTCGGCCGTCGGCGGCTTCTCGGCCGCGGGCGCCTGGGTCTTGCCCGGCGCGGGCGCGGACGCCGCCGTGCCCTGCGGGGACGGGGGCGATTCGGAGCTACACGCGAAGACGGCGGCGGCGAGCGGGAGGACGAGGGCGAGGGCGGCGTAGGGGTGTTGTTTCATGGACCGGGCTCCGAGGTTTTGCCCGGTATAATCCGGAAACTAGGCGTCGGGGAAGAGCATTGCGAAGGCGTTCGGCGAAAGCAGGTTGTCGCAGACGAACGTGGCGCCGGCCTTCGCGAGATCTTCCGGGACGAACCTGCCGGTTCCGACGGCGAGCGACTCGGCGCCGATGGCCTGGGCGGCGGCGATGTCCTTGGGCGTGTCGCCGATGACGACGACGCGGCAATCGCCCCGGTCCTTGCCGAGCAGCTCGGCGCCGCGCCGGGCGCCGGCGTCGAGGATCCGGGCGCGCTCCTCGGCGTCGCAGCCGAATCCGCCGAAGGAGAAACGACCGAAGAGGCTGGCGCGGTCGAGCTTGATGCGAGCGCCGTCTCGGACATTGCCCGTGCCGAGGCCGAGCGCGATGTGAGAAAAACGAGCGGCGTGCGCGAGGACGTGGTCGATGCCGGGGTGCGTGACGTAGCCGGTGGAGGCGGCGACCTCGGCGACGAGGGCTTCGAGGTAGGCGTCGAGGACGCGGTCGATCGCAGGTTCGTCGGCGCTCGTGCCGACGGCGTCGAGGCCGCGGCGGACGATGGCGCGATCGGTCATGCCGTCGAAGGAGAAATGCGCGCACGCATCGGCCCGGCCGGTGACACATTCGAAGGCGCGCTCCATGGAGCGACGGCCCGCGCCGCCGGTGTCGATGAGGGTGCCGTCGATGTCGAAGAGGAGGATGGTGGGGTGCACGGGCGGAGTATGCCAGAGACGAAGGAGCGCGCTCCCCGCGGCGTGCGGCCGGCGGTTCGTTTCGCGTTCACGAAAGCAGGAGAGGCGGGAACGCGCGGGGGGCGGGATCAGCTCTCGGGAGGCGGGCTCGACACGGAGAACGAGAACTGCGGCGTGGCGAACGACCCGACCCACACGCGGTACGTGCCGATCGCCGGGTTCGTGATGTCGATCTGCGGCTGGTAATCCTCCCCCGAAGCGTCGTCGTTGCATTGGTAGGTGCCGTCGGGGAGCTGGACGACGAGGACCAGATCCGAGGGGATCGGGCGGTCGGTGGCGGCCGGGCCCTCGGCCCGCAGACGCAGCGATGGCCGCTGCGTGTCCAGCGACACCTCGAAATCAGGCTCTTCGGAGATGAAGCCCGCGCAACCCTCCAGGAGCTCCGACGCCGGCCTGATGCCGGACACCGCCCCCTCCTCCCTCGCGGTCCCGTCGGCCGCCAACGTCAGGACGCGCGGAACGGCATACGCCGACGCTGCGCCCAGCCACGTAGCAACGATCGCCGTACTGATTGCAAGTGCTCTCATGAGAACCCTCCCTTGGTCGTGGAAGAGTGCAATGGTTGCGCCAGGACGGAGCGGGCACGGGGGCGCCTCGCAAGGGTGACCGGTGCGCAGTGCCGTGCCATTTCGACGCGGCTTCGGGCTCGGCAAATGGAGGCATGTGGCGTTGCGACACTCGGCGAACTTCCGACGGGAAAAGGGTGCGTGGCCGTCGGGGGGCGCCGCGTGTCGTCTCAGGCGCGGCCGGCGCGCCGCGCGAGATCGTGCATGTCGGGGGCCCCGATGGGGAGGTCGCCGGTGAAGCCCATGCAGGTGAGCTCGAGGTGATTGCCGAAGGGATCGTAGAAATAAAGGGACGCGTGTCCGGGCGGGCCGAGCCGGCGCGGGCCTTCGGTGGCGACGCCGTTCGCTTCGAGGGCCTTCTGCATCGGGATCATGTCCTCGGGCGCGACGGCGAAGGCGATGTGCGGGTGGTCTTGCGTGGCCGACGGCCAGCCGTGGCCCTGCGGGAAGAGGTCGATCCGGGCCGTGCCGAGCTGGACGGTGATGTGGGTGCTACGAGCGGCGTCGCCTGCGCGGCCGAGCGAGGCGAGAAACTCGGGCGAGACGCGCATGACGATCTTCGCGCCGAGGAGGCCGACGTAGAAACGCTCGGCGACCGCGAGATCGCCGACGGGCAACGTGAGGTGATCGATTCCTTGGATGCGGCCCGCGAAGGGGTTTTCTTGGATATCGCTCATGATGGTTCCTCCCCGAAGGGCATTCGTGAAGCAAGGGGAGGGCCACGTCCAATCGTTTTCGCGCCAAAGCGATACACGCGGCATATCGGCCTTCGTGGACATACGCCCCGCGGAGGCGAGGGGATCACCCCGAAGTCCGGTCGACAGGGCACGGAGATGAAGGGGACTACCCCGACGCGCGATCGATCGGGCAGGGGGGATGAAGGGGACTACCCCGACGCGCGATCGATCGAGCAGGGGGAGGGTAGGGTCAGCCGCTCACTTCGGCGGCTTCTGCGCGCAGAAGCCGTCGATGCACTCGTCGACCGGGTTGCAGCAGTCGGCCTTCGTGGTGCAGGCGTTGCCGGTCTCGGAGCAGGAGCCTGGCGGCGGGGGCTCGCCGCAGACGTACGCGCCGCTCGACGGGTCCTTGACGCACTGGCCGAGGCAGCAGTCGGCGCCCGTCACGCAGCTCTCGCCCTGCTCCTTGCAGGGCTCCTTCGCCATGTACGCGTTCTCGGAGAGGCCGCAGCCCTCCTGCCCGCGCATGTAGAAGGGCGGATGCGAGGGATCTCCGGCCGTCGGCGGGTCGTCGATCGCCGTCATCCAGAGCTGCTGGCGGTTCGTGCCGACCAGCGTGTTGCCGTAGTCGCGGCGCGAGATGAAGACGAGCCAGTAATACCCGCCCGCGCGCTGCGGGGCGAAGACCGGGTTGAAGCTCTTGTTGTCGCTCGAGGCGATCGCGAGCTTCTTCAGGTCCGTGCCGTCGGGCTTGACGAGCCAGAGGTCGCCGTTGCCCGTCGAGCGCGAGCCGGACGTGGGGCGGCCGAACGCGATGTACTGGCTGTCCGACGTGAAGCTCGGGTACGCCGGGCGGCCCTGGGCGCCAGCCTGCGCGACGATGGACTTGACGTTGCTGACGGTGACGCCGTCGGCCGCGACGTCGCCGGTGGCGAGGTAGCCGCTCGACGCGTCGAAGACCCAGCCGCCGCCGCCGAGGCCGCAGATGGCCGCGAGCTTGTTGCCGTCCGGCGACCACGCCGGCTCGCCGCAGCCAGTGCCCATGGCGTTGCTGTTGAGGACGGCGCCGCCGGCCGCGTTGACGATGCGCAGGATGGCGTTGCTCGGGTTCGAGGCCGCGTCGTTGCTGACGAGGATCTTGTCGCTCGTGTGGTTGAAGGCGCTGAAGGTGCCGCCGAGGCCGGAGCCGGGCGGGATCGCGCCGTACTGCGCCGGGACCTGCGTGAGGTCGACGGTGATCTGCGGGAAGGGCGTGCCCGTGTCGAGCGTGGCCATCATGGTCTTGCCGTCGCGGCTGACCGTGTGGCAGCCCCAGCAGCCGCCGGGATTGAAGAACTCCTCGGGCGTGGCGGAGTCGGGCTTGATCTTGAGGATGCGGCCGTTCGAGTTGCCGCCGCAGGCGCCGGGAAGCTCCCAGTAATACACGGCGCCGCGGACGCGGCCCTGCGCGACGTGCCAGATCTGGCTCGTGGGCGCATACGCGCCGCCGCCAGACGCGAGGCGCGAGAGCTGGACCATGACCGGGTCACTCTGCGCGCCCGTGCCGGAGGAGCCGATGTACTCCCAGTCTTTCTGGTCCATCAGATACCGAGCCGGCGCGCCGGTCTGGAAGTACGCGACGTACTCCATGTGCTTCTCGGTGATCTTGAGGCGGTAGATCTCGGAGCCGCCGACGCCGTTCCACTGGATCTCGGGCGCGAGGACGCCGAGCGGGAAGACGGTGTCATGGTACGGGTAGACGATCGACATGCCCGGGTCGGGGCCGATGGGGTTGTCGAAGGCCGCCTGCTGCGCAGGATCGATGCCCGCGGCGTTGACGGTTTTCTTGACGTTGACCGTGACGTTGGTGTTCGCCTCGGCATTGTTGAGCTTCGCCGTGAGGACGCCGGTGCCGCCGACATTGCCAGTCGGCGTGAAGATCGCGCCGGTGATGTCGCCGATGTCCGGTCGCTCGTAGACCCACGTGACGAGGTTCGTGACGTCCTGGCCAGCCTGGGTCTTCACGGTGAAGATCTGGGTCGGCTTGTTGAGGTCGACGACGTTCAGCGTGGGATTCAGGGGCGTGATGATGAGCGCCTGGACGTTCGGGTCACCCCCAATGCCGCCCGAGCCGCAATTGAAGAGGCAGCCGCCCTCGCCGCCCTGGCCGCCCTGACTGGTGCTGCTACTGCTCCAATCGCCGGCGTCGCCGCCGTCGCCTCCATTGTTCGAGCTGGTGGCGCCGCAGCCATAAGCGAACATCGCCGCGCCGAGCGAGCTCACGATACCAAGGAATGCAAAGCGTCCGCGCATGCCGTTCTCCCGGTGTGGATCGCCGGCCGTGCCTGGCGGGCGAGGTCGGAAGGATACCACTGAGCAGAGGAGCTCTGCAGGACGAAGTGGCAATTTTCCGACGGTAAGGCCTGATGCGTCCAGGTTTCCGGGGTGACCAGAAGGATGGAGCAAGCGGCAGGCGTCGCGCCGGGGCGCTGCCCCGGACCCCGCGGGGGCTATCCGCCCCTCGACCCGGACCAGGGCAAGCCCTGGACTCGGGATGGAAGAACTGCGCGGTGCGCAGTTCTTCCAACGGGCCCGTTGGACCGCCTCGCCCATCGAAAGGGCAGCGCCGCTGTCTTGGTTGGCAGGATCGTCGCTGGTCTTGACTCGGCCTGTTCGATGAACTGCACGGAGCGCAGTTCATCGACCCCGGGTCCAGCGCTTGCGCTGGTCCGGGTCCAGGGGCGGACAGCCCCTGGTGGGGCCTGGGGCAACGCCCCAGCGAGGCGCCTCAGCGGCGGGAGGTGCGACGGCGGAGCGCGACGGCGGCGCCGAGGAGCAGGGCTGCGAGGGAGGCGCCTTCGGTGGGCGCGGGGAGGCCGGCGACGCGGCAGCCGCAGCCGCCTTGCTTGGGGGGCTCGGCGGGGGGCGCCTCGGTGGGCGTCTCGCCGGTGGCTGCGGGCTCTTGGGGCGCCTCGGCGGCGGCGGGCTCGCCTTCGCCTTCCTTCTTTTCGGCCGAGGCGTCTTGCTTCTTCTCTTCGGGCTTCTTCTTCTTCTCGCCTGCGAAGACGATGGCGCGGCGATCGACGACGGGGTTGTCGCCCTTGAGGATCAGCTTGATGGTCTGGCCCATCTGGGCGCCGTCGGTCTGGCGGGTGATCTTGAGATCGTATTCGCCGGCCTCGAAGCCCTTGTCACGACGGATGACGAAGTCGAACTTCGTGATGTTGAAGACCTTGCCGCTCGCGTCGGAGAAGCCGACGTCCATGCTCTCGTTGATGCTCGGCTGGTTCTTCAGCGGGAGCTTCGTGAGGAGCGGGCGCTCGGGGGACTGGTCCGTGAGCGAGCGCTCGTAGAGCACGGTGGGCGTGAAGCTGAAGATCATCGGGATGTACGCGATGTCCGGCTTCGCCCCGTAGTTGATGGTGAAGTTCAGCTTCCACTTGCCGTTCACCTCCTCGGGCTCGCGCGTGGCGAGCGTGACGGTGCCCGCGGCGCGCGCGTCGGTCGGCGCGAAGAGCACGAATGCGAGCGCGAGGGCGGCGAAGAGCGCCTGGATGAAGGCCGTACGGCGCGGCGAACATTGGGGGTTTGGGGGCGTAGCTCGGCTCGTCCGAGCGTAGCCCCCATCGGAGATACGCGCTGGTTTCATCGTGGGACCAACCTATCAGGTTCGAGGGATCACGGGAACCAGAGGAGCTTGTCCTCGGCGCCCTTGTAACAATCGGCCTGGGCCTGCTCCTCGTTGTCGCCGCAGCCGCCGCCGAGGCAGCTCGCGATGTCGTGGAGCGCGGTTGCGTTGTACCGCGTGGTGAACATCGCCTGCTGCGCCGGCTCGAGGCGCTTCATCGCGGCCTTGCACTCGGCGAACTCGACCTTCTCGCAGCGCGTGGCGCGGTTGCAGCGGGCGTCGATGACCTCGTCGACGCCGGGGCCGCTCATCGGGAGGTCGACGAGGGCCTTGTCGTTGCACTCGGAGAGGAGGAGGGCGCGATCGGCGGCCGCGGGATCACCGGACTTCTTCGCCTCCTCGACGCGCTCGAAGTAGCACTTCGTCATCACGCGGATGTACGCCGCGGAGGCCTTGGGGGAGGCCGAGCGGCACTCGGTCATGCGATCCCAGGCGCCGCCCGGACCCTCGGACTTGGCGAGGGCGTCGCACCATGCGGCCTGCGCGGTCGTGACGTCGGGCTGGTCGGGGAAGTTCGCGTTTCCGCCGCATGCGACGATGGCAAAGCCGGTGACGAGCAGGGCCACGGCGCGGCGGGCCGTGCTCCGGCGATCCTTGGGGGTGGAACGGACGTCGTGCATGGCGCGACGGTACCACGCACGCGCCGGCAGGGACGAGTTCGTCGGCTCGGAGTCGTCGATTACCCGCCGCGGATCCGCGTGAGCACCGCCCGGGCCGTGGTCGACAGTCCCTCCGGATCGAGCGCCGCCTCCATCACGCGTTGCCTGCGCGCGAGCTCGAACGCCTCGGCTCGACCCGCCTCGTCGAGGTCGTGAAAGGCCGGGTGGGTTCGCACCTCGCCGAGCGGGCCGCGGGCTCGGTAGGCGCCGGCGAGGGCCTCGATCAACACGTCGCGGTCGTCGCCCGGGTTGCCGCTCATCGTAGCTCTGCCTCCAGGTCGACGTGGTGCTTCTCCAGGCACTCGGCGAGCATTTTGCGCGCGCGGGTGAAGTTCTGGAGGAAGGTGTTGATGCGCATCCCGAGCCGCTCGGCGAGGGTCTCGTCAGGCTCGGCGCCGCCGCTCGCGAGTCGGGCCCGGAGGACCTCGGCGGGCTTGTCGGGGAGTTTTTCGTGGCAATGCGCGATGACCTTGCGCAGGAGCGGGTCGGGGGCGCGGGGCTCGAAGGTCTCGAGGCGCGTCTCGTCGAGGTCTTCGTCTTCGACGGGCGCGAGGCGGGCGCGGCGGAGGTCGTCGATGCAGAGGTTCCTGCCGATGCGAATGGCGAGGCGCACGAGGCTGTTGGGGCGGCCGTCCGCTACGTGGCGCGGCGCGACTTGCCAGACGCGGAGGAGGGTCTCCTGGAGGACGGCCTCGGTGTCGACGCGGGTCGCGTAGGGCCGGAGGCTCTCGCGCACGCGGCCTTCGGCGCCGGCGATCCAGCGCCCGAAGGCGTCGGCGTCGCCGGCGGCGATGGCGGGGAGGTGGACGTCGAGATCGAGCATCACACGGGGGCGATCGAGGTGACGGGCGCAGGCAAGAGGCCCTGCTTGCCCGGCGAGGCGGGCTTGCGGAAGGCGTAAAGCAAGCCGGCGAGGAGCGCGAGCAAAAGGAGCACGAGGAGGACGACGGGAAGGCGCGAGGCGCTCTTCTTGGGCGCGGTCGCCAGCGCATCCACGGTAGGAAGAGCGCGGGGCGCCGAGAGCCCGGCAGGCTTCTCGGGGAAGGGGGCCGGCCCCGCGATCGGACCCGCCGTCTTGCCGAGCCTCGCTTTGAGGTCGATTTTCCCCTTCGTCTTTCCGCCCTCGGCCGCGCGCGCCGGTCGCAGCCCGAGGCCCTCCGCCGACATGCCGTGCGGCAATTCGTGCGGCATGCGCTCGCGCCGGAGCGCGTCGTCGGGATCCACCGTCGCTTCTTCGGTGACCGCGATCCATGAGGTCAGGCGCGTGGCGATCTTGAAATCGAGGCCGATGCGCTCGATGGCGTCGTCGATGGCGCGACGATCGTCGCCGCGGGCGAGCGCGAGCTCGAGGTCCTCGACCTTTTCGCGGCCGAAGAGCGCCGCCGCGGGGCTGTCGTCGCCGGCTTCGATCGCGGGGACGTCGAGGCGCTTTTCCCAGGTTCCTTCGCGGGTCTGTCCGCGGACGAGGAGGCTTCCGCCCTCGGGGCGGAGCGCGAGCGCGACGAGGACCGGCGCGCCGGCGAAGAGATCCGGCAGGCGCAGAGGCGCGTGCTCGACGAGCACCGAGCCCGTGATGTCGAGGTTCACGAGCACCGGCGCCGCGGTCCGCGCGACGAGGCGCGCGGCGGCGCGCTCCGGGTCCTCGCCGAGGCCGATCACCACCTCGATGCCGCGCCCCGCGCGCGCGGCCGGCGCGGTGAGCGAGCGGTTCACCGCCGAGCCGACGCCGACCGTGTGCAGGCGCGACGAGGCCGGCAGGCGGTCGAAGATCGCACGGAGCACCTCGGCCTCGAAGCCGATGTGGCCGTCGGTCACGAGGACGACCTGGCGCTGTGCGTCGGGCCGGAGCGCGCGCAGCGCTTCGAGGATGCCGGCGCGCATCTCGGTGCCGCCGGACGCGCGGAGCGCGCGGAGCCAGGCGAGAGCCTCGCGCTTGGCGAGGTCGGTCGCGCGGACGGGCGCGTCGTTCCAGCGCCGCGGCGCGCTCGAGAACTCGATGAGCTCGAGCTGGTCGTCGTCGCGGAGCGTGTCGATGAGGGCGGAGACGACACGGCGGGCCTGATCGAGCGGCTCGCCATGCATCGAGCCGCTCGTGTCGAGCAGGACCACGAGGTCCCGCGTGACGGGGCGGCGCGCCGGCGAGGCCGCCGGGGGGACGATGGTGAGCAGGCCGTGGGCCGTTTGCGAGGTGTCGCCCGCGCGGCGCGAGGTGTCGAGCGAGAGGCCGACCTTCGGGGTGGCCACGCTCCAGCGGACGACGAGGTCACGATCGAGCCGCGCGCCGGTGCGTGCGCCGAGGTTGACGACGACGCCCTGCTTCGGGTCGCCGCTGATTTCGAGGGCGTGCGAGGGCGATTCGGGCTGCTTGCCCGCGGCGAGGGGGTCGTGGATGAGGCACGTGAGGCCGAGGCGCGCGGGCAGGGGGCCGTCGGCGACGTCCTGCGTGATGCGCGCGGCGTCGGGGACGCGGCCCTCTTCGCCGAGGTAGCGAGGCGCGACGACGGTGGGGAAGCGCCACTCCCAGGCGCCCTCGTCGAGCCAGGCGAGGCGCTGGTCGATGACGATTTCGGCGACGATCTCGGCGCCGGGCGGGATGTTGCCGATCTCCTGGGTGAAGAGGCTCGATCGGTCCTGTTCGAGGAGCGCGGCGCTCTTGCCCTCGACGAGGGCGCGCTCGTACCGCTCGCGCGCCTCGGCGCGGCCGCGGACGTCGCCGACGATGCGCCGATCGCCGATGCGGAAGGAGAAGGCGCTGACGGCGCCGTCGGCGGGGAGCGGGAGGCTGTAGGTGACCGCGAGGGGTTCGTCGTGCGGGTTGGCGAAGCGCTGCGCGAGGACGACACGCGCGATGCCGCCTTTGGCGTCGGCCTGGAGGGTGGTGCCGCGGAGGGGAAGGGCGCGGCCGTCGGTCGTGACGAGGCGCGCGCCGTTCGAGGGCGCGGTCGGGGCGAGGTGCGGGGACGAGGGGGCGTTGGGGGAGAAGAGTGACAGGGTCATCGGTGCCTCCGCCCGACCAACGAGGGGGGCCGCAGGCTGATGACAAAAAATCGTACGGGCTTCGGAGCGAGGTGACCAGACGGGATGGACGGTCGGTTCGTACGGGGGCGAATGAAGCGCGCGCCCGAGGACGAGCGGCGAAATCTTTACGCTTGCCTTTCTCGCCGGTGTCTCGGAAGGTTGAGGGACGAGCGTCGGCCGCCATGACGAAGACCCCGGAGAAGAGCTCCGCAGCGCGAACCGTGAGCGGCTGCGACGTGAACGAGCCTCCAGATCCAGGCCTGCTGATGTTCGGGCGTGGCATGAGCCGCGCGAAGCACGTGAAGGCCGCCGATCGGCTCGATCCGAGGCGCTCGGGAATCGAGCTGCGGGCGCCTGATCTGGCGAGGGGCCCTCCGCCCGAGCGCGCCGAGTCATAGCCGGGGCAGCGTCGCGAAGGCCGGTCGT
Source organism: Polyangium sp. 15x6 (assembly GCF_029960785.1). Lineage (GTDB taxonomy): Bacteria > Myxococcota_A > Polyangia > Polyangiales > Polyangiaceae > Polyangium. The sequence goes on from NZ_JASBQE010000118.1 coordinate 11,726, forward strand.
TCGGCCGGCGCGGATCGCTTGCCCTCGTTTTGCGCGCGAGTGAGTGCCGGGAATCCGGGCATTCGCGCGTGCCTCGTGATGCCGCTCGTCCGCGATTTCGATCAGGAGGGGACGATGAGGTTTTCGTACTTTCTCACGCGCACCGAGCTCGTGCTTTTCGTGAAGCTCGGGCTTCTCGTGTCTTGCGTCGTCGGATTGCGGTCGCTCGCCGGGGTCCTCGTCGACGAGGGCGAGGACGACGAGCCGGACGAATGACCGTTCAGCATTCCTCTTCATGTGCCGGGAGGTCCACGCCCATGTTCCCCATCGCTCCGAGCCTCGTGATCACCACCCAGGATGCAGAGCGCCTTCGCCTGATCGTCGAGCTGCACCTCGAAGGCCAAAGACGCGCGGCCGCGGAGGCGCTCGACCGGGAGATCGCGCGCGCCAAGCTCGTCGCGCCGCCGGCCGTGCCGCCCGATGTGGTGACGATGAACAGCCTGGTGCTGTATCTGGACGAGGTGACGCAAAAGCGCCGCGAGGTGGTGATCACGTATCCGCGGGACGCGTGCGTCGAGGAAGGGCGCGTGTCCGTCCTTTCGCCCATCGGAACGGCGTTGCTCGGGCTCTCCGTGGGTCAGGGCATCACGTGGCCGATGCCCTCTGCCGGCCACAAGCGGCTGCGCGTGCTCGCCGTGCCCTATCAGCCCGAGGCCGCGGGGAATTTCGAGCTCTGACGACGATCGTGTCGCGCCGGAGAGCCCGCGGGCGTGTCGGGATCAGACTTGGGTGACCATGAACGGCGGCACGCTGTTGTAGTTCGTATCCTGGGCGTAGAAATGCCAGCCGGTTCGTTTGCGGACGCCGATGACGTGGCTGAGCCAGTGGTTGCCGTTGTCCCAGTATCGGGTGATGTTGAAGTTGCCGGCGGAGCGGACATTGCAGCGGGCGTCCATTTGCTGGTTCGTGAACTTGCCCCCGTCGATGTGCCTCACGGTGGGAATCGGGCCCGGGGTGATCACGAGCCGGCAGCCGGTGAGGCCCGCGGTGAAGAAGTAATCCGCGCCGGCGCCCAGTTGAAGGACGGGCTCGGCGTCCTGTTGCCAGGCCAGGTAATGAGCCTTGAACGCATGCGAAGAAAAGCTCTTCTTGGCGCCAGCGGGGACCTTCTCCAGCGTCACGGCCGGCATGTTGTTGTGCTTCGACTTGATGATGAGGTTGACCTCGCAGATGCCTTTCTGCATGGCGAGCGAAGGGGCCGGCACCGAGATCAAGGGGTGGGTTCGCAAGAACAAGACGGGATCGCTCAGGAAGAGCTTGTTGATGCCATCACTCATGGAACCTCCGTAAGAAAAATGCGTCCGGGAAAGCGGCGACGGGCAAGGGTATCACGGGCTCGAACAAATCGCCGCGTCGCTGCGTCCCGCCGCACGTAGGAGGGATACGCCCGGAGACGGGAATCGGACGACGAGGGTCGCATTGTTTCGAGGCAACCGCACCTCGAGGCCCTCCAGGCAGGTGCGGCCGGTCGAGACGGCGACGAGGGCCGTGGCGCCGAGGCTCGGGGCGTCGTGGTCGGGGTCGGGCGGATCGAATTGCACGTCGACGAGGACGTCGGCGAGGAGGCGGTAGGCGTCGGGGTCGGGACGGCAAGCCGGGGAAGCGTCGAGGTTCGTGAGGCTGCCGGCGGCGCGTACGGGGCCGAGGGTGGCGCGGGTGATGTCGAGATCGGCGAGGAGGATGTCGCCGGAGGTGCCGGAGACGGCGCTCACGGCAAGTCGAGGGGAAGCCGCGTCGCCGCGGCGGCGCGCGAGGCCGAGGCGATGGCGGGTGACGTCGGGGACGCGGGCAATCTGGGTGAGGCGGCGGAGGAGGCCGCCGCGGAGGAGGGAGAGCTCGCCGTCTCCGGCCTGGAGAGTAAGGAGGTCGCCGCGGCCGAGATCGGCGGCGGCGGTGAAGGCGCCGTTGTGCTGGAGGGGGACGGGGTCGCGATTCGGGCTGCCCGGGAGGCCGAGGTCGAAGCGGAGCTCGGTGGTGCGGAGGAAGAGGCCCACGGGCGAGGCGTCGGTCGCGAGGAGGACGGGGACGAGGGAGCCCTCGACGCGGCTGAGGGACGGGGCCTTGAAGGCGGCGCGGCGCGGAGGGCGCGGGTCGAAGGGAAGGCCGACGTCCACGGTGAAGCTGCCGGCGCGAACGAGGCCAACGGCGACGCCGGGCGGGATGCGGAGCGAAGCGGGGAGAGGCGCAGGGCCAGCGTCGGTCTTGCTGTCGCCGCGGGGCGCGGGGGCGCCGGGGCGTTCGAGGCGGCAGCGCAGGGGGAGCGAGCCGAGGCGCTTGACGGGCGGCTCGGGGGCGGGCGCGATGTCGGCAGGGGTGTCCTGCGGGGCCGCGGGAGCGGGGCTTCCCCAGCCGAGGCGGACGACGCCGTCGCCGAGGGCGCAGCCGAGCTCGGAGCAGCCCTGGATCATGTTCGCGTCGTAGGGGGCGTTGAGCTCGCCGACGGGGGGCGCGACGACGGGGCGGAAGGTACGGCCGCCGTCGGTGGTCTCGTGGTAGGTGGCGGCGCCGTCGTCGGCGCGGGCGAGGGCGAAGGGGCCGCCGCGGATGAGCTCGACGACGCCGGGCGGGAGGGGGTGGACCTCGACGCGGCCGTCGGGCTGGATGTGGACGCCGGCGAAGCGGCCGCCGAGGCGTGTGGAGACGGGGAGCATGCGCTCGGAGCGGCCCTGGGGAATGGGGTCGCGCTCGAGGGCGTCTTCGGGGTCCTCGCCTTCGGGCGCGAGGACGATCCAGCCGTGGATGGAGCCGTCTTTCTCGTCGAGCCAGAAATCGCGGTCGATCGAGCGATAGGGCGACTCCTCCATGGGCGTCGGGGCGGCCGGGAAGACGGCGCCGCCGAGGGCGGGATCGGCGGGGTCGACGCGGATGATGCGGACGCCTTCGGGCGCGGGTCGGGGGGCGGTTTTCGTGTCCTTGCCGCGGAGGACCAGGGCCGTGGCTGTACCGCCGTCCCCGGGGAGGAACCGGTACAGATGGGTCGCGTCTTCGCCGGTGAGGCGTCGCTCGGTCCAGGCGCCGTCGGCGCCGCGGACGCAGACGTAGGCCTCGTCGGGGGGGGTCGGGTCGAGCGGCTCGGGCGGGTCTGCCGGGGGCGTCGTGAATTCTTGCTCGAACGCGCTGGGCCCGAAGAGCTTCGGCTGCGCGTCGCTCACGGGCGGGGCGCCCCGGAAATCGGCGGCCGTGGGGACGAGCGCGCCACATCGGCCCGTGAAGGCGAAGCGCTGGCCGAGGCCCGCGATGAACGTGGACGGCTCGGGGAAGGTGGCCTCGAGGCGCGGCGCGGAAGGGTCGCCCGGGAGGGCGAGGACGTGAGCGCCGTGCGGGTGGGTGCAGGCGAGCAGGACGTCGGCGCCGCGGGTGATGGGCTGGCATTGGGCGAAGGGCTCGGCGACGCCGGGCAAAGGCGCGACGTCGAGGGCCTGGCCGGTCGCGAGGGCGAGGATACGGAGCCCTTGCTCGCGCACGACGAGAGCGCGGCCGCCCGGGAGGCGGGCGCCGGCGAAGACGGCGCTCGGGAGGTCGAGGGGGGCGAGGTGGCGGCTCGGGGCGGCGAGATCCTCGGTGACCGAAGGCATCATGCCCCAGCCGAGGTCGTTCGGCGGGTCCGCGGCGACGGGGACGAGGCCCTTGGCGGGGTCGAGGGCGAGCGTGGGCTGGCGGCCGGCGCCCGTGAGCAGGAGGAGTTTTCCGGACTCGCCTTCCTCGAGGGCGAAGATGCGGACGCTCCGCTCGGCGGTGAGGTCACGGAAGGTCTTGCCGCCGTCGGTGGTGATCTCGGCGCGGCCGAAGGCGTCGAGGCGGACGCCGTGCTTGCCGTCGAGGGAGAAGGCCTCGGCGAAGCGGGCGAGGTCGGTGCGGCGGAGGGCGGGGGCCTCGGCGCGGGGGTCGAGCTCGAGCAGGCCGAGGTCGGTGCGCAGGACGAGGGTGTCGAGCCAGGGACGCGCGCCGCCCTCGGCCGCGATCTGGGCGATGGGGCGGAGCTCGCCGAGGAAGGTGTCGGCGCGGTAGGTGCGCGCCTCCGACCAGAAGACGTAGCCGCCGCCGAGGCGCGCCGGCAGGGAGCGGAAGCCGTACAAAGCCTCGGGGCCACGCGCCTCGGCGAGGACGAGGCCGCCGTCGAGCAGGAAGCGGTTGCCGGAGGCGAGGGCGGGCTCGCGGCGCGGCAAGGCGGAGTCGCGGCCCGCCTCGTCGAAGGAGACGCCGACGCCCTCGGCGAGGACGTACCGGGCCGGGCCGAGGAGGGGCTCGGGCGCGGCGGCGGGCTTCGGGCGCAGCGGCGAGGGCGGCGGGGTGGAGGCGCCTGGGCGCTCGGGCTTCGCGGAGCAGGCGGCGAAGGAGGCGGCGAGGGCGACGAGGGCGACGGACGCGGCCCGGGGGACGGCGCGTTGTTTCATCGGACGATGCCTTCGCAGGTGAGCGGCTGGCGGACCTCGGCGCCGAAGCCGAGGACCACGAGCGTGCCCTTGCCGGGGCCCTTGCCATCGAAGCGAGCGATGACCTTGCGGACCGTGCCCGGCGGGTCGTAGTAGCCGACCTCTGGCTCGTGGCGCTCGTCGCGGACCGCGATCTCCACGGCTTCGAGGCACGCGCGCGCCGGCGACCAGCGCAGGACGGCGAAGCCCGCCGATCCGCTCGCCGTGACGCCGAGGAGCGCGCCCTGGGCGAGGCCGATCTCCGTGTCGAAGGGCAGGACCACACGGGCGTCGTCGGGCTCGGGCGCGCAGCGAGGATCCGAGGCGGCGGCGAGGTCTGCGAGGGACGCGAGGCGCTTCTCGGGGCCGAGCGTGCCTCGATCCGGGTCGAGCGGCGCGAGCACGGCCTCGCCACCCGCGTCGACGGCGACGACGACCGGGTCCTGTCCGCGCAGGCCGGCGGCGAGGTCGAAGCGGCTCGCGCCCTCGGGCGGATGGAGCGACGCGAGCGCACGTCGCGCGCCGGAGACGACGGCGCGGCTGGGCGTGGGCTTGGTGGGTGGCAGCTCCACGGCGGAGACGGCCTGATCGTCGCCGCTCCCCGTCACGAGCAAGACGCGGCTCCCGTGCACGACGCCCACCGTGGGATCGTCGACGCACCCGCCGATGGGGATCGTCAGGCCGGCGTCGTCGACGAGGGGAGCGGCGCAGCGGCCGAGGCCCGAGGTGGCCACGGCGCGCACCTTCGCGCCGTCGAGCACGTAGCCGAGCCGGATCTCGTACGGGTGAAACGGCGTCGGGCCGAGGCGCGAGAGCGGCACCGTGACGCGCGTGATGGGGGCTGCGAGGTCGAGCAGGGGCACGTAGGCGATCTCGGCGTCGCCCGTCATGCCCGCGGGCTGCGGGCCGTTCAGCGGGATGAGCATCCCGCCCGTGAAGCCGATGCGGCCGGGCGCCGCGCGGGCGATCGGCGTCTTCGTGTAGCCGAGGCCGAACGAGTCGGGGGTCCGCTTGCCCTCGCTCGGGCCGGCATACCGGCAGGCGAGGCGCACGAGCGGGGGCGCGGGGATCGGGCGCTGGTAGTCGGGGTTCGGCTTCGGCGGGGTCGTGTCCTCCGGCGCAGGCTCGGACCCGTCGTTCCAGCCGATCCGCACGAACGTGCCGACCTGGCAGCCGACCTCGCTGCACGACATGGGCTCGGACGATCCGCCGCTCGGCGGGGGCGCGACGGGGCGGAAGGTGCGGCCGTAGTCGGTGGTCTCGAACAGGCGTTCGGTCTCGGTGCGGACGAGGCCGAAGCGGCCCGAGGTCGCGATGCTGGCGGTCTGCGCCGGCAAGGGGTGCTGCCGCGGGCGGCCCTCGGGGTCGATGGTCACGGCCGCGAGGTTCGAAGGGCTGTGGGCCGAGGGGAGCCAGCCTTCGAGGGTGCCGTCGGGCGTGACGTGGAGCGCGCGGGTGAGCAGCGCGGTCGTCGCGGAGGAGGAATAGGTGGTGATGTCGAGCGGCGGCTCGTTGCGGGCCACGCGCACGACGCGGAGGGCGCCGCGCACGGTGACGCGGGGCGCGCCGTGGAGGAACGTGCCGGGGATGGCCACGAGGGCCACGGCGGCGCCCTCGGCCCGGGGAATCCAGGCGACGACGTCGCTCGCGTCGGCCGGCGCGAGCGTGTGCTCGACCCACACGCCCGGGCCCTTGCGCACGCAGAAGACCGGGCTCCGCTGGTTCGAGGCGTTCGTCGGCGAGGCCGAGGCGACGACGTCGGCGGGCGAGCCCGGCGCGGGGCCCTCGCACGGGCCGACGAAACCGAGCGCCTCGCCGTCCGCGACCACGAACCGATCCAAGCTCGGCGCGTCCGGCAGATCGAACGTGCGCTCGATGCGCCCGCCGCTCGCCAGATCGAGCACGGTGGCGCGGTTTTGCGACTCGCAGACGAGCAGCGCGCCGTCCTTCACGCGGAGCGGCGTGCACGTGTCGTCGCCCGTCTCGATCGAGAGCAGCGCGGTCGCCCGGCCCGTGCGCAGGTCGACGCGCGCGACGGCGCCCTCCGTGACCGTGAGGGCGTCCCCTTCGAGCCAGCGCAGCCCGTACGCGGTCGCCGCGTCGAGGGCCGACACGGCGGATTCCTCGGGCCAGCGATCGTCGAGGTCGGGCGGCGGTGCGTGGCGCGTCGGGCCCTGCGGGGCGCGATCCGACACGATGCTCCCGCGCGCGTCGACGAGGCGGCTCTCCTCGCCCCGGAGCAGGACCAGCAGATCCTCGCCCCGGACCTCGAGCTCCGTCGCGTCCGGCAGCTCGGCCGACACGTCGCGGAACGTCGCGCCGCCGTCCATCGTGAGGCGCGCGTGTCCGAACACCGTCAGCACCAGCGCGCGGCGCGCGTCCGCCGCGAGCCCGATGGCAAACCCGGGCAGGTCGAGCTTGCGGGGCGGCCCGCCCGCGGGCGACACCACGAACACGCCGGCCGCCGTGACGAGCCCCGTGCCGTCGACCCAGTCGAACGTGCGTTGCACGGCCGAGGGCAGCTTCCCGAGCGAACGCGCCTCGCCGAGCCACTCGGCTGCGCCGAACACCTCGCGCTCCCGCCAGAGCACGTACCGCGCGGGCGCCGACGGCGCGACGCTCCACGCCGGGGCCGCGGTGGCTCCGTCGAACTCCGCCGTATCCTTGGCCGTCGCGATCACGTCGGCGCCGCGCGATTCGACCCGTCGACCGCTCGCGAGCGACCGATCGACGCCGGCCTCGGTTCGCTCGATCCAGTCCGTCGAGCCCGGCACGACCCAGCGCGGCGGACCCAGCGCCTCGGCCCGCGGCGACGCCGCCGCCCCGCGCGCCTTCTCCCCCGACGGCGGCGTGATCGGCTCGGGCCGCGCCTGCGTGCAGCTCGCCGCGGCCACGAGGAGCGCGCAGGCCGACGTGAGGGCGGCGCGCTTCATCGGGCTCGCTCCTCGGGCGCTGGTTCGAGCTTGCAGTCGAGCGCTTGCCGCAGCCCGCCCGCCTGGAGCACGGCGCCGCGCCGCTTCGAGCCCGAAGCCTCCCACCGCACGACCAGGCTCCCCTCGCTGCGCGTGATGTCGTCGGGCCGCCGCTCGGCCCCGAGGTCGAGCGCCTCCACGCACACGCGCTCCTCCGTCCAGCGCAGGAGCGCCGCGCCCGCCGCGCGCAAGGACACGCCCGGCAGCGCGCGTGTATCGATCCCGAACCACGACCCGGGCTCCAGCGGCACGAGCGCACGCCAGCCCTTGGCCTTCTTGCAGCGCGGATCGTCGGCCGGCGTCGCGGTCGACCACGGCGCGAGCGCCGTCCGCGGCCGCGGGCTCTGCGTGGCCGGATCGAGCTCCGCCACCGCGGTCACGCGCGGCGGACTCCCGTCCCAGAGCAAGAGCCCGATCGCCCCATCGTCCCGCCGCGCCAACGTCACCGGCCTTCGCCCGCCGCTGTCGCGCTCCTGGCCCATGAAGACCGGCGGCCTTGTCGGCGCCTGCCCGTGCTCCTCGAACGTCATGCGCCGGCGGATCTCGCCCAGCACGAGCACGCGCTCCGGCCCGAGCAGGAGCCCGGCGCCCACGGCGTTCTCGCTCATCGCGTAGCGCCGCGGCTCGAAGAGCGGCAGCGTCGTCGTGCGCTCGTTCGCCAGCACGACCTCGTTCCTGTCGGTCACGAACAGCAGCGCGACGTCCCCTTTCGGCGCGAGCAGCGGCGTCACCACCACGCGCCGCGCCTCCTCGAGCTCCGCGCCCGTCGCGTCGATCCGCAACGGCGGCGCGCCCGGCTCGAACGGCATCCGCATCACGAGCGAATGCGTGCGGAGCGGCGCCGCGCTGGCCTTTCGCGGCGGCGTCTTCCCGGGCGTTTTTCCGGGGGGCGCCGGCGGGGCCTGTCCGGCTTGCTGCGCGCCTTTCATCAGCGCTTGCAGCGCGTCCTTCGGGAGCTGCGCGAGGACCTCCGGCGGCAGCGCGTGCAGAATGTCGGCCGACGGCCCCGCTGCATTCGGCTCCCCGGGCGCGTTCTCCACCTCGCGCACGAGCGTCACCAGGTCCCCGAGCCCGGTCTGCCACGACAACCTGCCCTTGTCCGGCACGAGCGCGGCTTCCGGAACGACCTCCGGCGTGCCGGCCGGCGTGCAGGCGAGCCGCACTGGCGCCTTCGCCTCCGGCTCCTCGTAAGGTTTGGCCGGGTACACCACCGGCGCCGCGCCGGTCGATCCCCAGCCGAGGCGCGTCACCGGCCCCATCGCGCACCCGAGCGGCGAGCAGAAGCCGCCGAAGGCCGCCGGCGGCAGCGGCGACCGCCCCGCCGCTTGGAAGCTCCGGCCGTGATCGATCGTCTCGTACAGATCGCCGTCCCGCGTGAGCGCCACGCCGAAATCGCCGGTCGTGATCATGCCGAGGACCCGCGGCGGCGGGGCGAACGTCGTCACCCGCCCGCGCGGATCCACGACGACCCCGGTGAACACCCCGCCCACCTCGCCGCCGTTCGGCGACACCAGCCAGCCCTCGATCGAGCCGTCCTCGCGCACCTGGAACCGCCGCTCGACGAGCGGCCCGAGCGGCCCGCGCATGCCGCCCGAATACATGCCGTACGGATTGAACGAGGGCCGCGAGAACACCATGCCGGAGACCTCGCCGGGCACCCGCACGATCCGCACGCCGCCTTGCGCGACCACGCGTGGCTCGTCGGCCTTCGGCTCGGGCAAACCCTCCACGCGTGGATCGACGACCAGCGCCACCGCCGTCCCGTCCCGCCGCGGCGCCCAGCCGTACACCTCCTGCCCGGGCGGGAGCTCGATCGTGTGCTCGACCCAGTCGCCCGGCCCTCGCCGCACGCAGATCCGCGTCGCCGGCCGGATCTCGCTGCCGAGATCCATGCGCGACGGATCGTTCATATCGATCATCCGCGGCGTGAACTTGCACGACCCCACGAACGCGAGCGCGCCCGCGTCGTCGGTCACGAAATACCCGTCGTCGCTGAAGGCCCGCTCGACGACCGGCGGAAACGCCCCGTCCCGCAGGCTCATCACGTACGAGCTCGTGTCCTGGTACATCTCCCAGCCGCACACGACGAGCGGCGCCTCGGGCCCTGCCACCGACGAGCACATGAGCCCCGGCTGCGGAAAATCCGTCACGGTCCGGACGAGCGTGCCCCGCCCGAGATCCACCTCGGCCAGGGCCGACGGGTTCACCGCCAGCGCGCGCCCCGCCGCGACCCTCGCCCCGCCGAGCACCGCGGCCTGGATCGGCGGCGTATCCCGCCAGATCCACCACGCGTTCCGATCGTCCGCCCTCGAACCGGGCAGGATCGGCTCGAACCCGCGCCCGTGCGACGAACCGTGCTGCGCCCCATCCATCGGCCCGAACCGCCCGTCCGCGCCGAGCGGCAGCCGCCCTTGCCACGTATCCACCGCGACCGCGCCCGGCTGCACCAGGAACGTCTTGCTCCCGAGGCCCGCGACGCCGGCCGCGTCGTTCCACGTCGCCCCCCCGTCCCCCGTTGAGGCGAGCCGGCCGAGGTAGTCCACGCGCACCGCGCGTTTCCCATCGAGCGCCGCGAAATCCGCGAGCCCCGCCTCGCTCGCCGCTTCGAGCGTGTCGCTCCCCTTCCGCAGCGCCGCCGTCCCCGCCTCGCCGAACACGAGCACCGCGTCGAGCCCGCTCCTCGCCCCGCGCACGGCCCCGACCCCGAGCGCGCCGCCGAGCGCGACCGGCCGGAGCGGCCCCGTGAACGTGTCCGACCGGAACACCCGCGCGCGGCTCCAGTGGACGAACCCGCCGCCGAGGTGCGGCGCCACCACGAGCGACCCGACGAGCGGATCACTCTTCACCGACAGATCGACGTCCCAGGCCGCCGAAAGCACCTCGCCGCTGTCGGGCGAAAGCTCGAACCGCACGCCCGCCGACACCAGCCGGTCTCGATCCGCCTCGTGCGACACCCAGAATGCGTCGTCGACCGCCGTATGAAACAGCCGCGCCCCGCCCACGAGCGGCGCGTCGAGCCCGAGGGACGGCGCCTCCTTTGGACCGGCCTTCGCGTGGGTGGGCGTGGGCGCCGGGCGTGTACAGGCCCCGAGCGCGAGGGCCGCGGCGAGGAGAGACGGTCGATCGAGTCGTCCCAGCATCGGGGGAGCGCGCCGACGGTAGCGAAAGCGGCGCCTGGGTCCTAGGGGTTTTTGCTACCTCGCCCCGTGCCCGAGCGGCACGTGCGACTGCGAATACGTTCGCTTCTCTCGCACCTTGCCCCCCTCGAAATGCAGCACGTCGAGCCCCTGCCAGGCGAACACGCGCCCATACACCCCGCGGAACAGGAGGTTGCGCACCTCGGCGAGCCCGGGAAGCGCTTTCTCGGCTCCTTCGAGTTCGTGCCGACAGGTCCAGCGCACCATTGCCTTCCCGGCCTCCTCGTCGAGCAGCCGGTCCTCCGTGACGAATGAAATCCGGCCGAACTCCCCCCGGAATTGCGGCTCGAATGCGGCGCGGATCCGCCCCTTGCCCCGGTGCTCCTTGCCGTCGTACGTCACGTAGAGCGCGTCTTCCGTGAAATGCTGCATCACGGCGTCGAGGTCTCCGCGGTTGAACGCGTCGACGAAGCCGTCCACGAGGACCAGCAAATCGTCACGGGAGAGCGCGTGGATCGCCATCGGCCGCGGCATCGTCGCCCCCGCCCGTCTCCTTGTCAACACGCCTCGCCGCGCGGCCGCTCGCATCCTCCTCCCCACGAGCGCCCCTCGATGTGGTACGAACGGCCCGCGGCCCGTGCGTCTCGCGAGACCCGTTCGCCGCGTGCGCAAGCTCCGCTGCTTCCCGAAGTTTCGGATGTTCCCATGTGTGGTCGATACACCCTGACGAACGTCGCGCCGAACTTGCTCGGGCCCCTTTTCGGGGTCCTCGACATCCCGCTCCTCTCGCCGCGCTTCAATGTCTCGCCCACGCAGGACGTGCCCATCGTGCGTGTCCTCTCGCCCGGCGCGCCGCGCAGCCTCGAGCTCGCGCGCTGGGGGCTCGTTCCTTCGTGGGCCAAGGATCTCTCGATCGGCGATCGCATGATCAACGCCCGGGTCGAGACCGCCGCCGAGAAGCCCGCGTACCGGTCGAGCTTCAAGTCGAAGCGTTGCCTCGTCGTCACGGACGGCTTCTACGAGTGGAAAAAGCTCGGCACCGGCAAGAAACAGCCTTGCCGCATCCACATGCCGGACGAGAAGCCGTTCGCCTTCGCCGGCCTCTGGGCGCGCTGGAAGAACGCCGAGGGCAGCGCGCTCGACACCTTCACCATCCTCACGGCCGAGGCCCGCGCGGCCGTGGCGGACGTTCACGATCGCATGCCCGTCATCCTTGCTCCGGACGCCTACGGATCCTGGCTCGATCCTGACGAGCAGCGCCCGGATTTCCTGCAGGCGATGGTACAGGCGCGCATCGGCGACGACCTCGTGGTGACGCCCGTCTCCACCCGCGTCAACAACCCCCGCAACGAGGGACCCGAGAACGTGCGTCCCCTTTTCGCGCAGGACCTTTCGTGAACGCAAGACGTGCGAGGGCCGCGGACATCACTGCGACGTCCAGGCATCAGCGCGCCGCGCGCGGGACGGACGTTCGGCGCGCGATCTTTGCGCGACACGCGCCACCTTCGCGCGTCCTCTGCTCAATCGGGGCCTTCCCGACGGCATCCATGCGGTGGCACGACAATTGTTTAACTTGGTGGCGAATCCCCTGAACCCCCCGCCCCCCGGAGGAGGTACGTCATGTCCGCATTCGCCCTCGTCGCCGAACCCGATCCAGCCCTCTCTGCTGCCCAGGTTGCCGTCGTCGACGCCCTCGGCCTCGTCCCGCTCGTCGCGCAGGACGGAGAGCGCGCCATCTGGCTCCTCCGCCGCTTCGGGACGCCGGCGCTGCTCGTCACGTCCTTGTCGCTCCCCGTCGTCGACGGGTTCGAGGTCCTCGACTGGCTGCGCGCGCGCATCAGCGGTCGCGGCGCGAAGGTCATCGTCACCTCGCCGTTCCCCGAGCTCCGCGCCTTCGCCGGCGCGCTGCGCGAGCACCTCGGCATCCACGCGATCCTCCCGCGGAACGCCTCGGCGGACACGCTGCGCGTCGTCGCCGACGCCCTGCTGAAGGGCGCGGAGATGCCGGCGCCTCTCTCGGAGGCGGCGCTCTCGACGCAGGTGAACTCCGTCCGCTCGATGCAGGAGGGCCCGAAGGATCCGCGCCTCGACTGGTTCGTCCGGTCGGCGTTGGAGGAGCTGCACGCGTCGGTTGGGCTTGCGATCGTGGCTCAGGGGGAGGGCCGCGTCCTCGTCTCGGCGGTGGGGATGGAGCCGCGCAGGTGGCCGGTGCTCGGGGGGATCGGCCGGCACGTGCTCGGGGCGGGGGAGACGCTCGTCGTGGCGGACGCGTTCGCGCATCCGTTTTTCCAGGGCGACGTCGCGGTGACGGAGGGGCTCGTGCGGGGCTTCGCGGCGGCGCCGGTGCTCGACGCGGCGGGACGCACGCGGGGCATGCTCTGCGTGATCGAGCCGAAGGCGCGGTTGCGCATTGGCCCCGAGGGCCTCGTGCGCCTCGCCGAGCGGGCGCGGCTCATCGGCACGGCGATCCCCACCATCGAGCCTGGCGTGGGCCGCCTCCTCCGCGCCAGCCGCCGCCGGATCATCGAGGCCATGCCGGACAGCGCTCCCATCTCGAGCCCGCGGTAGTTTGGACTCCTTGCCGCGTCGGGTTCGTGCCCGGACGTGCCAGAAGCCCGAGGGTTCTACCTGGCACGCTGGCCGAAGCTGGCCTTTCATCTTGGATTCCGGTATCAGTGGCGCATGCCCCCGGCAGGCCCTCCGAGAGCCCACTCCAGTGCGGAAGAGCACATCCGCTGGAGCAGGGGGGAGCTGCGCATCAAGGTCGTCGACGACGTCGTCTACGAGCAGGTCAGCGGCTACCTCGAAAAAGACATCGTCAGTAAAATCACGCAGCCCGTCGACAAGCAGATCGGGCAAGGCGTGAAGCCCATCATCTTCAACGACTGGTGGGACCTCGCGGGGTACGACTCCGACGCCCGCCTCAAGCTGACGGATTGGATCTTCTGGATCCGCGGCAAGATCGTGGGCAGCCACATCCTCGTCCGCTCGAAGATCGTCAGCATGGGCGTCTCGATCGCGAACCTCGCGCTCGGGGGGATGCTCACGGTCTACACCGATCGACAGGAATTCACGCTCGCCTACCACCGCGCCTTGCGGCAGAGCATGAAGCCGTCGTCGACCTCGACCTCGTCCACGATGGCGGCGCCCGTGTCCACCGCGACCCCGCCCGTCTCGCAGACCTCCTCGGGCGCCTCGTCTTCGGCCACGGGCTCCTCCCCGGGCTCCTCGCACGACGAGCCGGTGCGGCCTCCGCGCTCGATCCGTTGAGAGGCCGTGAGCTGGCATGCGTGCCGGCGACCTCGTGTCAAGAGGCAATGACATGCCTTTGGGCATTTCGTGGCGTCCGCCCGGCGTGGTAGGAGTCGGGGAGGAGAGGCGGCCATGAGCACCGACAGCCCCAGGCTGCACCCCGACATCCCCGAAGACGCGGCCGTGCCGCGCGTGCCTGCTTGGTACGTCGATCGAACCGCGGCGCGCGAGCGCTTCGGCGAGGCCGTCGACTCGTTCGGCCCGTTCCTCATGCGCGGCGACCCGCCCGCGGACGAACTCGTCGCCGTCCTGAACGAGCTCCGCCCCGCGCAGGCGAACCGCATGCTGCAGCAGGCGCTCGACGAGGGCATCGCGAGCGTCCGCCGCCCGCCGCGCGCGTTCGTGCAGTTCTTCCGGCAGATCGACGAGATCCCGCTCTGGCTCGACTGGGACAAACTCGACCGCGGCGGCCGCGCCATCTTACGCACCGGCCCCCTTGGCGCGGTCGTCCTCGCCTGTTACTCGCTCCCGCTCTCCTATGCCTCGCCGGATGGCAGTAAGCCCCTCACGGCCTCGGGACGCCTCGTCCAGCGCGCCTCGCGCAGGCTCACCGAGACCGCGCGCTTCCTCGTCGAGACGTGCCGCCCCGGCGGCCTTCGACGTGGCGCCGAGGGCTTCAAGATCACGATCCGCGTCCGGCTCATGCACGCCCAGGTGCGCAGGCTCCTCCTGCAGCGCAAGTCCTGGCCCTACGAGCGCTGGGGTTTGCCCGTGAACCAGGCGTACATGGCCGGGACGAACGTGCTCTTCTCGTCGGTCCTCATCGAGGGACTCTCGAAGCTCGGCTACGAGGTCCCGCAGGCCGAGCGTGACGACATCGTGCAGCTCTGGCGTTACGGCGGCCTGCTCAGCGGCGTCGACTCGAAGATCTGCGCGGCCACCGAGGCCGAGGGCTTGCGCCTCATCCGGCTCATCCATGCGGTGATGGATCCGCCGGACGACGACTCGCGCGCGCTCGTCAAGGCGCTCATGGAGGCGCCGCTCGAGCTCGCGAAGAACCCGGCGCAGCGCGCGGTGGCGCAGCGGCTCGTGGATTTGCTCTACGGTCTGTCGCGGCACCTCGTGGGCGAGCCGCTCGCGGACGCGCTCGCGTATCCGCGCACGTCGTGGCGCCACGTCACGCCGCTGCTCCGGGGGATGAACATGATGATGAACACCGTCGAGCGCCGGGTGCCCGAGAGCCGCGACGCGATGTATCGGTTCGGCCTCGAAGCATGGGAGAGAGTCATCGAGAACGGCCTCGCCGGCATCCCGGCGGCGTTCGATTTCCGCAAGGCGACCGTGGGGGATGGAGGGCCGACGCATGCTCCGTGACAAGCTGAGTTTCCTGGGGGATCAGGACATCGAGCTCCTGCTCCGTTCGAGCCAGAGGCGGCACGTCGTGCGTGGCGAGGTCATCGTCCGGGAGGGCCAGAGCCCCGAGGCGATCTTCCTCGTGCAAGAGGGCTTCATCTCGGTCCGCGCGGGCGGCGTCACCGTCGGCTACTTCGGCCCGGGCCAGATCCTCGGCGAGATCTCCTTCCTCGAGCGACGCAGCGCGAGCGCCACCGTCGTCGCCGAGGGCGACGCCGTCCTGAACCGCATCGACAACGCCGACCTCGAGGCGCTCCTCTCCGCGCACCCCGACCTCGCGGCTCGCTTCTATCGCTCGCTCGCGGTGAGTTTGTCCCGTCGCGTGCGCGCGCTCAGCGGCAGCCTCACGAAGCTCCGCGGCCAGCGCTCGCACAAGGCGCGTTACGGCCAGCTCTCGGCGCGGCACGTCCCTTCGAGCCTGATCGACGGCCTCACGAGCGTCTTGAAGGAAGTCCAGCGCGTCGAGGAGTCGCTCGCGGCGCGCAGGACCACGGTGGACGCGGCGGCGCGCGTGGTCGCGTCTGCGTGTGATCGCGTGGTCGCCTTGCTCGAACAGCACACCACGGAGAAGGCGCTGCTCGCGATCAGCGTCGACGACCTCCTCAAGTTCCGGGACATCAGCCGCCTGCGCGAGGGCGTCGGCAGCTTCGTCTTCCGCATCTGCTTCGCGCTGCTCATGTCGAGCGCGACGATCGCGCGTGTCTACGACAAACCTGGCGGCGTGGCCGAGGACGACGAGACGCGCCGCGCGATCGCCGACGCCGACGCCGAGGGCGACGGCCTCATCGGTCCGCTCGTCGATCGCTGGTTCCTCGACCGCGCCGTCTGCCGTGCGCGCCGCGAGAGCCGCAAGGCCATGGTCGCCGAGATCGTCCGTCGCGCCACGGAGCACACGGGCGCGGGCCCCTTCCAGGTCACGAGCATCGGCAGCGGCGGCGGCGACGAGCTGCTCGACGCGATGGACGAGGCGGGCGAGGGCATCCTCGCGGCGACGTGCATCGACCCGGATCCGGACGCGCTTCGCCGTGGCAACCACCAGGCGTCGGAGGCGGGCCACGCCTCGTCGATGACGTTCCTTTGCGCGGAGCCTTTGAGCCTCTCGGGCTCGGGCTCGGAGATCTTCCTCGGACCGCAGCACATGGTCTACGCGCTCTGCTTCTTCGATTACCTCTCGGACGACGACGCGGTGGCCCTGCTCGACTGGATGTGGGGCCGCCTCGGTCCTTCGGGGACGGCGGTTTGGACGGCGCTCGGGCCGGACCTCACGGACCTGCCGATGATGGAGCACCTGCTCGAGTGGAGCGTCGTCCCGCGTGATGCGCCGGCGATCCGCGCGCTCGTCTCCCGGTCGCGTTTCGGCCGCTCCGTCGAGGTCCATCTGGTCGAAGGCACCTCGCTGCACATGGTCACGTGCACGCGCGAGGCGGAGCCGTGACGATCGTCCCTTCGAGTCGCGTCGGGCCCAAGGAGGTCTACCGCAACCCGTACATGATCGTACGGCACGACGTGACTCGAAAGCTCCTGATCGTGACGCGAACGAGCGCCCCTTATCCCACCATCGACACGATGCGGGACACGTTCCTCGAAATGGAGGCGGCGATCGGATACGTCTCGCGGCCGCGGACGATGCTCCTCATCGACGCGCGCGCGGCGCTGCCGCGGAACGACCCCGACTTCGAGGCGGAGTTCGGGCGATTGCGGAAGCACTTCTTGCGGGAGTTCCAGAAGATCGCGACGCTGGTGCAGACGGCCGTGGGGATCCTGCAGGTGACGCGGCAGGTGCGCGCGGACGAGCGGCCGACGGGGGCGTTCACGGACCCGAGCGAGGCGCTGGCGTATCTGGGGGTGGTGATCGAGCCGGAGAGGATCGAGGTGCGGGGGTAAGAGTCAGGGGAGGGGGGGTGGGGGAGGGCGCTTGTTTGGGTTCTTCTACTGCGCTCTTCTGTGCGCCTCCGTGCTCCTTGCAACACCAGGGCGGGCACGCGCGTTCGAGCTCAGCGGCGGCGTGAGTTTGGGTGGGATTCTGGTGGGCACAGACCCGCGGCTCGCGGTGAGCCCGCACGCGCGCATGTCGTGGCGCATGAAGGGCAGTATCCTGCTCGCGGTGGATGAGATGTGCAGCATTCTGCCGTCGACCAACGAACTCGGCGCCGGCGTCTATAACCACACGTCCGTCGCCGTGGGATATGCGTCGCAGCAAGGCAACTTCAGTCTCGGCCCCTCGCTTTCGCTTTACACCATGCCGGCGTGTGGCGTCACGTTGTGTGGCCGCGTGGCGGGTGTAGCGCCAGGCGCCCGCGCGCAGGCGGACGTTTCCTTCGTCGGCCCGCGGGGCGTGTCCGTGAGTGCCGCGGTTGACTGGGTGGGTGGAAGGAGCCTCGTGCTCCCTGGCGGCATTGCAGCGATGGTGGTTGCAGGTCCCGTGCTTCGATGGGGGGCGAAATGAGCTCGATGAGAAACCTGGTTTACGTCGTCGTCCTTGGCATCTGGGGTTTCGCCGCGTGTAACTATACCGTTGGGGAGTGTTATACGCGCGATCAGCTCGGGGAAGCGGCCGGTGTGGGCGGTGGCGTGATCCTCCCGAGCGGGTTGGAGGCTTCGGGGAGACGCCGCCGGAGCCGGGGGGCCCCACGGGCAAGCTCGAATGCAACGCTACGGACACGGAGGAGAGCAAGCCGGTCGAAGAGGATTCGTATGAAGCGGGTCTGAAGGTGTTTTGCCTCAAGCCGGACTGGGGGGGCAAGTGCTCGGACAGGTGCATCGACAAAGGGGTTTATTGTGTACCACTCGCCGTGCACCCCAAAAAGGCCGATCCCGGCTAGCGCGAGCTGTTCTCGTGCAACACTTTACCCATCGGGTTCATGTGTGGATACCATTACCCCAACGGGGATGACTGTTATTTACCGATCGGTGCCCCTATCGTTGTTCCCACGTTCTGCTCCTACTCCGGCAATCACTAGGGGGTCGAATGATTGACACAGATAAAGTTGCCGACTTCTACAACGGCTTGTACGCGCTTCAGAGCATCGCCGCATGGGCGTACGTCGTCGCAAATCGTGAAAGGATCCTCGAACTGCTCGACGCCTTCGAGAAGGCATACGAGCAGATGATCCCCCTTCATGCGGCTGGCAAGATCGGCGCCGGAGACGCGGAATTCACCGCGGAGAACCTCGACCGCGTCAAGCGCATCCGTCTGCTCCTTCAGCCTGGCTTGGATAGCAACGAAGCGATGCAGGCGGCACCGGAGATCCTCGCATTGGCTGAACGATGCTGGAAGGCACTGACGGGAAAGGACATCTTTCCTCTCTCGGTCGCGAAGATGGATGAATGACGGCAGTCGGGTGGCGCCTCATGTCACCGCTGCCGTGTCGACGGTCCCCGGGTTTGCACGAGACGGGCGACATCTTCGAGAAGCCCGGGCAGCGACGCGAGGCTGCTCAGCTCTTCGAGCGTCGACCAGGAAAGGCTGACGACGTCCTCCCCTTCGCGCGGCTTCGCCTCGCCGCGCACGTGATGTGCAAAATAAAAAAAGCCTTCCCAGGCGACGCCGCGAACGTCGAAGACGCCATGGTCGATGAGCTCGAGCTCCGCCGGTTCCACGTCGAGCCCTACTTCTTCCATAAGCTCGCGCCGGGCCGCTTCGATCGGTGATTCGTCCCTCTCGACCTTGCCGCCCGGGAAGTTCCACCACGGCCTGCTCAGCTCGCGAAGCACGAGGAACCGCCCTTGGGTGGTTCGAATGATTACGCGTACAAAACGCTTCATGGGGACGAACACCCCCTCCGGCTGGGAAGCTGCATCGTATCCTGGTCGAGGTCGCCGAGGCCAACGAGAAACGCGAACCCGGACAGGTCTGGGCGGTGCCTGTGTTTTGCCCTTCCCATCCTCCACCCCTTCCGTTACCTTCCTCGCGGGGGAGAGAGGATCACGGGAGGGTATGCCGTCGAAGCAAGTCACCGATCGTCAAAAGAGCGCCGACGCTGTATGCATGGCCGCGGACGTACACGCGGAGCGCGTCAATGCCGCGCTCTCCACGCTCCTTTCCCCTCATCTCGCCCAGGCCTCCGGCGAGACCATACCCGACGTCGCTGTCCTCATGCGCCTCTTCTCACGCGCCCTCCGCGCGACGAAAGAGCAAATGATCAAGGCCGACGAGGCGCACGAGGCCGAGCTTGGCGATGACGAACCTGCCCGCAAGGCGCGCGACCAGGCATTCGAGGAGCTTTATGCCGAGCTCGTCACGCAGCGCGAGGTATTGACGGGTCTTTATGGCGCGGCCGTGGCGGCGCAGGTCATGCCGAGCGAAACCCCCCGGGACCCGGTCGTCCTTGCGCGATTTTCCCGCACCGTCGAGAAAAACCTCGCCGAGATACCCCTGCCGGCGTCGCGCGTCAAAGGCGCGACCCTCAATGCCGCCGACGTGAAGGCGACCCTCACAGGGATGCGCGAGGCGCTGGAGGCGCGTATCGAAACCGTTTCGCGCGAAGTACGTGAAGCGCAAACCACGCAGGTGGCCAAGCGGCAATCCATGGACAGCTACGACGGCATGTTCGGTGGTGTCGCCGGGCTCCTGAGCCACCTGCTCCTCGTCGCAGGGGAGCGAGACCTCGCCACCCAGGTGAAGCCTTCCGCGCGAAGGCCGGGGCAGACCGCGATCCAGGCCGACGAGAAGCCGGAGCCTTCCGAGAGCCAAACGACCGGCTGAACCGTCGCCAGCGCCCTCCGCAGCGCCCGCGGACGCCTCTGGCAACGGGCGAGCCCCGTCCACGAGGCTCGGGTCTGTGTGTGGGGAAACAACCCCCGGCTTCACGGGGGCTGCGGACGGGGCTGGGGGTTTTGACGGGGCCTTCGCGGCGGCCGCCAAAGCGCCTGGGGAAGCGAGCTCGGCCGACACGAGCCGCGCCCGACACCCCACGCGCTCCTCATTCCCCAGACCCCTCCCCCAAGCCTAGAACATCGAGCGGTTGTCAAACCGATCGATGTTC
Organism: Polyangium sp. 15x6; assembly: GCF_029960785.1. Lineage (GTDB taxonomy): Bacteria > Myxococcota_A > Polyangia > Polyangiales > Polyangiaceae > Polyangium. The sequence goes on from NZ_JASBQE010000118.1 coordinate 31,936, forward strand.
TAGGTGCCGCCGTCAAGCCTGAGGAGACCGCCTCGGCGGCTGGGCTCTCGAATTTCCTGCGCACCTGCGCGGGCGCGTTCGCGACCTCGCTGATGACCACCCTGTGGGACAACACCGCGAACGAGAAGCGGGCCCAGTTGGTCGGACACCTCAACGATGTCCCTGCGACCATCGATGCCATGAGCGCGAAGGGGCTGACGCCGGATCAGGCGGTGGGTCAGATCGAGCGCATGGTGCAGGTGCAGGCGGTCATGCTGGCGACCAATCACCTGTTTCTGGTCTCCATGCTGTTGTTCATCTTCGCCGCGTCGATCGTCTGGATCTCGCCCCGGCCGCGCGCCGCCCCGCCTCCAGGCGGGGGGCACTAGCTAGCGGGCGGGCCCTTCAGTTCGACCGTGTTGCCCTCGGGGTCCTGCAGATAGATCGAGAGGCCTTCGCCGAGCGCGCCGTAGCGCTGGCCGGACTCGGTGACCTCGACGCCGTGACGGGCCAGGTGGGCGCGGATCGCCGCCTCGTCGAACGGCGCGACCTGCAGGCAGAAATGGTCGAGGTTGCGGCCCTCCAGCCGCGGGCCCGCGCCACCCATTCGGCCCAGCGGACCGTCGAGGGTGACGAGGTCGATCATCTCGCGGCCGGCGCGCAGGTGGGTGAGGCCGAGCTCAGGCCGGTCCCAGTCGACGGAGCAGCCGAGCACCTCGGTGTAGAAGCCGACCATCCTCGCCTTGTCGCGGATGCGCAGCACGATGTGGTCAAAGCCCCGGAGCGCGATGGGATGGGTCATGGCCCCATCATAGCCGCTGCGGGCTCAGAGCAGCAGGCCGAAGAGGTGGCAGTCGCGGCGGTCGCCGTCGCGCAGGATGTGGCCGCGCAGCAGCCCTTCCTGCTTGAACCCGAGCTTTTCGAGCAGGATCTCGGAGCGCCGGTTGCCGAGGTGCGTCCGGGCGGACAGCTTGCGCATGCCGCTCGACGCGGCGTGGCCGACGACCGGGAAGCTGCGCTATGAGTTGAAGAAGGCGTGGCGCGATGGGACACGATTCGTCGTTTTCGAACCGCACGAGCTTCTGGCGAGAGTATGCGCGATGATACCGCCGCCACGATTTCACATGATCCGATTTCATGGAGTGCTCGCCCCGAATGCGGCGCTGCGCAGGCACGTCGTGGCCTCCCTGTGCCCCTCGGCCCTGGCGATGGAACCAGCCCCTGCGACGTTGAAGACACCAGGCATTGAGCAGCCATCGCTGTTCGGGCAGATGGAGGCTCCATCGGGTTTCGACGCGGGCGAGATGCGCCGCAAGCCGTGGGCGTGGCTTTTGCGGCATGTGGTTGCGATTGACGTGACGGTGTGTCCTGAATGCTCGGGCAAGATGCGCTGGCGGGCGGTGGCGCTCACGCCGGAGACGATCGCAGAGGGACTGGCTCGAGCCGGGCTCTCCGCACGCGGGCCCAGGGCGGGAAGCGGGTCTCCGCGCGGTGTGGAAGGACACGGTTGACCGCCGCGCGAGATGCGTGCTACGCCCCCGAGGGGGCGGAAATCCTGGTTTATTTGTCCTAGGTGCCTGGCGTTCCACGTCTGGAAGCGTACGAGGCCCGCCCAGGAAATGCACAGAGAGGACACTCTGGCACAACGTGCGACATAGACGTATCGCGTCATCAACAGCGAGCGAAGGAGCAACATGAATCGCTATGAGGGTCGCCGGGCACTCGTCACGGGTGGGGGATCGGGTATCGGGCAGGCCACCGTGCTGCGGATGCTCGCCGAGGGCGGCCGCGTCGTCGCCGCCGACGTGAGCGAAGCCGGCCTCGCCGACACGGTCGCGAAGGCCGGCGACGCGGCCGAGCGCCTGCACACGGTCGTCGTGAACATCGCCGACGAGTCGTCCGTCCGCGAGGGCGTCGCCGACGCCGTCGCCTGGCTCGGCGGACTCGACGCGCTCGTCAACGCCGCCGGCATCCTGCGCTCCTCGCACACCCACGAGACCACGCTCGACGCCTTCGAGCAGATCGTCCGCGTGAACCTCGTCGGCACGTTCCTCGTCATCCGCGAGGCGATCCCCGCCCTCCTCGAGGGCGACGGCTCCGCCGTCGTCAACTTCAGCTCGACGTCGGCGATGTTCGCGCACCCGTACATGGCCGCCTACGCCGCGAGCAAGGGCGGCGTGCAGTCGATGACCCACGCGCTCGCGGCCGAGTACGCGAAGCAGGGCATCCGCTTCACCGCCGTGCAGCCGGGATCGATCTCGTCGGGCATGACCGACGGCTCCGGTCAGAGCGGTCAGAGCCGTGGCCCGGGTCTCCCCGAGGATGCCGACATGAGCCTCTTCATGAAGCTCCGGCCCGCGCTCGGTCAGGGCTTCGCGGGCCCCGAGACCGTGGCGGGCGTCGTCGCGATGCTCGCGAGCGACGACGGCCGGTTCATCACGGGCACCGAGGTGCGCATCGACGGCGGCACGCACTTCTAGTCGCCCGCCCTGGCAACCGGTGCGTCTTGGTGAATGCATTCGTGGAGGAGCTCTTGCGTTCGCTGCGAAGGCGAGCCGTTGCAAACCGCTCGATGTTCTAGCACTACTCTGCCATCCTGACCGCTCATACCCGCCACCTGACGCGTGACGAGCTGGATCTGCCGGCATCGGCTGTCTGCCATCGCGAAAAATTTGGCCCAGCGGTTCGCCTTGCGCTGGTTTGT
>NZ_JASBQE010000119.1 GCF_029960785.1 Polyangium sp. 15x6
AGGCGGCGTGATGGCCGGCAACGGCGGCGCCGGCGGCGTGATGGCCGGCAGCGGCGGCGCAGGCGGCATCGGCGGCGCGGGTGGCATCGGCGGTTCCGGCGGCATCGGCGGCGCGGGCGGCGTGATGGCCGGCAGCGGCGGCATGGGTGGCATGGCCGGCAGCGGCGGCATGATGCCCGGCTCCGGCGGCATGATGGCCGGCAGCGGCGGCTCGGGCGGCGAGCCCGCGTGCGTGACGAACGCCGACTGCGACGACGCCATCGGGTGTACCGCGGACGCGTGCGTGTCCGGCGCATGCGTCCGCGTGCCGACCAACACGATGTGCGACAACGGGCAGTACTGCGACGGCGTCGAGATCTGCGATCCCGAAAACGGCGCGCCCGGCACCGGGTGCACGCCGAGCTCCGGACCGGCCTGCGACGACGGCATCCCGTGCACCGTCGACGCCTGCAACGAGCAGCTCGACGGCTGCACGCACACGCCGAACGACGCGCTCTGCGACAACGACATCGCCTGCGACGGCGTCGAGACGTGCGGCGCGCTCGGGTGCAAAGCAGGGACGCCGCTCGACTGCGACGACGGCGTCGCCTGCACCGACGACTTCTGCGATCAGGCCTCGGACGGCTGCAAGCACGTCGAGAACGACGGCAAATGCTCGGACGGCGCGTTCTGCAACGGCGCCGAGACCTGCGACAAGGTCGCCGGCTGCAAGGCCGGCACGCCGGTCGACTGCAACGACGGCTTCGCCTGCACCGCCGATGGCTGTAACGAGGCCGACGACACCTGCGCGCACGCGCCGAACGACGCGACCTGCGACGACAACGACTTCTGCAACGGCGCCGAGACGTGCGAGGTCGGCCTCGGCTGCCAGGCCGGCGCCCCGGTCGTCTGCAACGACAACCTCTCCTGCACGGCCGATAGCTGCTCGAACGCGCTGAAGACGTGCGTGTTTTCCCCGAACGACGCGGCCTGCACCGACGGCCTCGCTTGCAACGGCATCGAGGTCTGCGACCCGGCCGGCGGCGCCGCCGCGACCGGCTGCAAGGCGGGCTCAGCCGTGGTTTGCCCGTCCGACGGCATCGCCTGCACGAACGAGGCCTGCCAGGAGCCGTCGGGCACCTGCAGCTCCTCGGCCGATAACAGCCAATGTCCCGCGGGAGAGCTCTGCGTCCCGCTCGTCGGCGGCTGCACCACGGCAAAACCCTGCACGACGAACGCCGAATGCGACGACGACAACGACTGCAACGGCATCGAGTTCTGCGACGTCGTCTGCAAGGCGGGCGCGCCGGTCACCTGCAACGACGGCGTTTCCTGCACCGTCGACACCTGCGACCCGCAGACGGGCGCGTGCTCGAACACGCCGAACGACAGCTACTGCAACAACGGCCTCGCCTGCGACGGCGCCGAGACCTGCAACCCGCTCTTCGGCTGCATGAACGGTCCGCCCGTCAGCTGCAACGACGGCGTCGCGTGCACGTACGACGAGTGCAACGAGCCCTCGGGCACCTGCGCGCATTACCTGCAGGACTACATGTGCGACGACGGCGTCTTCTGCAATGGCGCCGAGACCTGCTCGGCTTCGGGCTGCAAGCCGGGCACGGCGGCCGTCTGCAACGACGGCGTCGACTGCACGGACGACGTCTGCGACCCGATCCTCGACGCCTGCAAGGGCGTGCCGAACAACAACCTCTGCGGCTGCGGCGAGACGTGCAATCCCGCGCAGGGCGGCTGCGGCAACTTCTGCCAGGTCGCGACCTGCCAGGGCAAGACCTACGCCTGCGGCGACTGCATCGACAACGACGGCGACTGCAAGACCGACTCGGCCGACGACCAGTGCCTCGGCCCCTGCGACAACACCGAGAACAGCTTCTACGGCGGCATCCCCGGCCAGAACAACTCGCCCTGCAAGTCCGATTGTTATTTCGATCAGGACACCGGCGCGGGCAACGACGATTGCTACTGGAGCCACAAGTGCGATCCACTCGAGGTCGCGCCGAACTACCCGCCCGAGGGCAGCCAGTGCGCGTACAACCCGAACGCGAACATCGCGGGGTACAACGGGACGTGCGAGACGGCGTTCGACGAGCAATCGCAGACCTGCCTCGATTACTGCGGCCCGCTCACGCCGAACGGCTGCGACTGCTTCGGCTGCTGCGCCCTGCCCGGCCTGAATTACAAGGTCTGGCTCGGCTCGGAGAGCCCGGCCGGCACGGGGAGCTGCAACATGAACACGCTGAACGACCCGTCGAAGTGCAAGCCCTGCACGCAGGTCGACGCGTGCCTCAACACGTGCGAGCTCTGCGAGGTCTGCATCGGCAAGCCGGAGCTCCCGCCCGGCTGCGTCGAGCAATTCTGCCCGCCCGGCGTGGACAAGTGCGGCCTGCCCGGCCAGGACCCCTGCCCGGCCGGCAAGACCTGCATCACCGGGTGCTGCTACCCGGTTCCGCAGTGAACCCCTGAGACGAAACGAGGGGGCGAGGCGCCGAAATCTCGGCGCTCGCCCCCTCGGGCGTTTGTCACGGCCCCGTGATCGAGAACTGCACGAGGTCGTTGACCACGTCCGGCGCGATGCCGTTCAGCATGCCCTCGTAGCCCGGCCAGATCAGGTTCCCGCTCGCGTCGACCTGAATGCCGTCCGGCCCGGCGAGCGGCGGAAGGCCGTGGTTCGTCAGGAGGACGATCACGAGGTCGCGCGAAGGATCCGGGTCCACCGTGAGGAACGTGCCCGCGGCGCCGATCTTCGAAACGGCGTACGGGGACGAGTAGAGGCCCGTCACGACGTGCGCCCCCGGCACGGTGTCCGCGAGCTCCCAGCCGTGACCCTTGTTCGCGAAGAGCAGGTCTTCGAGCCAGCTCGACGTCGCGCCGTAGATCCCGAGCGGCGCGCCGGAGGCGTCCGTCGACTGGACCGACATCGTGCCCTCGACGAGGGTCGGCGACGCGAGGAAGTCGATGGTGCAGGTCCACATCCACGGCGAGCAGTAGCCGTAACTCGTATTGCCCACGACGCGCGCGCCGCGGTTCAGGAACATCTGCCCGAGGAGCGCGAGGTCCCACGCCGTGGAGAAGGCGCCGTCACAGCCGGTCACGCCGTGCCCGTCCGCCTCGATCCAGTAGTCCTGCTCGTCGGCCACCTCGCCGCGCATGTACCGGGGCGCGCCGCTCGGCTCGCGCAGCGTCGAGTAGCCCGTGCCGACGAAGCGGCTCGACTTCGTCGGCATGTTCACGAGCGGCCGCCACGCCGTGTCCTTCATCCCGAGCGGGCTCGTGATCCGGTTCTTCACGAGCACGTCGAGCGGCGCGCCGCCGGCCGCCTCGGCGACGCGACCGAGCAGGCGATACGCGATGTCGCTGTAGAGCACCGCCGTGCTCGGCGTGTAGGTGAGGCTCTCGGCGAGCATCGTGCTCCAGGGAGCGGCATCCCCGAGGAGCGACGCGGCGGCGTCGATCGAATGGCCCGAGGTGAACCGCACGAGATCGGCCACGAGCACGCCCGATTTCTCGGGCGTGGCGAACTCCGGCAGGTAATTCGCTACGGGATCGGAAAGATCGAGGCTGCCGTCGTCGTGCAGATCGATCGCGACGAACGCCGTGAAGATCTTGGTGATCGACTGCAGATCGAAGATGCCGTCCTTCGGCATCGACGGGTTTTGCGCGGCAGGGCCGGCGAAGTTTCCGTCACGTTTGCCGTACGCCTTGTGCAGCACGACCTTGCCGTGACGCGCGACGAGCAGCACGGCCCCGTCGATCGTGCCGGCGTTCACCGCGGTCTGCACGTGCGCGGATGCCTGCGAGAGGTAGGCCGCATCCATGCAGACCTGGGACGGCGACGAGGCATATTGCAAGATGTAGGGGCGTGTGGCGCTGGAAGCGTTCGCGGAAGCGAGGGCCGGTGCCACGACGATCGAAGTGAAAAGCGCCGCGAAGGCGAGACGTCTCATGGGTTTCCTCCATCGAGGGAGAAAGGATCTGGTGAGCCCCGGTGTTTTTTCGGATCGTGGCGGCGCTGGACGTTTCGTGGGTTTGGGGCCGACGTCGCGCCAGAGCACGGTCGTCGTGTCCAAAAGGATCGGCGTGGGTACACCGCTCGTTACGGGCACTCGTCGACAATCCGGGGGCCTTACAAGGATAGTTGCCTTTCTGGATGCTTGTGAATCCTGGCACGTCCCGATACGCCACGATTTGTATCCGTACGAGACAAAACGACATCAACGTCGACACACCTCCTCGCGTGTCGCCTCGCACCCGGGATGGCCGATCCGCTCCCGCAAAACGAGCGCCTCTTCGAGATACCGCTTGCCAATCTCCGCTACGCCCACACGCGAAAGACAGAGCCCAGCCCAATGCAAAACGTCCGCGCGCCCCCAGGCGTCTTCGACGAGCAGTCGACCGGGCGCGTCCTTGGCCCACACCGTCATCTTTTCGTCGCCCCGCGCCAGCGCGATTTCGAGCCCGAGCGCGAGGAGCCGCGCCCGGAACAAACCGAGCCCGCACGCCTCCGCGAGTTGCTCTCCCGCGAGCGCCTCCCGCGCCGCCTCGAACAGCGCCCCTCGCGCGAGCGCGATCCGCGCCGTCAACTCGTGCACGCGCGCCGCCATTTCCACTTCCCCGGAGACCGCGACCCACGCCCGCGCCGCCGAGAGCCGACGCGAAGCCTCCGCCGGATCCTCGTCCACCACGGCGAACCCGAGCAGCACGTGCCCCTGCGCCGCGTGCCCGGCCCAGCCAAGGCGCTCGCAGGCCGCGACGTTCGCCTCGGTCATCTGCACGGCCTCCTCCCGTTGCCCGAGCGCAAAGAGGTGCTCCGCCTCCCAGAGCCCGCGGCGCGCCACACGCGCGTCCCCCATCGCCGCGAGCCGCGAAAAACCCGCCCGCGCGGCGTCGATATCCCCGAGGTCGTGCGCGATCGACGCCCCAAGCGCGATTCCTCGCGCCACGTGCGTGCCGAGGCCGGCCGACTCCGCCATTGCGAGCGACTGCGACGCATGCGCCCGCGCCGCCGTGAGCGCGCCGGCGAGCCGCTCCGTGTATGCCAAAGTGCGCAAACCTGTAACGAGGTGCGATATCTCGGACGCCCTTTCGACCTGCGTGTTGTGCTCCTCGTAGGATCGCCTGGCGAACGCGAGATCTCCGAGCGCGCCCGCGTACAGCCCGCGCTCGTAGAGCATCGCGAGACGATAGCTCAATGCAAGCGAGGCGGAAGGAGATCCCGGCTCAGTTGTCTCGCCAAACATCCGCAACATCCGTGCGCCGCGGCTCATCTCGCCAAGCACGAGCCCGAGGTGCGAAAAGCCGCCCAGGGTTTGCGAATACACCCGATATGCCTCGGTCGGTTGGCCCGCAGCGATGAGGGTCCGGAAGACCTCCTCGACGGCGTCGAGGCGGCCGCGGTCCTGGGGTTTTTGCCGGGGCGCGAAGATCAAGGTGCCCTCGGAAGGCGGGCTCATCGCCGCCTGCACGGCCGAGGGCGAGACCGGGAGCAACCCGCGAAAATGGTCCCGGACGAACGGATGCGACGACCAGCGCGGCGGCTCACCGCCGGCGCGGAACACGAGCCCGAGCCGTTCGAGGCGGGCGAGCGCGCGGCGAAGGCCCTCGGCGGAGGCCCCCGCGAGCGCGCCCGCGACACGCGGGGAAGCGGTGGCGAGCGCGAGGAGCGCGTCCTCGTCCGCGCCGGCCGAAAGCACGGAGAGGCGCGCGAGGAGATCCCGCTCGGCGTCGGGCAACGCGGCCGCATACGCCGAGAGGACCCGGGCGAGGCGCCGCGCCAGCGGATCGTCGCGCGCAGCCTCGGCGAGATCGAGCGGATCGAGCGGGCGCAAATCGCCGCCGAGGAACGCGCCCGCATACGAGCCCGCCACCGCGAGCGAGAGCGCATGCCCGCCCGAGGCACGAACGACCCGCGCGAGCGCCTCGCCGTCCGAATCCGCGCCCCACGACCGGAGGAGCCGCGCGGCCTCCGTCGACGAGAGCGGCCCGAGCTTCACGGTGCGCACGCCCGCGTCTGCCCAGGGCGCGAGATCCCCCAGCAAGAACCGCGACGTGACGAGCGCCCGCGCCGCCCCGAGCCCGCGCGCGGCCAGGGCGACGAGCAGGCGCCTGAGCAGCGGATCTTCGAGCTCGCCGTGCGCGCGCGAGGCCCCGCCCGCGGCTTGCACCGTCTCCAGCCCATCGAGCACGAGCAAATGCGGCGGCCCGCTCCCGAGCGCGAGGAGCAGCTTCTCCAGCCGCTCCCCCGCCTGCGCCTCCGCCCCCGCGAAATACCGCACGGCGTGGGCCAGAAACGCCTCCGTGCGCTCGTCATCGTAAAAACTCCATACGAAGAGCCCGCCGTGCCGCGGCGCGTCGCCCATCCGCGTCACGAGCCGCTCGGCGATGGCCGTCTTCCCCGCGCCGCCCACGCCCACGAGCGCGACCACGCCCGGCGCCGGGCCCTTCGCGGGCTCCGAGGCCCACGCCCACAACGCGTCGAGGATCTCCTCGCGCCCCACGAAATGCGGCGCGCGCTGAAGCGTGTGTACGTGCTCGGGCGGGAAGAGCTTCGGCACAGGCGCGGGCGCGGGAGGCTCGGGCGCGGCGTCGATCACGAGGTCGGCGGCGGCGATCCCGAGCTCGGCGGAGAGCTTTTCGAGCAGCTTTCGCCGGGCGGGTTGCCGGACCGAGAAGCCGCCCTCGTTGACCTCGCCGGATTCGTACCGGCGGTACGTGCGCACGTCCACGCCGACCGAGGCAGCGAGCTCCTCCTGGGTGAGCTCGAGCTCGAGGCGCGCCCGCAGCAAGGCCTCGTGGTTGAACCGCTGCGCCATTCGATTCGCCCCGCGCATCATCCTTCCGGCGGGCCGTCCTGTCCACCGCCGGCCCCGCCCGGTTCCTGCCCGGTTCTGCCCTGTTCAGCCGCCCGGCGCGGCCGCATGGTGTCCGGCATGAACGCCATCGAGAAACGCCTGCTCGCGACCGACAAGGAGCTCTTCACGCTCTCGAACGTCCTCGCCCCCGCCGAGTGCGACGACCTCATCCGGCGCGCCGAGGCCCACGGCTTCACGGACGCGCCGATCACGGTGGGGCCGAACAAGTTCGTGATGGCGAAGGACGTCCGCAACAACCGGCGCGTGATGCAGGACGACCCGGCCCTCGCGGCCGAGCTCTGGCCGCGGGTCGCGGCGCACGTGCCGACGGAGCTCGGCGTGTATCGCCCCGTGGGGCTCAACGAGCGATTCCGGTATTACCGCTACACGCCGGGCCAGCAATTCGACTGGCACCGGGACGGCGCGTTCATCCGCACGCCGGAGGAGCAGAGCCTCTTGACGTTGATTTTTTACCTGAATGAAGACTGCGTCGGCGGGACGACGGATTTCATGTACGTGACCGACGACGAGATCCGCGTGGAGCCGCGACGCGGAATGGCGCTCGTGTTCTCGCACCCGATGTACCACCGGGGAGCGCCGGTGATCGAGGGGACGAAATACGTGCTCCGAACGGACGTGATGTATCGGCGGCGGTGAGGGTCAGGGTGTGGGGGGAGGTCATGCCGCGGGCTCGGGCGAGGCAGGAGGACGATCTCCCCCCCGACGATCTCCCCGACGCACCCCTCGGGCAAGTCGTCCAGATCTTCCCAGGTCTTCGGACGTTTCGCCGCGCGAGGCGGATCCGACATGCCCGCACTCTACCACGTCTCACCGGTCCGGAAAGGCCGTCCACCCCTCGAAATCCGGGCACAACTCGCCGCAGGCCCCCACGAAGAGCGCGCCCGGATCGAAGAACCCGTCGTCCGGCGGCGCGATCGCCCCCGAAAGCGCCTCCGCCCCGCTCACGAGCGACAGATAAATCGCGCCGTTCGTGAACAGCGGCAAACCACTGTCTTCCGCCGATAACGCGCGGTTGTTCCGCACCGGATCCGTGGCCCAGTCCGACTCCGCGAAGTCCGCCTCGCCGTCCTCGAAGTTGTCGTCGTTCGCGAAGATCGAATGGCGAATGTCGAGCAGCCCCGCGTTCGCATTCTCGTGTGTCGGCGTCTCGTCGATGGCCAGGCCCGTGTTCCCCGCGTTCGCCACGAGCATGTCGAACATCCGCCCGCGCGTCCCGCCCCGCAGCTTGACGTTCGGACCGTATTGGTCCCCCATCCCGACCAGGGTCACGTTGTAAAGCAAAGGTTCCGAAGGCGCCGATCCCGCGCCGTCGACCTCGGAATCGCTCGTGCCCTGGCCGGCCTGGATGCCCGTGTCGCCCCGCATGTCGCCCATCACGACGCCGATGAATTGACCCTTGCCGCGCCAGCCGAGCGCCCAGTCGAAGCCGTCGTCCTCGTACATCGTGACGAGGATGTGCTTCACCGACACGGTCCCGCCCCGCAAATCGACGGCGTCGTCTTCGGTGCGGTGCACCTGCACGTGATCGACGACCGTGCCGCTCCCGACGCCCTCCAGGCGGAACCCGCCCGGCGAGCCTGAAAGCCCGTTGTCCCGGCCTGCGAATTCGATCCGCACGAACTGGAGCTCGCCGCTGCTATCGTCCTCGGCCGTCCCGCCACACGTGGCATTGATGCCCGGCGGAAGGACATCGAGCTGACGGCCGCTGGGCGCGCCATTGATCGGGGCGCGACCGCAGAGGATGAGGCCGCGCCAATCCCCCTCGGCGCGCTCGGTCGCCGCGCTCGTGAACACGATCGGCGCTTCCTTCGTGCCGCGCGCGACGATCCGCGCGCCCGGCCTCACGAGGATCCCGCCCTCCGTCTGCGCGAGGATCCGCGTGCCCGGCTCGATCGTGAGCGTCGCGCCCGACTCGACCACCACGTATCCCGTGAGGATCGTGGCCTGATCCGCATACCACGTCGTATCTCGGCCGATCGAACCGGAGACCTCGATGCTCGGGCGGAGCACGCCCTCCTCGATGCCGAAAACCGAGGCGCAGCCCGTCGCGCCCGCGCATCCGAGGACGAACACCAGATTGGCAGGACACACGCGCATCAAAAACTCCCTCGCGCGAAGATCCCCCCGGGTCCGAACGTCAAGGTCGCGCTCGCCTTCGGCGCCGCGTCCGACGGCCCCCGCGTCGCGAGCGAGACGATGAAAAGCGCGGTGCCCGCGGCCGTGAGGACCGCGCCGGGCACGAAGATCGCCGTCCCGACGCCCGCGAGATCCTTGGCGTCCTTCCGGATGGCGACGCCTTCCCGATCACAATACGTGGCGTCGCAAAAGGACGCCGCCTCGTCGAACCGCGCGCGCGCCATGAGCCCCACGCCGAGCGAAGCGCCCATCGTGAGCAGCCCCGCGCCGCCCGCCGCAATGCCCACGATTCCGAGCGGCCCGATCCCTTTGGGCTTGGGCCGAGGCAGAGGCGGCGGCGGGGGCGGCGGCAATTTCACGGGCTCGGGCTTGGGCTTCGGCGGCGGCTCGACCTTCACGTCTTCGAGCGGCGACAAGGTCACGGTCGTCGTGGCGGATCCAGGCTCGATCACCACGGACTTCGAAAACGGCACTTTCCCCGGCGCCGTCGCCTCGATCTTGTATGTGCCCGGATCGATGGGAACGCCGGTGTTCCACAGGACAGACCCTACCGTGAGGTCGTCGCGGCGCACCACGAGCCCCTCGCGCGAAACCGAATCGGGGACCTCGATGACGAGGCGCGAGAGCTTCGATTCGAGGGCGTCGGCCCGCGTCCGCCCGATCTTCTCCCGCTCCGCTTGCCCCGCCCGGCGCGCCGCGTCGGCCGCCTCGCGGAACGTGGCCCACGCGGTCGCGAGCTTGCCGAGTTTCTCTTGACAATCGCCAAGATAAAGCAACGTGCCGATGCCCGAATCGAGCTTGTGGCTCTCGGCGAGCCGCGGACACGCGTGTTCGTAATCGCCCTTCTCCATGAGGGCGAGCGCCTCCTTGAAGAGGTGCTCGGCCGCGGCCACGTCGCCCTGCTGGGCAAACCCGAGGCGCGCCCCGCCGAAGAGCGTCATGGCGAGGAAAAACCCCGCGGCGCGTTTCACTTCCGGCCTCCGAAATCGGGGACGAGTCCGGTCGTGGGGGCCGCGCTCGGCGCTTCGGTCGCCGCGGGCTTCGTCGCGCCGGTCTTCACGGGCGCCGCGATTTTGGGCGCCGCCACGCTCGCGGAAGGCGCCGCGGACGTGCTCGGTGGCGCGGCGGTCGTCTCCGCGGTCTTCGGGGGTGCGATGGTCACGCTGGGCGCGGGCGCGATGGTCACGGCCGGCGCGGTCGTCTCGATCGCCGGCGGCCGCGGCGGCTCCGCGGTCATCGTTTTCTCCTCGCGCCCCCCGAGCAGCCGCGTCCCCACGATTCCCAAGAGCAGAGCGACCGCGCCTGTCAGGACGAACCATTTCCCCGATCGCGACGGCGCGCCCATCTGGGTCTGCGACCACGTCGAGGCCGTCTTCCCCATCGCCTGCGTCGACAGCCGCTCGCCTCCCCCGCTCGGCGGCGCCCCGCCGCCCGTCGCTCCCCCGGACGAACGTTCCTTCTTCCGGAGCGACGAGCCCGTCGTTTGTCCGGGCGATGTATTGCCCGTTTTCCCGACCGGCGCCTCGGGCGGCAAGCTCTGCGTCGCGCGCGGCCCCGCGAGGTGCGCGTGAATGCGCTCGAGCAGCGCCCTCGACCGCTCGGGCACGAACGGGGCGAGCGCCTCCGCGAGCTCGGCCACGCTCTGGAATCGATCGGCCGGATCTTTTTGCAGGCAACGCAGCACGACCTCGCCGAGCTCCGCCGGCAGATCCTCGCGGCGGCTCCCCGGCGGCTCCGGATCCTCGGTCATCAGCACCATGATGAGCGCGCCAAGCGAATCGGCGACGAACGGCATCGTGCCGGTGAGCGCCTTGTACAGCACCACGCCGAGCGACCAGATGTCGCTGCGCGCGTCGACCTCCCGCGCCGCCCGGAACTGCTCGAGCGACATGTACATCGGCGAGCCGAGCAGCGCGTTGCTGCGCGTGAGCGCCGTGCCGTCGAGCGCCGCCAGATCCTGGTGCTTCGCGATTCCGAAATCGAGCACCTTCACCGCGGGGCTTCCATCCGCGCGCCGGGTCACGAACAGGTTCGCCGGCTTGATGTCGCGGTGCACGATGCCGCGCCCGTGCGCCTCGGCGAGCGCCTCGCACGTCTGCAGCACGACCTCGCACGCCTCCTCGATCGGCAGCTTGCCGGCGGCGCGGATCATCTCGTCGAGATCCTTGCCTTCGAGCAGCTCCATCACGAGGTACGGCACGCCGTCGTCGAGCGTGCCGAAGTCGAGCATCCGCGTGACGTGCTCGCTCCGGAGCTTCGTCGCGGCCTGCGCCTCGCGCAAAAAGCGCTTCTTGCCGATCTCGTTCTTGGCCGCGGCCTCGAGCATGAACTTGATGGCCACCCGCTGCTCGAGATCCGTGTGCTCGGCGGCCACGACGGCGCCCATGCCGCCCACGCCGAGCACCCGATCGACGCGGTATTTCCCGGCGATCACGTCGCCTGCCTTGACTGGAAGCTCGATCTCGCTGTCGCTACTCATCGGCCGCGTACGTCGTCTCGGGGGCCGAGCCTATCGAGGACGCGCCGCGCCGGCAAGCCCTTCACGCGCCTCCATGAGCGCAAACCCCAGCAAATTCAGCCCCCGCCACGCCCGAGGGTCCGTCGCGCTCGGATTCGACGCGCCGAGCCCGATCCCCCAGATCGTGTCCCGCGGGCTCGCCTCGACGAGGATCTTCGATCCCGTGCGAAGCAGCCATTCGCCGAGGGCCGGATTCTGGCCGAACTTCGCGAAGCTCGCCTCCACCACGATCCCGAACCGGTGCTCGCGCCACCGCGCCTCGTCGAAATCACGCACCTCGCGCCCGAGCGCCTTCGCCTCGCCCGGATCCTCCGTCGCGAGGATCTTCGCGCGTGTCGCCTCGTCTCCGAAGAGCCGCGCCTTCTCGGCCATCATGAAATGCTCGGCTGCGACATACCGCTGCCCCCGGACCTCGAAAGGCGCGGGGTACCATTGGCTCAAGCAAAAAGGACCGAGCGCGCCGTCCGTGCCCGGCGTATGGCCCCAGAAGAACAGGTAATCCAGCGTCTCGCCGCGATCTTGCCGGGCGATCAGGGTGGCGACGTCCATGACGGGATCCTAGCCCAACCCATCGCCGGCAGGGAAGCCTCGACACCATCCCCCCTTTTCCACGGCCCGCCGTGGCGGTAGCGTATCGCGCAGACCGGCGAACGACATCGCCGGAGGAGGCTTCTTCATGCGCACCCACTTCTTCCTTTTTGCAGCCGCCGCGATGCTTTTTGCGGCCCCCGCGTCCGCGGACGTCCTCTCGGATCCGCCGCCCGACTGCCCCGAGGGCAGCGTGGGCGAGTTCTGCCACGGACCCCCGCAGTGCGCGCCCCTGTTCTGCGAGACCAACGTCGATTGCAAGGACGGCGCGACGTGCGTCGAAAGCGAGCTCTGTATCGAGGAGATCGGCTGCTCGGGCGGGTGGATCGGCGACGGCGCACCGCCGCTCGAGATCAACGTGCTCGGCGCCTGCGACGCGGCCAGCGCCTGCCCGCTCGGCGGCCAATGTTCACCCCTCAAAGTCTGCGTCGGCGGCTCGGGCGCGGGCTCGGGCAGCGGCGCGGGCTCGGGCAGCGGCGCAGGCGCCGGCAGCGGCGCGGGCGCTGGGAATGGCGATAGCGGGGACGACGACATCGCGGTGAAGGGATGCGCGTGCGCCGTCGTGGGCGACCGCGCCGCGCCGTGGCTCGGGCTCGCCATGGTCGCCGTGGGCGCGGGGATCGCGGCGGCGCGAAGGCGACGTCCGCGTTAACGCGCGGGCGGCGTCGTCACGGCGGGTTTTTCCTTCAAGCACTTTTCCATCGCGGGCCCGAGCGCCGCCGCGCCCGCCGGGAGAATGGGCGGCCCATCCACGTGCGCGGCCGTGCGGCCGGAAAAACCGCCGAGCAGGATCATCGACACGTGCCCGAGGACCGTGGAGATCGGCATGCCGCGTCCGACGCCACCTCTCCAGCTCCGCGAGTCGTGGCTGTTCATTCGGTTGTCCCCGATGACGAACGCCTCGCCCGCGGGCACGACCCAGGGACCCTGCACGGTCCCGCACATCCCGCCCCGGCACGATTGCATCGCGTCACAATCGCTGTCCTTCTCGCACGTCTCCCCGAAGGGCGGTCCGTCGAGCAGAACGCCGTAGGCGTGATCGTCGAGCCATTCGATGAAAAGCTCGTGCGTCCGCCCCTCCCAATCGTATCGGCCCACGCGGCACTGCGGGACACGAAAGCCGTTGATGATGGGCCGCCCGTCCACGAATTCGATCCTGTCCCCCGGCATCCCGATCACCCGCTTCATGAAGAGCTGATCCGGGTTCTCGGGGAACGGGAAGACGATCACCTCGCCGCGACGCACCTCGCCGCCCCGCAGCGCGGAGGCGTAGTCGCCGGGCACGAGCGTGGGTAACATCGCCCCGGACGGGACCTTGTACACCTTGACCATCACGCGGAGCACGACGAACGTCGCGACGAGGAGGCCCAGGATCACATAAGCAACGAGCGCCGAGCGCTTCTTGCGGGCCGTCTCGTCGCGGGCCGGGGAGGAGTCGGGCATGATGGGCCCTTACCCCGATCCGCGCCCGGCGAGAAGCCGCCCGAGACGCCGCGCCGACCCCGTTCCTTTTTTCTCTAAGAAACCTCCCGCCCCCCCGTTCTTCGAGAGAACGACTCCCCGATCGCGCCCATGCCGAGCGAACCGACGAGCCACTGGGTCCTTCTCGCGCTCTCGCGCTACGAGGCCCCTTTGCTCCGTTACGCCTCGGCGATCGTGGGATCCGCCCAGGCGGCCGACGTGGTGCAGGACACGTTCCTGCGCTTGTGCAACCAGGACCGAGCGGCGGTGGAGCCGCACCTCCGGGCCTGGCTCTTCACGGTCTGCCGGAACCGGGCCCTCGATGTTCGGCGCGACAAACGACAGGTCGAGCCCGTGGCGGAGGTGGACGAGGTCATGGCGGACAATCAACCCGGGCCCTCGGAGGCCCTCGAGCGGCGGGAGGCGATGCGCCGCGTGCTCGGCGCGCTCGATACCCTGCCGGAGCGACAACGCGAGGCAGTCCTGCTCAAATTCAGCGGCGACCTGAGCTACCAGGAGATCGCGGAGGTGCTCGGGACGAGCGTCTCGAACGTGGGATTTCTCTTGCATACGGCGCTGCGCGCGCTGCGCGAGCAGGTGGAGAAGAAGGACCGCGAAGCCGAGAGGAGGAGCCGATGACGCTCTCGAAAGACGATCCGCGCCTGCTCTCGTACGTGCTCGGCGAACTCGACGAGGCCGAATCGCGCGAAATCGAGGCGGCGATCGACGGTGATCCGGAGATCCGCACGGAAATCGACGCCCTGCGCATGACGGCGGAGATGCTGCGCGAAGGGCTGGCGGAGCGCGCGCCGAAGGAGCTTCCGGCAAAGCAACGAAAGGTGCTGGAAGAGGCCACGCGCGCGACGGAACAACCGAAGGTGGTGCCGCTCCGGAGGCGTTTTCTGCGGTCGACGTTGCTCGCGGCGGCCGCGGTCGCGCTCGTCGCGATTCCGATCGGCGTGGTGCAGCAGCGTCGTCAAACACGGCTCGCGGCGGAGCAAGCGATGAAAGACTTCGCGACGTTCGCGGCTCCGCAGAAGGAGAAGGAAAGAACGACGGCGCCGCACCCGAAGAACGACACGGAGATCGACGAGGCCACGCGGCGAGAGATCCTGAAAACGCTCCAGGAGGACCGGGCGCGTCAGGGTGGCGAGATTGCGGCGAGAATCCCGAAGCCCCGCCGGCTCACCGCGCGCTCGAAGCCGAGGGCCGACGAGAACCCGTTCATTTACACGACGAGCATCGCGCGCGCGAGTTTCCCGCTCGACGTGGACACGGCCTCGTATTCGCTCGTCGAGCGGTACATCCAGGAGGCCGCGCGGAGGCCGCCATCGAGCGTGGTGCGTGTCGACGAGCTCGTCAATGCGTTCCCCTACGAAGACCCGCCCCCGATCGGAGACGCGCCGCTCGCCGCCCGAGCCGAGGTCAGCGACGCGCCATGGAACCGTTCGCACTGGCTCGTGCGCCTCGCGCTGAAAACGGCGCCGTTCGACCCGTCGCTCCGGCCCCAGGCAAACCTGGTGTTCGTGATCGACACATCGCAGGGATTTGCGAAGGACCCGGACAAACTGCCGCTCCTCCAGGCCGCGCTACGCAGGCTGGTCTCGCGGCTCGACGATCGGGATCGGCTGACGCTCATCGCGTACGGAGGCGCCTCCGACGAGCCTCACCTGCCGCCGACGCCGGGCGACGACAAACCCCGGCTCCTCGACGCCATCGACAAGTTCATGCCGAGCGAAGCGGCCCCTTCCGGCCAGTCCATCGAGCGAGCCTTCAAGGAAGCGCAGGCCCATTTCGTCGCAGGCGGCGTGAACCGGGTCTTCCTGGCGATGGACGACCATTTCGCGGTCGCTCCGGAGCAGGACCGGCTCGCGGCGCTGATCCGAGAAAAGGCGGCGGCGGGCATTTCGTTGTCGACGCTCGGTTTCGGTCCGATGGACGGCCCGGCCGGACAAACCTTGAAGGTCCTGGCCGAGGAGGGAAAGGGGAGCTTCGCGCAGATCACGAGTCCGGACGCCGCGCGTAGGGAGCTCGTCGACGTGGCCCTGGGGACGCGCGCGCCGATCGCGAGGGACGTGCGGGTCGAGGTCGATTTCAATGCGATGGACGTGCGGTCGTTCCGGCTGATCGGGAACGAGGATCGGACGGGACCGGAGCGCGAGTTCCTGGATGCCTGGAAAGGCCCGGTCGATCTGTACGCCGGGCAGGCCGTGACGGCGCTCTACGAGCTCGAACCGAGGCCCGACGAGTCGGGGGGCTCGGAGGCCCCGCCCGTGCCGTACCTCCTCACGCTGCGCGTTCGTTACAACGAAGCGTCGGGACAAACCCAGGAGATCGAGGTGCCGCTCCGGGACGAATGGCGTCAGCAGGCGAGCACGGATTTCTATTTCGCCGCTGCGGTGGCGGGGTTTGGCCTGCTCCTGCGCGATTCGCCCTACAAGGGGAACCTGACGCTCGCGGACATCATGGCGATGGCCAAGAAAAACCTCGGCACGGATCCCGGCGGGCACAGGGCCCGCTTCGTGAGCTTGCTCGAGCTCGCGGAGTTCACGCCCGGGATCACGCCCAAGGCAGCCCCCACAAAGCCGCCGCCCCGCAAGGGGTCGCTGTGTCAGCCCGGAGATTCGCTGTGCAGTGAGCTCTGATCAGGCCGGCGCGCCCTCGCTCAGCCCGCGGCTTCGGGCACGGGCTCGGTCGGGGACGCGACGGCCGCCGGTTGCGCCGCCGCGGCCGCCGCTTGCTCCATCCCGCGCACCGCCGCGGCGTCCTCCTCGGCGAGGATGCGATCACTCTCGCCGAGCGCAGCCTCGTGCGCGGCGATGACGCCCTTCACGCGGCTCCGCGCGAGCGTGAGGAACAAGAGCCCCAACAGGCCCCACACCGCCGACGCGATCACCGAGGCCACGACGAGCATCTCCTCGCCGCTCGTCTCGATCGCGCCGAGCGCGACGAAGACGTAGATCGGCGACGGCGCGGCCACGATGAGCGCGCCGCGTCCCGAGGACGACGCGAAGATGCCCGCGATCGCCGCGATGATCCACGGCCCCACGGCGACGAGGAAATGCACCGCGAGGAGCAAGACGCGCGAGAGCAGCGCGGTGCTCGACCGCGCCCGCAAGAACGCGCCGAACCCCACGGAGAACAGGTAAAACGACCCCGCGTAGAGCAGGACGAGGAGGATCTGCTGGACCTTCACCGTGGGGCCCGGGTCGTTCATCACCGCGACGATCCCGGCCGCGGTCGGCATCAGGAGCGCGACCACGGCCCCGCCGAGCTGCATCATCGACGTGCCGATGATGCCCGGCCCGAGCAGCCTCCGCAGCGGGCCCGCGCCCTGCCGATCCCAGTGCAATCGCACGCGCCGCGAGGGCCCGAGCGAGTCGCCGAGGAAGAGGTAGACCGAGATCATCAGGAAGACGAGCAGCACGCAGATGCCCGCGACGGCAGCCGCGGTCTCGTCGTACTTGTCGACCGCGGCGACCGGCGCGGCCGTGCAGAGCGCGAAGACGGGCGCGGACACGAGGAACCAGCGCTTGAGGCCCGTCGAGCGATCGTCCGTGATGCTCGTGAGGTTCGCGATCGTGACCTCGTAGAGGAACCACGCAGGCAGCGCGGTCGCCACGATCGGCAGGAGGATCAAGCAGAGGACGTACGTGAGATCGAAGGGCGCGCGCGCGTACGCCGTCGGCAGCCAGACCGGCGGACCGTCCGGCACGCCCGACCAGGCGCGATGCGCGGGGATCGAGAGCCCCACGCCGAGCCAGCCGTAGACGTTGAGCGAGACGATCACCGCGCAGATCAGCGTGACCACGAGCGCGGCGCGCAGGCTGTTCATCTTCGAGCTGACCGCGAGCCCGAAGGCGACCGCGAGGCCCGCGATGAGGAACAAGAAGCCGAACGCGACGATCGTCTCCGTCGCGGTGACGCCGCCGAACAGGAACGGGAGCGCGCCGACGGGCGCGAGCATCACCACGTACATGCTGATCGACGTGTACGCGGCGAGGAATTTTCCGCGCGCGATCACCTCGGGGCGCAGGCCCGTGAGGATCACGGCTTCCCAGGTGCGGCCCTCGCGCTCCGAGGCGATCGCGTTCGCCGCGACCGCGGGCCCGACGAACGTGACCACGAAGTACGCGAGCGAGAAGAAGACCTGGAAGAGGACGTACCCCGTGGTCGCGGGGCTCTCGTTGATCGAGACGAGGCCGCCGATCGATGCGATCGCGAGCGTGGCGAGGATCGACAGCACGCAGAGGATGATCGGCGTGCGGACGAGGCGCGCGGACTGACGGAGCTCGCGGATCCAGATCGGGTTCGGATCGTCGAGCAGGCGGCGCAGGCGCGAGGCGCCCGCTGCCCTTGCGGTTCCGGTCTGCGCGCTCATTGGACGTCTCCGCGCGTGACTTCGAGGAAGATGCGCTCGAGCTCGTTTCTCTCCGGCTCCACGCCCACGATGCCGATGTTGCGGTGCACGAGGTGGGTCACCATCTCCGCGATCTTCGTCTCCGTGCCCTGGTAGCCCACGTGCACGACGCCCCCGAGGACGCTGACCTCGACGATCCCGGGCCCGCCGCGCAGAAAGTACGCGGCCGCCTCGGGATTGCCGAGGACACGCAGTTTCACCCGACGAACGCTCGGCGCGGGCGGGACCGGCGCCGGCACGTGCGGTTGCGGCGGGGCCGCAGGAGCGCTCGGATCCGTCGCGGGCACGGGGGCGCTTGCCGCGGGTGCGGCCTGCGGCGCGCCCGCGATTTCGGGCGAAGCAGGCGCGCCTTGCGCGGCAGGCGTGGGCACGAGCGCGCGCACGCCCGGCGGAACGTACCGCGGCGGCGGCGCGTGGCCGTGCGCCTCGGCCGCGCGGATCGCCTCGAGGCGCGCCGAGATCTCGTGGATCGGACCGGCGACGACGAGGCGGCCGCGCTCGAGGATGCCGATCGAGGTGCAGACGTCGCTGAGCTCCGTGAGGATGTGCGACGAGAGGAAGATCGTCTTGCCGAGGCCACGCAGCTCCAGCAGGAGATCACGGATCTCGATGCGGGCGCGTGGATCGAGATCACTCGCCGGCTCGTCGAGGATGAGCACCTTCGGGTCGTGCAGGAGGATGCGCGCGAGCTGAAGCCTTTGCTTCATGCCCTTCGACATCTCGGCGACGAGACGATCCTGCAGCTTGCCGAGGTCCGTCAGCTCGAGGACCGCGTCGACCACGCTGATCGAGGGCACGCGGAACGAGTCCGCGAAGAACTCGAGGTACTCGCGCACCGTGATGCGATCGTAGACGCCCGCGTGATCCGGCATGTAGCCGATCACCTTGCGCACGGCCTCGGGATCGAGCGTGACGTCGATCCCGTCGATCTCCACGCGCCCGGCCATCGGCTCGAGCAGCGTGGCCATCACGCGGATCGTCGTGGTTTTTCCGGCGCCGTTCGGGCCGATGAAACCGAAGATCTCGCCGGCGCCGACGTCGAAGGTCACGTCGCGCAGGACGTCGCGGTTGGCGAAGCGATGCCAGAGGTGGCGCACGCGGATCGTGGGCGGCGCGGGCACGACGAGCGCAGGCGGCGGGGCCGCCGTCGCGGGCGATCGCTCCCAGGTCTCGGGCGTGGGGACGGGCTCGCTCACGGCCGACCTCCGTATCCGACGATCCGCACGAGCAGCCGATCCCGTTCGAGCTTGAGGCCCGCGTCCGAGGTCTTGCCCTCACCGCCGTCGAGCTGACCGAGGAGCACCGGCACGTCCTCGGGGAACCAGTCCACGAGCCCGCCCGAGCTGTTCTCGACGGCGAGCCACGCGTCGCCGAGCCCGGGTGCGTCGGACTCGATCAAGTGGCCAAGGTAGGTCGAACCGAGCGGATGGAGATCCATCGATCCGGCGCGCCGCGTGCCATTGACCAAACGGAGCCAGCCACTCCCCCGGCCCGTCGCCTTCCAGTCCGCCCCCGCGCTCGCGAGCACCCGCTCGCCGTCCTTGATCATCGGGAAATACCGCGGCTGGAGGCCCGGCAAGACGAGCACGGCGGCCCGCAGATCGTGGCCGCTCCGGTTCATCACGGCCGTGTCCTTCTCGCCTTCGCGCACGATCGAGATCCCCTCGCCGACGTCGGCGAACCCGTCCTCGCGGACGACCACGGTTTGCCAGGGTAAGATCGCGAGATCGACGAGGCGCGCGCCGTCGCGATCCACGAGCATGTGATCGTCGATCGTCGCGGGCGCGGCCACGACCGCGGTGGTGACCACGCTCGACCCGTCGCTCGTGCGAACGGTGAGATCCTTCGATCGCGGCGTGAAGAAGCCGCGCCACCGCCGCGCCGTGCCCTTCGTCATGCCCGCGCCCGCCTCGACGAGCGTGAGGTGACGCGACCGACCCGAGAGGCCCTTCGCGACGAGGCCGAGGAGCACGACCGCGAAGAACGCGATCGCCGAGAGGATCGGCAGCCACACGAGCGCGCGCAAGGGTTTGCCCTTGTTCCCGTGCATCGTGAAGTTCACCGGCCCCGCGAGCACCGCGTAGACGATGAGCAGGAGCGCGGCGACCGCGATCCCCCAGCGCGAGCTCTCGTTCGGATCGAGCTCCTGCCGCACGCGATCGAGGTCCACGGTGCCGGGCGAGCCGCCCTGGCGATAGACGATCGAGCTCTTCCGATCGAAGGCCCTGCGCGTCAGATCGAGCACACGCGCCTGCGCCCACGGGTCGTCGACCGCGGGCTTGCGCGTGGGATCGAAGGCGAGCAGGTGAAACTCGCCGAGCCCGTACGTCGCCGAGGCCCCGTAGCGACTGCCGTGCAGGTTGCCGCCGGAGAAGCCGGCGAGCGTCTTCGCGACCTCCTCGTTCGCCGCTTCGGCGAAGGGGATCGACTTCGTGGCGTTCGAGGGCGCCGAAGGCAGGACGAGCTCCCGGAGCGTCTCGGAGTGCACCGACGTCTGCGTGATCTCGCCGCCCGCGAACGCGGCGAGGATGGGGCTCCGGAGGTCCTCGGGGCGCGCGAGCGCAACCGCGAGCGTGCCGCCTGCGAGGACGTATCCGCTCAGCGCTTCGAGCTCGGCCGCGCCGATCTTCACGAGCGTGTCCGAGCGCAGGAGCACGGCGGACGCGGGCGCGTAGAGCGCGGCGCGATCGGGCAGGATCGGATCTCCCGTCGCCGGATCGAAGCGCGGCGCGCCCACCTTGAGCTGCGGCCCCGTGCCGTACGCGCCGTAGCCGCCCCACGGCGAGAAGAGCGGCGAGATCGAGGCATCGTGAAGCGCGCCCTTGAGCCGCGACGTCTCGCTCACGTCGAGCAGGAAGACCTCCTGCATGTTCGTCACGGCCGCCGTGTGGCTGCCGAGCACCACGCCCGCGTCGTCCCGCGCGACGACGGTGGTCTCGCCGTACACGGCTCCGTGCGTCGGCAGCCGGACGACCACGCTCGTCCCCGCGCCGACGACGAACGGCGCCGTCGCGCGGAAGCGCATCTGGTCCGAGTGCAGCCGGGAGAGGACCTCGACCTCGCCCCGCAGCGGCTTCGCCTCGTTGTTCTGCACCCGCACGAGGAACCCGCTCCAGCCCGCGGGCGTCGGCGAGGTCGAGCCGAGGAGCGGCGCGACCTCGAAGGACACGTTCGCACGCCCCGGCGGGGGCACCTCCGCGATGGACGTGGCGGCGATCGTCGGCGCGGGCTCGGCGTGCGTCGCGACCGGCGCGAGCGCGAGGATCGGGACCAGAGAGAGCGCGCGGAGCCTCATCGACGGATCGCCTGCTCCACGTTCTCCGGCCGGGCGGGCACGCTCTCGACGAGCGCGTCGACCACCTGATCGGTCGTGATCCCGTCGGCCTCGCCCTCGAAGGATCGGATCAGGCGGTGGCGCAGGACGGGCTTGGCGACGCGCTGCACATCGCCGAACGACACGTGCGCGCGTCCTTCGAGCACGCTCACGGCCTTTGCCGCGAGCACGAGCGACTGCGCGCCGCGCACGCCGGCGCCGTAACGGATCGCGCGCCGCACGAGGTCGGGCGCGCCTTGCGTCGAGGGATCACTCGCGCGGACGAGGCGCGACGCGAACCGCATGATCGGCTCGGCCACGGCGACGTCGCGGCACGCCGAGCGAATCGCGAGCACCTCGTCGCGATCGAGCACGCGCGGCGGCGCGTCCTTCGGTTGGCCCGTCGTGCGCGCGAGGATCTCGGTCATCTCGTCCTCGGTCGGGCTCGGCACCATCACTTTGAGCAGAAACCGATCGAGCTGCGCTTCCGGCAGCGGGTACGTCCCTTCCATCTCGATCGGGTTCTCCGTGGCGAGCACGAAGAACGGCTCTTCCATCGCGTTCCGGACGCCGCCGATCGTGCACGCGTGCTCCTGCATCGCCTCGAGCAGCGAGCTCTGCGTCTTCGGCGTCGCGCGGTTGATCTCGTCCGCGAGCACGACCTGGCCGAAGATCGGCCCCTTGTGCAGGGCGAAGTGCCTCGATCCGTCGGCGGACGTCACGAGGATGTTCGTCCCGGTCACGTCGCTCGGCATGAGGTCGGGCGTGAACTGGATGCGCGAGAATTTCAGGTCGAGGCAGCTCGCGATCGTGCGCACGAGCAGCGTCTTGCCGAGCCCGGGCGCGCCTTCGAGCAGCACGTGCCCGCCGGCCACGAGGCCCCAGAGCGCCTGCTCCACGACCTCGCCCTGGCCCACGATCACCTGCCCGATCGCGTCCTTGAGGCGCGCGCTCGCCTCGCGGGCCCGATCGAGCCTCTTTTGAAAGTCGCCCGTCGTCGTCATGCCAGCGCGCAGCGTACTCGCGCTCTGCCGTCACTTGGGCTGGAAATAGCGCCCGACCTGCTCGCGGTACTCCTCGGGCACGTCGCTCCGCTCGATCGCCCCGAGCTCCCCTGCCGCGGCCTGCCCGAGCGCGCCCGTCCCCTGGATGTTCGCAGTTTCACCCGCTCGCCCCGAAGTCCGTCCCATGACGAGCCCCGGCATCGGCTTGCCCTTGTTGATCGGGCCGGTCGCGCGGGCCTTCATGCCTGGACCGTCGACGACGCCGGTCTGGCCCTTGTGATCGCCCGGCCCGCCGCCCTCGCTGTGACCGGCGAACGGCTGGCCCTCGTCCTTGCCGCCGGATCCGGGGCTCCCGTTCTTCCCGCCGGGCTTCTCGCCGGCCTTGTTCCCGGGCTTGTTCCCCGGCCCTTGCCCCGGCACGGGCACCGGCATCGGCGCGCCGAGTTGCCCCTCGGCCTCGCCCAGGCCCTTCTGCGCGTCGTCGAGCCGCTTCTGCCGCTCGCCCTCCTCGCTGCCCTCGGGCTCGGGCTCGGCCATCTTCTTGAGCTCCTCGGCGAGCCGCTTCTGGCCCTCCTCGGACTCGAGCTCCTCGGCGAGCTCCTGGAGCTGCTCCTTGCTCGGCCCCTCGCCCGGCGCCTCCTCGCCGTTCATCTCGGCGGCGCGCTTCTTCATGTTCTCGGCGAGCCGCTTGCGCTCCTCGGGCGTGAGCTTGCCGAGCGCCTCTTCGAGCTTCTCCGCGAGCTTCTGCTGCTCCTTGCCGCCCGCCTTGCCGCTGTCGAGATCCTTCAGCGCTTCCTTCGCGTCCTCGGACAAGCCCTCGCCGAGGGCCTTGCCGAGCTCCTTCAGCTTCTCGTTCTTCTTGGCCATCTCTTCGAGGCGCTTCTTCTGCTCCTCGAGCGCCTTCGCCACGTCGGGCGCGTTTTGCTTGCGCGCGGCCTCGGCGGCCTCTTCGAGCGTCTTCTTCGCCCGGTCGCGATCCTCTTTTTCGAGCTTGTTCGCGAGGTTCTCCATCGCGTCGTCGAACGAGACGAGATCCCGATCGCCGAGCGCCTTGGCCGCGTCCTTGAGGTCCGGATTCTCCGCGAGCTTGCCGAGCGCGCTCTCCAGGCCCTGGCGCTGCTCACCGTCGCCGAGCGAAAGCCGCTCGGCCGTGATCGCGTCCTTGAGCTTTCCGATCTCGGCCTGCGCCTCGCGCTTCTCCATGCCCTCCCGGAGTTTTTCGCGAAGCTTCTTCGCGTCCTCGGCGATCTTGTCGAGGCGCTTCCTCTGAGCGTCGTCGCGCGCGTTCGCGTTCGCGAGGTCGATGATCTTGTCGAGCCCCTTGATGTCCGCGAGCTTGACCTGCTCGGCGCCCGGCGGCGGCGCGGGCGGCGGCGGGAGCGCGGGCAGCGGGAGCAACGACACGTAGCCGATCGCCGCGAGCCCGAGCGGAATCGCGAGGTGATGCGCCCGGACGAACCGCGGGCGCGCATCCTTCGCGTTCGCCTTTTCGAGCACCGTCGTCGCTTGCGAGAGCACGACCGCGCGCGCCGGATCGTCCCGCTCGTCTTCATGATCGAGCTCGATCGCCGTGGAGATCGACTCCTTGCCGCCGAGACGCCCGTCCAGGAAGAGCGCGACCTCTTCATCCCGCCAGCGCTTCCGACGAGCCACGATCGCGCCGGCCGCCGCGCCGAGCGCTCCGCCCGCGGCCATCCACGGCCGGAGCGCGCCGTGCCGCGTCTGCCAGGCCGCCGCGGCCGCGCCTGCGCCGAGCACGAGGCCGATCGCCGCGCCCGAGAGCATGCGTTCGAGCGCGAGCCGCCGCCGCACGCGACCGGCGAACCGGGTGAAGGCTTGGCTGAACGGGTGGTCCTGGGGCGCGGATTTCCGGGACATGTGAGCTTCATGTCTACCGCTATCCGGGAGCGGCGGCCAGGCTCATGCCGGTGTTCGGGCCCTCAGCCCGTCCCGCCTTGTCCCTTCGGGGGCTCTTCCCCGCCGGACTTCCTTTTGGCGCGCCGCGCGGAGAGCTCGTCGAAGAGCCCGAACACCCGGCTCTCGAGGTCGCGCGGCAGGGTCGCGTGGAGCTCGATCTCGTCGCGCGCGGCCTCGCGGAACCGATGGAGGAGCTTGATCGTCGATTTGCGGAGCTGGTTGTTCTTCCCGTCGTTCTGGGCGTCCGCCTCCGCGGAAGCGCGCGCGGAAAGGAGCTTTCCGATCGTATCGCCCGCACCGACGAAGCCCATGGCCCAGTCATGGAGCGTCTTGCCATCCGGCAGCGGGAGCGATTGCAGATCGGGCTCGAGCTCGGCGAGCTTGGATCGGTTCTTTTTCGCGGCGGCGGCTTCTTCGGCATAAGAATCGGCGAGGAGGCTGCGTCTCGGCAGCAATGCCTCGCGGATGCGCCTGGCGGCGGCGCGGGTCTCCTCGGAGACGTCGGGCGCATGGAGGAGGGCCTCGGTATAATCCCAGAGGCCGCCGCCGAAGCCGTCGTGAAGGGAATCGGCCTCGGCGAGATCGTCGGCGAACGCGCGGCCCGCGAGGGCCGGCGCGAGGGCCTCGATGGCGGCATATTGGATCAGGATCTGAGGGAGGTAGACCTGGCTGCAAACGAGCAGCGCGAGGTTCGGCTTGCGGTCGGTGAGGAGATCACGCATGCCGATATCGAGGTCGCCGAGGGTCAGGTTCCGCATGAGGAGCGCAGGATCGGGTCGGGCGGTCGTGGCCGTCAAGGGATATGAGCGGGAGCACATCGGAAGGGTGTCTGTCGGTGATGGGCGAGGACGCGCTCGGGGGGTTCGGGCCGCGTGGGGGTCATCGGGGAGGAGGGGGACGGCGGAGGAAGAAGCCACGCGGGTCCTCCGGCATGAGGGGCGTGAGGGGTTCGGGGGGCCTGCGGGTCATTCGGGATGAGGGGCGCGAGGGGTTTGGGGGGCATGCGGGTCATCGGGGAGGACGCGGGCGAGGGGTTGATGGCTCCTCGTGACTCTGGCGTGTGATTCTCCCAACCGATCGTGCGGCTCTCTTACGGCCGGATCCCCAAGAGGCGCAGCGCCTCCGACCAGAGGGGCCAGAGGTGGCGGTAGCAGTGGGTCGCGATCATGACGCCGCCGGTCTCCAGGCGGCGGACATGATAAGGGGCGTGTCGCTCCATGAAGCACCGATGCGCGTAGGTATCGACCTTGATGGCCACCTTCTGCTCGGCCTTCTTCGCCGCTTCCAATGCCTCCAGGGCGCGGCGCTCCGCCTCGGCCCATTGCTCATCCGGTACCGCGGCGGCGGCTTCGAGCGCCTGGAGTAACACCTCCGGCGGGGTCTGGAGGATGGCGAGGACTTGTTCCCGCGAGAGCTCCTCGTCCTCCGGCAATCGCGCGCGGGGGACGCGGCGGATGGCTCCGGCGTGCAGGCCGCGGGTTTCTTCGTGGTCGGAGGCATCGGAGTCCTCCCCCAGGTGGTCGATGAGGAGTTTCATCGTCGGTGCCAGACCGATCGTGGTCCCCTTCGGCGCGGCCTCCACCCGCGCCGCCAGCGCGTCGAGGGAGAGGCCCGCGACGTATTCGACCCGATCGCCGTCGTGGAGGTGAAGCCAAGACAGCGCCACGTCTCGCGCCACGTGGAGGTCGACGTTGTACGTCGCCGACAATTCGAGCGGCGCATTCCACCAGAAGCCCTCCATCCTGCGGTCCTTGTCCCGCACGGTGACGCCGCCGGCCTTGACGCGCCCGCTCGCGTCGGGCGCGCAAAACCGGCGGAGGATGTTCTCGATGTCCTGCTGAGCGAACCGCGCGAGCATCGCCGCGCCGACGGGGACCGGCAACGCCTCGTGCGACGCGGCGACCTCCACTTCGGTCAGAAACATGTAAGTATAACCGTGGCTGACCGTGAGCGGCTGGACGGCGAACCCTTCGCTGTGACACCCTGCCGCCTCACAAAGAACCGACAGATTGGCGAACCAATCCTGGCCGTGCATGTGGACGGTCACGTGCGCCGTCGCCTCGGATGTCGGCGTGAGATGCGCACGGATCAGTTTGATCATCTCTTCTAGCGAAATGGGGTCGCGGTAGATCTCCTCCTCCACCCCTAGCGTCGATATGTGGATGTGCTGCGTTGGCAATGCGTCCTTGTCCCCGGGTGGCCGGGTGTGCAGGGCGGACAGCGCAGCCACATAGGCATCGACCTTGTCTGCCTCGTCGGCATAGGCATAGACATAGGGTTCGGAAACGACGCTCATGGTTCGAGGCTCCGTGCGTGGATCCAGGCCGGCCCATACCACGCTCGACGTCGGAGGCAAACGTCTTTCTGGAACCGGGCGCCCCTCGGCTCGTTCACAGCTCCACCACGTGGACGACGAGGTCGGGCCTCTCGGACAGGGTCACGAATGTTTTTTTGTCGAAATTGAACAACTTCCCGTCCTTCGGGATGCAGTAGTTTTTGTACCCCGCGCCCTTGGGTGCGATGATCTGCACTCTCTCCACGAGGCCGCCGAGGTTTTTACCATTTAGCGTCTTCACGGCGTTGTTGAGCTGCTTGAGCACATCGTCCACGGGGACCTTGCCCGTGGTGACAGCCTTGACCTCGCTGAGGACGAGCCCATCGGTTTTCGAGATCGTGGCGAAGTCCGGGGCCGGCGAGGTTTTCAGGATCCCGAGCGCGTCCCGCACGCTGCCCCCCACCCCGAGCACCTTGTGCCCCTTGTCCTTCATCAAGTGGAGGATGGCCTTGCGCTCGAATTCGTTCGCGAAGTCCGTGATGAGCTCGACGCTCCCGTGTGGTACCCCGAGCCCCTTCCAGTTCGTGATAAAGCGGTCCTTGAGCGCCAAGCCGAGCTCGTCCCCCAGGTTCACGACCTGCTGCGCGACCTCCTTGGCGCCCGGGTTCACCCCCGTGTTTTTCACGCCCTTCATGGGCACGATGACGCTGCCGATCCCGAACCCGATCGCCGAGAAGACGCGCTCTCCCGTCGTGAGGTCCTTCCCCCCGGGCAAACAGAACAACTTGCCCGTCACCGCCTCGCAAAGGTCGAGCGCCGGCCCTGCATACGGCACGAACCCGATCGCAATACGCGACGACGCATGCACCAGCGTCTGCATCACCTCCGCATACGCCGCCGCCCCTTCCCCGACGAATGACATCGCCCCCGCGAAGGCCCGCACCGTCTCGATGAAGGAACCCTGCTCCGGCCCGAGCGCGATCGCCTCCCACACATTGAGGCTCTCCTTCATCTGCTCGGCGAGATCGGCGAAAGCATTCTTCAAGACGCCATCCACCTGCGCCCGTACATCCGCGGGAACCGGCGAATCCAGAAACCAATCCGACGCATCCATGTACTGCCGCACGAAATCCGTGACGCGGATCTGCGCCTGCAAGAACGCGCTCGTCTCCGCCTGCGAGACACTCACCCGCGCGGCCAGCGCCTTCTCGATCGCCGCCGTATTCGACCGCCACGCCCGCACGTTCGTCACGAAGTCCCCGCGCAGGATCACCTTCCCGCCCTGCACGTCCTGCGACAGCGCGTCAATCACGGCATCCGCATACGCCGCATAAGGATCCTTCCCCGGCTCGAACGCCCCCGCCGCGCCCGAAACATCGGGCACCTCGACCCACGGCACCTCCGACGACGTGAGCGAATACTCGAACGGATCGTCCGGCGAAAACCCGGCCGCCCGCGCCTCACCCGTCACGAGGTCCGCCACCGCGTCCGCCTGCGCGCCGAAATGTTCGAGCAGGCTCGCGAGCTCGTCCTTCAAATCCTGCACGCTCTTCTTCAGGTCCGCGAGAAGCTGCTCCAGCGCTTCCCGCGTGGCCTCGTCGACCACGTCGCCATATCGCTCCAGAATCGCGTCGAGGTCCACCTCGCTGATCTCGTCGAGCGGCCGGGACACGAGGTCGTGCAATTCCGTATCGAGCTGCTGGAGCAGGTCGAGCCGCTCCGCGAGGTTCGCGGCCTTCGAGGCGTTCTCGATGAGCCACTTCCGCTCGGCCGCGATCTCGACCTCCAGGTTCGCGATGTCCCGCGCGAGGGGCGGATTGATCTCCGAAAGCGAGAGCCCGACCTGCGTGCTGCCGCTATACGCCGTCCCGTCACGCCGGACGTTGAAGAGCGGCTTCTGGATCCCGAGCGGGATCGAGACGAGCGTCACGAAGCTCTGCTGGTGAACGCAGGTATCGTTGCCCATGGCGTTCTGGATGCCGAAATTGAATTCGTTCGTGCCCATGCGGAGGAGCACGGAGTCGAACGGGGCCTCCGCCATGTTGCTCTTCGGGCCGTTCGGAATCGACACGTAGGCGCCCGGGACCTCGAAGGTCGCGAGCGGCATCCGGTTCGCGTGGAAATATGCACCGCCGGGGACGTTGAGCCGGGCATCCTCGCAAGAGTTGCTCTCCTGGCGCATCTCCCAGTGCACGCTGTACGGCGTGCCTGCCCGCGCATGCGCAGGCACGAGAAGCGCGAACACCACGATCCAGCAAACAAGTAAGCGACTCATGTCCCCTCCGCGCCGCGCAAAGCGGCATCATGCAAAACGGCAGCCCCCTTCACATCGCCCGCAGCAAGCTTCGCCGCCGCCGCATCGAGGAGCGCGCCGCCCACCCCTTGCGCCTTCATCGTCGAGAGCCCGGTCTGGATGAGCCCCGGCAATGTCGTCGAGCGGTACGTCGCCGCCGTCTTGAAATGCGGACGCATCGCTGCGCAGCCGGCCTCGCGCCACGACGACGACGGCAACTCGCAGAGCGGGCGCATCTGCAAGAAGGCCGTGACCTCGTCGTATCGCTTCGCGAGGTACGGGAGCGATAGCTTCACGCCCAGCGGCGGAGCCTTCTCGAACGCGAGCACCTGCGCCTCCGCGCTCTCGTGAAACGTCGCCTCCGCCTTCGCGATCCTCGCCTCCGTCACCTGTTCCCGCACGGCTTGGCTCTCGTCGAGCAACGCGAGCGCTTGCCTGCGCATCGCGAGCCCGAAGAGGAGCGACATCGCCGCCCGGTCGCTCTTGGCAATGCGCCGCTCGACGTACCCGAGCATCGCATTCATCGAGCGCTGCGCCCCGGAGGTCATGTCCGGGGTCTGCGCGCCATGCGTGACCATGAAATCCGCGTGCAGTGCGAGCGCCTCCTCGGACGTGACCTCGAATTGGGCGATCTCCGCGGAGAGCTTCATCGCCCGCAGCACCATCTCTTGCGGGGCCGCACTCGCGTCATGCGCCGCGCGGGCCCGGCACCATGCTCGCCTCATAAGACTCCGCGCACCGCTCCTCGTCGCGCACGTACCCGAGGGCGCGATCGATATCCCCGAGCCACCGATTCATCTCGGCGGGGCTCGTCACGAGCGCATCGAGCGTGCTCCCCTCCGGACGCTTGGCCCACATCTGAATGGGTCGCGATCCATGCGCCGCCGCTTGGTTCCACGCGCTCGCGGGCCCCTCGCCGGAAGAGACGCAATACTCACCTCCCTCCATAGGCGATGCGCAAATGCGACCCTGTCCTTCGTCCTCCCCCGACGACCACGAACATCCAGGCAACACGACGCCCGGCGCCGCGACGACGCACGCCGCGACGAGGAAATACCCTCGCCTCATCTGGAAACCCCTCCTGCGATGAGCTGTGGCCTATCTATCAAGGGGACGAACGGGTCGGGCAAGACAAAAGACAGGACGCGCGGACGTTGTATGTCCGGGGTCACGGGCCAGAGGGGGACGGTCGCGGGGGTGAGGCGCCCCCTCTCCCCCCGAGAGTTTTGTCTCGGGAGCAGAATCGGCCTCCAAACCCTCGCCGGGCGAGGCGCCCCCCGTGGTAGGCTTCGCGCGCTCGCCCCGCGGCGCGCTCGATTGCCATGGAGACGACCCTCGGCTTCCCCACTCCTCCGGACGCGCACGTCGAGCACGGCGTTGCGCTCCTCGGCCCGAGCGAGTTCGAAGGCGGCGCGCTCGCCACAGGCCGCCCCTTCCAGGAAGCGCTGCCCTTCGGCGGGCGCGCCGA
Source organism: Polyangium sp. 15x6 (assembly GCF_029960785.1). GTDB lineage: Bacteria > Myxococcota_A > Polyangia > Polyangiales > Polyangiaceae > Polyangium. Next base: position 30,260 of record NZ_JASBQE010000119.1, read on the forward strand.
GATCCTCGCGGCCCTCGTCGACTTCGCCAGCGCGCGCGGCCCGGCGCGCGTCGCCGTGCTCCCCGGGCGCTCCGGCTCCGGCAAGACGAGCCTGCTCTCCGCGCTCGCCGACGCCCTCGCCGCGCAGCGGGTCGGCACCATGCTGAGCTTCGCGACCGACGCCGCCAGCGCGCCGAACACGACGCGCCTGCCGCCCGGTCCGTGTGTGCTCGTGATCGACGACGCGGGCCGCAAAGCCGCGCCCGCGACGCTCCTGCCCCTGGCGCTCGATCGCCGCGACGTGCGCTTCGTGCTGACGACGCGCCCCGCGGGCCTGCCGCGGCTCTCGGCGCTCTTCGCGCAGGTCGGGCTCTCGTCGGACCTCGTGCGCGTGCTGCCCGAGCTCGGCGCGCTCTCGCCGAGCGAGGCGGAGGCGGCGGCGCAGCATGTGCTCGGCGATGCGCCCGGCGAGTTCGCTGCCGCCCTCGCCAAGCACGCCGAGGGGCATCCCTTCGTGATCGCGCTGGCCGGCCGACTCGTGCGGGAAGAGGCCATTCATCCCGTCTTGCTCGGCAAGGGCGAGCTCGCGGCGTGCGCGCTCGATCGGGGCCACGAGCTGCTCCTGCTCCGCTCCTCCGCCGCGGGGGACCCCAAACTCCTCGCCGGCGTGCTCGCGCTCGTCGCGCTCCTCGCGCCGGTGCGCACCTCGGACGAGCGCTTCCTGCAGGGCGCGGGGGATCTGCTCGGGTGTCGCCGTCGTGATCTCGTCTCGGCGCTCCGCGCGCTCGAAGCCGCGGGCGTCGTCGATCGGGGCCCGCACGGCGCGCGTGTCGTCCCCGGCGCCCTCTCGGATCACGCGCTGCACCGCGCGCTCGTCGGCCCCTCGACCACGGGCGGCCTCGCGGGCTCGATCGACGATCGCGTGCGCGCGCTGGAAGAGCGCTTCGGCGCCCACGCCATCGTCCCGCTCATCCGCAACGCCGGCGAGCTCGACGGCCCCTCCATCCCGAGCGGCGCATCGGCCGACATCACGACCGCCCTCTTCCGCCACGTCCGCGCGGGCATCGATGCGGCCTCGGCGGCGGATCGATGCCGTCTCCTCGCCGGCCTGCGCGAGCTCTCCTCGGATCATCCCGCCGCGATGCTCGATCTCGCCGCGGCGGTGCTCCGTTCTCCCGCCCAGACCGAGGCCGCGCGGGGCCCGGGCGCCCTCTTCTCCGCCGTGTCCGTCCTCTACGAGCTCCCCGCGATCCTGCGCCGCGTGGGCTTGCACCTCGCGCACCTGCCCCGCGCCGCCGATCTCCTCTGGGAGCTCGGCCGCGACGATCTCCGCCTCCAGAGCCCGCACCCCGACCACCCCATGCGCGTCCTCCGCGAGCTCGCCTCGCGCTCGTCGGCGCGCCCCGCGGGCGTCCACGAGGCCTTGCTCGACGCCGTCGATCGGTGGCTCGTCGCGAACGACGCGCACGAACACAAACACTCGCCGCTCGACGTGATCGACACCTTCCTCTCCGAGGGCGCCGCCTTCGCCGGCCCCTCCGACGAGCGCCGCCGCGCCCTGCGCAAGCAAGCCCTCGCCGCGCTCGCCGGCTGCGCGCAGTCGCCGAAGCGACGCGCGGCCCTCTCGGGCGTGAGCGGCCTCGAGCGTGTCCTCTCCGACGGCTCCGGCGGTTCCTCGCTCGGTGAGCGGATGGAGCCCGGGTGGCGCGACGAGGAGCGGCTCGACATCCTCGTGATGCTCGGCGCGGCCGCGTCGAGCTCCGGCGACCCGCTCGTCCATTTCGCCGTCGCCGACGCGCTCCGCCGCGCGGCTCGGCGCGCGAGCTCCCCCGACGTCCGCGCCACCGCCGAGGCGGCCCTCAGCAACGTCCCGACCTCGACGGAGCGCAGGCTCTACGAGGCCCTCACGCAACGCTCGCCCGCGCAGCGCGGCTTGATCGACATGCCGCCGAGCGAGATCCCGGGCTCGGGCGAGATCGATCGTGGCAGCGGCATGGAGCGCCGCTCGGCGGACGCGTGTCGTGCCGTCGTCGACGAGATGCTCGCCGAGGGCCGCACGCCCGCGCAGACGGCCGAGTGGCTCGGCGCGGCGCTCGAAGCCCTCGCGCTCGCGGGCAAGTCCGGCTCGCCGCGGCTCCTCTTGCACGTCCTCTCTCGCATGCACCCGAATGCGGCGGCGGCCATCTGCGAGGCCGTCATGGGCGCGCCCGAGAGTCCGCTCGGCCCGCACGTCGCCTCCTTGCTCCACGCGCTCCGCGACGCCTCGCCCGAGCGCGCCGAGTCCCTCATCGGCAGCATCGTCGGGGGCGGCAACGCCACGCTCTGCGCCTCGCTCGCGCAGGTCTTCCATCGCTGGGTCGAAAAGCCCCTGCCGGGCGATCGCGAAGCGCTCCGGCACCTCCTCGGACACCGCGACGGCTTCGTCCGCCGCGCGGCCCTCGGGGCGCTCCGCACGCTGGCCAAATCCTCCCCGCGCGACGCGGTCGAGCTCGCCGTCGGCGTGGACCTCTCCGAGGGCCCCGAGGTCGCCGAGGCTCTCTTCGGCGCCCTCGACGCGGGCGGACTCTTCTCCGAGGGCGCGCTCTCCGAGGAGGAGATCATCCTCTTCCTCACGCGCCTCGGCGCGGCCCGCAGCCTCGACGGCCACTCCACGATGCGCTTCCTCCATCACGCGGGCAAGCGCATGCCCGAGGACGTCACGGGCCTCTTCATCGAGCGCATCGCGCGCGCCGCCTCCGGCATCGTCGCGGGCGCCGAGGAGTACGAGCCGCTCCCGCCCGAGGGCTTGTCGGCGATCCTCACGGGCCTCGCGCGCTCGCCGGAGTGGCTCCCGCTCCTGCGCCGCGTCCGCCACCTCGCGCGCGCCCGCATCGGCTGGGTCCGCTTCCATGCCGCGCGCCTCTTCCACGACGCCTCGCGCTCGTTCGCGTTGCCGACGGTCGAGGTCCTCTCCGAGTGGGTGCAGGACGGCGGCGAGAGCGAGCTCGAAGCGATCTCCGCGCTCCTCGAAGAGGCGCCGCCCACCTTCCTCTTCGCGCACCTCGAGCTCGTCGCGACGCTCCTCCGGCGCGCGCACGCGACCGGCGAGGGCTGCTTCGAGCGGGTCCGGAGCGCGCTCTTCTCGGTCGTCACGGGCCAGGCGCGGCCTCGCTCGGGCGCCCGCGCGGATCGCAGCGAAACGCTCCTCCGCTCGCAGGCCCGGGAAGCCGCCTCCCGACTGCCCCCGAAATCTCCCGAGCAAAAATTCTTCGAATCGGTCGCCAAGCACGCGGAGGCGCTCCTCGCCGAGGAGGACGCGGGCCAGGACGACGAGCTCTTCGATCTCTGACATGCGGTCCCTGCCCTTTCTCCTGGCCACCCTCCTGCTCCCCTCGATTGCCTGGGCCGAACCGCCCGCGGCGCCCCCGCCCGCGCCGGCCGCCCCGCCGGAACCCCCGCCCGCGCCGTTCTGGACCGGCCCCCGCATTGCGGCGTCGTTCGTCGTGGGGGCGGGCATTGGCGCGATCGTGGCGGGCGCGGTGTATGCGGCGCGCTCGGACGAGGCGACCGCGGCGACGGAGCAGCATTGCCTCACGTCGGATCCGGACCAATGCGACGCGGAGGGATATGCACTCCGCGACAAGGCGACGGTCGACGGGCGGGCCGCGTCCACGGCGCTCGGCGTGGGCGCGGCGGGGATATTTCTCGGATTGGTGCTCGCGTGGGTCAATCCCGAAGTGCACCCGAGCCCGACGCAGCCGCAGGTCTCCATTGCACCCCTCCTGAGCGGGGAGCAGCAGGGAATCGTGGTGTTGGGTCGGTTCTAATCGGGGAACGCTGGCCTGCATGACCTGCTTCGGCGGGCGGCTGGGGTGGGCTCGACACATGCCACGACGCGCCTGTCCGTCCGGCACATCCTCCGGCGCAACTTGGCGCAAGCATTGGAGATTCCGGGGACGCCCCCGTTCACCTGCCGAGCCGCCCGATCCCCACGTTTCCGCGATGGCTCCCGACAAAAAGTTGCTGTGATTCCGCGGTGGTGCGGAGTTTGCCAAAGGCACGCCGCACGGCGCCCCAGGGTCGGCCATGGGTCCCGACGGCGGGGCAAACCTCGGAGCTCATCGACCACATGCAATCTCGCAATCGCGTTCTTCTCGCCAGTCTTCTCCTCACATCCCTCATGGCCTTTGGCTGCACGGAGACCAACAACGGCGGCGCCGGCGGCGCGGGCGGCTCGGGCGGCTCCGGCGGCGCTGGCGGCGCGGGTGGCGTCGGCGGCTCCGGTGGTGCCGGTGGCACGGGCGGCTCCGGTGGGT
>NZ_JASBQE010000011.1 GCF_029960785.1 Polyangium sp. 15x6
CAGGTGCCGCCGACACCGGCTCCGCCGAGCAGCGCACAGGCCCCCGCGCAGCAGCCCGCCGCGCCTCCGCTCGCCGCACCTCCGCCCGCGCCGAGCGCGCCCGCCGGCGCCGTTCCCGGCGCGCCTCCGCCGAGTGGTACGGGCGCGGCTACGCCCCCGCCCGCGGGATATGGCTATGGCTATCCGCAAGGGTATGGCCCGCCTCCGCCCGGATACATTCCGCCGCAAGGTGGCGAGTACGGACAGCCTCCGCCTGGATACGGGCCGCCGCCGCAAGGGTACCCCTACGGATATCCGTACTACGGCCCGTACTACGGCGAGCCGCAGCCGCCGCAGCCGCGCTACGAGCGCAAGAGCACCCCGATGATGATCGGCGGCATCCTGGCCACGACCGCGGGCATCGTCGGCGTGCTCGCCGGCTCGGCGATCGCGAGCACCGCGGCCAACCAGATCCCGATCTATTGCGACTCGGATTTCGGCCCCACGATCTGCGAGACGCGCGCCGACGAGACGCAACAAGCCGTGGGCTACGCCATCCTGATCACCGGCGTCGTGGCGCTCGGCGTGGGCGTGCCGCTGTGGGTGATCGGCAGCAAGCGTGTGCCCGTGAAGAGCGACGAGACCACGCCCTCCACGACCACGCCGGCCGCGCCGCAAACGAGCCTGCGCCTGCTCGTGGGCCCCACGTCCGCGGGGCTTCGCGTCACGTTCTGATCACGTCGCGCCCGCGACGTCACATGCAGTTGCCGCTCCCATCACACATGCCAACCGTGGAGCCCGCGGTCATGCATGTGGTGCCCTGCGGTTTGGGGGACGTCGACGGCGTGCCACTCGAGCACACAGGGCTCGTGCAATCGTTCGGGGTCGGATCGGACGGCACGTCCATGTCGTCGGGCTGATCCAGCATGCCGCCCATGCCGTCGCACACGGTGGTGCGGCAATCGCCGGGCACCTGCGTCTCCGTGACGACGTCCGTGCCCGGCAAGGGCATCTGCACGCACGCGCCCGCGGAGCACGAGCTCGGCTTGCACGTCGTGGATCCGCCACACGTGGTGCCGTCGGGCTGCGGCATGTGGGCAACGGTGCCGTCCTCGCCGCACGACTCGACGTCGCAGTCGTTGTCGTCGGGCGGGGGCACATCGAGCGGCGCAGGCGCCGGGACGATGAGGCCGTTCATGTCGCAAACGGCCTGCACGCAGTCGCCGGAATCGCCGTTCAAGACCAGCTTGCCGACGTCGATCTCGAGGCCACACGCGTTCATCATGCCCATGGCGTTGCAAACGGCCACGTGGCAGACGCCGCCCTGCGGGCATTGCGAAGCATCGCTGCAACCGACGCACAGACCACCGGAGCACGTGATCTGGCTGTTCGTGCCGCACGGCGCGCCCTCCATGATCGGATCCGGCGGGTTGCTCGGCACGCCCCCGGTGCACGTGTCGAGCGTGCAGGGGTTGCCGTCGTCCGGTTTGTCCGTGTCGTCGACGATCTCCTCGATCGTGCCTTCGGCCGTGCACTGCTTGCGTTTGCAATCGCCGGGGACGAGGCCGTCGAAGACGAGTTTGCCCGCGGGCGCCTGGGTCTCGACGCAGGCTCCAGCGACGCACGCAGCGGTCTTGCAAGGATCACTCGCGGGGCACTGCGCGTCGGTCGTGCACGCGGGCTCCGACCCGCCGCCCGACGACGACGCGGCGTTGCCCTCGCCTCCACCTCCGCACGCAGCCGCGAAGACGAAGCCAGCGAGACCGAGCCCGAGCAGGTGATCGAAGCGAAGCATGAAGCGATCGTCTCCGCGCGTGGCGATCCCTGTCAACTCGTGCCGCTCAGGGCGTCTTCTGCGCGAGGCAGGAGAGGACGTAAGGGGCACACGAGGTCTCGACGCACGCATCACACGCCGCCACGTCCATCGCGGTGTTGCCGCACGCAGGGGTGAGCGAGCAGCTCGCGTGACACACGCTCGCCTCGCCGCATCGGCACACGTCGAGCAAGGCGTAGACGTCGGCCGAGCTCGGACATACCTCGACATCGGCGGGCGGCTTCGCCACGCTCGCGCCGGCGAGGTTCGCGCACGGGATGCACGACCCGCCTGCGCCTGGGCCGCCCATGCCCCCGGCGCCGCCCATGCCCCCGGAGCCGCCCGATCCCGCAGCGCCGCCGCCCTGTCCGGCGCAGCCCTTCGCGGTCGGATTCGTGTCGCAGAGCGTGGCCCAGTCCGTCGCGTGGAAAAGATCACTGCCGCAGGCGATCGACGCGACCGCGAAGCACGACGGCAAGAGGCAGGCGAGACGGGGCCAACTCGAACGATCGCGCATCGCGAAGAGGAGCATCCGTGATCCAGGGGCGGCTCGACAAGGCCCAAGATGAGCGCTTCACGCGTCGAACGCGTCGCGCAAGCGCTCACCTTCGAGCTCGGCGAGGAACGGCGTCCGCTCGGTCGTCGCCTCGATCCACCGCGCCTCGCTCTCGCCGATCCAGCCCCGCCCCGCGAGTCGGCAAAGCCGATCCACGCGGCTCGCGTGCGCGCGGACGCGTGCCGCCGCGTACGCGGCCATCTCGCCGCGCCGGATCATGAAGCCCCAGTCGCTCGCTTCGAGCAGCACGAGCTCACGGATCGCCTGATCGAGCGCGCGTCCTGCGAGCCCGTCCGCGCCGCGCCGCGCCCGCACGAGCCCCTGCACGGTCTGCTCCGCGTGGCGCACGTGCCGCACGAGGTGCGCCGGCGACATGCCCTCCGTACGGTCGGGATCGAGCGCGCGCCCGAGCCATGCCTCACCGAAGCCCCCTTCGCCCCATGACGAGGCCGAGGGCTCGGCCACCGTGAGCGCAGGCTCGGCCGCGAGGTAAGCGCCGAGCGTCACGGGCGCGATCTCACCTGCGAGCTCGGCGTGATGCAGGGCGCGCAGCGCGTGTTCGAGGAAGATCGGACCTTCGAACCACCAGTGGCCGAAGAGCTCGGCGTCGTACGGCGCGACCACGACGGGCCGCGGTCCTCGGCCTTGCACGGCCCGCAGCGTAGCCGCCCTCTCGGCCACGAAATGCGCGGCGTCCGCGCGCGCGCGAGCCTCGGCCGCGGCGGGATCCCAGAGCTCCTTGTGCGACCTGGGGCCCGTGATGCGGTGGTACTTGAGGCCCGTCATGAGGCGCGTACCATCCGGGCCGATCTCCCCCGCGAGCGCGACCTCCGGCAGATCGAAGCCGATGTCGCGGTAGAAATCACGATAGTCCGGGTGGCCCGGATATCCGGCCTCGCGTGACCACACTTCGCGTGAGGCCTGCGGATCGCGGCCGAAAAACGCGACGCCTGCGGGAGACAGGATCGGCGCGAGCACCCCTCGCGGAGGACGCGGCAAGGCGAGCTCGAGACCGTGCGCGTCGAGCACCGTGTACCCCACGCCCGCCGCCGAGAGCTCCGGCAAGAGCGAGGGATCGTACCCACACTCGGGCAGCCACAGCCCACGCGGCCTTCGCCCCACGAGGGCCTCGAACGCGCGGAGGCCGAGTTTTACCTGCGCGCGCGCGGACGAACGCGTGAGCGCCGGCAGATACGCGTGCGTCACGCTCGTCGTCAAAAGCTCGATCGAGCCGCGATCCTCGTGTCCTGCAAGAGCGCCGAGCACGTCGCCACGGATGCGCTCCCACGTCGCACGCGTGGCCTCGATCCGCGCCCGGTAAAACGCCACGATCGGGCGCAGTGCAGCGTCGCCGCTCGTACGCCGCTCTTCCTGCGCCGCGAGCTTGTCGAGCCGGTCCATGTGCAGGACGAAGCGCTTTCGAAGCAGCGGATCGGCGAGCATCGCCGCGAGCGTCGGCGACACCGACACCGTGATCCGCGCCGCGATCCCGTCCGCTTCGAGCCGCGCGAGCATGTCGAGCAGCGGCAGGTACGACTCCCAGAGTGCCTCGTGCAGCCATCGCTCTTCGAGCGGGCGTGCGTGCTCCGGGTGCCGCACCCAGGGCAGGTGCGCGTGCAGGACGATCGCGACGTATCCGAGCATCGGCCGCAGGATAAGCGAGCGCCCTCAGGCGCGAAGGAGCTCTTGTCCGAGATCAAGACCGACACGCGTCGCATCCGCCGCCACGCTCGGCCACGCGACGTGCCGCTCGCCCATCCGCGGACGACTCCCATCCGCCTCGGCGATCATGGCCCGGATCCAGAGCCCCTCGTCCGTGCGCACCGCGTGCGCCGCCACGGGCGTACGGCAGTCGGCCCCGAGCGCGACCATCACGCCACGCTCGGCTGCGACGCGCACGCTCGTCTCGGGATCATCGAGCGGCGCGAGCGCGCTCCGGGTCTCCGCGTCGGCCTCGCGGCACTCGATCCCGAGCGCGCCTTGCCCGATCGCGGGAAGCATCACGGCCGGATCGAGAACCTCGGTCGCGCGTCGTTCCAGACCGAGACGCCGCAGCCCCGCGAGCGCGAGCACGATCGCATCCACGTGCCCCTCGTCGAGCTTGCGCAGCCGCGTGTCCACGTTCCCGCGCAGCGGCACGATCACGAGGTCCGGCCGCGCGAGCCCGATCGCCGCAGCACGCCTGAGGCTCGACGTGCCCACACGCGAACCCCGAGGCAAATCCGCGAGCGTCGCGCCCGTCCGCGTGATGAAGACGTCGCGCGGATCCTCGCGCCGAGGGACACACGAGATCACGAGCCCGTCGGGGATCACGGCGGGCACGTCCTTGTACGAGTGCACCGCGAAGTGCGCGCGCCCATCGAGCAGCGCCTCTTCGAGCTCCTTCACGAAGAGCCCCTTGCCGCCGACCTCCTGAAGCGGTCGATCGGTGATCTTGTCGCCCGACGTGACGATCTCGAGCTCGCCGACCGTCAGGCCGGGTGAGACCTCGACGAGGGCGCGCGCGAAGGCGCGGGACTGGGCGAGAGCGAGGGCGGAGCGCCGGGTGGCGAGTATCAGGCGAGTCATCCGAGATCCTTTGCGCCCGCGACCTCGCGCGGGGAGGGTACTGCGAGCGGCGCCGCGGAAGGCGCCCCTGCGGGCGAAGCCTGCGCGGGCGCGCGCGCCTTGCCGTTCGTGCCCGCGGGCTTCAGCGTGATCGCTCCGTCGATCGCGCTGCCATCGCCGCCCTCCAGGGCAATCGCCGAAAGAGGGACCGCCGATAGGTCGAAGAGGTCGTGCAAGGCCTCGACGTACCCCTCGGCGCGCGCGTCGCCCGCGAGCTCCTTGAGGCGCGTCACCGGCGCGTGGAGCAGCTTGTTCGTCGCGGCGTCGACCATGACGAGCAGCGCCTCTTTCTCCGCGGCTCCGAGATGCTTGAGACGCCCTGCAAAACTCCGCTCGAGCTCGGCGAGCAGCACCGCGCGCGTCCGGTTGAAGAGCCCCACGATCGTCGGCGTGAGCTCTCGTTCAAGCGTCCAGTGCTCGAGCGCGCGCGCCTCCTCCTCGACGATCGCCTCGGCGCGCGCCGCCTCCGCGGCCCGGCCTTCGAGCGACTGCGCAACGATCTGCGAGAGGTCGTCGACGTCGTAGAGGTAGACGCCGTCGAGGTCGTTCACGGCGGGCTCCACGTCGCGCGGGACGGCGATGTCGATCAAGAACAGGCTCTTGCCGCGCCGCACCTTCCGCACGCGCTTGACGAGATCCACGGTGATCACGGGCGTCGGGCTCGACGTCGAGGCGATCGCGATGTCGACCTCGCCGAGCGTCCGCTCGAGATCCGCCATCCCGCGCGGCTCGCCGGACACGTCGTACGCGAGCACCTTCGCTCGCGCCGGGCTCCTGTTGAGCACGATGATCTTCGCGCCCGCCTTCGCGAGCAGCTTCGCCGCGGCCTCGGCCATCTCGCCCGCGCCCACGAGCGCGGCCTTGCGTCCCGCGAGATCCCCGAAGATCTCCTGCGCGAGATCCACGGCCACGCTCGACACCGACACCTGGCCTTCGCCGATCGCCGTCTCGCTCCGCGCGCGTTTGCCCACGCGAACCGCTCGCAGCATCGCCTTGCCGAGCGTTTGTCCGAGCGCCTTGTTCTCCCGCGCGAACTCGATCGCGTCCTTCAGTTGCCCGAGGATCTGCGGCTCGCCCACGACGAGCGAGTCGAGCGACGAGGCCACGCGGAAGAGGTGCCGCACCGCGTCGCCGCCCTCCTTGCGCCCGAGGTGCATCGCGACCGCGTCGCCGCCGATCGCCGCGAGCGCGGAGATCGTCGCGCGGCTCGCCGCTTCGAGCGAACCTCCGCGTGACGGCGCGGCGTACACCTCGACGCGGTTGCACGTGGAGAGCACCACGGCCTCGCCGATCGCCCGATCCGCGAGGAGCTTCTCGTAGAGCGCGGGGAGCGCGTCACGCTGCACCGCGAGCCGCTCGCGCACCGCGATCGGCGCTGTCTTGTGGGAGAGACCAACGACGACGATCACGCTCGCCCTAGCCTCCGATCCTCGGCGAGCCGAGCTCGACCACGGGCCGCACGAGGTAGACCACGAGCACCGCGGCCACGCAGCAGAACCCCGCGATCGTCCCGTACGCCGCCCGCCGCCCGCGCCACCCTGCTGCGGCGCGCAGGATCAGCACGGCCGCGATCACGAGCCACGTCGCGTACCCCAGCACGGCCCGGAGGATCTCCTCCACGGTGCCGTTCTCCAGGCTCTTCGCCCAGATCGTCCCCGTGAGCACGCCGAGCGTGAGCAGCGGAAAGCCCGCGACGAGGAAGCGGTGCACGGCTTGATCGAGGACCTCGAGCGGAGGAAGGTTGCCGATCCGCAGGCGATCCGTGCGCTTCTTCTTCAGGCGCTTCTCCTGGACGAGGTAGAGCATCGCCGCGCCGCCCGCGAGCAGGAACAGCGCCGTCCCCGCGAGGTTCGCGAGCACGTGCAGCGCGAGGAACGCGGGGCTTATCGTGTGCGCGGGCCCCGGCTGACCGAGGAAAAACGTGCCGAGCACGAACACGAGCCCGAGCGGCGCGAGCAAGACTCCGATCGCGTCGATCCGGACGCGGCGCCGCGCCGGCAGGTACACGGCGATCGCCAGGATGGAGGCCACGGAGAGCGAGAAATGCACCGAATTGACGGGGCACACGCGCGCGACGAGGCTCGCGAACGTCACGTACGCGAGGTGAAACGCCGCGGCCACGCCGAGGCTCATCGCGGCCCACGACGAGCGCCGGGGCGGCGGCACGGAGCCGATCGACGCGGTGATTCGCGTCTCCTTGCGGGCGATGTCGAGGAAAAAGAGGGCGCTCGCTACTCCGTAGAGCAGAACGGCCACGAAGAATGTCCCCGTGGAGAGAGCGCGCGTCATGGCGGGAGAAGGTAGCGCGTCTTCGGTGCGGCGGCAGGCGGATGCGCGCCCTTGCCTATCGAATGCTCAAAGCTTCGTGGCGAGGAAGGCCGCGAGCAGATCCTCGTCGGTCGTCAGGTTCCGGGTCTGCGACGGGGGCCCGCCGCGCTGGTGGTCCGCGAAGGTCCCGACCGGCGCGCCCACGAATCCCGGCACGACGTCGTAGGCGTTGTCTCCGAGGATCATCGAGGTCTCCAGGATCTCCGCGCCGAGCTCGGCGAGGAAGGCCTTCGACTTCACCTTGCCGAGCAGCTCGTGGCTGTCGGGCGAGCCGCTGACCTCGCTCAGGATGCGGATGGCCTCGATGATGCGGTATTTTCGCCCCTCGCTCTTGATCGTCAGCTCGTCGTTCTTGAGGTCGACCCTGTCCTCACCCAGCCACTCGTCGAGCGCGACCTGCGGGAAAAATACGCGATTCTTCATGGACGGCGCGCAGTCTACATGGTTCGGCCCTGCCGCAAAGTCAAAGCCGTTCCGAACGCTCCGGGTTCAGGTCGAGGCCGCGGGCGGAGGCTGGTTCGAATCGCCGGCGAGCAAGCTCGCGCGGAGGCGCCGGGGCAGGTGCCACAACGACTCCAGGATCCCCATCGTCACGTAGCAGCCGAGCAGCCACACCAGGACGAACGCCGGCTGCATCTTCAGGGACACGGCCACGGACGAACCCACCATGAACGCGACGAGCAGGGCCGTCCGCGCGTTCAGCTTCACGTCCTTGAACGAGCGGAACCGGATCGTCGACACCATCAGCATCGACAAACCGATCGTCACGCCGAGCATCAGCACGGTGTACTCGGCGCGCCCGAGGATCCCGCCGGCCGTGTGACTCGCCACGACGAGCGAGACGAGGATGCCCGCGGCGCCCGGGATGGGCAGACCCACGATGTACTTCGAGGGCTTCGAGGGTTTGCCGTCGTCGCCGGTCGAGAGCACGTTGAACCGCGCGAGCCGGATCGCCCCGCACGCCGTGAACAGGAACGACGCCACGAGCCCGAGCGTGCCGAGCCGGTGGAGCGTCCACTGGTAGAGCAGGAGCGACGGCGCCACGCCGAACGACACCACGTCGGCGAGCGAGTCGATCTGGAGCCCGAACGCGCTCTGCGTCTTCGTCGCGCGCGCGACGCGGCCGTCGAGCGTGTCGAAGAACATCGCGAAGACGATGAGCAACGCGGCGCGGTAGAAGTCCGCCTCGCCTTGCGCCGTCGCCGAAGTCCGGATGCTGTCGAAGCCGCAGAAGATGCTCGTCAGCGTGATCATGTTCGGCAGCAAGAAGAGCGTCTTCTTGAGCTCGAATTTCCGCAGCCGGATGCCCTTCCCCATCGTCCCTCTCCTCCAGCGCATGAGGACGACGAGCGTAACGACGCAGCGCGCGATAACGCAAGCAAAGCCCAAGGATCGGACGCAGATCGTCCGCTCCTCGGAAGCGCGTTACGCACCGCGCGGTCGCTCGAGGATGGAAGTGGATACGACGCTTCGCACCCGGACGACACGAACGTCGATCGCTTGACGGAGAGCGTGGCCGCAGGATCGTCCGCGGGAGAACCGATCCGTTTGAACAGCAACGAATCGCGGACTCACGACGAGCGCTTTTTCTTCCGCGCCTTCGTGGGCGCGCTCTTCCGCTTGGCGGCCTTCTTCGGCGGAGGCGCCGCGGCCGCGGGCTCCTTCGTGGACTCGAGCGGCGCCATGTCCTTGAGGATGTCCTTCAAGAGCTTGCGGATCGTCCCGCGCCGGAGGTAACGCGTGAGGTCCACGAGCTTCTGGCGATCGCCCTGCTCGGGGAACGTGAGGAGATCGAGCACGTCGACCTCCAGCCGCTCCGCGAGGACCCTCAGCGTGTGGATCGTGGGCCTCGCGAGCCCTCGCTCCAGGTTCGACAGGTGTCCCTTCGAGCCGAGTTCGCTCTCGAAGGCGAGCTTCTCCATCGTGAGGCCCTGCTCCTCGCGAAGCTGCCTGATGCGGATACCAACTTGGAGAGCAAACGGATCGGGCTCGCGTCGTCGCGGCATGTGGGCACGGTACCCAAAGTCGTGCACGGACTGGTTTTCCTAGACAAACTTCGTGCGAGGCCCCGAAAGCCGCCCCGCACGTCCCCATCCGCCCTCGGTTTCCCGCCGTTTTCGGCGGCCGGCGCGCGCCCGGAGAGCCACCTCGCGCATCCATTGGGAAAGCGCGTACGAGCCGGAGGACCGTGAGCCTTCCGGCCAGGCAGGGATCGGGCACCAGGCGAAGTCGGTGGTTCGGGCGGACCGGTTCGGGCTCTTCCTGGGGAGAGCTCGGGGCCGGTTCGCGGCGCGAGGAGGGGGACGGATGCTTTCGGTCGATGTGGCGCACGGGGTGGATGCAGGGATGTTCGTCCGGGACTATCACCCGTCCGCGCGGGGCACTCCGCTCGTGTACTTGCACGGGCTCGCTGGACACGGGCTCGTGTTCGAGTCGGTCGCGCTGCACGCGCGGCTCTCCGCGCACCGGCACGTCGTGCCCGATCTGCCCGGGCACGGTCGGAGCGTCCCGGCCCCGCGGCCGGCGCCGCTCATGGCGTTCGCCGATCACTTCGCCCGGTGGCTCGCGGGTCGCTTCGGCGAGCGCGTCGTGCTCGTCGGACACGGACTCGGCGGGACGCTCGGCACGCTCGTCGCCGAGCGGCATCCGGGCCTCGTCCGCGCCGTCGTGGACATCGACGGCCCGAAGACCGTCGACGACTGCGCGAGCCTCCGCCCCGCCGCGGAGCTGACCCTCACCGACCTCGGCGGACCCGGGATCAGCGCGCTGCGCGACGCGGTGAGGCTCGCCTCGCGGGCCACGACGACGGCCGAGGAGCCGGGTCGCGTCCCCTGTGACGCGCGCCTGCTCCACGCGTGGGGACGCGAGCTCGTGGCGCTCGCCGAGGACGGATCGCTCGCGTGGCGGCTCGCCCGTTTGTCCGTGCCCGCGCTCTTCGTCACGGGCAGCCGCGGCGCCGTTTCCCAGCGATCGCTCGAGCGCCTCGCCGAGGCGCGCGTCGTCGTCGCGGAGATGCCCGACGCGGGCCCGTCGCCCTTCGTCGAACGCCCGCACGAGTTCGCCGCGATCCTCGGCGACTTCCTGCGCTTCAAATCCTGACGCGAAAACCTCGGCGACGGATCACGCCCGGACGAGCACGACCTCGCGCCCGGCCGGCGTCTTCTCCTTCACGGAGCCGAGCCGCTGCGACACGGGCGAGACGCCCTTGCGCCGGTCGAACACGACGAGCCAGCCGTTCTCGATCCCGAGCCGCTCGAGCGCCTCGTCGACCTGCGCGAGCCCTTCGGGGATCGGATCCGGGTCGCGGTCTCGACGCACCTTCACCACGAGCGCGACCGCGGCTCCGCCCTGACGGATGCACACGTCCATGCGGCCGCGGCCGATCGCGTAGACCCGCTCGATGAGGCCGCCGCTCTTCACGACGCGGTTCAAGAACGCCGTCAGCACGAGCGGCGAGAGCTCACCGTAGGGCGCGCTGGAGAAGAGCGCGTCGCCGTGACGCCGCCAGAACTCCAGGAACGCTTCGAGCAGCCGGTCCGCGTCGAGCCGCCCGTCGGGCCCGACCCACGCCGGCTGCCCGACCGGGAACACCGATCGCACCGCGCCCGGCAAAAGGCGCGCGACGAGCGCGTGGAAGATCGGGTTCGCCAGGGCGACCGTTCCATCGGGCGAACGCTTCACGAGCCCGAGATCGACGCCGCTTCGCATGTCCTCGGCCGGCGGCTCGCGCGGCGCCTCGGCGAGGATCTGCTCGAGCGCCGCCCGGAGTTTTCCGTCGCGCATGCGATCGCCGATCTCGTCGAGCAGGCCGCCGCGCCGGTCGAGCAGGAGATCCTTCGCCCGCTCGATGTCCACCGCCGTCAGCGGGCCCTTGCGGCCGTCGGAGCCCTCGATGATCCGCTGCGCGAGCGCGTTCACGAGGAACGGATGTCCCTGGGTGAGCTCGTGGACGCGATCGACCGCGCCGGGCAAGAGCTCGAGCCCCGTCCGCTCCTCGAGCCCTTGAAGCAACGTCTCCACCTCGCTCCGCGTAAAACCCTGGAGTGGGAGGACTTCGGCATCGAGACCGGTCGAGCTCGCGGGCCCGCGGGTGCTCGACGGCGCCTGACCGGCGTCGAGCTCGCGGGGCTCGCGGACCGAGGCGAAGCCGATCGACCAGGGGAAGGCGCGCGGGCGGCGCGGCTTGCCGGCGCGGATCTGCCGGACGAGCGAGGCGCGCACCTCCCGGGCCAGGGAGTCGAGGCCGTCGAGGAGGATGACGAGCGGCCGCGGCGCTTCCTGCGAGAACGCCGAGAGCGCGGCGCCGATTCGGTTTCCCTGGGGCGCGTCGGGCCAGCGCGGGACCGAGACGTCGGCGGGCAGGTAGGCGGCGAGGTCGTAGCGCCACGAGTCGAGCATCGCGAGCTCGGCCGCGTCGATGCTCGTCAGCGCGGCGCCGGGCTCGAGCGAGAGCACCGCGGCGACGTACTTGCCTTCACGGTTCAGCACGGAGGCGATGTCGAGCAGCGCGGTCGTCTTGCCGGTCTGCCTGGGGGCGTGGAGGATGAAGTAACTGCCCTGCTCGATGATTTCCCGGACGCCGGGGACACGGGATAGCGCGGGGACCGTGTGGTGGCGCGCCGGATCGTTCGGGCCAGCCGTGTTGAAGCGGCGGGACATCACCGGAGGATCCCAGGGTGGGGATGGGGCGTCAAGCGAACCCCAAGACGGGCATGGCTCGCGCTTGAAGGGTTCGCGTGTCGCCCGGCACCGTGATACGCCTGAACATCGAGCCCGGCCCGAGGCCCAGGTGCTCCCGGCATGGCGCTCCGGTGACCACACGCGCCTCTCGTGTTCGACGTTTCCTCCCTGTGCTGGACCTCTCGTGACGAGGTCGGCGAACGACTCCTCTCCGCCCTCGAACTCCCGGGCTGCGTGGGCCTTCGTGCCGCGCGCCTCCTCGCGCTCCTCGCGCCGCCGTCGCTCGCGGCTGCGCTGACGCGGATCGCGGCGGATCCCGCGCGCTCCTTCTGGCATCGCGGCTACGCGCTACGCGCCCTCGCGCGGGCCTCGATCGGTTTACCCGACGAGACGTTCGCGCGCCTGCTCGATGAAGTCCTCGTGGACAACCCCGCGGCGCCGCTCGCCGAGCTCTTCCCTTTCGCTCGGAGCGGCGCGCGCCTCGCGGCTCTGCTCGCGCGCTTCGATCGGGCGACCCCTGCGGCGCGCCGCGCGTGGCTCGCGACCATGGGCCGTCTCGCGGACCATCGCTGCGAGGAGATCGAAGCATGGCTCGTCGCGCGCTGGATCGAGGACGTCGCCCGGACGTCCCCCGACGACGAGGACGCCTCGCTCGCGGTCTACCTGGCCGAGGACCACCCGGACGTGCTCGACGTGCTCGCGGCCTACTTTCGCGATCGCCCCCAGGACCCCGAGCTTTTCGAGGACATTCGCCTCTTCCCGGATCTCGCCCATCGTCTCGACGACGAAACACGCGCCGCGGCGGCCGCCGCCCTCGTCCTGCCACGCCGGGACCTTTTGCGACGTTCGAGCATCGCGGAGCTCCGCCGCGCCGCGCGAAAGGCCGTCCTCGACCATAACTTCGCGCGCTTCTGCCCCATCGACAAACCGCGGACCTCTTACGGCTATCGTGGCGCCCTCGCTTTCCTGGAAGAGGACGAAAACGGCCCCGCGATGGCAGCCAACCTGCTCGCCCGCGCGCGCCTCCACGAGGCCCTACGCGCCGATCTCGGCCTCGTCCTCCATCGACGCAGGCGGCGCGTCGCCGTCCAGTATCTCGAACGGCGCGGCGCCGATCCGGAAAACCTCGAGCTCGCCCGCGCGCTCCTCCGCGAGATCGCCAAAAACCCCGACACGCGCGACAGAGCCGCGCTCCTCGCCGCGCTCCATTTTCCGGACCCCGAGGCCCGCTTCCTCGCCCTCGACGTGCTCGACGCCGTCGCCGAAAACGGCCCCACCTTCCGCGCCGCGCTCGAATCCCTCGCCGAGGATCCCGACCCATTCGTTCGTCTCCGCGTGACCGGCGCCCTCGCGTGTCGTGGCCACGCCTCGCATATGCAAACCCTCGTCGAGGCCGCTCGCGCCTCCGCCAACGCCACCCTCCGCGCCTTGGCGATCCGGCTCCTCGGCATGCTCGACGAGGCCCGGGACCATTTCGCTCTTTTCGAGCGCGCGCTCCTCGAGGATCACGCCGCCGAGGAACCCGACGGCCCCACGCCGACCGTCGAGCAAGCAGCCTTCGCCCTCGGCTCCGTCTTCGGCCCCGAGGCCACGACCGCCCTGCTCCGCGGCCTCCTGCTCGCCCCGAGCAACGCCTCGCTCGACGTCGTCGAAGCCGCGCTCTCCGTCATCCTCGACGAAATGGAAGGCGCGCCCCTCACGACCTCGGCGCGCCGCCAGGAGATCACCCTCCGCGACGGCGGACGATGCACCTCCTGGTCGCCTCTTCGCTCACCGGGATGGTGGTGGTGACGGCGGCGGCGCCGCATCCCGCTTGCGGCACGGCCCCATTTCCTTGAGCACGTCGAGCGGCAGCGCCACGTCCAGCGTGAATCGCCCGTCCCGCGGCTTGACCGTCGCGTAATCGAGCAGCTCCCGCAGCCGCTCGTCGCCCTCGTCCTCGGCGCCGGCGCGGGCCAGGCTCAAGGCCGCGCCCATCGATTTCGCCAGATCCCTCACGTCCTCCGCGTTCGAACCATTCACGTCCGCCACGATGGCCACGTCCTCCGACGTGTCCACGTGCAGATCCACGCGGTCGATCGAGGCCCGGAGCATCGCCGCGATCTCGCCTTGCCCCTCGGGCAACATGTCCGCGAGCTCCTCGGGCGAGATCACCCCGAAAATGTCGCCGTACACCGACCATTCCGGGATCGTCTGCTCCCGCGGCGGGCTCTTCGATTCGAGCCGCTCGATCGCCGCCTCGATCTCCTTCAGGTCTGCCCCCGCGAGGACGATCTCGTCCCCCCACGTCGCGAACACCCCGCCGCCCTCCGGCTCCTGCCAGATCGAGCCCTTCTCGCCGAACGAGCGCTTCGGCCAGCCGCTCCTGTCGAACTTCGCCGTGCCCTCCGCGACCGACAGGACCGCCACCTTGCTCGACGACATCGCGATCCGATCGATGTCCTTGAAGAGATCGATCCCGAACTGCTCCTTGAACTTGTCCGCGCCGCGTCCGCCGCGCTGATTCTCAGCCTGCCTCTCCAGCATGCAATCGAGCCAGATCTGCCCGATCGGCGACTCCTTCAGCGCCGCGACCTCGAACACCACCGCGCTCTTGCCCTTCTCCATCGGCAGCGCCACGAGCAGCGGATCTCGCTTTCGCAGGACGCCCTCCTCCTCCCCGGGCCGCGGCGCCGCGGGCGGCAACGTCCTCCGTTTCCGGTTGCGCTCCTCTTCCCAGGGCTTCGGGAACCGCGGGAACTCGGCTTTGAGCACCCGCTCGGGCTTCTTGGGTTTGTCCCCCCGCGACATCAAGAACGCCGAGAGCGCCAGGAGCGCGGCGAACGCGACGAGCCAGGCCACCCGTCTCATCAGAAATCCTTCCGTTCGAAGAGGTGAATGCCGAGCGAGAGCGCCGCGAGGCCGAAGACCACGAGCCCGAGGAGCAAGCTCGTCAGCGCGGCGGAATCGACCGGCTGGGCGCCCGCGATCTCCCCGGCCGAACGCGCGAGCGACGAGACCCGCGGCAAGAACAGGGTGATTCCCCGGAAGATCGTGCGCGAAATCCCCGGATCGAAAAACTCCGAGATCCGCTCCCGCTCCCCGGCCACGATCCCGAGCAGGACCAATGCGCCCCCCGACGCCGCCGAGAGCGCCGCGCTGCGAGCCGCGATCGCGACCGTCAACATCGCGCCATAAATGGCGGAAAACGTCACGCTGGCGAGCAGCGCCGAGACGATGAGCCGCCCCGAATACACGCCCGTCTTCACCCCGAAGATCAAGACGAGCCCGCCCGCTCCATAAAGCGCCCCGAGCAGCGCGAGCGCGAGCACGCCGAGGAACGTTCCCACGATGAGCTCGAATCGCCGCACGGGTAACGAAAGCAGGTGCTCGATCCGCCCCGGCGCGAGCAGGCTCGGGCCGAAATCGGCGCACGCAACCACGCCGAAGAGCAGGCCCCCGTAAAAGATCAGATACGACGAAGCCACGAACACCGGCCGCAGGGCCAGGTCGGCCGCGCGGATCTGCGTGTTCACCGATTTACCGAAGAACCGCGTCGCCGCGAGCGCCCCGTCGACGACGTCCATCCGCAAGGAAAGTCCTATCACCACGAGCCCCAGGGTGATCCCCAGGCCGAGCGCGAGGAACCAGCGCCGCGACGCCGCCTCGCGCAGGAGGTCTCTGGCCACGACAAACGATTTCACGCGTGTCCCCGCTCCCCTCCCTGGCCGAGCGCCTCCGCCAGCACGTCCTCGAGATCCCGCACGTCGTGCGTGAGCCCCACGAGCCGCGCCCCGGTGCGCCGCGCTCGATCGAGCAGATCGTTCAATGCCGTAGGATCCGGCGCATCCACCACGAACACCCCGTCGCCCTCCCCCGGCCGAAAGCCGAGCGCCTCGAGCGCCGCTGCGTCGAGCGGCGGGGCAAACCGCACGCGATACCGCGTCTCGCTCCCGCAGAGCGCCTCGATCGGCCCTTCCCGGAGGAGCCGCCCGCCCGAGAGAATGCCGATCCGATCGCAGACGCGCTCCGTCTCCGAAAGCAGGTGCGAATTCAGGAACAGCGTCGCGCCCCGCGCCCGCTCCTCCGCGAGGATCCGCCGGATCTCGGCCCGGCCGAGCGGATCGACGCCGTCCGTCGGCTCGTCGAGCACGAGCAACATCGGCCCGCCGAGCAGCGCCGCCGCGAGCCCGAGCCGCTGCCGCATTCCCTTGGAAAAACCCCCGATCCGCCGCCCCTCCTCCCCGGAGAGCCCCACCCGCCCGATCTGCCGCCGCACCTCGTCGTCGGCTTCGGAGATCCCTTTCAATCGCGCCACGCTCGCCAGGAATTGCACGGGCGTGAACGCGTGCGGCAAAAAGAGACGCTCGGGCAGATAGCCGATCTTCGCGCGCGCCGACGGATCCTCCGGGTCCTTGCCGAGGACCCGCACGACGCCCGCGCTCGGCCGCACGACGCCGAGCAGCGCCTTGATGAACGTGGTTTTTCCCGCGCCATTGAGCCCGATCAGACCAAACGCCGCGCCCTCGGAGATCGCGAGATCGAGCCCCGCGAGCGCCTCCTTCCCCGCGCCCCGTGAAAAACCCCCGCCGTACGTTTTACGGAGCCCCCGGGCCTCGATGGCCAGCATGGCCGAGACCCTATCACCGATGCCGGCGCCGCGCGACGAGCGCGAGGACCCCGAAGAGCCCCACGAGCCCGAGCGGCCCCTCCCCCGTCGATCCGGGGAACGTGCACGAACACCCACGCGGGCCAGGCTTCACGGGCAGGATCCGCGGCTCTTCGTGGGGCGTTCGCCGATCGCCCACGACCTCGACGGCTGCGCCCATCGGCGACGGATCCCCGAACACGCCGAAGCTCGCCCAGAAATACGGGTGTGACGTGGGCTCGTCGGCGAGCATGGCGAGCTCGACATCCCGGAGCGCGGCGCTCCGGCCGCCGCCCTTCGTGACGCGCTGGTAATAGGCCACCATGAGCCGCTGCGTCTCCTCGTCCGCGACCTTCCACAAGCTCGCGACGAGCGACTCGGCGCCGGCCACGAAGAGCGCGCGCCGAAGGCCGTACACGCCCTCGCCGCGCTGCACGTCGCCGAGGCCCGTCTCGCACGCGGAGAGCACGACGAGCTTGGTGCCCCAAAGATCGAGCGAGCTCGCTTCGAGCGCCGTGAGGATCCCGTCCTCGCCGCCGCCGCCCTTCTTCGCGTTCGCCCCCGCGAGCGCGAGCCCCGAGCGCAGCAGCGGATCATCCGGCAGCCAGTCCGGCGACGGTTCGAGCTCGAGCCCACGCTCACCTTGTGCCGCCGCGCGCGCCGCCGCGCCCTTCGCGGGCAGGAAAAACCCGTGCGTCGCCACGTGCACGATCCGCGGCGCGTGCGCCTTCTTCAGCGTCGACTCCGTCGCCTCGAGGTCCACGTGCATCGCGGCGCCCGGCAGGATCGGGGCGAGCGCGCGCGCCTCGACCGCCGTCGCCGGCAGCGGCTCGAAATAGGCCTTGTCGAGGCCCCGCGTCTTCGCGTCGGGTTTGCCGTCCAGCAGCGCGAGCGCGCTCTCCCCCTGCTCGCGCTGCCCGAACGCGGGATTCGCCACGACGAGCGCGCCCTGCCCCGGCGGCGCCGTGCGCGACAGCCGCAAGAGATCCCGCCCGCTCGTCAGGTACGAGATCTCGTACCGCTTGACCAGGTACTGCCCCTCCTCGTCGACGAGCGCCGCGAACGGCACGAGCGAGAGCGCGCCGTCGGCCGCGATCATGAGCTTCGTTTTTCCGCCGAGCAGCGGCCGGATCTTGCGCATCACGAGCTCGTCGAGCGCCCGCGCCGGCGGCTTCGGATCCTGGTCGAGCGACGCCGAGAGCGTCTCGCGCAGCGCCTTCGTCGCCGCCTCGATCGGCCCGCTCTCGCCGAGATCGACGAAGCTCACCTTGCCCGACGCATCGAGCACGTACGCCGCGAAGCGCGGCGGCCCGTCGCGGCTCGGCATGTCCACGTCGGCCGAGCGCCGTGGCACGTACAGCGAGATCTCCACGAGCGCCGTCTCCGCCGGCACCTGCGCTTGCACGCGCTCGATCGTGACGGGCGTCTCCTCCGCGCGGAACACGTCGCTCCGCCCGCCCATCTTCTCCTCGATCGCCCGCGCCTTCTCCTCGCGCCGCGCGAGCTCCGCCTTGAACTCCTCGAGCGGCTGGCCCGCGGGCCCTCGCATCGCGAGCCGCGCGACCTCGCCCCGCGCCGCCGCGAGCTCGTCCGCGAGCTTCGCCTCCTCGGCCCCGAGCTTGCGCCGCAGGGCCGCGAGCGAGCTCGCCATCACGTCGAGCACGCGCCCTTTGCGCTGCAAGATCGTGGTCAGCGCGAGCTTCCTCGCGTCCGCGTCCGCGGGCATCGTCCGCGCGTGCAGGCTCGTGAGGAAATCGGTCCCGGTGCGCATCGTCGCCACGAACGCGCGCTTTTGCGCCTCGGATCCCCCCGCGATCACGAGCGCCGCTTGCCGCTCGCGGATCTCCGCCGCCCGCGTCGCCGCGCGAAGCGCCAGATCGAGCTTGCCCGTCTCCACGTACAGCGCGGCGAGCCCTTCGAGCCCGGCCGCCACCTTCTCGTGCTCGCCTCCGAACGTCGTCTCGAAGATCCCGACCGCCCGCTTGTAAAACCCCTCGGCCTCACCCGCGTTGTCCGACGTTCGGGGCTTCGGGTCGCCTTTGGCGCCCTGCGCCCCGAGCCCCCCCTGCCGCCGCGCGAGATCCGCGAGATCGAGCAGCGACGACGCGACGAACGGATGCTCCTTGCCGAACGTCTTTTCGCGCGCCGCGAGCGCCTCCTCGTGGAGCTTCTTCGCGCCCGCCGCGTCTCCGCGCATCTCGCGGATACGCCCGAAGATCGCCCGTGACTCGGCGCGATCCGGGTGCATCGCCGGAAGCAGCTCGTCGCGGATCGCGAGCGCCCGCGCCGCGTGGACCTCGGCTTTGTCGAGCTTCTGCGCGCGCCGGTAGAGATCGGCGAGGTTCGCCGACACCTCGGCCACGGACTTGTCCTTCGGCCCGTTCGTCTTCTCGTAATGGGCGAGCGTGCGCGAAAGCAGCTGCTCGGCGCGAGAAAAATCCCCCTTTTGCGTCGCGATCTGCCCGAAGATCCACTGCAAGGCGACGCGCAGCTCCGGCGCGTCCTTCCCCTTTTGGGCATTCGCCTCGACGATCGCCTGCGCGCGGAGGAGCCTCGACTCGGCCCGGTCGTACGCCCCCGTCTCCACGTCGAGCGCCGCGCGCAGCGCGAGCTGGCTCGCGTAATAGAGGCTGTCTTCACCCTCTCGTTCCCGGGCGATGGCGACGAGCTCGTCGAGCACCACCTCGGCGCCCGCATAGTCCTGCAGGGCGACACGCGTCGCCGCGAGCTCGCCCATCTCCGTCGTGGCGTTGAACCGAAACCCGCTCACGTCCGCGACGCGCTCGACCGCCTGCGCGCGGATCGGCTCGGCCCGCGTGTAACGGCCGGTGTCGTGGTACAACCGGCCGAGGTTCACGAGCAGATACGGGTACGGTTTTCGATCCCGCGAGACATCCTCGCAGATCTTGATCGCGCGGCGCAGCATGGCCTCGGCCTCGTCGTACCGCCCGAGCGCCTTGAAGGACTCCGCGATCGCCGCGAACGGCCCGATCGTGTCCTCGCCCTCGACGCCGCGCCTCGACTTCACGCTGATCGCGATCTCGCGTTCGAGCAGCTTGATGGCGCGCGCGTGCTCGCCCCCGGCTTGCAGCGCCCTCGCGAGCTCGTGGATGCGATAGCGAAGATCCGCCTCGTTGTCTGGCTTCTTCTCGACGACCGCGAGCAGCTTCTCGCGGTAGGGCACGGCGCGGGCGTACTGCTTCTTCCCCTCGTGAATGTCCGCCACCTGACGCAGGCTCATCTTCGTCCAGACGCTCTCGGGATCGATCTTCTCCCGGATCGCGAGGGCCTTCAGCGCCGGCGCGAGCGCCGGATCGTATTGCTTCTTTTCGAGCAGCCGCTGCGCCTCGACGGCGAGCTCTTGCGACTCCTTCAGCGCCGCCTGCTCCGCGCTCGTGAGCGCGGCTTTCGGGGCGGCCTTCGGCGGCGCGCCGAGGGCCGGCGCCGCGGCGAGCGTCACCCCCGCGAGGAGGAACACCGAGGAGATCCGACGGAACGTGCGGTAAGCTCGCGCCATGACGCGCTTCTACCCCTCCCTTGTCCTCGCATCCATACCGTTCGTTTTTGCCCTGGCCTGCGCCTCGAATCCCGCCGGGTCGGGCGGCAACGCCGGCGCCGGAGGCACCGGCGGCGCGGGGGGCACCGGCGGCGAAGAGCCGGGCGAGCTCGTCGTCGGCGGTGATCGCCCCGTCACCGTCCACGTCCCCCCCGGCCTCGACCCTGCCAAACCCTCCCCGCTCGTGATCCTGCTCCACGGCTACAGCGCCTCCGGCGCCGTCCAGGAGCTCTTGTTCCAGTTGAAGCCCCAGGCCGACAAACACGGTTTTTTGTATGCGCACCCGGATGGCACGTTCGACGCGGAGTCGAAGCGCTTCTGGAATGCGACGGACGCCTGCTGCGATTTCGGGGGCGTGGGCGTCGACGACGTCGCCTACCTCTCGGGCCTCGTCACCGAGATCGGACAGCATTACAAGGTCGACCCGAAGCGCGTGTATTTCCTGGGCCACTCGAACGGCGGCTACATGTCGCACCGGATGGCCTGCGACCGCTCGGATCTCGTCGCCGGCATCGCGAGCCTCGCGGGCGCGACGTGGAGCGATCCGGCGAAATGCCCGGCGGAGAAACCCGTCGCGATGCTGCAGATCCACGGAACGGCGGACGACACCGTGCTCTACGACGGCGACTCCATCCTGGGCGTGAGTTATCCGGGCGCCGTGGCGACGACCGAATCATGGGCGCAGAAGAACGGCTGCGCGCTCACGCCGTCCGCAGGCGAAGCGCTCGACCTCGAGGCGACGATCGAAGGCGCGGAGACCAGCGTCTCGAAATACACGACGGGCTGCAAGGCGGGCGGCGCGGCCGAGCTCTGGACGATCGCCGGCGGGACGCACGTGCCGGGGCTCGGGCCGAACTTCGCCCCGAAGGTCGTGGAGTGGCTGCTCGCGCATCCGAAGCCTTGAGAGGGGATGCCGTTTCAGCGGGTCTGTTCACCGAGCCGCCGGAGGTGCGGTCGCCCTCCGGCTTCTTCCACGACGACCCAGGGATTTTTCGGGTCGTAGGCCGTGACGCCCCAGATGGGGAGCGGCGGGGCTTGGTCGATCGAGGTGAGGCCGTCGCGCAGGAGGGAGCGGCCGACGTCGGTGATCTCGTAGCGCGAGGTCCATAGGCCGTTCGGGGTGCGGTAGGGCTCGGTAATCAGCGCCCCGGGACCGTCGAATTTCGCCCATGCGGCGATGCGATCGAACAGGATGACGTCTCCGGTGAGGTCGAACCATTGGCGAAACGCATCGCCCTTCGCCCCTTCTCGCATGAAGATTGCTGCGGGAGTTCTGGGCGTGTCGTCGACGAGATCGAGCATGAGTGTATCCAGGGTCGAAAGGGAAAGCCCTCGCTCGCTGAACCGGGGGAAAAAGCCCGCTTGGTAGGCGCCCAGCTCGAGGAGCTCCTTGCGTGATGGTGTCTTCCCGAGGTTTTTCCGGAAAGGATCGGCGAAGGCGCCGTGAGCTTCTTCCAAAAGCGCGCCTTTTCGCGGACCTCGCGGAGCGAAAGAGAACGCATCGTCTCCCACGCGAGAGGCGCCATCGCCGGCTTCAAGCTCACATAACCAATACCAAAGCTGATGGGCGGATCCCGCTCCTTGTGTTCTCCCACGACGACGAGCGATAGGTCGGGCTGCGTGGGCCGGCGCTGGAGCCGATAAGAGCAGAGCGCCCAGAGCGCAACTCGATCGTCCCACGAGGGAGACATCCAGATAACAACAGGCTCGTCGGCGGCGAGCGCCTTGAGGGCTCGGCGATATGGCGGTAAGCCGAGAACGACGGCCCTATCCGGACGTCGCCATCCTTCCACGCGTACCCGAAGGCGACGGACGTCTGGTTGTAGACCCCGACCCCGAGCCTACCCGTCCCGGGCAGGACGCTGCACAGGTCGTCCACGCCAAACGAGCATGCTGCTCTCGATACGGCCATCCCCCCAAGCCACGCGCTCCCCCTCCCCCGTCACGGTGCGCGAGCCGTGACGCAGTCGGGTAGGCTACGGTAGGCATCACCACACCGTCAACCTCTTCCCCGGTGTTTTCCGGGCATTCACCGTGCCCACATGCCGCAAGTGGCCCCGCGACGCCTCGACGACCCATCTCGAACGTTCGAACCACATTCGCCACGAAGCTCCGCCCCCGCCTCCACCCGCGATGCAGCACCGGGATCGTTCCGCAGGCCCCGTCGCGGGCCGAAACCCGAACGTCGACGCGTCGCTCCCTCGCTCCTTTCGCATGAACCGCTCCGGCTCGCGTTGGCACGCAGGTTCGAGCGCCGATCGCCGCACGGCGAAAAGCGCGCACCACGCACCTCCGGCGCCACGAGCGACGATGCAACCGCTCACGCCCCCGTTCCCCGCGCCCCCGTCCCCCCCGTCGACGTTGCGACCCCACTTCGGGCGCCCGAACCGCCCCCGCGACGCGTTGCAACGCCACTTCAGCCCCCTCGAACGCCCCCGCAAGCCGTCTCCGGCGCGTTCGAGCCCCTTCCCGTGAGAGGCGGCAGTGTCCCCGGACGCATCACGTCGTTGACGGCCGGCGCGGGAGCCCTCTACCATCCGCCGCCATGGTTGGAGTCAAGACCCTCCCTGAAACAGCGACCACCGCGACTGCCGCGGTCCATTTCCGCTTCATGGCGGCCCGTATCCGGCGCAATCCCCTCACGCAGGCGCTCGTCCCCGACGTGGATGCATTCGAGCCGCGCATCGAGGCCACCATCGCCGAGGAGCGCAACCTCCTCGAAGCCGAGGCCTCCGCCACCGCAGTGGTCCAGTTCGCGGATTACGATCTCGATGATTCGGTCGATTTCGTCTCGGCCAACGTGGACAAGCGTTCGCTTCTCGCGCAACGCCTCTTCAAGGACCTACGCCCCAGCGAATTGAAGCGACCCACGCTCGGCGGGCAGCTCGACATCATGCAAACCTGGCCCGAAGCGCTGGCGGAAGCCGATAAAGCCGTGCTGAGAGACCACGCGCCCGTGGTGGCCACACGTGCAAAGGCAGGCGAGGAAGCGGCGAAGGAAAAGAAGACCGCGACGCAAAACCTGGTCAACTTCCGGACCATCGGCACGCGCGTGAAGCTGAACCAGGACCACAACAAATTGCGGAAGTCGCTCTACGGCAAGCTGGGCGAGATTCAGCACGCGCACAAGCTCGGCGCCGGCTGGGCGGAGTCGTTCTTCCTCCAGGACTCGGCCGAGGAGCTGACCCTGAGCCAGCTCGACAAGAAGATCGGGGCGGCCTTGGCGGAGCTCGACGCGCTGAAGATGCAGCGCGAGGCGCTCGCCGCACAGGAAGCGAAGATCGCAGCCCAGCGGGCGCAGGCCGCCCAGCAAGAGAAGAAGGCGAAGCTCGAAGCGCTCCAGAAGCTCAAGGCCGACCTCGCGGCGCAAGAGGCGGCGCTGCTGTCCGAGCTTTCCGAGTGAGGATTCGTAGGGTCGCGATACGCCCGCCATCGCTGCCGCGACGTTCGCGGTACTGGTCATGCTTCGGCGTGTTGCTCGCTCTTGCCTCGTGTGCGCCAGGGTTTCGCACGTTCGTGCCCCAAGGCCCGGAAGTCCGCTGCGATGGCACACTTGGTTCGGGCGGCGTGCGCATCGTCTACTGGACGGGCGCGTGCCATGGCAATTGTCCCCAGTACCGAGCCACGTTATGTGGCGACGGCACCGCCGTTCATGACGGCATGATCTTCGTGAAGGCGCCCGGTCGACACGTACGTGTGCTCGACCCGGATCGGCTCGCGAAGCTCTGGAGAGCGCTCGATCGGGTCGCCGATGGGCCAAGCCCGCTCGACGATGCCATCGGAGAGGTGCGGCCGCACCTCCGCTGCGAGAAGAAGGGCGTCACGCGCTGGCTCGCGAGCACGACACCCGAAGGCACGAGCACGTACGATCTCTTCGAAAAAGCGCTCGGTCTCGAGGAGTGGGTGGGCTCGGATGCCGAGAGAAACCAGCTATGGTTGGAATCGCGCTGAAACGGTACGCGGGCGCGCCCGAAGCCGTGAATCTCACTTCTTCTTCTTGTAGGGCTTCGGCTGCGTCGGGGTCACCGTATCGGTGAGCGTCTTCATGTACGCCACGAGCGCCGCCTCTTCCGCCGCGGTGAGGCCCAGGTTCCCGAGCAGGCCCAGCAAGCCGGCCTGATTCGGCGTATCGAACTCCGCGGCCGGCCAGCAACCCCTCTCCATCGCCTCGTCCGCCGTCGTCCCCGGCGGGCAGTTCACATCGTCCCGGAGCAGGAGCGACGTGTTGTAGAAGTGGACCACCTGCTCGAGGCTCTTGAAATAGCCATTGTGCATGTAGGCCTTGGTGAACCCGTTGCCGCGGCGCTTGTCGACGTTGCGCAGCGTCGTGGTCTTGAAATGTCCGGCGAGGGGCGTCGCCGCCGGGTTCTCCGGGTCGAACGAGGCGCTCTGATCCGCGTGCTCGAGGATCCCGGCGTCGCCATTGTCCGGATCGAAGTTCTCGATGTCGAAGTTCGCCGGCACTCCGATGTTGTGATAAGCGAAGTCGGTGTAGACCTGGTTCGGCTCGTCGCCCCTGGAGCCCAGGACGGGCCCGAAGGCCGTCGAATTGTGGCTGTTGTGGCACCGCCCGCAGTTCGCATTCTTCAGGCCGGGGTTCAGCCCCGAGTCATTGCGCCCGTAAAACAGGTCGTGTCCCAGATTCTCCTCCGGCGTCAGGTTGGAGAACGGGAGCGCGAGGACCTGGTTGCCCTGGGAATCCAGTACCTTGTTTCCCTGATCGCGCCGAGAGCTGAACGAGTTGACCTCGGAGGAATGCTGCCAGGCCGAGAGCGCGAGGGCGATGCGCTTGAAGCTGATGGCCGGATCGGCGCAGTCGATCGGCTCGCCCCAGGCCAGCGCGAAGAGCTCCGCGTATTTCGCCGACTCGACGTGCAGGCAGACAGCTTCGGCGCCGGGCAAACCGTGATCGTCGCCGTCGGGGACGTTCTGTTCGGCGTCATTCGGAAAAGGCCCGAGCGCCTGATCCGCGAGCGGTCCGATGTAGAGGCCGTACGCCGCCGCGCGGGCCGCATTCCCTTTGAAGATTTCCGTGCCGACATGCGTGGTGGCCCCCGCGCCCGTGAAGGTCGGAAGCGCCACGAAAGGCGTTGCCGTGCCCTCGGCGCGTCCGTCCCAGAAGGTGCCTCCGGTGCAAAGACGCGTGATGCCGAGAGCGCACGCGGCGGCGGGGGGAATCAGGGTGACGGTGACGGTCTTGGGCGTTTCGCCGAACGCCGGGCTGAAGCTCGCGTACGCGTTGCTCGGGGGCTTGCGCCGCCCAGCCGCTTTGGGATTGGCGCCGGGGACGACGACGCCGTTCTTGTTGACGCCGGCGACGGCGCCCGTCCAGCCATTCGCGGCATCGTGACAGGTATGACACCCCTGGCGCTTCGGACTGGAGATGTTGTCGAAGAAAACACGCTTGCCAAGCTCCTCGAGGGCGGCGACGTCCTGGGCAAGGGCCGTCCCGCTCGACAACAGCACCGCTGCGGACGCGAAAAGCGTCACGCGTTTCGTCACCACGTTAAGGACAATCACGATGCATTTTCTCCTTGGATTCGAGGGTCGGTCTCCGTCGACTCGTCTCGCTCTCCGCGCGATCACTCCTTTGCTTCGATCTGGAAAATGGCGTGGGGGGCCTGCCCACGACGCACCCCCTTCACTCTATCGTCAATGGCCCCTGCGCGCAGAAGAAGCACGGCGCGGCCCGCAGAGCAAGGCCGGTGCCACGAGCGCGATCACGCGCGTTCTTGCTGCAATGCTGTCCGCACGGGCGGAGCTGAATCGAGGGGCCGATCAGGCATTACGCAAAATCGAATCCACGAATCGAACGAGCGTGTGGGATTCGTTTGTTTAGATGGATCAATTCGCGGATGAACTACCACGAACCGCGCCGAGGGCCGCGCCGCGCACGGGCACCTGGTGCGACGCTCCCAGGCCCGGACGACGGCTCGAACGTCCCGGCGTCGAGCCCCGGCCAGGATGTCCCACGGACGGACGCTCGCAGCTGCGAGCCACGCGCGCGCCGAGCATCGGGCATCCGTCGTGGCCGACCCCTCCGACGATCGCGCAATTCGTTGCGCGATCCGCGCAGCACGGCATGCACGCCTCGGGCAAACGAACCCGAGGGCTCGGGCCTTCACCTGCTGCATGCTCCCGGATCCACCTCGCCCACATTTCGCCGCGAACCTGCATCCATCCGGATCCACCTCGCCCCGGTTTTCCCCCGCGTTCGCCCCGAAAATCGACCCCTCCCCCGCGGGCACGTCGCCTGCAATCCGAGCTTCTCCGGCAACCGAGCCGATTTCCTGCTCGCGCCGCTGGAGGAACTCATGTCGGACATCCGCTGCATCATCGCCGAAACCCAGAGACACCTCGACCACGCCGTCCGCGTCCGTTTCGAGGTGTTCGCCCGCGAGCTCGGCTACCTCGATACGAAAGAGCACGCCGTCCCCCGCGAGCTCGATTGTTTCGATACCCTCGCCACGACCCTCCACCTCATCGCCTACGACGGCGACATCGCCGTTGGCACCCTCCGCCTCCTCCTGCCGAACCCCGAGGTCGCCGCCACGAACGGCACCTCCTTCGGCCTCTCCGTCGAATCGCAGTTCGACCTCGCGCCCCTCGCCGCCGCCGGCCTCCGCCTCGCCGAGACCTCGCGATATTGCGTCCTCGCCACCCATAGACACTCCATGGCCGTCGCCGAGCTCCACGCCGCCGCCGTCCACCTGAGCCGCGTCCTCGGCGTCGGCCACTGGATTGCGACCGCGAATACCGAGACCGACGGCATCGAGGACGCCCGCCTCATTCAGCAGGTCGCCCGCGAGCGCGGGTTCGTCCGAAACGACCTTTCCCTCGCCCCGCGCCTCCCTTCGCCCGCCCCCGCCTCGCCGAAGCGCCCGTTCTTCGACGACCACGCGCGCTCCGAGGCCACGCGCTCCCCCGCGCGATCCCGGCTCCCGCGCACGCTCGACATGTACGCCCGCCGCATGCGCGCCCGCTTCGTGGGCCCTCCGGTCTACGATACCCGCTTTCGCATGTGCGCCCTGCCGCTCCTCGCGTCGGTCGCCGAGCAGCGCACCGTGCAGCGCGCGAAGCCCCCCGTCTTCCCCCATCCGGGCTCGATTGCCGCCTGAACAAAAGGAGCCCGTCCTCATGAACTCCCTCGTGAAAACTCTCGATACCACCGTCGCGGACCTTCTTTCGGTCCTCGACACACACCCCGCGGCCCGCCGCCTGCTCGCCGGCGACCTCGACACCGACGAATACGCGGCCTTTCTTCGACAAACGTATCTTTATGTCCAGCAAACCCGCCCCTTGCTCCGCCGCGCCGGCGAGCGGCTCTCGCGCGCGGGCAAGGCCCCCGACCTCGCGCGGCTCTTCCTGCAAAAAGCCGACGAGGAGCAAGGGCACGACCTCTGGGTTCTCGAGGACCTCGCCGCGATCGGCCGCCCCGAGACCCCGGCCGCGCCGCCCTCGCCTTGCCCGGCCGTCGATGCCTACATCGCCTGGAACCGGTTTCAGGTCGAGGCCGGCTCGCCCCTCGCCTTCCTCGGCACGGCCTACGTCCTCGAGGCCCTCTCCCAGGCCCGCGCCGGCACCACCGCGGCGCATCTCGTCGCGCGGCGACGGATCCCCGGCATCGAGCGCGCCGTCCGCTTCCTCTCCGGGCACGCCGACGCCGACGAAGAGCACACCGAGGTGCTGCGAGGCCTCTTCGAGCGCATCGAGTCCGCCGAGGATCGCCGCGCCGT
The DNA here is from genome assembly GCF_029960785.1 of Polyangium sp. 15x6. GTDB lineage: Bacteria > Myxococcota_A > Polyangia > Polyangiales > Polyangiaceae > Polyangium. The sequence continues at coordinate 27,883 of NZ_JASBQE010000011.1, forward strand.
CACGCTCTCGGCCGCGGTGACCGCGGCGCTTTATCCGGGGATGTTCGCGGGGAGAGAGACGACCTTCAACGCTGCCGCCACGCTGTGTGAATGAGCGCGGCGCGGTTCGGGATGCCGAGCTTGTCGAAGACGTGCGAGAAATGCTTCTTCACCGTGAGCTCCGTGATGCCGAGCTCGGTGGCGATGAGCGCGTTGTCCCAGCATACGCGCTCCGCCACCTTGATCTCCGCGGTCGAAAGGGACTTCAGCCACGGAAGGGGGATGGGCACGAGCTTCGGGACCTCTTCGAGCAGCATCACGAAGGACGCGCCGTCGAGCCCCGGGAGCTTCTGGATCGAGACCTTCAGCTCGGCGAGCGCGCCGGTCCGCCAGTAAGCCTCGGGGAGCATGTGGGGGTTCTTCACGAAGGACGCGAGGCGCGCGGCGAGAAGCTCGGGCAGCCCGTCCGGGCCGAGCTCGGTCGGCTTGAACCAGGCGCAGAGCATCTTCTCCGCGCTCGCCGTCCGCGCGATCTCCGCGCCCGACGCGCTGAACACGATCGCCTCGTGCCCCATCCCGGCGAGCACCGCGTCGAGCAGCGACGCGCGCTTCGCCATCGCCCCGAAGAGCCGGCAGTTCTTCACCGCGTTCGTGAAATGCCGGGAGAGCTTCTGCAGGATCATGCGCTCGTGATCCGAGAATGGGATCCGCTTGTCCCGGTAGAGGATGAGCCCCCCGTGCCACGAAGGATCGTCGCGGAGCATGACGGCCATCACGTGTTCGAGACGCATCCCGATGTCGCGGCAGTGGTTGTAGAGGTAGCTCCGCTCCATCGCCGCGCGCGGGAGCATCTCGGTGTCGCGCAAGACCTCGTTCGGACGCTCGGCGACGGCGATCCGGACGAAGTCGTGCGGGACCATCTCCGCGTATCCCTGGAAAAACCTCTCGGGCATCTCGACGACGGCCCAGTCGTAGACGGCGTGCCCCTCGGGCCGGCTCACGCAGAGCGCCCCGTGATCCGCGGACACGAGCTGCGAGAGCAGGCCGTAGCCGCGGCCGAGCACCTCGTGCAGATCGAGCGATCCTCCGAGCTCGGCGACGAGGTCCAGCATGAGGCCGTGCTCATGCTCCGTGAGATCCGAGGGCCCCCTCATGGGCGTTCATGATGAACCCGAACTGACCGCGGTTCAACGCCCGCCTGCACCCCTGCGCTTCGATCCCGTACCGTTCCGGGGGACCAACCCTTCGGGCCACTGGCGCGCATCCGGCGACGCGAGCGGATGTTTTCGATACCATTCATAAAGGCCCTGCCCCGACGCGGGCGCCTCGCCTTGCGCCGGGGCGGGGCCCGCCACCGGCGCAGGTGCGGCCCCGCCCTCGGATCCGCCTCCCTCGTCGCTCGTTCGGAGCCCGTGCCTTCGCATCACCCGCTGGACGAACGCCCGTCCCACGCCGGCGATCTTGGCCGCCTGGGACACGTTGTACCCCGTCTCCCGCAACGCGCGCTCCACATAGGCCCGCTTGTAAGCACTCTCCAGGTGCGCGAGCCCCACGTGCAGAGGCACCTCGAGGTTCACGACCGGAAGCACCGCCGAGGGCGGCTCCTCCGTCTCCTCGGCGGCCCAGGGCGGCTCGTCGAGCCCGAGCGAGAGCATCATCTCCACCTTGTTCCGGAGCTCCCGCACGTTGCCCGGCCACGGCCGCGGGTGCGCCTTCATCCGCTCGAGCACCTCGTTCGGCAGGAGCGGCGGCGCGTCCGTCCGCCCTTGCCATTCCTTCTCGAAATGCCGCACGAGCAGCGGGATGTCGTCGAGCCGCTCCCGCAGCGGCGGCAGCCGCACGGGCACGACGGCCAGCCGGTAATAGAGATCCTCGCGGAACCTGCCTCGCTCGACCTCGACCGCCAGCGATCGGTTCGTCGCGGCCACGATCCGCACGTCGGCCCGGCGCGGCTCGTTCTCTCCGATCCGGGTGATCGTGCGCGTCTCCAGAGCCCGGAGCAGCTTCGGCTGGAGCTCGAGCGGCAGCTCGCCGATCTCGTCGAGGAAGAGCGTCCCGCCGTGCGCCGCCTCGAACCTCCCCACGCGGTTCTCGGTCGCGCCCGTGAAGCAGCCGCGCTTGTGCCCGAAGAGCTCGCTCTCCAGCACGCCCGCGCTCACCGACGAGCAATCGAAGACCATGAACGGGCCACTCGCCCGCGCGCTCTCGGCGTGAATCGCCGCGGCCGCGAGCTCCTTGCCCGTCCCGGTCTCCCCCTCGACGAGCACGGTCATCGCGTTGCTCCGCGCGATCTTTTCGAGCAGCGCGAAGAGCCCCCGCATCGGCACGCTCGCGCCGACGAGGCGGCCGAAGCGGGTGCGGGACGAGAGCGGCAGCGCCACCACGTCGCGCATCATCTGCAGCCGCAGCGCCGAGGCGCCGAGCCCGATCGTCGAGTCGGGCCGGGCGTAGGCGTCGCGGATCCGCACGCCGTCGACGGTCGTGCCATTGCGGCTGCTCGTGTCGAGCACGCGCAGGAGGTCACCTTCGATCCGGAGAAGCAGGTGGTGCCGGCTGACGGTCGGATCCTCGAGAACGAGATCACAATCCTTCCCGCTCCCGACCCGCACCTCCGGCCCGAGCACCTCGGTGACGACGCCTGCCATGGGCCCTCGGCTCACCTCGACGCGAATCTTGTGCGTCCGGAGCTCGAGCCCCCGATCGGCTTCCATGGTCCAGGTATTCAAGTCCTTCATGGGGCCATTTTGTATCCGGGCCGTCAAAGTGTACAAGAATAGGGCGATCCGGCGTCCGTCTTCGTTGCACGGCAACTTGGATTACCGAACCACTACGACAAAAGTGGTACGAAGCCGAAGGACGTACGAGCCGTAATCCTGTTTGGCGGGGACGAGAAGCGACGCACCGGCCGGGCCCGGGGCGGCGGCAATACGGATCACCAGACGGCTACTACCAAAGTGGTACGAAGTCGCGACGCCGATGAGCCGTATCCCTTGATGAGAGGGCGAAGTCGCCGGGAGGGGGCGACGAGAGGCGACGAGAAGCGACGAGAAGCGACGAGAAGAGCGCCGCTCAGCCGCGGACCGTGGCGCCGAATACGTTTTCGACAAAATCGGCAAACTTCATCCGGACACGACCCCCGCCTTCGGGCATCGCCACGCGGGGCGGTTTGTCGCCGCCCTCGTCCTTGCCCCACGGATTTCGGAGGACGATGGAGGCGGGCTTGCCATCCTTGCCCGCTTCGAGCCACTCGACCGAGAGCCAGTGGTACGTCCGGAACTCCAGGATCACGGGCACCGGCACGCCGCGCGCCGCCGACGTCGCCACGAGGGCCGCGACCTCGTCCTTCGGCCGGGAGAGCGTGCTCACGCTCGAATAGGTCCCGCCGAGGATCGCTTGATACAGGCTGGTGAAGCCATACACGGCCATCTGGCTGTTGCCCCGCACAGCCGCCCAGAACGTGTCGTTGTCCTCGGGGTTGTCGTAATCGAAGAGCCAGCTCATCGCCGAGGCGTGGTTCATGATCGCCGACTGGAAGAGCCGGTCGAGGTCCACCCGCCCCGAGGCGTCCCGCGCGATGGCGCTGCGAGGCATCTCGAGCTTCTTGCCGGACCGGAGCGTGACCGCGCGCGCCTCACGGGTGATGCCGTCGACGAGCCGCACGAGCTCGGCCGGATCCCGCCGCAAGAGCACGTACTCCATCACGCCGGCCCCACACGTCCCGTGCCCCAGCCCCTGCTGCACCCGGAGCGGGTTGTCGACATGCCGGATCACCTGCCCCAGCAAGAGCTCCGGCTCGATCCCCGCCTCCAGCAAGAGCGCGGGGTTGCGCGGCGTCTGCGCGAACGTCGCGAGGTTCGGTAAGAGCGCCCCCTCGTGCAGGCGCCCCGCAGCGAGGAGCCGCTCGAGGGCCGCGTTCGCGGGCGCGTCGTCGCCGATCGCGCGCCGAACGGCGTCGAGCGAACCGACACGGTCCGAAGGCAGCGGCCCCTTCGCCTTCGTGCCGGCCTGAGCCTGGGCCGGCGGCGGGGCATCCGGGTCCGCCACGGGCCCCGCGCCCGGGCCCCGGAGCTCGGCCGCGTCGTCGAAATACCCCTGATCCTGCCGCGAAGGCCCGCCCGCCACCGCCGGCGCCGAGGCCGCGGGCCTCGCGGGCGCGCCCCCGACCGCCGCCGCCATGGCGTCGTGCAGCCGGCCCTTCCGCCGCGTGGCGAGGCGCCGATCGATGGCCGCGAGCGTCGCCGCGTCGAGCACGCCCGTCTGGGGCAGCCCCGCCGCGGCTTGCTCGGCCACGATGGCCGTGTGGGTTTTCGGTCCGAACGAGCCATCCGGGGTGAGGGACGCGCCGAGCTCGACGAGCGCCTTCTGCAAGAGGACCACGGTCCCGCTCTTCACCCCGCGCTCGAGCGTCGCTTGCCCCGCGGCCACGGCCACGAGCATCGCGTCCTCCGCGAGCTCGGGCGACACGAGAGTCCCGTCCCCTGCGTTCGACTCGTTCTCGTTCATTCCAATCCTCCATCCGGCGCGAGTGTGGCCGCGCGAAGAGAATAGCAAACGTGGAGCATCCCGCCCGGCAATGGCATCAAAGTCTCGGGTCGACCGGCTCGCTTTCCAGCGCGAGGATCGCGAACACGCATTCGTGCACCCGTCGTAAGGGCTCGCCCCGGACGAAACGCTCGAGCGCCTCGACGCCGAGCGCGAGCTCTCGCAGCGCGAGCGACCGCTTCGCGCCGAGCCCACGATTGCGGAGCCGCGCGAGGTTCTCCGGCAGATCGTATTCGGGCCCGTAAATGATGCGCAGATACTCGCGGCCACGGCATTTCACGGCCGGCTGCACGAGGCCGCGTTTGCCCCGCGCGAGGAACGTCATGGGCTTGACGACCATGCCCTCGCCGCCGCCCGCGGTGAGCTCCTCCCACCACGCCGCGCCCTTTCGCTCGCTCTCCTCGTCCCCGAGCGTGACCTCCACGTGCCGCGTCGAGACGAGCACCTCTCCATCCGCCTCGGCGAGCCGCGCCGCGATTCCCAGGTGAAAAGAATGGTCCCGATCGACGAACACGCGCCCCTCGGCCGCGAGCAGGTGGAACGGCGCCACGCGATAATCCTCGATACGCGCGACGGGCCAGCAATACCGTCGATAGGCCTCGACGTAACGCGAGGCGGCCCGCGCCCGGTCCTGCATTCGCGTGAAGAGCTCGTCCGCTTCGATCCCGCGTGCTTTCGCTTGCCCGAGCGCCTCGATCGCGGCCCCAAGCGAGGATCGGCTGGCGCTGCCCACGGGCGCGTATTGCACCCGGACGAGCGCCTGCGCCTTCGCCGACCACGGCATGATCTCGGCGTCGAGCACGAAAAAGCCGCCGAGCTCGTCGAAGAGCCCGCTCGCCTCGGCCGCGCGCCGCACCCGCGCGAGGAGCGCCTCTTCGAGCGCCCGATCGTCGAAGAACGGCCGGCCCGTGCGCGTGTACACGATGCCCGCCCGACCGTCCGTCGTGCCAAACCGCTTCGTCGCCGTCGCCTCGTCGCGACAAACGACGAGGACGGCCCGCGAGCCCATGTGTTTTTCTTCGCAGACGACGCGCGGGACCTCGTTCCGTCGGAAATACGCGAACGCCTCTGCCGGGTGCTCCAGCGTGCCCGGAAGCGCGCTCGTCTCGGTCGGGGACATCGTGGGCGGCAGATAGACGAGCCAGCGCGGATCGACCGCGAACCGGCTCATCGCCTCCAGCGCCGCGGCCGCGTTCTCCTCGCGCACCGTGACCCACCGCGCGAGGCGCGTGCTCACGGGCCGCTTGCCGGTCACGTCGTCGAGATCGAGCGTGTCGTCGTGCGCCTGCTGCGCCGAGCGCCCGTCCTCGGCCGCCACGGGGATCAGCGGCTTCTTCGGCTCGCAATATTGACGCGCCGCCGGCACGCTGACGAGCTCGCGCTCGGGATAACGCAGCGCCGTCAGCGCGCCGCCGAAAACGCAACCCGTATCGATGCAGATCGTATTGTTCAGCCAATCCGCCGTCGGGACCGGCGTGTGGCCATACACGACCGTCGCGCGGCCCCGATATTCGGTCGCCCAGTTGAGCCGCACGGGCAAACCATACTCGTCCGTCTCGCCCGTCGTGTCGCCGTACAGCCCGAATTCACGCACCCCGCCCGAGGAGCGCCCTTGCATCGACGCCTTCATGCCCGCGTGGGCGACGCAAAGCCGCCCATCATCGAGCACGTAATGGCTGACGAGGTCGTCGATGAAACGCGCCAGCTCCGCCTGAAACGCCTCCGTCGTACGCGCGAGCTCGGCGAGCGTCTCGGCGAGCCCGTGCATGATCGTGACCTGCCGTCCGCGGAGCACCTTGAGCAGCTTCACCTCGTGGTTGCCCGGCACGCAGAGCGCGGCGCCGCTCTGCACGGCCGTCATGACGAGGCGCAGGACGTCCACGATCCGCGGGCCCCGATCGACGAGATCCCCGAGGAAAACGAGGCGCCTGCCCGGCGGCGGCGTCACGCGCACGCCGTGCGGGCCCGCCGCGGGGTCCCATTCGACCGTGTACCCGAGATCTTCCAGCAATGCTTCGAGCTCGTCGCAGCAGCCGTGCACGTCGCCGATGATGTCGAACGGACCGTGCTCGTCGCGACGATCGGTCCAGAGGCGCGTGCGCTCGATCGTGACGTTCTCGATCTCCTCGGCCTTCCGCAGCACGTGCACCACGCGGATGCCCTCGCGCTCGATCCCGCGCAGCGACGCCCGTAGATCCTGCGACTGCCGCCGCACCACGTGGACCGCCACGTTGCGATCCGTGCGCGACTCGTTCCGCTCGTTGCAGACTCGCTCGCCCACGTCGAGCACGATCCCCGTCGCGAAGACGTGGTGCTTGCGCGCGATCGCCACGAGCGGCTTGCGGAACTCGGGCCGCACGTTCGTCGCGTCGACGACCACGAGCTTGCCCGCCTCCAGGCGTTTGTCCACGACGAGGTGCAGCACCTCGAACGCCGAAGCCGACGCGCTTTGATCGTTCTCGTCGTCCGAGACCATCGCGCGGAACATGTCGGACGAGACGACCTCGGTCGGCGCGAAATGCTTCCGCGCGAAGGTGCTCTTCCCCGATCCCGACGCGCCGAGGAGCAGGACGAGGCTCGGCGTCGGCAGGGAGATCGTGCGGCCGTTCGCGGGGGCCGCCTCCGCCGGGGCTTCCGTGCTCATCGGGAGAACACCGCCATTTGCGTGGGAGATCCCAGGGTTTCATCGACCGGTCCGATCGGGGCGAACCGGACGGCATAGCCATTTCGCTCCGCGACGCCGCGCGCCCACGCCTCGAATTCGGCGCGCGTCCATTCGAATCGGTGATCTTTGTGGCGCATGTGGCCCGCGGGGAGCGAGGGGAAGACGACGTTGTATTCGACGTTCGGCGTGGTCACGACGACGACGCGGGGGCGAGCGTGCTCGAAGACCGAGCGCTCGAGCGCGCCGAGGCGTGGAAGCTCGAGGTGCTCGATGACCTCCACGAGCGCGGCCGCGTCGAAGCCCGAGAGGCGCGCGTCGCGGTAGAGGAGCGATCCGTGCAGGAGCTCGATCCGCTCGGATTTCCGGCCGCCGTGCCGATCGAGCTTCAACCGCTCCGAGGCCACGTCGAGCACGCGTTGCGAGACGTCGAGCCCCACGAGCCGCGTGATCGCCCGGTTTCGCACGAGCTTCGCGAGGAGCTTGCCTTCTCCGCAGCCGAGATCGACCACCGACGTCGCGCCTTCGTCCGAGAGCGCCCGGGCCACGGCCTCGATCCGGGCCTCGTCGAGGCGTACGGGCGCCTCGATCGCGGCCTCCTCCTCGGCGTGCGCCTCGGCCTCCGCGTCGGGATCCTTGGCCTCGCCCGAGACGAGCCGATCGAGCGCCGCGCGCGCGAGGCGGCCCCGATGCTTCAGGTACCGCCGCGCGATGAGCTCCTTTTCCGGGTGCGTCGCGAGCCACCCCTCGCCGTGGTAGACGAGCTTCTCCACCTCGTCGTCGCCGACCCAGTAATGCTTGTCGTCGTCGAGCACGGGCACGAGCACGTACACGTGCGAGAGCAGCTCCGAGAGCGGGCACGCCTTGCGCAGGCGGACGTCGTGGTGCGCGCCCTCGCCCCACGCGGGGAAACGCTCGTCGAGCGGCAAACGGGTCGCGGTGACCTCGTATCCGAGCGGCTCGAACAGCGCGCGGAGCAGCGTCGCGCCGCCGCGGCACGGCACCGCCGAGAGCGTCGCTTCGAGCGGGATCGACGCCTGCGCGAGCTCCGGCCGATCCTTGCAGCGCCCCGCGAGCGCCGAGCCGAGCACCTGCGCGATGGCGACGCTGAGGAACGACGACGCGGCGTACGGCCTGTCGTTCACGTACTGATCCACGAGCCCGCCCTCGGACGATCCGGGCCGACCCCGCACGAGGGCGACCGGATCGAGGTCGACGAGCAGCGCGGCCGTCACGGCCTCGGCCGCGGCTTCGGGATAGAAGACGTGCGCGCGGCCGAACGCGAGGGGGAACGTCTGGAGTTTGTCGGGGTGCTTGTGTAGCAAGAACCCGAGCCCCGACGCGTGCGGACCCGTGGCGCGGAGGGTGAAGAGCATGCGAAGACCGTCGGCCGAGGCTATCAAAGCCCGGCGCCGGGGTCACCCCTGGATCTTGCCGCATGCGCTCCGTTTTTCGCGGGAGAGGCGCCTCACGACGAACGCGGAGAGCCCGAGCACCAGCGCAAACGGCACGCCGCCGCTCGTCCTGCGTCCCCGGCCCGCGCCCGCCGCTTCGCAGAACACGCCGTTGCCCTCGAAACCCACGGTGGGCACGGGCTCGCAGACGCCGAGCTGCGAGGTCTCGGAGGTGCAGAACGATCCCGCGGGACAACCGTTGCCCGCCGCGCCGCGGCAGCCCGCCTGGCAGACACGCGCCGGGATGTCGCAGACGCGCCCGCTGCCCGGTGCGCCGCAATCGGCGTCCTTCGCGCACTCGTTCGGTCCGGGCTCGCAAACACCGCGCGAGGCATCCGCGGACGAGCACACCTCGCCATGAGGACAACCATTGCCCCCGACGCCGCGGCAGCCGGGCACGCACATGCCCGCCTCGCAGACGGAGCCGCTCACGGGATTGCCGCAATCTTCGTCCGTGAAACAGGTGAACGCATCGTCCGCCGGATCGTTCGGGTTCGTCTCGCCCGCATCGACGACGCCGTCGTGATCCGCATCTTCGAGCCCGTCCGGTTTGCCGCCGCCGTCGGTGTCGGCCTTCGTCGGATCCGTCGTCGTGGCGCCGAGATCGCCGTCGGGCACGCAGGTCGAAGGCGCGGGGTTCGTCGCGGGATCGTCGCAGCCGTAGCCCATCTCGGTGCCGTCGAAGAGGCCGTCGTCGTCGCTGTCCGGATCGAGCGCGTTGATGAGCCCGTCGCCGTCCGAGTCCTCGGCCATCGACGGCTCGGCGCCGTCGGGCACGCCGTCGTCGTCCGTGTCGGCGTCATTCGGATCCGTGCCGAGCAATCCCTCCTCCGCGTCGGTCAGCCCATCGCCGTCCGTATCCGCGCAGCCCTCGTCCGTCACGCCGTTGCAGTCGTCGTCCACGCCGTTGCACGTCTCGGTCGAGGGCAAACCCGGCATGGCGCTGCACGTCGCGTTGAAGAGCACGTCGCAGACGATCACGCCCGACGCGAGGCACGCGCCGACGCCCACATCGCAATTCATGCCGAGCCCGAAATCTTCGTCCGCAGCGCCGTCGCAATCATCGTCGATGCCATTGCACGTCTCCGCCGCGGGCGCGCCGGGCGTGACGCTGCACTCGCTCGAGAGCTCGTCATCGGCGCACACGACGACGCCCGAGGCCGCACACGCGCCGATTCCCACGTCGCAATCCATGCCCAGCCCGAAATCCTCGTCCACGGCGCCGTTGCAATCATCGTCGATCCCGTTGCACGTCTCCACCACGGGAGCGCCTGGCGTGGCGCTGCACTCGCTCGAGAGCTCGTCGCCGGTGCACACGATGACGCCCGACGCCGCGCACGCGCCGATTCCCACGTTGCAAGCCACGCCGAGCCCGAAATCCTCGTCCGTCCCACCGTCGCAATCGTCGTCGATCGCGTTGCACGTCTCGATGCCGGGTTCGTCGGGGAACCCGTCGCAGAACCTCGTGAGCCCGTCGCACACAATCGAGCCCGTGGCAACGCAGGCCCCGACGCCGACGTCGCAGGGCACTCCGGAGTCGAGGCAGTCGTACAGGCAAGTCGCGCCATAAAGGGCGATCGGATCGGCCACGAGCCCGGCGAGCGTGAGGGCGCCCTTGTCCGAGATCAGGTCGCCCGTGAGGCTCTGCGCGTCGTTCGACGAGCCGCACGCGAGCCGGAACGGCGTCTGGTTGGCGATGCCCAGATCCACGCGCGCGACGGCCCAGTCGATGAAGAAGTCGGCGTCTCCGCTCACCATCGAGGAGGCCGCGACGGAACGCGCGTGCGTCGACGCCGGGTAACTCTTCACGAGGAGCTCCGAGATGTCCGCGGGCGATCCAGCGTTCTGCGGACTCGTGTTTCGCCGGAGCTCGACGACGTCCGAGCTCCCGGTGACCCCGATGGAGAGCTCGTGGGCCCCGAAGTCGCCATCGGTATCGATGAGACAAACCCAGCCGAACGCCTTGAAATCCGCGGGCGACGCCTGGAGCACCGCGTCGTCGATCCGCAGCCGGACGTAGAGGAAATTGGCGTCTCCCGCGAAGTAGGCCGCGGCGCCGCCCTGCGCGGGGTCGCTGACGACGTCGCGCCCAGACCCCGCATCCCCCGGTGGATCCGCAACCCGCACGCCACCCCGGACGAGCGGTTTCCACGCAGCATCCGCGGGGAACGTCTGCGCGCCGGCGGACCCGAGCGCCATGAACGAGGCGAGCCCGAGCGCCGCGGCGAGGAGCGCGGACCGAGCGGTCCGACGAGGGCGAAAGGTCGAAGCCATGGGCGTCCGTCCGATCGTGCCGGGAAGCGCGCCGCGGCACAAGAGGCCGATCACGGGTTCGCCATCCGCTCCTCGAACGCGCGCAGCGTCGCGCGTGCCGCGCTGCGATCGTAGATCCCGAAGACCACACGATCGAAGGCGCCCGCGAAGCGCGGATGCGAAAGCCAGCGCGCGAGCACGTCCGCGACCTCGCGTGGGTCGTTGCGGAACACGCCGCAGCCCCACGCGCCGAGCACGAGCGTGCGGTGGCCGTGAAGGGCCATGGCCGCGAGCACGTACGCCGCGCGCCGCTCGAGGGCCTCGCGGATCGCGGGGCCCGCCTTCTTGTCGCGGCGGAGCGCCTCGCCCGCGTTCGGCGCCGGCGCGGTCACGATCGAGAGCGTGAACGGCTCGTCGAGGAGCGCGAGCCGATCGTCCCGGAAAAACGGCACGTCGGGCGAGTAGATCAGGTGATCGGTGTAGATCATCGACGCCGTCGCCCGGTTTGCCTCGTAATACTTCGGCTGCCGGACGAGGCAGGTGTAAAGCGCCGAGCACCGCGCGAGGTCTTCCTCCTGGGCCTTCGCGCCGCCGAGAAATCCGCCGCCCGGGTTCTTCGCAGAGGCGAAATTCAGCGCGGCGACACGCGCCTCGCCCTCGCGGCAGAGCCTCCGACCCGCGGCCGCGGTCGTCTCGTCCGTCACCTCGACACGGATCGATCCGGATCGCCGCTCGCGCGGCTCGGCGTTCGCGAGATCGCCCGGCTCGTACAGCACGGTCCCCGCCGCGGCCGCCTCGACGAGACGGCCGATCTCGACGCGCTGTCCCCCGGCGCTCTCGTATTCGCCGCGGGACACGATGTCGAGGGTTTCCTTCGCGATGCTCGCGAGCTTCATGTCCCCTCCGAAACGCAAAACCAAGTCATGCCGCCAGGATATGCCACGCGCGGCGCGATCGGTCGATCTTCGTGTAAGTCCCGGCGCTCGCCTCCGTTATGCTCGGGCCATGACCTCACGTGCGCGTGCCTTCCTGGTCCTCCTCGCGCTGTTCACGACGCTCTCCACGAGCGCGGGCGGCTGCGGCGGCAGCTCGGCCCCTGCCTCGATGGCGGAGGCGCCCGCGACCGACGGCGAGGCCGCTCCCGCGGCCGTCGAATCGATGGGATCGGAGTCCGCGCCGGCGCCTCGATACGACGTCGACGACGCCAAACCCGCGGAGCCGCCTCCGCCACCGGCGGCGCCGGCCCCGATGGCGGCCGGCGACGCGGCGCCGATGCCCGCGCCCACCTCCGCGCCGCCGCGAGCGCCCGTCTCCCCGGGAGGGGGAGCGCCGCGCGCAGCGGCCGAGGCGAAGGCGGACGAGAAAGGGGCCGCCGCGGCGAAGCCCAAGTCCGTCGCGGGATCCGACGAGGCGACGACGTGGAAACGCGCGCAGAGCGGGGCACACTCGGTGCGCGTGGAGATCGGCGATCGTGACGCGCTGCCCGTGCGCAGCGTGCAGGCCAAGGTCGCGATCGACGGCTTCATGGCCCGTGTCGTGCTCGACATCGTGGTGAAGAACAACCGCCCGGAGACGTACGAAGGCACGCTCAAGCTGCGCCTGCCCGTGGGCGCGTCGCCGTATTATTTCGCGTTCGGGCAGGACGCGATGGCCATCGCGGGCGACGCCGTGCCGGCGTTTTTCCCGGCGGAACGAGCGCGCGGCATGGGCGGCGAGCCGGCCGAGATCCGGAGCGCGCGGCAATCCGCGTGGCAGGGCGTGAAGGAGGCGCGCATGGTGCCGAAGGAGAAGGCCGCGCTCGCCTACACGCAGACCGTGCGCCGCAACGTGGATCCGGCGCTGCTCGAATGGGCCGGGCCGAACGTCTTCAACACCCGCGTCTTCCCGCTCGTCGGGGGCAAATCCCACCGCATCGTCCTCGGCTACGACGTGCCGCTCACGCGGATCGGCGAGGATCTCGAATACAGCTTCGATCTGCCGGAGAACGTCGGCAGCAAGGCGATCGATTTCGCCGTCGCGGCGCCGCAGGGCGCGTCCGTGGACGTCACGCCGGCCGTGCCGGCCTTCTCCGGCCCGGACAAACGTTTCTATCGCTTCGACGATCCGTCCGGAAAAACCGTCACGGTCCGCATCAAGAAGCCGGGCGCAGCGCACGTCGTCGCGACGGACGCCGCGACGGGGCCTTATTTCGCGGCCGACATCGCGCCGCAGTTCCCCGCGTCGTCGGCGGCGAAGGGCGAGGAGAACGTGCTGTTCCTCGTCGACACCTCGCTCTCGTCGAACCCCGATCGCTTCAACGTCTGGCTCAAGCTCCTCGACGCGATCCTCGCGAACAACGAGGACACGATCAAGCAGTACAACGTCCTCTTCTTCAACATCGAGCAGAGCTTCTGGAAGCCGCGCTTCGTCACGAACGACGCCGCCTCGCGCCGCGAGCTCCGGACGTTCGCCGAAGGCCTCGCGCTCGAAGGCGCGACCGATCTCGGCGCCGCGCTCGGCCGGGCCGCGACGGCCCCCGGCGCCGCGCAGTTCGACGTCTTCCTCCTCAGCGACGGCGCCGCGACCTGGGGCGAGCCCGACGCGCAGATGATCACGAAGCGCCTGCAGAAGACCCCGGTCCGCTCGATTTACGCATACCAGACGGGCCTCGCGGGCACGGACGTGGACGCGCTCACGCTGCTCACCCGCGAGACCGGCGGCGCGCTCTTCTCGGTCACCGGCGACGCCGAGGTCCAGAAGGCCTCGACGGCGCACAAGAGCCGCCCCTTCCGCCTGGTCTCGGCGCGCGTCTCCGGCGGCAGCGACGTCCTCTTCGCCGGCCGTCCTCGCTTCGTATTCCCCGGCCAAACCCTCCGCGTCGCCGGCCGCGGCACGCCCGACAAGGACGCCGCCGTCGAGCTCACGCTCGAATCCGGCAGCGGCACGCAGGTCGTGAAAGCCCCGCTCGGCCAGGCAATCCCCTCCCCGCTCGCGATTCGCGGATATGGTCAGATCGCGGTCGCGCAGATCGAAGAGCTCGCCCCGGCCACCGAGACCATGGCGAAGGCGTACTCGATCCACTTCCGCGTCCCCGGCAAGACCTCGTCGCTGCTCATGCTGGAGTCCGAGGCCGATTACCAGCGCTTCGGCATCGTGCCCGAGGACTTCGCCCGCGCCATCAAATCGGCGGCGGCCTCGCGCGTCGTCGAGGACACGCTGGCCCTCTCGGCGTCCGCGCTCGGCAACCCCAAGGCCACGTTCCTGCGCTGGATCGACGGTCTGCCCACGACGCCCGGCGTGGCCCTCACCGTGCCGCCTTCGTTCCGCCAGGCGCTCAATCAAATGCCCGAGGAGAGCTTCCGCGTCGACGCGGCCCCGCTCGCCGTGAAATCGCGCGACAAGAAATCGCTCCCCGCCCCCGTGCTCGCCGACCTCGCCGCGCACAAGCTCGATTACGATCGCATGACGAACGAAGCCGAGCGCCGGCGCGCCTCGCTCGGGCCCGCGGACGCCCTCAAAGCACTGAGCTCGCTCGTCGAGGAGAACCCGGGCGACGCCGTGCTCGCGCGCGACGTGGGCGTCACCGCGATGAGCTTCGGCCTGCCCGCGGACGCATTCCACCTCTTCCGCCGCGTCGCCGTCGCGCGCCCCTACGAGCCGCAGACCTACCGCGCCATGGCGCAGACCCTCGCGCGGCTCGGCCGCGCGGACCTCGCGATGGCGTATTTCGAGGTCGGGCTCGCGGGGCGGTGGGAAGCGCGGTTCGGCGAGTTCCGCAAGATCCTCGCGCTCGAATACTTCGATCTGCTCCAGCGCGCGGCGCGCGGCGACATCAAGACGAGTGTACCGGAGTACGTCAAGAGCCGCCTGCCCCAGGTGGCCCGCGAGACCCAGCTCCAGAGCGCCGATCTCGTCGTGATGATCACCTGGAACACGGACGCGACCGACATCGACCTGCACGTGACCGAGCCAAACGGCGACGTCTGCTACTTCGGCAACCGCCAGACGCAGATCGGCGGTCAGCTCACGATGGACGTCACGCAGGGTTATGGCCCGGAGATGTACGTCCTGAAAAACGCGACGGACGGCAAGTACAAAATGCAGGCCCATTACTTCGCGTCGGACCGGAACCGCACCTCGACGCGCACGAAGGTGCAGGTGATCGTGTTCGAGGACTTCGGCACGAGCGCGCAGAAGGCGACCGAGAAGGTCATCACGCTCGAATACGGCAAGCAGAAGCACGACCTCCTGGAGATCGTGCGGAAGGCGAAGCCGGGCCAGAAGCCCAAGCCGACGCTGGAAATGGCGGGGCCCTGACCTTTCGCCAAGCCCCTTTCGTGCGTGAGGATGCGGGGAAGTGCATGAGGGCGCCGGTGGACATCGGCGCCCTCGAGGTGCCCTGAATCAGGGAGATTGCAGCAGGTTCGACTCGTCGATCCCGAGCTGCTGAATGCCGCTCGGCCCCGCGGGGAGGTAGACCTCGTCGTCGATGATCCGCGGGCCGCTCGCGCCATAGTAGTACCAGGTCTTGAAGAAGGCCTGGACGAGCGGCGTCTCCGGCGCGTCGAGGTTTACCATCAGTACGCCGCCGTACGTCGAGAGGAACGCGCGCTTGCGGTCGACATGCTGGAGCCAGAGATAGGCCGGGACGCTCGTGGTCGAGAGCGCGACGAAATCCTCACCGTCCGGGCGAGGCGCGAAGACCGAGAACGAGGGATGGTCGCTCCCGTAATAGCCCCCGTACGTCTGCCATTGCAGATTGTGCACGGCGACGGGCAGGCCCCCCTCGTCCACGCCGAAGGACTGCACCCGGCGGAACGGCAGGTGCTGGTAGTTCTGCAGGGACGCGAGGTTGCCCGAGAGATCGAGCTTCGCGAACGCCGAATCCACGAACTGCTGGCCCCACACCTCGTCCTGCGTGAAGAGGACCGAGCCCTTCTTGGCGACGAGCTCACCCGGAACGTTGATCGCCGGGCCGACCACGGGCGACGCGGGGTTCGCGAAATCGACGCGGCGAACGAAGTATTGCGCATACGGCCGCGGATCCAGCGGCACCTCGACGGGCTTCTTGACGGTGACGTAGAGCCCATCGCCGCCCTCGAGCACGCGAACCGCGTCCTCCCCGACGGGCGTCTGGATGACGCTGCCGAGCGTCGGCGCCGTGGGATCCGAGAGGTCGAGCCCCCTGAACCAATATCGTGAGGTCACGAGGGACCGCTCGCCGCCGTAGCAGTAGCCGGAGAGCTGCTCCGGCGTCTCGTCCTCCGAGAGCGGCACGCACGACGGCTCGGCGTCCTCGTGGTCCGTGCAGGAGGCAAACCCGCCGACACAATATCCGGGCTTGCCATCGACCTCGTAACAATCACGCTGGCCCGCGACGTAATTGCAGCCTTCCTGGCCGAAGCAATCGACGTTCGCGAAGACGTACTCCCAGCACTGGTTCACGTAGATCTGCTCTTGCGACACGCTCTCCGTGCGGGAGAAGACGAGCGAATCACCGACCACGCGGACCGACGACCAGGGCAGCTCGTTCGTGACGAGCGAGCCGACCTCCGCGGGATTCGCGGGGTCGGAGACGTCGAAGACCTGCACCGTGGTCGTGTAGGTCGGCCAGTTATCGGCATTGGACGTCACCGAGACGAATTTGTCGCCGACCTGGAAGAGCGACGCCTGCTGGGGCACCTCGAAGCTCGCGACGGGCTCGGTGAGCTCGACGTCCTGGCCCTGGACCTTGGGGACGATCTCCACGACCTTCGGGCTGTTCGGCTCCGTCCACCAGTAATACCAGTTCGGCTCCTTCACCCGGGCGAGGTGGGAATTGCCGATCGGATACACCCCGCTGTACTCCGGCGCGAGGTCGATCTGGTCGCGCAGGACGGGGTTGTCCGGGTTCGTCTGGTCGTAGACGCGCAGCTCCCGCTCCGAGAGGTTCGCGCCGTTCTGATTCGGCAGGCGGAAGGCGCGGCGCACCGGATCCGAATGCAACATGACCCCGCGCCGCGTCACCGTGTGGTCCGAGAACGTGAAGATCTGGACCGCCGATTT
Organism: Polyangium sp. 15x6; assembly: GCF_029960785.1. Taxonomy (GTDB): domain Bacteria; phylum Myxococcota_A; class Polyangia; order Polyangiales; family Polyangiaceae; genus Polyangium. The sequence continues at coordinate 44,797 of NZ_JASBQE010000011.1, forward strand.
CGCCGTCCACGACCCGTCGGCCCCGTATTGATATCCGTAGAACGGCAGGAGCACGAGGCCCGTCTCCGTCTCGCCGGTCGGAGCCTGCACGTTCACCGCATTGTCCGACACGGTGAACGCGCGGTGATCCCAGTTCGCCTCGGACCAGTTCCATCCGCCATTCTGCCCGTCGACCTCCGCCCGCGTCACGAGCGGGTTCGGGTTTTCGAGGTTCGTGATGTCGTAGAGGCTCACCGCGAGCCTGCGCGAGCCACCCTCGTCGTTCACGCCAATGCCGATGAGGCGCGTCGCCGAGAAGGCGGGCCGGAAGAAATCGTTCCAACCGGAGACGATGAACTCGCTCTTCTCCTCGACGCTCCCGTCCGCGCCGACCGAGAAGGCGTGGAACGGATCCGTCTGCAGGTACGTCACGGCAAACGCCCGATCATCGAGGAAGATCGCGCCGAACATGGCCTGGTCCGTGCCGAAGGCGACGTGGTCGATGGGGACGAGCGTGTCGAGGTTCGACGTGTCGAACGTGGTGAGGTGGCTCTGCTTGCCGACGCCCCACCGCGGGCCGGAGAAGACGCGCAGGACGTCGCCGCGCATATCCATGTGGAACTGCGAGCGCACGTAGCCCGGGACGGTGACCTCGTCGCGCAGGGTCATCGCGCCGTCGATGCTCGAGATGTCCACGACCGCGACGTTGCTGCTCTCGTTCGACCAGGCGGAGTTGCCGCGGGCCACGAGCAGGACGTCGCCCTCGGCGTGCACGTCCGTCACGTCGCCGCCGAGCGTGATCTCCGATTTCGAGATGAGCTTCGTGGGCGCCACGTCGAAGCTCTTCACGGTGCTCGTGAGCACGTAATCCCAGCTGTCGCCGACCTTCTTGTACTCCCATTCGCTGGCGGCGACGTACAGCGAGTCCTTGTTCTGGCCGTTCGCGTACCGGCTCGTCTGGATGTAGCCCGGGATGTACCGCTGCGAGAGGAGCTTCGGGTGCTGCCGATCGGCGATATCGACGAGCAGGATCGTCCCGCCCGTGCGGTCTCTCACGATGAACTTCTCGGGGTGCCCCTCGTAGCCGGACCAATCGTTCAGCAGGACGACGGCGCGATCGCCGTCGACGTACATCTCGACGGGCGTGCCCTGAATGGGCAAACGGCCGATGATCTCGGTGTTCGAGAGGTCGCCGATGTCGATGACCTGGAGCCCGCGATAGAGGTTCAGGTTGAGGAGCACGCCGTCGCTGAGGACACGATAGATATCGCCCTCCTCGAGCTCGCGCTCTTCCTCTTCCTCCTCCTCTTCTTCCTCTTCCTCTTCTTCCCCTGCATAGCCCCACTGGAGCCAGGGTTCGTCGGCGGAGAGGAACGAGGTAGCGCCCTGCTGGGGCAGCGGCGGCGGCGTGGGGCGCGCCTCGGGGCCCGTCGGCAGGGGCGGGAGCTGACCGACGTTGGGCAGATCGTCGACCTCCGGGGGCACCGGATCGAGGTCGATCCCGCTGCCCCCCCCGAGCGGTCCGCCGGTCGGCGTGGCCGTGCAGCCGGCCAAGAGCACCACGAGGAGGGAACCGCAAAGCCCGGCACGCGACATGGAGAATCCGGCCCGGAGAGCCCGCATGACCTTCATCCTTTCCGTGAGCATCGAACGAGACACGAAATCTCGTAGATCTAACCCAAGCCCGGAAGTGGTAGCAAGAGGAAAGCTCTGGTACAAATCGTGCTCTCTGGGAGAGAGCTCGTTCAGGGGTGGACGTACACGAGCGTGCCGCCGGCGGGGGTCATGGCGCCGTGCCACGCGGCCGGGACGGGCGGATCGGTGAATTCGAAGAGCCAGGCCGCGTCCGCGGGCGAGACGTTCACGCAGCCATTGCTGCGCGCCTTGCCGAATTCGTCGTGCCAGTACGCGCCGTGAATGGCGTAATTCTGGTGGAAGTACTGGACGTAAGGCACGTCGTGGAGCTCGAACGCGGCCTCGCTCGCCGGATCGCCGTCCATCGTCGCCGTGACGTGCTTCGATTGGACGAAAAACGTCCCCTGGACCGTGGCGCCCGTGGTCTCCGGGTCCGAGAGCCCGCCGCGGCCCGTGGAGACGAGCGTGGCGAACACGGGGTTCGTGCCCTCGTAGGCGACGAGCATCTGGAGCTCGATCGAGATGTCGATCCAGCGCTTGCCGCGCTTGGCGTGCCCCCAGAGATCCTGCCCGAGCCGGCCGATCCGCAAGCTGCTCGCCGCGAGCCATACACCCTCGGTGGTCTCGAGGTAGGCCGCCGGCGCCTCGCCCGGTTTTCCCTCGACGCGGTGCGTGCCGCCGCTCGACGCGCGCCCCGTGAGCACCCAGCCGCTCCGGAAAGGGACGTACTCCGCGGGCCGAAGCTTGCCCTCTTCGTCGGGCCGCAGCGCGCGCAGGCCCTGGTGCATGACGAACGCCGGCATGCCCGGCGCCTTGAAGACGACCCCGCGCAGCTCGGAAAGGTGCGCGGGCCGCGTGCGATCGATCGGCACGAGATCGAGCTCGGTCGTGAGGCCGAATCTTCGGCCCGTCCAGTCGAAAGAGGCCATCAACCCGAACGCCGAGCGCGCCTTGGCACGGCCGCGGTGCGCGTGGAAGCGGACCTTCTCCTCGGCGCCCGCGGGCTTCGGCAAATCGCGGCCGGATTCGAGGAAGGGGGAGATCGGGTCGGCGTCGCCGATCGTCCTGCCAATCTCCTGCACGATCCAGTCGTTCATGCCGCGAGCGCCGAGGGGGCGGCCCTCGACGGTGCGTTGCTCCTCGGGCGTGGGGAGGTGGACGTAGAGGTGCGGCGGGGGGCTGCGCGAAACGACGTAATGGTAGGGAAAAGGTTCGCCCCGGCGCGGGCCGCGGACGGCCGCGAGGGCGACGGGGTGCTTCGTGTCGAGCGTCGCGCCCGTGCCCACGCAAACGTAGCCGCGCGGGTGGATCCGATAAAAACCGCCCTTGCACCGCTTGAAGCCCGCGGGCTCGGCGGCGCGCGGGACGATGGCGCCGGCGCGCAGGTAGCCGAGCCGCGTGGACTGATAATCGGGCGCGATGTACACGAAGTTGCGCATCGCGATGCTGGCGAGCTCGTGGCCCTGGCCTGGCTCGAGGTCCGCCGGCGCGGGGCCTTCGGGCTCGGGCTCGCTCACGGCCGAGGGCTCGGGTGGGAGCGGGAGCGCGCCGCCCGAGGCGAAAGGCGCCGCGGGCACGGCCGGATCCGGCCCCTCGACGGTGCGGCCCGGCGGCTCGTCGGGCGCGCCGCACGCGACGAACACGACGAGCGCCAGCACGAGCGCGGCCAAGCGCGCTCGCGGCACCACGTTCGGGGGCGTTCGGCGCGCGTCCACGGCGGGGGACTATAGCCGATCCTCGCGGAACGCGTGAGGTTTGCCCGCGGAGCGGGAAGAGGGCATTTTTGGGCTCCCGGAGGGGGTTTCCGTCTGCTAGGATGTGGAACATGGATCCCAAGCCTGATCGGTCGATGGTCCTCCTCGCCCCGCCTCGCGGCGGCGGCGGCGCGGTGCTGTCGTTCCCGCCGTCAGGCTCTCGCCCGGGACGTTTTCCGCCGGTCGACGAGCACATCGTCGTGCCCGAGACGACGCGGGACGAGATGATCCGCGGCCGCAAGGTCGTCGCGCAGCCGGCGCTCGAGCCCCACGCGGACCTGCAGACGAGCCTGGATTTTTTGATCCTCCCGCACGTCCGTCCGGGCTACCGGCCCTCGACGGAGCTGCTCACCCGCGTCTCCGAGGGGTCGAACTTCGCGACCGACCTGTCGATCCGGCGAGAAGGACAGGACCCGGCCACCGGGCGTCGGTTCCTGGAGGAGATCTCGTTCGAGATCGTGAACGAGCAGAGCGTGCGCGACGTGGTCGAGAAGGCCGAGGAGCTCGCGGAGCGCGGCGTTCGCCGGGTGTTCGCGATCTTCGTCAAGCGCCGCGAGGTCTGCGAGTGGTCGACGGAGAAACGCGCGTTCTTGCCGCTCCTCCTGGACGGCATGCTCGAGGATCCGTGCTTCGTGCGTCCCATTGCGGTGCGCGCGCTGCTCGACGTGCAGAACGCGGAGCGCGAGGTGGTGCGCGCGCTCGAACGAAAAGGGAACGCGGAGCTCGAAAAGCTGAAGGATGGCGCACGCGACGAAGGCCGTGAAGAAGGCCGCCGCGAGGCGCTCCGCCCCCTGCTCCGGGCGCGCTTCGGCGAGATCTCGGCGGACGCCGAGGCCCGGATCGCCGGAGCCACGTGCACCATGCTCGACGCGTGGATCCTGCGCTTGCTCGATGCGAAGACGATCGACGAGGTCCTCGCAGAGCCCTGAGAGGGTGTTCCACAGGCGGGCGCGGCTCTTTACGCTCGTGACGTCCATGAGGCACGATGGCTCCCCATGCCTCGCGCCTTCGCCTTGCCCCTGACCCTCGCGACGCTGTTCGTCCTATCCGCCTGCGGCCCGTCCGAATCCTCGGGCAGCGGCGGCGCGGCATCGAGCGGATCGCAGCAAAGCGGCGGCGCAGGCGGCGATGCGGGGAGCGGCGGCGCGGGCGGCAGCGCCGGGGGCGGCGGCGCGGGCGGCAGCGGCGGAGAGGCGGGGCCCTCGGCCTGGCAAACCGTGCTCGATGCGCAGGACCTCGACGGCGCGGTGCTCTCGATCTGGGGCGCGAGCTCGTCGCATGTATTCGCCGTCGGCGGGCCGCTCGGAAACGAGGGATTCGAGACGCTCGTGGTGCGCTTCGACGGCGCCACGTGGAAGCGGCTCGCGCCGGGCGGCACCGAGACGTACTGGTGGGTGCACGGCACCGCCCCCGACGACGTGTGGTTCGTCGGGGAAAAAGGGCGCATCACGCACTGGGACGGCGCGTTGTTCACCGAGCACGCGTCCGGCGTGGAGGCGACGCTCTGGGGCGTGATGGCCTTCTCGAAGACCGAGGCCTTCGCCGTGGGCGGCACGCCCGGCGGGGGGATTGGCGCGCCAAACGACATCGTCCTTCACTGGGACGGCGCGACGTGGAAGCCCGAGCCGCTGCCCGGCGCGCCCCTCGGCCGCACGCTTTACAAGATCTGGGGCAGCGCGCCCGACGACCTGTATGCCGTGGGCGAGAAAGGCACGATCTGGCGCAAGAAAGGCGCGGTGTGGTCCCTCGTCGAGCCCGCCCCCACGTCGGCCAAGCTGTTCACCGTGTCCGGCTGCGGCGCGAAGGAAGTATATGCCGTCGGCGGCTCCGCGGTGCTCCGCTCGGACGGAGATGGTTTTTCCGAAGTGAACGTTTCCCTGACGAACCTCGTCAACGGCGTCGCGTGCGGCCCCTCGGGCTCCGCGCTGCTCGTCGGCGACGGCGGGCAAAAGCAGCGGCTCGTGAACGGGGCGTGGATCGACGAGTTCGTCCTCGAGCCCTACGACGATCTGCACGCGGCATGGTCGGACGGCGAAGGCTCGTTCTGGGCCGTGGGGGGCGATTTTTATGCGCCGAAGGCCGCGGGGGTGCGGCGCAAGGGAGTCGTCGCGCGGTATGGCCCGGGCACCTTGCCCGGCGTGGTGCGATGAGCGGGATTCAGCCGCCCTCGACCTCGTCGAGCATCGTGGTCAGGGCCCGGAGCGCGTCCACGGTCGTGAAGAGACCGACGACGGTGTCGCCCTCGACGACCACGGCCGAGCCGTATTTCTTCTCGGCCATGGTGCGCGTGACCTCGGCGAGCGGACACTCGGGCGAGACGCTGTAGGGCGGGCCCAGGATGAAGTCCTCGACGCAGGCCATGCCCGCGTCGACGACGCGCATGTTCTCCACGATCTTGAGCTCGCGCTCCGAGAGCAGGCCGATGAGCTTGCCAGCCTCGTCGACGATGGGCAGGTGCCGGAAGCCGTGCTCGTCGAGCAGCTTCATCGCGCGCGCCATCGTGGTCGTGCGCGGGACGGTGAGCGGGCTCCGGGTCATGTACGTGCGGACGATGCGGCGCGTTCCCATGCGGTAACGCGGTACCGCGACGCGACGCGCTCCGCAAGCGCCGAGCAACCTGCCGCGTGATGTCTCGACGTCAGAGGGTCGGCAGGACGGGCGCGAATCGCTCCTCGAACGAAGCGTCCACGAGCAAGCTGCGATCGAGCTCGACGGTCGTTCCGTCCTTGCCAACGAGCCGATATCGCGCTTCGCCCATGGCGTCGACCGCGACGAACGAGGTCGTCCGGGTGCGGAGGACCGGCTCGATCGCGAAATACCGGGTCAAAAAGAGCCGAATGCGCTGCGCCGCGCGCTCGTTGTCCATGTACACGCCGCCGTGCGGGAGGCGGAAATAGACGCGGCTCTGGGCGTCGACGCGGACGTAATAAAATGCGTGGCTCTGCACGCCGTGGCCCCAGAAACCAACGAGCAGGTATCCCTCGGGGGCGGTCCGGAGAAACGGGCCGATCTCGGCCTGGGCGAGGGCGACGCCGTGCGCGTGCGCGACCTCGGAGCCGACGAGCATGGCCGACGCGTCGAAAGGTCGCAGCGGATCCGTGGGGAGCATGCCCTCCGGCGGGAGGATGCCGAACCGGTCGTGGAAGGTCTGGACGAGGTGGTGCATCGGCACGCGCCGGGCTCACCAGAGCACGCGCCCCTCCATTTCGCCCGCGACGAGGCGCACCTCGCCCGCGAGGTGCCCCGACATCGCCGGAGAAGCCACAGACAAAACTGCTCGCGCCACGTCCGTCGAGGTCGAGCCCTGTCGTTCCAGGTCCACGCGACTCCGCATAAAACGATCGCGGCCGGACGACAAGACGACAAGCACGAGCCGAGCCTTCCCCTTCCCTTCGAGCCCGGCCCTGCGATAGCCTCGCGGCGATGCGGCGCGGCGGCAAACGAGCGTTCGGGCAAAGGGGTGCGTGGGGTGTCATTTTTTTGGCTCTCGCGGGGCTCGCGGCCTCGTGCGGGGGCGGCGGAGCGAGCACCACGAGCGAGGCACCGAAGACGCCCGCCGTGGCCGAGCTGCCCGCGTGCACCACGGAGGCTTGCGAGGACCTCTCGGCGTGTCCTTTGACCTCCAAGGAACACCTCGACGCCTTCAACTGCCGGCCCTGCGGTGAGGAGGCGGCGAAGGACTGCGAGGACGCGAAGACCTGCACGGTGCGCGACGCGCGGAGCCTGGAGGCGCTGATCTGCCGGGCGATCCGGCAGGAGACGCCCTGCCAGGCGGCGACGACGCGCGCGCTCGAAGGGTGGCGCAAGGACGGCGAGCTGCCGTTCGTCGACGAACCCATCCTGAAGCGCGCCGTGGAAGAGCGTTACGCGCGGCAAGCCAAGGCCGCGCTCGCGTGCACGAGCTCCGCGCCGCGCTGAAGTCGCCCGCGCGCGACATTGCTGGGCGTTGGTAGGATGCGCCCATGAGGTACGTTCTTTCCTTCTTGGTTCTCGCATCATGGCTCGCGGGGTGCGACACCTCCGTCGAGACGAACACGACCGCCGGGACGGGCACGGGAGGCAGCGGCGGCTCCGGGGGCTCCGGCGGCGCGGGGGCCGCTGGCGGCTCCGGCGGCAGCGGCGGCTCCGGCGGTGGAGCGCCCGTGTCATGCCCGCCCGATGTGCCTCCCGTGCCGCTCTGCGGCCCCGCGAACGCGCCTTGCAAGATCCTCGCGAAGGAGTTTGTCCCCACCCCAGCCGCCTTCCGGATCGACGCTCCCGGCCTCGCGCTCGATCCCCTCTGCCAGCCCCAAATCCTCTTTGCGAATGCGAACTTCAGAGATGGTTATCTCGCCGTGCGCAATGCGCAGGGCAATTGGACGGTCAACCTCGCGCCGTTCGACGCGCATTTCGTCGGGCTGGTGTCGACGAGCGCGGGGGTGCCGCTCGCGCTCGTGAACGACGGGCCGATCAAGACGTCGACGTCCTCGTTGTGGTCGTTCACCGCCGGGGGGTGGGAACACATCGCCAGCATCCCCGGGGAAACGAACATGTCGGCGCGGGGCTTCACGATCAGCAAAACCGGCGAGCTTTTCGCCGCGCTTCGCGACGGGAACACGCTCCTCTTTGCGCGGTACGACTCGGCCTGGTCCATCGAGACGCTCGGGTCGACCTCGACCGCCGGCCCTGTCGCCGCCTCGCCAGAGGGCGCGCCCCACATCGCAGCGTGGACCAACGTGAACGGACCATGGGAGCTCACCTGGCATGCACCGCCAAGCGCGCCCGAGGTCGCCTTGCTGTATGGCTCGACGGGCATCGACGTGGACGCGAGGCTCGCCGCGCTCGCGGTGACGGCGCAAGACGGGCCAAACCCCCAGGGCAAACCCCACATCCTCGCGTTGCGCCTGCACCAGGCCGGAGGGCACGAGCTCGTGTACGTGACCCGCGAAGGCAAGAATGCATGGTCCGTCACGCCCATCGAGCCGACGCCCTCGGAGAGGCAGCTCTACCCGCTCGGGATCGTGACCGACGAGGCGGGCTCCGTGCGGCTCTTTTATGCTCGATCGAGCGGCGCCATGCCGTCCCTCGGCGAGTTCGTCGTCGCCTGGCCGAACGCGGAAGGCGGGGTCTCGAGCGCCGTCGTGGCGTCGGGGTTCTCCCCGTTCGGCGCCACGTTCGCCCGCGACGGGTCCGGGCGCATCCACGCCGCGCTTTACGAGTACAACGCGTCTTTCGATAACCCCGTCCGCTACCTCATGCTCGGTCCGTGACGCTTCTCAGCGCACGAACACCGGGTTCGTGAAGGAGAGCGGCGGGACGCCGGGCACGTAGGCGTCCATCGTCTTCGTGCCGCGGGCGATCGCGAGGATCCAGTCGCCCTTCTCGAACGTCTCGCGGCTGCGCTGCTCGACGGGGCCCTTGCGGCCGGTGACCGGGAAGGTCCGCAGGGTTTTTCCGCGCTTGACGAGCTCGATGCGATCGACGTCGATCCAGGGCGGCGCGTCGACGCGGACGACGACCTCGGCCTCGCCCGGCGGGATCGTCTCGCCCATGGTTTTGCCGGCGACCTCGATCCGGACGAACGGCCCTCCCGAGACGCTCACATTTCCCTTGCGCAGCGCGTCCACGAAGGCCGCCTCGGAGACCACGCCCTTCACGTCGCTCCCGACGAACACCATGTTCCGGGGCAAACCCGCCTCGTGGTAGACGAGCTTGTGCGAGTCGGAGTTGCCCGTGCCGACGACGCGGAAGCCGGCGTCGAGCAGCGCATACCAGTCGCGCATGACCGGCTCGACCCCGGCGATGTAACGGGAATGGTCGCCGTTGTAGACCTCGAGCAGATCGAAGCCCATGTCGGCGATCGGGGAGCGGTCGAGCCAACCTTTGAGGTCGTCCGTGTCGAGGCGGAGGAGCTCGAAATAACCGATGCCGCCCCAGCGCGGGTGGTTCACCTGGAGGATCGTGCTCGTGCCGTAAGGCTTCTGCGCGCGCGCGGCGGCGAAGATCTCGGCCGGCAGGACCCCGATCCAGGGGAGCGCCGCGGACGCGGGGAGGAGCGGGAAGACGTTGAAATGGCCCCAGGCAGGCGAGGTGACCTCGTCGCCGACGATGCTCACGAGATCGGAGGCGAGGCCCATTTCGCGGATCGTGGGGCCGTAATCGGTGACGGCGTTGTGGTCGGTGGCGACCGCGACGTCGACGCCCACGGAGACGAGGCTACGCACGCGCTCGGCGAGCGGCGCGGGGGCGTCGGGGGAAGGTTCGGCGTGGAGGTGCAGGTCGGCCGAGACGAACCCTTTCGTGTCGACGACACGTTCGAGCTTCGCGCGGACGGTGACCTCGCGGCCCGCGGCCACCTCGATGTCCTCCTCGTGGGCCGTGTACGAAAAGCCGCGCGTGAGGGCGACGTGGTATTTGCCGGGCGGGAGGAAGAGCTCGCGCTCGCCGCGGTCGAGGTAAACGACGTTGAGGGCCGCGCCGAGGAGGGGTTCGTCACCCCAGTCGGGATCGGACGTGCCGTCCTTGCCACGCACGAGGAGCCGCGCGGGAAGGGGTTTTCCGCCGTCGGTGACGGCGACACGCAGGCGCCCGGCGGAGGGTTTGGCACGGGCGATCTCGGCGGCGAGAGATTCGACGCGGATCCAGGGGCCCGGGGCGTGGCCCGGCGCGACGAGGCGGGCGTCGAAGCAGCCCTCGGGCAAGTCGATCGTGCGGTCTGTCTTGCCAAACATGCGCTCGTCGGCGGCGAGCTCGACGTAGATGCGGCGACGGCCGGCGCCGTCGCAGCGGGCGAGCTCGACGCGGGCGCCGCGGACGGGGAGCGTGGGGAGAGTGACGCGGCGGCGATTGGCGGGGGCGCGGCAGGGCAAGGCGAGCGCGGCGTCGCCGGAGGAGCGGTCGCTCAGGGTGACGGCGACGCGGCGTCGCTCGGAGGCGCCGGCGTGGACGACGGGGACGACGCGCTCGCCGGTGAGGGCGGCCTCGAAAAACCCATATTCGGGCGAGCCGAAGCGGGCGAAGAGCGGGCCTTCCTCGGAGCAGAGCGCGTATGAGGTGCCGAGGCTCTGGCGGGCGACGAATTCGGTCCGGAGCTGAAAAGCCCGGGTGATGGGCCCCGCGCCCTCGATCCACGTGGGCACGTTGCCCCAGTGGATGTTCTCGCCGAGGGTGACGGCGAGCGCGGGGAGGCGCTTGGCCGCGCCGAGGGGGCCGGGATCGACGGGCTCGATCTCGGGCGAGGTGACGGCGAGGCTCTCGATCCAGAGCGCATCGCCGGGGCCGAAGAAATAAAAGCTCACGTGCGTGAGGGGCTGGCCACGCACGGCGCGATCGACGCGGATGATGTTTTTCTTTTCGCCGACGAGCTCCACCCGGACGACGTCGGTGGCCGCGACGCCGAGGCCCATCTGGACGACGGATTGCAGGGAGACCATTCCATCCGCGCCGCCCTCGGAGCCATAATCGACGAGGTGGCCACGCGCGGAGACGACGGCGACGCGGCCCGCGTGCGAGAGGACGAAATCCCCCGGGCGAGCATCGACGCGCAAGCCTGTGAGCGGGACTTTTTCGCGCGACTCGACGGGCGCGGCGGTGCCGAGGGCGCCGCTCGGAGGATCGACCGGGACCTCGCGCGGGACGACAGGCGCAGGCGGTTCCTCGGGGGGATCGGAGGCAGGCGCGCCCGTGGGGCTGGGTGAGGCGGCGCAGGAGACGGCGACGGCGGCGAGCGCGAGGACGAACGGGGAGGAGAGGCGCATCGAGGGGCGCGAGGATAACCGACGGGGCTCTACCGTGCGAGCCCCCAGCCGATCATCCTGGCTCGTCGCGCACGTCGAGCGCCTCGCGAACTCGGTCGAGCCAGAGCCGCAACGATCGGGCGTCCTCGCGTACCCGGGCGAGATCGGAGGAAGCGACGACGGCGCGCTTCCCATCCAGCGTGGTGATATGGTGCCTTTCCTCGAGGACCTCCTTGGCGCTCCCGTGCCTCTCCGCGTCCTTGTGATTCAGGAGAGAGAGCACCCAAGATTCGACCTCCTCGATCGCGACACCGCCGGCGATCCTTGGGGCGAAACGCTCACGAGCCAGCGTCAGCGCTGTCTCGATGTCGTCGGCTCGCCCTTCATCTCGATCACGATCCCGGACGAACACGAGCGCGTCATACCCTTTTTCCTCGGCGAGGAGCGCGAGACCGAGGACGGTGTGGCCCTCGGCGCCGAGGTGCTTGCCCCGCGTGTCGCTGAGCGTTGGACGATTGTCCTGACTTCCCCGCCTGGCGACGTACTTGGGGATTCTCTTCCAGAACCTCGCGTCCACAACCGACCATCCATCCGGTCGAATACGACGGAGAAAGGCTTCGATCAAGCCGTCTCCTATGTCGTTTTGGCGAGACCGATGGGGCTCTTCGATGGCCCATCGGCCGAGTTCGTCCTTGCCCTCGCCGGCGATGAGCAGCTTCATCGAGCGGCTGCCTCGAAGAGCGGGGCCTCCACGTTCCCATCAGCGTACGCGAGCCAGAGTTCGCCGAGCGCGTAGACGCTCGAACGCTTCTCGAAGTTGGGCGTGTCTTTGATCGGGGTGACCTTGGTGCCTTCTTCTAGCGATGGGCGCGTGACGACGGAGACCTCGTCGGGGTTCAGCTCATTAATCACGAGGGGGCTGTGCGTCGCCATGAGGACCTGAACGCCGGATTCATCGACGATCGCCCTAAGGATGCGGACGATCTCCGCGATGCGTGCGGGATGGAGGCCGTTCTCGGGCTCCTCGACGAGAATTACGGAAACGGGCTCAAGGTAGGGAATGGCCGCGAACGCAAGGTAGTAGAGGAGACCTTCGCTGATCTGGTTGGCTCGCAGCTTCATTCCGGATTTCAGCTCGACCTCAAGCTCCAGCCTCGTCGGTGATATGGGCAGCACGCCAATGCGCTTGATCGTAGGAAAAAGCTTCTCAACCGACGCACGAATGTTTGCCCATGCGTCGTCGCCCCGCCCAATGATCGCCTGGTAGACACCAGGCAAACCGTACCCTCTCTCGTCGAGAAAACCGGCACTCGTGCCAAACGGTATCAATCCGCTCGGCTCGCGGAGTGCGCTCGCCCCAAAGTGAATCAGCCGCGCGGTCCTCAGTTGGTCGAGAATCTTGCGTTGGTCTTCGAAAACGTTATCCCAATAAACGCTGGAGGCATCCCACGATCGCTCCTGACCGAGTCCACGATCCAGCTCAAAAAACAACTGACTACCCCGCTCGTTCACATGAGGTGTGCCAGACTCTGGATCCATAGATCTGACTCTATAGTGTCCACCCTCTACGTCGCACGCGAGGGTCGCCCGCGCCGCTTTACCCATCGCCTCGGCCTTCACGAATTCGGATGGCAACATCGGGTCGAATGGCAACCACTTGTCTTCTCGTCGCTCGAACTTCCCACCCGCAAACTGCACGACCGTCCGGATTCCTCTCAAAATGGTGCTCTTCCCGCTGTCATTCGGCCCGATAAATGCGTGAAGAGGTGTGAGCCCGACGGTCACATCCTTGAGGCATCCGTAGTTCTTGGCGTGAAACGTCTTGATCATCGCTCAACCCTAGGCCGGAGATCGGGTCACACCCTGGCAGGCTCTTACCTTACCTCATGTCCTCCACTCGCGCCGCTTCCAACTTTTTCCGCACGTCCACCTTTCGATCGCTCGGGCTGCCCCAGCATCTTTCCGAGAAGCTCCCTCACCCCGCGCTTGTCGAGCTTCGTCTCTTCCCCGGGCGCCGCGTGGCATTGCGGAATTTGCAAGCACGACGGGCACCCCTCGGCCGCGGCGCACCGCGCCGGGCAACGCTCGACGATCGCCAGGGAAAACCCACAGGCCACGCGCAGGACGTCGAGCGTCACCGCCTCGGAGAAACCCACGCCGCCCGGATGCGCGTCGACGAACGCGATCGCGGGCGTCTCGGCGGCGCCGAAGCGCGCGGCGCGCACGATGAGCAGGTCCTCTTCGCGGCACCACACGAACGCCGGCAAAGTGACGCGGAAGAGGTGCACGAGCGCGTGGAGCGTGCCCTCGGCGATCGTACCGAACGAGGCCTCGGGCAGCGCGAGGACCGCGGCCTTCGTCGAATAACGGTGAAGGAGCGGATCGGCGTAGAGGGTCACGTCGCGCGGCTTTCCGTCGGGGCCGTGGCGGCGCAGGCCGAGGCTACGTTCCTCGACCTCGACGAGCCTGCGCTCGAAGACGAACTGCGCGCCGCCGAGCGATCGGAGGGGCTCGGCGCGGCGCTCGGCCCGCTCCCCTTCCCCGCCCTGCTTGGAGAGAGCTTCTTTGCGGCGCTCGATCGGGGTGACCGTGACCTCGCGAATGGGGCTCGTGACGAGCAAGCGCTCCTCGCGCTCGCACGCGACGCGGCCGGCGGCGAGGCCGTCCTGCTCGGAGGCCGGTTTGACCACGTACCGGCCGCCGCGGAAGACGAAGATGCGGCCGGGATACGCGGCCGAGAGCATTCGCGCGCGCTCGACGCCGTAGAGGACCTCGCCCGTGTGGCGATCGACGAGCCGCGCAGGCTCGGCCGCGACGTCGAAGCAAAGCGTCGGGTGCGCCTCGCCGGCCGCGGAGACCCGCGAGACCTCGCGGCGCTCGCCGGTCTCGGGATCTAGGACGGTGTGCACGGTCCGCGCGAGGCGCGGGGCCTCGATGGAGGCGTTTTCCGCAGGGGAAAGCTCGCTTTGCACGAGGGGGCGCGAGAAGTCCGCGGCGAGCTCGTCCTCGCTCCACGAGGCCTCGACGAGCGCCGCCCGGAGGTGCGCTCGCTGAATGACCTCGGCGAGCGGATCGACGATGAGCGCGCAGCCGAGGTCGAGGTCGGGGTGACGGAAATGCGGGCGCTCGGCCGCGAGGAGCGAGGAGAACGGGTCGGGATCGGGCTGCCAGAGGACGAGGACTTTCCGTTCGAGATCCGTCTGCGCGATGGCCTCGGCTTGCAGCTCGCCGGGCGATTGCGGGGTTTCAGGTTGGTCCGGTGAAACCTCTTTGGGCTCGGGCTTCGGGGGCGCGATGGCCTTGCCGACGCGCTCGCCGGCGCCGAGGGCGGCGACGCGCGCTTCCGGGACGGTGGCGGCGCGGAAGCCGACGTGGGCGGCGAGGATCGGGCTCTTTCCATACGTCGCGGCGCGGACGCGGGCAATGACGACCTCGGCCTCGGAGAGGGCGCGCGAGAGCTCGTGGCGCTCCTCGGCGAAGGCGCGGCCGCGCGTGGCGACGTCGCGGCCGAGGGTCCATTCGTTGGCCCGCGCGACGTCGGCCCGCGAGAGGACGTCGTCGTACCCGAAGAGCTCCGCGGAAAAACCCTGCGCGAGGGATTCGCCGAGCGCGCGCACGGCAGGGTGCACGTCGGCCTGGGCGCGCGGGCGCGGGGGGAGGAAATACGAGACGATCGGGGGGCGCGGGGCGCCGTCGACCTCGGGGCCGAGCACGAGCATGGGGCGGCCGACGAGGCGCTCGCCGAGCTGGCCGAGGTCGCGGAAGGAAGGATCGGCCGTGCAGAGGAAACGAATGCGCTCTCCGCGTTCGAAGGAGCGCGCGGAGACGCGGCCGGCGGCGCGGCGGAGGCGGCGGAGGAGCAAGGCGAGGTGCGCGCCGGGGGCGCCGTGCCATTCTTCGAGGTCCGGGAGGACGACGAGCCCCATGCCGCCGAGGAATGCGGACCATTCTTTTTGCCGGCCGCAAAGCTCGCGGTGCACGCCTTCGGGGTCGGCGAAGACGAGCGAGGGCGACGCGTGCGTCGGATCGGCCGCGCCCGCGCCGGACGCGATGTTCGCCGCGTGGACGTTCCATTTCCAGCGCAGGGCCTCCGCGCGCGCGAAGACGCGCCGCTCGGCCGCGCGCGCGGCCGCGGCGGAGGGCGCGAGCCAAAGGACGTTCTCGGCCTCGACGAGGAGCGCGTAAAAAAGGAGCAGGTCGAGCGTCGTGGTTTTTCCCGAGAGCGGCGGCGTGCAGAGGAGGATGTTCTTCCGCTCCTCGAAGGCGTCGCAGGCGAGGCCCTGATGGACGTAGAGCCCTTTTCCGGCGCCGAGCTCGCGCGAGAGATCGTCGAGCAAACGTTTGGCGCGTAAATCGGTGCCGGGCGAGATGCGGGCGGGCTCGACGCCGGGCGTCTCCGGGGGCAGGAGCAAGGGGCCCTGCGCCGCGTGAATGGCCTCGACGAGCGGGCGGAGCTCGGGCCTCGGCGCGGGGGGTTCTTCCTTTTTCTCGGGCTCGGGTTTGTCAGGGCTCTTCGTGCGGGTCGCGAGGTTCCGGCGCAGGCCGTCGAGCGCGATCGCGGAGCCGACCCAGAGCGGCGCCGAAAAATGCCCGGCGAGCGCGGCCGGGAGGGCGAGCGCGGCGAGGCCGCCGAGGGCAAACACGAGCGGGCCTTGCCAGCGCACGAAGCGGGACTCGACGTATTCGACGCTGGTCCAGTGGCCGAGGAGCTTGAAGACGCGGCCGAATCGGTCGTCGGCGAGGGGCGCGCTCTCGACGGGTTTGACCGGGAGCGGGCGGCCCTCGGCGAGGGCCTTGGCGATGGCTTTTTGCTGTTCGAGGCGCTCGCGCGCGAGGACGTCGTCCGGCTTCTGCTCGAGCGAGCCGAGCTCTTCGATCGTCCGCGCAGCCCAGAAGACGAGGCCGAGGTAGACGACGACGCCGAGGAGCAAGGCGAGCGGCAAATGCACGGGGCCGGGGAGAACGAATCGACCCCCCGCGGCGAGGGCGAGGATCTTCCGCAAGGCCTCGTATGCTTCCCGCCCCTCCCCCGGCGCGAGGAGCAAAAGGACGCGCTCCTCGATCAGCAGCATGTCGTAATGGGCGAGCAAGGCGTCGACGATCGCCACGACGAGCGAGAGCGCGAAGATGACGAGGCCGGCGAGCGCAAAAAGAGGGCCGGTGGAGACGCGGATGGCGCGGAGTTCGAAACGAGCTTTCGCGAGGGCGCCGAGATAAAGGAGAATGGCGATGGCGATGGCCATGCCGCCGAGGCTCGTGCGAATGGGTTTGGCCTGGGCGAGGCGGGACCATTCGCCGAGGAGCGCGAGGATCGCGTCGATCACGATTCCCCCGGGGGGTTTGGGGGCGCAGCTTGGCTTGTCCAAGCGGAGTCCCCATCGTCCGATGCGCGCGCGAGGGCGAGCGATTCGAGCGGTAAGCCGGTGCGCGCGACGACGAGCAGGATCGAATCGGGATCCGGCGAGAGGGCCCGCACATCCCAGGCGCCCTCGAAGCCGCCCTCGGCGAGCGCGGCGTCGACGAGCTTGCGCGCCTCGGGCGGCGCGAAGAGGAGGCGGAGCGGCGCGGGGGCCTCGGCCGCGTATTTCGGGGCGAGCTCGAGGCCGGGCGAGAGCTTGAGGAAGAGGCGGCGGAGGAAGCTCTTCGCGGAAGATTCGGCGGCCTTGTGCAGCGCGGATTTGCCTTCCTCGAAGGGCGAGGTTTTCTCGAAGGATTCGAGCTCGGCGTGGCAAAAGGCGACGAGGTCGTCGTGCGCGGCGAACGGCGCCTCGGTCCAGGGGCGCTCGGCGAGGCTCTCGCGGAGCCAGCGCTCGGCCGCAGCGCTCGGCTCGGGCGGGCGGATTTCGGCGTAAATGGCGTCGACGTCGTCGGGGCCGACGATGGTCGCGTGGAGGACCGAGGAGGAAAGAAGGCCGCCGGAAAAGAGATTTCGTTCGCCCTCGTGTTCTTCGCGGTGCAGCGCGCGATCGGCGGCGGCGAGGGCCGCGCGTGTGGCTTCGAGGGCGGCGATGGTTTGCTCGATGCGGCCGAGCAGGTGCGCGAGGACGCGCTGTACCCAGAGGAGGCGCGCGTAATGCAAGCGGCGCTCGTAATGGCCGACGAGGTCCTCGCGGATGTGGCGCGCGATCGACTGCGCGAGGTCGTCCCGGGCCTCGCAGGCCCAGTTGTGATGGCGTTTGCGGTGCTTCCAGAGTCGATAACCCGTCGAATACGCCGAGACCGCGGCGCCGGCGAGGAGCGGAACCGGCGCAGTGAAGAAGGGGCGGAGGCGGCCGCTGGGCAAAGCCGAGACGGCGTCGAAGAAGGGTGGAAATGGGGCGAGCAGGGCGCGATAGGAGGAGACGAGCACGCCCGAAAGGAGGAGCGCGGAGACGAGGCCGAGCGCGGCGCCGAGGACGACCATGCGGCGCGGGCGCGGGCGATGAGAGATGGCCTCCTCCAGCGCGGCGAGTTTTTCCGCGAGCGGCGAGGGCGGGAGTGGCGAGAGCTCGGGAGCTTCGATCGCGCGGACGACCTCGTCGAGATAGCCCTTCGCGCGGGTGCGTGCGTCCCGTAAAACCAGGAGGGCCCGCGCGTGGCCCGTGGGGCGCTCGGCGACGAGCTCGGCGACACTCGTCTCGATGGCGCGCTCGCCGCCTTCGAGGCGGACCTTGCCGCGCTGTTCGAGGGCGGCCGCGAGTTTGTCCATGCGGAACCGCTCGACCTCGTCCCGAAACGCGCCGATCGTGGCCTCGGCGCGCGCCCGGAAGAGCGAGCCGAACTTGCGTTCGAGGAGCGTCTCGGGGTCGTCGTCCCATTCGATCGGAGGGACGTCGATCGTGGGCGGCCCGAGCAAATCGGCGAGCGGCTCGGCCTCGGCGAGCTCGGTGTCGAGGCGGCTCTGCGTGGGGACGAGCGGCGGGGCGAGGGAGGCGATGTCGAGCGCGGCCGGATCGACGGGGGCGCGGAGGAGCGCGAGGATCTCGCGGCCGAGGCGCGCGGCAGCGATACGGGAGAGCGCCGCGTGATCGAAGGCGAGGCTCGCGCAGGCGAAGGTGGCGAAGGTGCCGGGCGGGCCGTCGTCCTCGACGAGGCGGCGCACGCCGCGATCGTCGTCGCGTACCTGCGACAAGCAGAGCGTCGAGAGGAATGCCGCGAAGGAGCGGACCATCTCGGCGCGGGAGAGGAGGTATTTGCCGCTCTGGTCCTCGACGAGATAGACGCGGCCGCCGAGGCGCGCGCGGGCCGAGGACGCGGTTTGTCGGGACAGGTCGGCGAGGGAGGAGGCCGCGCGCGCCATGGCGGCCCGGTCGCCGGTGCGGGGGCAAAAGAGCAAGGGGCAAACGACGAGCGCGCCGTCACCCGAGCGCAGGATGGCCGAGAAGGCGCGGCGCAGGCCCGAAGCGAGCGCGGCGGCGAGGGGCGCGACGAGGGGCGCGACAGAGGGCTCGCCGAGGTCGGCGACGACGAGGATGTCGCAAAGCGGGCCGCGTGGGTCGGTCGGGGACGAGGAGCCGAGGTAATGGCCGACGTCGAGGAGCGCGGCGAGGGCGTCCTCGGCGCGCTTCACGACCGGGGAGTACGGGTCCTTTGCATTCGGATCGAGGGCCGCGCCGTCGGGTTTGCCCTCCTCGCCCACGGCGATTTCGAGCGCGACGAGCGAGGCGCCGCGAGCCGCGCGCGCGACGTCACGGCCGAAGGCGCCCACGCCGACGAGCAGCGTGGGACGCCTCGTTCGATCGTCGATCACGCGCACGCGCCCCCCGGGGCCTCAGAGCCCTTTTTCCCGGCGGAACACCACGATGCATTCGAGCTCGCGGGCGAGGTGTTCGAGCTCGGGTTTGCCGCCCGCCCCGTCGGCGAGTTTGACCAGGCGCTCGATGTCGGTGACGTGCGCTTCGAGGCGCGAGGCGAGCTCGGCGTGATTGCGGTCCTCCTCGATCTTGAGGAGGTGCGCCGCATACGCGCGACGCACCCAGGTCTTCTGCGCGTCGACGCGGCCGCGATAACTCGTGAATGCCTGGTCGCGGAATTTGCCGAGCTTGCGGCGGTCCTCCGGGAGATCGGGGTCCTCGATCCAGTAGACGCCGTCGGCACGGCGGATGACGCCGAAGCAAACCGCGAGCGTGAAATCACGCATGTCGTCCGTGCGGACCTGCTCCTCGCCGGCCTTCTTGCGGACGTGCGAGATCCGCTCGATCCAGGCGAGCTTGGAGTCGTTCTCGCGCACGCCGTCGATCGAGATGCGGAAGAGGCGCGTGTCCGGCTCCGGCGCGCCCTCCCAGTTCTTGTCGATGTGCAGCGGGATCTGCGGGACGCCCTTGGGCAAACCCGGGACCTTCGCGCCCTCGGCGAGCTCCTTGTCCTTCACCGCGCGGTAACGGCGCTCGTAGTCGGACAAACTCTTCACCGCGTGCAGCGGGCAGCCGAGCCGCGCGAGGTAGAAGATGATCTCGTAGGGGTGATCCGAGGTCACGATCTGCCCGCGATCGACGCGGTGGGTGGCGAGGTGCGCGAGGATCGGCCCGAGCGTGCGCTCGTAATCGCCGTGCATGACGACGTACGCCTTGTCCGGCAGGAGCGGCGCGCCCGCGCCGAGCGTGAGGAAAGGCGCGCATTTCGCGGCAGCGAATTCGAGTTTGTCCTTGATGTACTTCTGGATCTCGTCCTCGGGCGTGCGGCGCGCCTCCTCGATCCACTGCGGATCGGACGCGGGCGGGAGCGGGCCGCCGCGGCGTTCGAGCCTGCGCGTGGCCGAGACGAGCTGGGCCTCGAAACGAAGCTCCTCGTCGATGCGCAAGCCGCGCTCTTCGAGGCCACCCGCGACGCGGCCGCGCAGCGCGGCGGAGGCGAGCTGGACGAGGTCGTCGATGATGCGGCGCTCGATGTCCTGCTCGGCGCCGCCCTGGCTCGCGACCGCCGCGAGGCGCGAGAGCGCGCCGGAGAGCTGGAGATCACTCGGGCGCACGAGGCGCGCATAAAGGTGATCCCAGAGCCGATGGCCAGTGCGGTGGTCCTGGAGGACCTCGACGTCGAGGACGTAGCGGTTCGCGTCGCCGCCCTCGTGCCGCCGGCCGCCCGCGGCGACGATGCGCGCGGCGCGCTCTTCGAGCCGGCGCTGGATGCGATCGACACGCGCGAAGAAGTGGAAGCTCGACAGCCGGCGACGATCGAGCTCGCGCAGGACGGCCGCGAAATACTCGATCAAGGCATTCGCGCGGATGCGCGCGCGGAGGCCGTCGAGCACGTCGCGGTACCAGCCGGCGAAGGCGGCGGCGACCTCGAAGTAATCGTTTTCCCGGCCAGGGAGTTTTTCGAGGAGCGTCTCCGGCGCGGCCGCGGCGAGCTCGTCGACGCGGCGCTTGAAGTCCTCGCCGAGGCGGCCGTCCGAGAGGACGAGGCCTCGCTCGTAGGCCTTGCGCGCGGTCTCCTGCTCGGCCGCGACGGCCTGGCGGAGCAAGGCGTGGAAGTAACGCGCCTCGGTCGGGCCCTTGTCCTTCGCGAGCTCGGTGAGCGAGAGCTCGCCAGATTCGGCCGCGACACGCAATGCCGCCTCGCGCGCCCGCTCGCGCGCGGCGTCCTCGCTCTTGCCGACCTGGACCTTGAGCGCGGCGAAGGCCTGCGCGGTCTCGGAGCGGACACGTTCGGGGTCGCGCTCGAACGCCGAGAGCTCGGCCTCGTCCCAGCCGCGGAGCTTGATGGCCTCGTCGATGCGCTTGGCGACGTCCTCGCGCGTGCGGCGAAGAAACGCGCCGATCGTGCCCTCGCCGCCGCTGCCGCCGCCACGCGCCCACTCGACGGCGCGGCGATACGGCTCGGCGTCTTCGCCCTTGCCTTCGGCCTTGCTTTCGAGGCCGCGGACGAAGGCCTGATCGGCCGCGTCGAGATCGGCGCCGTCGCCGAGCGCCGCGCTGCCTCCGGGGACGGCCGCGAGCAAGAGCTCCGCGCCGAGCTTCAAGGCCGCGTGTTCGAGGACGTCCTCCACGGGCAGGACGAGCGCGCCGATGCCGAAGGAGCCGAACGACTTGGTAAAACCTTGCTCGTCGAGCTGCATGAGCTCGCGCGTGTCGTTGTCGAGCGTCGAGCCCTCGCGATCGAGGATGGAGGTGAAGATCTGCGCGTGCGCGGCGTCGGCGATCGCAGGGTAGACCTCCTGCGAGTCGGCGAGGACGACGCCGCTCTCGGTCTTCTCTTCGACGAGATAGATCTGATCGAAGGGCGGCCGATCGACGAGGACCCGCTCGGGGTTGTCCGGGTCGTAGTGGAACTCGACGGGCGCGGCGGGGCCGGCGCTCTGGAGGAGCTCGAGCTCTTGCAGGGCCGCGTAGCCGTTCGACATGATCTTGTCGAACTGGTTCGGCGGGAGGCCCTTGCCGCGGAAAACGTTCGGCAGGACGAACGTGCCGATGATGCGGTGTCCACGCTGGCCGCCGAGGAGGCGCCGGACGGTGAGGGCCATGGTGGCGAAGCCGCCGGAGCCGGTGCCGCCGGCGAGGGAGGCATAGACGTGGATCTTGGCGGCCTTGTTGGCGCGGAAGGGGTTGTGGACGTCGTAAGCGCGCCGGATCGCTTTCTCGAGGGTCTCGAGGATCTTGGCGCGATCGTTGCCGAGGTGGTGGTAGAGCGAGAGGCGGCTCTCGATGCGGATCTGGCCCGCGCCCTTGCCGCGGTGCGCGCGGGGCTGGTACCACGCGGGCCACCACTGCTCGAAGAGAGGATCGGCCTTGGCGTGGAGCTTTCCACGCTTGAGCTCGACATACTCGGGCTTGTCGAAGTCCGAGAGGACGAACTTGTGGGCCGCGTCGATCCAGACGAGCCGCGCGAGGTCGTCGGCGTCGGTGTCGAACGCGAAGAAGTGTACGAGGTCCTTGTATCGCTCGAACGAGTCTTCCTGCTTCACCTTGCGGGCGAGCTCGTCGACGATGGCGCCTCCCGCGCCCCCGAGGCCAATGAAAAATGCGGGGGCGATCTTCTTTTCGCTGAGCGGCATGCGGTTCCCCTCCCCGAGAGCGGGGGCCGCAGAGCGTACCAGAGACGGAAGGGCCGTGGAAAGCGGATCTTTCGGATCAGGGCGCGGCCGTGGTAAACGCGGCGCTGTCGAGCACGTAGCTCTTCGACTTCTCGCCGCCGTCGAGCACGCAGATCCACCCCACCTCGAACGTATACGAATGCCCCGGCGCGAAGGGGTAAATGTCGTAGTCGCCACCTTCGTCGAGGCCACTGGACTCCGGGCTGAGGAACTCCCCGCCAACCCGCAGCATCGAGGTATACCGATCCGGAATGCCGCCCGACCACTGGATCCGAACGTGGACGTCGGTAGGGACGTCGGTCGCGCCGTCCGTCGGGTCGACGATCGTCGCCGTGTAGGCACGGCCTTCACAGTCGGCGAACGGGTCTTCCTCTACGTCCGAGCCACAGCCGGCAGCAGCGAGCGCGAGGGGAATCGCAAAAGCCAAGACAAACTCGTTGGTCCTCATAGGTCCTCCCGAGTTCGCTTTCTTACCGCGGACTCCACCAGAATACGAGCCCTGTCCCCTCGATCGCATATTTCACGCCGGGCGAGACGCGGAACCAGCCGTTCACGAGCCGCGGCTCGCGGGGCTCGCCCGCGCTGAAGTCGTCGTCGCGAGGGAGCTCGGTCGCGCGTTTGCCGGCGGCAGGGCGGGCGAGGACGGCGCCGCCAGGGCCGGCGCGGAGCTCGACGACGCCGCCGCGCGGGACGGGGCCCATCGGGCCGATGGCGACACACGCCGATCGATAAAGGCCCGCCCGTACCTTGGCTCCGAGCGGGAACTTGGCCTGGCGCGGGAGGTCGGGGTCGCGGCGATCTTCGTAATGGAGGATCGCGGTGCGCCGGAACCGCGCCGGAAGCATGAGGCCGATGACGAGGAAGAAGGTGAAGAAGGCGAGGAGGAAGAGCTGGACGTTGCGGCCGTGGCGCTCCCAGAAGGTGAGCGGGACGATCGTGACCGGGACGCGGACGGAGACGGCGCGATCCTCGAAACCCTGGGGTTTCTTCGGGACGAGGCGGAGCGTGATCTCGCGCGGGCCGGGCGGCGCGTCGCGGCCGACGCTGAGGGTGACGTCGAAATGCTTCTTCGTGGCAGGTCCGATCTCGACGTCGCGAGGCGAGAGCGACATGCCCTCGCGGTTGCCTTGGTTTTCGATATCGGCTTCGACATCAGCGAAGATGAGCTCGCCGACGTCGCTGCCTTCCAGGGAAATGCGGGCGCTGGCGCGGCTGTCCTGTTTGACCGGGCCAAACGGGCTCGCGACAGCGGCTTTCAGGTGAATCGGAGGAATGATGCGGATCGCAGCGCTCTTGACCTCACGCGTGAGGACGCCCGCGTCGCCCGGGCTCATGCGGCCGAGGAGGCACAAGGCGCCTTTTTTCGAGGGCGTGATCGTGGCCTCGAACGAGCCGTCCGGGAGGGAGCGGAGAGGCACGGGCGCCGCCGAGGCGAGGGCCGCGTCGTCGCACGCATTCGCGCCTTCCACGGCCGCGAGGGAAAACGCGTGGCGGTCGAGGAAGGTTTTCGAGGGGGCTTTGCCGCCCGGGGTCGCGAGGCGAAGCTTCAGGGTGGCGCTCTTCCCGATTTCGAGGACCTCGGGCAAACCCGGGAACGTGAGGTGCAAATCGAGGTTTTGCAGGACGGCATACCGGCCGCCGGTGCCGCCGCCGGAGACGTCGAGGCGATACGCGCCGGGCTCGGGGGCGTCGAGGCGCAGGAGGCGGTAGGCAGGGTTGTCCGAGAAATACACGCCGGGACGATCGCCAGCGGTGGAGACCTCCGCGCCCTTCGGGTCGAAGAGGCGCATGCCGAGCTTGGGGGGGCCGACGAGGACGAGGTCGAGCGAGCTCGCGCCTTCGTCGACCGGGACGGAGATCGAAGGAGAGGACGCGCCCTCGGAGAGGCGGCTGCCAAAGAGGCGGGCGTAGATGTCGGCGAAGAGGCGCGGGAGCTCGTCGGGGCGATCGGTGGCGACGCCGATGCCGCCCGTGCGGCGGCCGAGGTCTTCGAGGAAGGCGCGCGGGGCGCTCTTGGACAAACCAACGGCGTAGATGCGGGTCTTGCCGAGGGAAGGGACGAGGTCGTCCAGGACCTTGGCTTGACAAACCTGTTCGACCTTGGTCTTGCCGCCGGCGCGCGCGGCGTCGGCGAGCGCGCCGCGCGGGTCCGGATCGCAGCGGCCGTCCGTGAGGAAGACGATGAGGTCCTGATCGCCGGGCGCGCGAGGTTTGCCCGCGAGGAGGCTGCGCGCGCCTTCGAGTCCGGCCGTGAAATCGGTCCAGTTTCCATCGTTGCCGACGGCGCGGACGGCCTGCTTGATCCGAGCGCGATCGTCGGGCGTTCGCACGACGACGAGGGCAGGCATGGCGTCGCGCGCGGCGCCGTCGAAGCCGACGACCGCGAGCTCGTCGCTGTTTCGCGTGAGGTCGACGAAGAGCTCGGCCGCGACCTTGCGGAGCTCCTTCGGGTCGGTGCCGCGCATCGACGAGGAGGCGTCGATGACGAGGACCGTGCGGAGCGCGCCGTCGGCCGAAGCGAGGCGCGGCGCGAGGGTCGCCCCGGCGATCAGCGCGGAAGAGAGGAGCCTCGGGAGAATCTTCATGGCGCCTGCCGCCTCAGTTGAAGAGCGTCTTCGAGGCGCCCGTCGCGAGGACCATCCGCTCGGCGAGCAGGCAAACGACGAACTGGTGGAACGAGGCCGCGAGGTGCGGCGCTTCGCGGGTCATGCGCTCGAGGGAGTCGAGCGAGAGGCGGTAGAGGACCGTGGGGCAGAGCGTGACGACCGTGGCCGAGCGGCGCGTGCCGAGGTAGAGGCCCGATTCGCCGACGACGGTGCCCGGGCCCATCGTGCGCAAGCGCTTGGTCCTGCCGCCGTCGAGCTCGAGCCAGGCCGTGAGCTCGCCGGACTCGATGAGGTAGAGGTCCTTGGAGACGTCGCCCTGGCGGTAGATCTGGTAGCCCGCAGGTGCCTCGACACGCTCGAGGTACTCGAGGAAGCGGGAGACGAACTCGCGGGTGCGGAAGACACTCTCGAGTTCGTCGACGAGCTTCGTCGGCGGGAGCATGCTCGGCGGCGCGGCGCGCAGGATCAAGTTCTCGCACCACTCGAGGCCGTGATCGAGGTCGGGGAAGAAGCGGACGCGCTTCGATCCGTCGGCAAACCCGCCACGCTCGAGCTGCTTCTTGACCGCGCTCGGGAGGTCGGTGAGGACGAGCGTGACGCCGTTCGACTCGGCGAGCTTGCGCAGGCGGACGAAGGAGAGGACCGCCGAGGAGTCGATGCCGTCGACGTGGCGGAAGTCGAGCAAGACGTACCGCGTGGGGCCGGGATCGTCGCTGAGCATGCGGTGGTGCACGCTCTTGAGCAGCGAGTAGGAGGTGCCGAAGAAGATGTAGCCCTGGAGCTGGAGGATGTAGAGTTCCCTGCCGCGCTCCTCCAGCGTGAGCTCATCCCCGGCGCCACGCTCGACGTTGCTGCGGACGTCGGAGCCGACGGCCGCGCGCTTGATGACGTCGATGCGGCTGTAGTTGACCGCGAAGAGGACGGACGAGACGACGATGCCGACGCCGATGCCCGGGAGGAAGCCGATCCACGCGATGACGACGAGGATGATGACGACGAGGCCGTACTCGACACGCGGGAGGCGGAACCAGGAGTCGTAGATGGTTTCGAGGAGGAAACCCGAGCCGAGAAAGACGAGCAGGCCGCCGAGGACGGGCTTCGGGAAGTACGAGAAGACCGAGGCGCCGACGAAGAGGGCCGCGGCGCAGATGCACGCAGAGAGGATGCCCGCGACGCGGCTCTCGGCGCCGGCCTTGTGGTTCAAGGTCGACTCGCTGAGCGAGAGATACCCGACCATGCCGAAGCCGAGGCCCGCCGCGAGGTTCGCGATGCCCGTCGCGCGAAGCTCACGATCGAGGTCGATCTCGCGCTCGGTCGCGATCTCGAGGCCCGAGGCGTTGAGCAGGATCGAGATCGTCGCGAGCATGGTGATCGCGAGGAGGTTGCCCGCGTTCGCGCCGATCTCGGCCCAGTCGATGCGCAGCGCATCGGAGGGCGCCATCGGCGGCCAGAGGGCGCCGCTCGGGAAGGGGCCGAGGAGCATGCCGCGCTCGAGGGCCTCGGAGACGGTGCCACCCGCCGCATACAGGACGCCGTAAAACATGGCGACGGCGAAGACGAGCAGGCCCGGCAAGAGCAAGAAGTGGTGGTAGCGCCGGAGCAGGATCGTCAAGAAGGCCCCGAGCGTGAGGCCCGGGACCCAGTTGACGATCGCCTCCGCGCGGAGGAGCAGCGGCAACGACGCGAGGGAGAACTCGGTCCCCGCCATGACGGAAATGGATCCCGTGAGGAGGAGCCAGCCCGTGCCCGCGAGGAAGCCGCCAACGACGGGATACGGGATGAAGCGGACGAGGGTGCCGAGGCGAAGGCCGCCGAGGACGAGGAAGAGGCCACCCGTGACGAGCGCGGAGAGCGAGCAGACCGCGACGATCGTGGGGAACGGGTCGCCGCCCTTGGCCGTGATGTGACTGCCGATCGCCGAGGCGACGAGGGCGAGGACGACGGCCGTGTTCTCCTGCGGCGCGGCGATGACGGGGCGGAAGGAGCTGCCGAGGGCGACGATCGCGCCGATGATGGCCGATCCCGCGAGGGCCATGCCGATGCCCGCCGGCAGGTACTTCGTGAGGTTGCCCGAGAAGATGAGCGCCGCGAGCGTGATGCTGAACGTAGCGACGAGGGTGCCCGACATGGCGCCCGCGAAGAGGCCGGAGAGGAGGCGCGATCCACGGAGTCCACGCCCGACAGAGGGCGCGGGCGTCGAAGGTATCGGCGGACTCTGCTGCCCTTCCATCGTCGTCGAGTGAGGCTCGAGGGGCCGTCATCTTCGGCGAACAGGGGCTCCCCTGGCAAGGGCGGCGCACATGGTCGCCCTCCGGCGCACAAGCCCGCTGGTCTCTTCTTGGGCCGTGGCGCCGGGGCGCCGCCCCGGACCCCGCGGGGGCTGTTCGCCCCTCGACCCGAACCAGCGCAAGCGCTGGACTCGGGATGGAAGAACTGCGCGTTGCGCAGTTCTTCCATCGGGCCCGTTGGAAGACCAGGGACAGCGTTGCCAGTCGAACGTCAGCGCGGCTGTCTTGGTTGGCAGGGTCGTCGCCCGTCTTGACTCGGCCTGTGCGATGAACTGCGCGGAGCGCAGTTCATCGTCCCGGGTCCAGCGCTTGCGCTGGTCCGGGTCCAGGGGCGGATAGCCCCGGTGGGGCCTGGGGCAACGCCCCAGCGAAGCGCCGCCCCAATGAGACACATGCTCAGCCGAGCTCGCGGGCGATGGCCTGGGCCTGCTCCTGGAGCGCGACGGCCTCGTTCACGTGGCCCTGCTGGTGGTGCAGGCTGGCGAGGTCTCCCAGGATCTTGCCCTCGTCGCGGCGATTTCCAACCTTGCGCGCGATGTCGAGGGCCTGCTCGAAGAAGGTGCGCGAGAGTTCGAAGCGGCCTTGCTCCTTGTGCAAGACCGCGAGGCTCTTCAGCGCGAGCCCCTCGTTCCACAAGCTCTGCGCCTCACGCGCCGTCGTGAGGGCCTGCTCGTAGAAGGCGCGCGCGCTCTCGATGCGGCCCGTCGCCCAGTTGACGCGGCCGAGGCCGAGGAGGCCGAGCGCCTCGGAGGCGCGATCGCCGAGCTTCTGCGCCTCGTCGAGGACACGCACGTGCTCCTGCATGGCCTCCTCGTGCCGGCCCTGGAGCTCGAGGACGTCGCGGCCGAACTCGTACCTGACGACGACGCTCTCCAGCGTGGGCTCGGTCGTGAGCTTGAAGTAGGCGCGGTACAGGCGCTTGGCCTCGCCGTGGGCGTAACGCTCCGCGGCCTTGCGCGCGCCGGCGAGGAAGTACCAGCGGGCGCGCTTCGGATTTCCCGCGCGTTGCCAGTGGCGCCCGAGCGCCGTCTGCTGACCCGTGAGCTCGTCCTCGTGCACGATCTCGATGGCCTCGGCCGCGCGGCGATGCAGCTCTTGCAAGCGCGCGCGGGACTGCATCTCGTACGCCGCGTTCCGGAGGAGCACGTTGCTGAAGCGGTAGCGGCCCTTCGACATCGGCGACCAGATGCACTGCTCCTCGCCGACGCGGACGAGCTCGGGCAGGAGCGGGTCGTCGTCCATCATGCGCGAGAGGATGCGCAGGTCGAACTCGCGGCCGAGCGTGGCCGCGGCCTGGACGACACGCTTGACCTTGGGCTCGAGGCGATCGAGCCGCGCGATGAGCAGGCTGTTGACGTCGTTCGGGAGGAGGAAAATGCTCGGCGTCGAGACGCCCGTGTCCTCCTTCTCCTTCTTCTTGCCCGCGAGCTGATTCGCTTCGAGCCAGAACGTCATGATCTCCTGCGCGAAGAACGGATTGCCGTTCGCGTTTTCGCTCAGGAACATGGCGAGGACGTCGGAGACGGGGCCGCCCATGAGGCCCTCGGCGAGCTCGCGCAGCTTCTCGCGCGAGAGCGGGCCGAGCGTCACGGCGTACTGCGGGACGTTGTCGTCGAGCTCGATGCGGAAGGGGCTGCCGTCGTCGTTGTTGCGGCAGGTGCAGAGGATCGCGACGGGGCAATCCTTCACCGCCTGCGCGACGTGGCTGATCGCTTCGAGCGAGTCGCCGTCGGCCCAGTGCGCGTCTTCGAGGTGGAAGATCACGGGCTGGAGGAGGCTCTCGGCGCGCAGCCAGAGCGAGAGCGCGGAGAGTGCGCCGGCGAAGCGGAGCTTCGGATCCATGCGCTCGTAGACCGAGCCGTCCCAGCGGATGCCGATCATCGCGGCGAAGATGCTGCGGGCCTTTTCGAGCTCGCGCTTGAGCAGAGCCTCGCTGTCCGGGAGGCGGTCGATCAAACGATCGAGGGCGTCGTCGAAGTTGACGTGCCGCTCCTCGCGGCCCGTCGCCGACGACTGCGCGAAGTACTCCTTCAACGCGTACTCGAAGGGGTTCAAGCTCGAGCGGAGCGTCTGATCACAGCGCGCGTCGATCCAGAGGATCGGCCGGTCTTTCTTGTTGTCCTCGAGCTTGCGGCGGTACGTGTCGACGAGGAAGCTCTTGCCGAGGCCGGGTTCGCCGTCGACGTAGGTGATGCCCGCGTTCTGGCCGGCGAAGATCGGGCCGAGGTGCGTGGTGAGCGCGAGGAGCTCCTCTTCGCGCCCCACGAGGCCGCGGGCGAGGAACTCGCGCTGCACGGCGACACGCTTGCGATCGAGCGTGTAGGCGCTGATCGGCTGCTCGAAGCCCTTGAAGAGGTGATCGCCCGTGGGCTTGAAGTGGTGCGTGCCCTGGGCGCGGACGGAGACCTCGCCGTCGCACCAGAGTTCCTTCCACGGCGCCTTCATCATGAGGCGCGCCGCGAGGTTCGTCGCGGGGCCGAGGCAGGCGAACTCCTGACGCTCGGTGCCGCCGTTGAAGCCCGCGTACCGGAGGCCGTGGGTGATGCCCGCGCGGATCTGCATCCCCTTCGGCGCGTTCTTGCGGAGGCCGAGCGCGAAGTCGAGCGCGCGCTCGGTGTCGTTCTCGTGCGTGATCGGAGCGCCGAAGTGGATGAGGCAGTTGATGCCCTTGTCGCCCGAGTCGACGCTCGTGAACGTGCCGCCGTAGCGGCTCGCCTCGACGTCGACGAGCTTGATGAGCTCCTCGAAGCTCGGGATCTGATCGAACGAGAGGAAGACGCTCGTGACGTGGCGGAACTCGCCCTGCGGCGGCATGTCGCGGATCCCAGGCGGGACGAAGTGCGCGCCGTCGCCGTGCGGGCGGACGCGCGGCACGGGCGGGAGCGGCATGTCGGAGACGTCCGCGAGCTTGAGGACGCCCTCGGCGACGGGCGTGACGGCGCGGCCCGGGATGCGCTGCTGGAAGGCGTGATCCATGAGGATGTCGCCCTTCTCGGCGTGGTGCTCGATCGAGGCGCACTTGTCGATCGCTTGGCCGCGGAAGTAGCTGTACGCGCGCTCGGGCGAGGTGCGGACGATGCCCCATTCGACGGCGCCCCACGAGAGGCCGACCTTGTACGAGAAGGGGAAGGTGCCGAAGCGCGTGGCGCGGACGGCGCGGCTCAAGAAGAACTGGCGCATCTTGAGCGCCGCGGCGAGCGCGTGCTCGGCGACGTTGCGCCCCGTCGAGTGCGGGAAGACGGCCGTGAACGCGTCGCCCGCGAAGCCGACGATGATCCCGCCGAGCTCGTGCACCGCCCCGATGAGCGGGTCGAAGTAGAAGCGCAACGTGCCGGCGAGGATCTCGGCGCCCTCGCGGCCATGCGGGAAGAGCTTCTCCGTGAGGTTCGTGAAGCCCGGGATGTCGATGAAGAGCGCCGCCGCCGCGAAGTTGCCTTCGGTCTTCCCCCTCGTGTCCTGGTACAGGATGAAGTCGGGGACGAGCGGGTTCATGTCCGTGGATTCCGGCGCTCCGAAAAGCGGCGGGCTCCCCCACCGCGGCGCCCCGGCGGTCCCCCATGACGCATGGAGCGAAGTGCTCGATGCGTACGTGGGCGCCACGCGACGCCAGACGCCAGAGTGCAAGGGAAGCGAGCAAAAATCAACGGAAGCTTGACGACAGCACGCACGCGATTCCGCGGGCGTTGGCTGTCCTCCCATCACGCCCGCGGGTGGCAGGAAAGTGGCGGAGC
The DNA here is from genome assembly GCF_029960785.1 of Polyangium sp. 15x6. Lineage (GTDB taxonomy): Bacteria > Myxococcota_A > Polyangia > Polyangiales > Polyangiaceae > Polyangium. The sequence continues at coordinate 75,513 of NZ_JASBQE010000011.1, forward strand.
CGCTCGATACCCCCTTGGCGACCTCTCGGGCCTGGGATACGCAAAAAGTGCCCCCGTCCTTCCGTCGACACGGCGCCGCGACGATGCGCGGCGACGAGGGGGTGCGTGAAGAGACGCATGAGCGCGAGAAGACCCTCGAATTCGGAGCACGACGGCGATCTCATCGATCCCTCGTTCGGGGCGGGGGGGTCGCCCGAGCCGCCCCCCGTCCTCAGGCCCTCGGCCCCTCCGAACCAGAGCAACGTCCTCGTCGGCGGCGGCGAGCGCGAGGCGCGCGCCTACGTGGGCCCGACGGCGCTCCCCGCGGCCCACGCGCCGAGCGCCGAGACCGCAGGCAAGGTCGCCATCGCGAGCAGCGTCGATCCGCGGCGTATGCCCACGGTGCGCATCTCGCCGGGACGCGGGCGTCCGCCGCTCGCGCCCGGTGAACGCCCCGCGCCGCCCGAGCCGCTCGTCTCCCCGTTCGGCCCGGTGAGCCCGCGCCCGGCGCCGCCGTCCGCGCTCATCGTGCCGCATTCCGCGCCGCACAGCGCTCCTTCGTCGGCGAAGGTGTCCTCGCGGCCCGGGCCCGCGGCGGGCCCTGCGACCGCGGTCTGGGTGCTCGCGGTGGTGCTGGCGGCCCTCGTCGGCGCCGGCGTGGCGCTCTACATTCGTCGCAACATGGCGGCGCAGCCGCCGCCGTCCGCGCCCGCGCCCGCCGTGCCGCACTCCTGACGTCGCCTCGATTCCGGGTCTTCCGCGCTCGAAACGGCAATCCGCGGAGAAACGGGATGGGCTGGCGCATTTCGCCGGTCGGACGGAAGAATACGCCCGATCGAGCCGGTCCGCGCATTGCATTCGTGTCCGGGTCGGAGGACCGAACATGGATCGGAGCACGTATTGGCTCAGGGCTGCGTGGAACGATTTCCTCGCGTTTCTGCCGGATCTCCTGTGGGGTCTCGCCATCCTGATCGTCGGCTATTTCATCGCGAGGCTGCTCGCCTCGATCGCGAGGCCGATCCTGCACCGGGTGGGCTTCGACCGGCTGGTCGACAGGCTCGGCATCGCGGTGCGAGCGGACCGGACGGAGCAGGGATCGCGCTGGGGCGCGTCGATCGTCTTCTGGGTGACGATGCTCATCGTGGTGATGTACGCGGCCGACGCGTGGCGGCTCGGCGCCGTGGCCTCGGGGATCGCGGCGATCATCGCGTACTTGCCGCACGTGCTGGCGGCGGCGGTGATCTTCGGCGCGGCGCTGCTCTTCGGGAACTGGGTGCGCGCGCGGATGCTGGAGACGAACGGGACGGTCGTGCCGGGCGAGGCGCCGGCGACGACGACGTCGCAGCGTCCGCTCGTGGCAGGGGCGATCCGGGCGGGCATTCTGGCGCTCGGCGCGTTCATGGCGCTGCGCGAGCTGCAGATCGCCGAGGAGATCGTGACGCTCGCGTTTTCGCTGACGCTCGGCGCGATCGCGCTCGCCGCGGCGCTGGCCTTCGGGCTCGGCAGCCGTGAGGTGGCCGGGAAAGTGGCGCGTCGCTGGTACGAGGAGCGGCTCGGCAAGCGGGCCAGCGCGGGGGTGTCGGACGACGAGCACCACATCATCACGCCTCCCTGAACGAACGATAGAGGACGGACGAGCGAATTCGAGGCCCCTTTCGCCCCGCGGCGGGAGGGGCCTTCGTTTGCCCCGGGGATGCGCTGGTTTTTCCCGGTGATGATTGCGGGCTGCTCGGCGACGTCCGGGCGGGAGCGGAGGCAGGAGCGAGCAGGGAGAAGCGCGTGCATCGCATCTTCGGCTCAGGAACCGTGCGCGCAGTGAACGATTCGACCGCCACCGTTGCATTCGCCATCGGCACCAAGACGCTCGCCCACCGCAAGACCTGAGGCGCATGCGTCCTGAGGCGCATCGCTGGGGCGTTGCCCCAGGCCCCACCGGGGCTATCCGCCCCTGGACCCGGACCAGCGCAAGCGCTGGACCCAGGGTCGATGAACTGCGCGATGCGCAGTTCATCGAACAGGCCGAGTCGAGACCTGCTACGACCGCTGCCACTCAAGACAACGGCGCTGCCCTTTCAACGGGCAACGCCGTCTCACCGGCCCGTTGGAAGAACTGCCATCGCGCAGTTCTTCCACCCTCGGTCCAGGCCGTGCCTGGTCCGGGTCGAGGGGCGGACAGCCCCCGCGGGGTCCGGGGCAGCGCCCCGGCGACGCGCCGTGACCCGGTTCGCGTGATTGCAGACGAAACGGCTTGACCGCTGGAATGCAGAAACTAGCCTTTCGATATCAAGGAGATTGCATGAGCGCACGACGGCCGAGCCGGTTGCATCACACGGCATACGTCTCGAAGGATCTCGAAAAGACGCGCGTGTTCTACGAGGAGATCATCGGGCTGCCTCTGGTCGCCACGTGGTGCGAAGCCGACGAGCTTTTCGGCGAGGTGCGGACCTATTGCCACTGTTTCTTCGGTCTCGAGGACGGGAGCGCGCTCGCGTTCTTCCAGTTCGCCAGCGGCCGCGATCAGCACCTTTTTGGTCCGCCGATGCCAGCGTCGCCGTTCCACCACATCGCGCTGTCGGTCGACGCCGAGACGCAGCGCGCGATCGAGTCGCGCATCGAGAAGGCGGGCTATCGCGAGCCGGACACGTACGTGCTCGAGCACGGGTATTGCCGGTCGGTCTACGTGAAAGACCCGAACGACATGATCGTCGAGCTCACGTGCGACGCCCCGAAGGCGGTCGCTCCGGAGCTCGAGGAGGCGCGGCGCAAGAACGCGCATCGCGAGCTCGCTCGCTGGCTCTCCGGCGACCACACCTCGAACAACACCTACCGGTGACGCCGGGTCGAGGCGCGCGCCAGGATGAACAAACATGGCGTGCTCGCCCTCGCGATCGCCGCAACGACAGCGTGCCGCGCGCCCCCCGCGGCGCCGGGTGCCGCGCCGGTGCGTCTTGCGAAAAGCGCGGCGCCCGTGCGGGTGCAGGAGACGGCGGCGCCCGCCTCCGCGGCCCTCCGCCCTCCGCCGACCGAGGAGGAGCTCGCCTTGCGGGTCGCGGACGCGTACGACAGGCGTGCTCGCGGCGACACGGAAGCGGCGGCCGCGGCGTTCGAGGCGCTGGTGAAGGAGCTCCTCTCGCTCGGCCGGGCCAAGGCGCCGGGGCTCGGCGACGCCGGGGATGGCGTCGTCGTGAGGGGACGGATGCACGCCGGTTTCACGGAGCGGCTGCGGAGCGGCGCGTGGTTCTTCGACATCGAGACCGGCGAGCCATTCGCGTATCTCCCGGGGATGCTGCTGAAGCGCGGCCCGCTGGCGCTGGATGGCTCGTACTTCGTGACGAGCGAGAGCGCGCAGCTCGGCCTGTTCGATCCCACGCGCAGGCGCTCGGCCAAGCTGCCTGGGGCGCTCGTCTCGGTGCATCCGGACGGTCGCCGCGCCTATGTGCTCGGTGAGGACTGCCGGCTCCGCGAGGTGGGCCTCGAGACGGAGGAGGTCCTTCGCACCCTGGCCACGCCCGCGACGAAACGCACGGCGGAGGATTCGGCCGATCGCCCGGAATGCTCCTCCGACGGCTTCAGGGACGCCGCGATCACGGCGGACGGCAAGTGGCTCAGCACCCGCGTCGGCCGCTGGAACCTGACGAGCGGGGCGCACAGGCCCCTTCCGCGGGGCGGAGCGGAGGACTATGTGCCCGCGATCAGCCCCGATGGGCGGTACGTCGCGCGCATCGCGTATGCCCCGGGAGCCACCAGCGAGTGGCCGCGCGCCGTGGTCCAGCTCCTCGACCTGGACACGGGTGCCGTGAAGGCGACGAGCCCCCCCATGAGCCCCATGTCGCACGCGTATCCGCTCTCGTTCGGCTCGGATCCGCCGCGCGTGTGCGTCTTCGATTATGGATTCTCGGCGTTCGAGGTCCCGTCGCTGCGAACGTTCGAGCCGGGCCATCCCGCCGTGGTCCCCGAAAGGGGTTTTCAGCATTTCGGCGCGGCTAGCTGCGACACGAACTTCGTGCGGCCGCCTTCGCACCCGGACCTGGCCGCGCGGCTCGCGTCGCGCGTCTGCTACGTGGGCGGCTATCTGGTGCCTGTCGCGCACTGCGGCGCGCCTTGAATGGAACAACGCGGGCACACGCCGGCGCGCTTCATCGCGCGGCGCCGGTCAGATCGGCGAGGCGGGTCGCGATTTGCCGCAGCTCTGCGCAGGTCTGCGACAACTCCTGGGAGCTCTGCTCTGTGTCCTTTGCGGATCGCGCGAGCTCCGTCATCGAGGCATTGACCTGCGCCACGGCCGTCGTCTGGTGCTTCGTGCTGGCTTCGATTTCGCGCGTCGCCATGGTCGTGGCGCTGACCTGCCCGTGGATGCGCTCGAAGGAATCGAGGACATGGCCGAATTCGGCGACGATCGCGGCGACGGCTTTCGTGCCCTCGCTCGTCGCTTTCGTCGTCTGGGTGGTCGCATCGCGGACCGTGTCCGTCAACTGCCGGATGCCGCGGGCCGAGGTGCTCACGCGGCTCGCCAGGTTGCGGATCTCTTTGGCGACCGTACCGAAGCGCAGCCCCACCTCGCCCGTATTGGCGGCCTCGATGGCCGCGTTGACCGATAGGATGTGCGTCTGTTCGCTGAGCTCGTTGATGATGTCGACGATACCGACGATTTCCTGGGAGCTTTGGCCGAGCGAGCCCATGCGCTTGACGATCTCGTCGACCCTGGCGCGCATGACGGCGAAGCTCTCTTGGGCGCGCTTGACGACCTCGTCGCCGTTGCGGGCGCTCGCGCCGGTCTCCGTGGCGATGGCGGCGACGCCCCGCGTCGATTCGGCGATTTGCCTGGACGCCGTGAGCAGCGCTTGGAGCGTGGAGCTGATCTCGGTGGCCGCGGAGGACAGCTCGCGCGCGCCGTTCAAGAGCCCCAGGGCGTTCGCCTCCAGATCGGTCGACGAGCGCCCGAGGCCGCGCAGCACCTCGCCGATTTCGCGCGCAAGCGCGCGGCTGAGAAAGAAACCCAGGCCGAGCGCGGCGACGACGAGGGCGATCGTGCCCCCAATGGCCGCGGTCGCGGCGGTCTCGGCGCGCGTGACCCGCTCGTTGGCGAGCGTCTCCTGGGCCTCGATGAGCTTCGAGAGGGTGAGGACGGCTTGCGCCGCGGGCGGGTTCGTCTCTTTCGCGCGGTAGACCTTGGCCTCGTCGAGCTTGCCCGCGTCGATGAGCTCGAAGTAGCCGGGTCGCGCGCGGGTATAAGCGGCGAACGCGCGACGCCACGCGTCGACGAGCGCTCGCTCCTCGGCCGAGAGCGGCAGCGCCGCATAAGCGTCGAGGTGCTCCGTGGTTCGCGCGATTCGCAGCTCGCTCGCAGCGGCGATTTCTTCGCGGCTGGCGATGTCCCCGAGCATGTAATTGGGGAGCGCGAAGCGCAGCTCCCACAAATTACGCTCGGCGCCAGAGAGGTGTAGGGATGCCTGCAGATTCTGGGCGGAGAGCGCCGAGAGCTCGCTCGATACCTCGTGGATGTTCCACGCTCCGACGCCACCCACGATTGCAGTGAGGAAAAGAAGGAGCCCGAGCAGGCGGCCGATCCTGCCTCGAAAAAAACCTTGCGCCATGGTCACCCGAGATACCAACTACCGCAAGGGCGTGCCTGGATCCAGGGCTGTGTCGCGAGACGGGGCCGCTCCATCGTCGTTCCAGAAAGGACAGACGAGCGCGAGGTCCGTGTCTGCCGCCGCGTCCGCTCGCGCGCCTATCCGTCGACGATGCGAATGGGTATCCCATCGAATTCGGTCACACCCGCGGCGCGGAGACGGCTCCGCCTGGCCCAGTATCACCGACGGTACAAGGTCGAGGGTCGAGCGCGTGCCGCCAGCCCCGCCCGCGCCGCCTCCGCCTCCGCCTCCGCTCCCGTTCACGCGTCCTTGTCCGCTTCCGTTCACGCTCCCCCTCCCCGAAGTGGTTGGCACCTTGGGCCCCGGCTCGACATGGAGGAACGCGTCTGGATTTCCACCCGCCTGTGGAACTGGCACGCGCCTCGCAAGGCGCGCCGGCCCTCGCTTGGAACATTTCCACCCATGTCGGCACATAGAGAATGGAGCGGCTTTGATGCGATCGATTGCTTACGCATGGATTCCCTGTTTCCTCATCCTGGCGACGGCCTGCTCCTCGCAGCCGAACCCGGGTGAAGGCTCCGGCGGCGAAGGCGGCTCCGGAAGCAGCAGCAGCATGAGCGCCGGTGGGAGTGGTGGGACTGGCGGGAGTGGCGGGAGCGGGGGTGGCGGGAGCGGGGGAGGCAGCGTCACGCCGGCGTCCCCCGGATCGGTGGACACGTCGTTCGGTGAGAACGGCTATTACAGGGCCCCGACGTCTACGGACGATGTGCGCTTGTTCGCCGACGAGACGGGGTTTGGCGCGCACATGCGCCCCTATTTGATGCGCTTCATGCCCGACGGCACGCTCGATCCGAGCATCGACGCGACGCAGTTCAAGGGGAACTACGAGCAGTTCCTGCCGGCGGGCGCCGGAAAGTGGCTCGGCCGCGGCTTCAACTCGATGTTGGACGTGGTGCTGAAGCGCCTGGACGCGAAGTTCGAGATCGACCCCACGTTCGACGCGACCGCGGCGCTGGTGGGTATGCCGAAGGAGTTCAATGCGACCGTCGCGCCCGACGACTCCGTGTTCCTCGTCGGCACCACCGGCGTAAATCCTCCGCAAATCATCCTGAGGAAGCTCACGCCGACGGGCGCGATCGACACGACGTTCGGGGTCGGAGGCACCGTGATCTCGGCGTTTCCCATTGACGCGTGGGGAAAGGAGGTCGCGCTCCAGAAGGACGGCAAGATCCTGGTCGGCGCGACGTCGGGCCTACGGCCAGCGGTCGCGCGCTTCGCCGCCGATGGCACGGTGGACGAGAGCTACGGTGACAAGGGCATCGTCACGACGACAGGAACACAACTCTCGGATATCAGGCAGCTCATGCTCGACGAGCAAGGGCGCGCCTTGGTGCTCGCGAGCAATTTCCTGGTTGCGCGCATCCTGGATACCGGCGTCATGGATCAGAGCTTCGGATTCAACGGCGTCGGCGGGGCGAGCATACCGAAGAGCTCCGGCGAGAACGCGCACTCGAAGTGGATGGCGCTCCAGCCGGACGGGAAGCTCGTCCTGGGCGGGACGGTCTCGATGGACCCGGATGGCAATGGGGTTCCGAACACGGGCTCGGCGGTGCTCTCGCGCATGGACACGACGGGCAAGCTCGACACGAGTTTCGGGAAGGACGGCGCGGCCCGCATTCAGCTCGACAAGGCCGGAAAGCTCAGCATCATGGCGGATCGTCAGGGCGTCATCTCGCTGCCGGACGGTCGGCTGGCGGTCGGCGGCCTCGAAAGCCCCAATTTTGGCGTCGAGGGTGTCATCGCCGTCGTATGGCAATGGCGTAGCTCGTGGGTGGAAAATGGCGGGCAGAGGGTCTCGCTCGGAAACGGCGATCGTACCGATTTCCGTGTCGACGCCTCTGATAGCGTCTCCCTCATGCCGAGCGGTACCCCCGACATCGTCAGCGATCGGCGGCGAAGCTCGTGGCCGAAGGAGCCGACGCCGTGCTCGCGCCCGACGGCAAGGTACTGCATGTGCGCGGGGCCGCGAGCGCTGCGCGCGAGGCCCTTCGACGTGCGGCAATCGCGATCGATCGTGCGCGCGGGCGGCAGCGACGGGAGGACCCGTTCGCGGCGCTCGACGCGTGGACGGCGCTCACCTCGGGCCGCTGGTCGCTCATCGACAGCTTCGATACCGATGGCAAGCGCTTCGTCCTCGCCATGCCGAACGCGCCGTCGTCCCCCGACCCACGCGCGCTGACCGAAGCGGAACGTCCGATCATGCATCATGTGGCGAACGGGCACTCGAACAAGCTCATCGCATACGAGCTGGGCATACCCGAGGGCACGGTCGCGACGCACATCCGTTCGATTCGCATGAAGCTCGGCGTGAGGTCTCGGACGGAGCTCGTCGATCGCTACCTGACGCTCCGAGACGCGGAGGTCTCGGAGTTCTCGATCTTCGCGTCGCGCGTCATGATCGGGGCCGCCGAGGCGGCCTCTCCAGACGCCGCGTCGCTGACGCCGAGCGAATGCGACGTTGCGTCGATGGCCGCGCGCGGCATGTCGAACGCGCGTATCGCGGCTGGGCGTCGATGCTCCACGCGCACCGTGGCCAATCAGCTCGCGAGCGTCTATCGAAAGCTCGGCGTCTCCTCGCGCGCCGAGCTCTCGGCCCCCGGCTTTCATCGACGGAAATAGAAATGACCATGGATCCTGCCCAGCGCTGGTGGTGACGTCGACGTGGCCCTCGTCGGGCGCACCGCGCGTGACTCCTCGATGCAGCGCCGGCGCCCTCGAGCGTCGAAGAGAGCCGTTCCATTCTGCAGGGAGCGAATGACATGCGAGCCATCGAATTTCACCAGACCAGGATCATTCCGGCTCTTCTCCTGAGCCTCGTCACGGCCTGCGGGTCTGCCGTGCCAGACGACCTCGCGGACATGACCTCGTCCGAGGGTCTCAGCACCGATCCGAATGGCGCCCTTGGTTTCGAGACGACATCACACGAGACGTCCAACAACGGGTTTTGCACGCCCGCGACGGTCGGCATCTGCGCTCACACGACGACGGGGGCCGGCTGCTCGGCATCCGACGGCGTGAGCGCATTCGGCCCGTTCCTGGGTGGCGCATCCGTGTTCGCGCAGCCCGAGTGGTCGAACGGCTCCAAATGGGCGACCATCGAGTTCGCAGACGTGAGCGGCGACGGCCGGGACGACGTATGCGGTCGGGGAGCGAGCGGGATCTCCTGCGCGCTCGGCAGTGCGACCGGCTTCGGAACAGCGACGATCTGGGGCTCGCAATGGACAGACGCGAACCTGTGGGGATCGGCGGACAACATCTGGGCGACGCTCCGATTCGTGGACATCACGGGTGACGGGAAGGCAGACGTCTGCGCGCGAGCCTTGGGGGGCATCGCGTGCGCTGTCTCGAACGGTTCGGGCTTTGGCGCGCTGTCCTTGTGGTCCACCGACTATTCGAACGCGCGGCAGTGGCACACGGACCCCAGCCGATGGGGCACGATCCAGTACCCCGATGTCGATGGCGACGGTCGGGCCGACGTCTGCGGCCGCGATACGACAGGCATCCGATGCGCCATCTCGAACGGCTCGACGCAATTCGGCTGGAACTTGCTCTGGTCGACGGAGTTCGGCAACAACTCGAGCTGGACCGACCACGTGGACTTCTGGGCGACGATTCAGTTTCCAGACGTGAACGGCGACGGCAGGGCGGACGTCTGCGGTCGCCTCACCGACGGCATCAAGTGCGCATTGTCGACGGGATTGGGCTTCGGCGCCTTGTCTTCCTGGAGCGGTGACTTCACGGATACCGGCGAATGGTACACCACCCCGTCCCGATGGGGCACGATCCAGTTTCCGGACCTCAACGGAGACGGGATGGCGGACGTTTGCGGTCGCTCCAGCAGCGGCGTCCGCTGCGGGCTCTCGGATGGCACCAAGTTCGCGGGCACCAGCCAGTGGGACACGATGTACAGCGATGCGAACCAATGGCATCACGACTACCACGCCAACACGATCCAGTTCCCTGATGTCAACGCCGACGGCAAAGCGGATCTCTGCGGGCGAAGTAGCCTCGGAATCCAGTGCTCACTGTCCAGCGGATGGTCCTTCAATGCACCGACGCTGTGGACGGTCAACCTGTTCAGCAACGCATGGGGATGGACGGCCAACCAGTACTGGGGAACCATCGACTTCCCGAGGCTCACGGCCGGCACGTGTTGGCCGATCAACGACCGCACACCACGGCTGCGGCTGATCCAGCGATTCGGCTACCCGTTCAACCTGTAGCCTCTCTCTCTGGGAGGCGCTTCGCCGGGGCGCTGCCCCGGACCCCGCGGGGGCTGCCAGTCACGGCGGTCTTGGTTGGCAGGGTCGTCGCCGGTCTTGCCTCGGCCTGTTCGATGAACTGCGCATCGCGCAGTTCATCGACCAAGGGTCCAGCGCTTGCGCTGGTCCGGGTCCAGGGGTGGACAACCCCTGGTGGGGCCTGGGGCAACGCCCCAGCGCGGCGGCCCCAACGCGCGAGGGCCGGTTCAGAGCTGCTTCATCTGCCCGGCCGGGTCGATGGTGCCGATGGTCGTACCGAGCACGTAAATCTGCCGGACGCCCTTTGCCGCGAGCTCGGTGAGTACCTCCGGGGGCAAGCCCTCCTCGAGGGCCGGCTCGAAGAGGAAATCCTCGGCGAAGTTGTGGTGCTGCGGCCGGTACGTCTGCGAATAATGCCCCTTGAGCACGATGGGTGCGGCTGTGAGGCCCTCGATTTGCGTCTCCTCCCAGCGCAGGAGCGGGGCGGTGTATCCGGCGACGACGCCCGTGGGCGGGGCCGGCCAATAGAACTTCGTCACGATCTTCACGCTGCCCGCCTCGATCGTCCGTGTCTGCATCGACGAGCCCACCGGGAGCGGCCCTTCGTCCGTGCACTCGGTGAGGCGCACGGCCTCGTCCCGGATGCGCTTCGCCGGGCTGCCATCCCAGTCGAGATACGGGACCGGCGTCGCATACTCCGCCGCGAGATGGACCTCCATGTCGCGGAGCGCGAGGATCGGGCCGTCGGACGGCGAGAGCAGCGTGGGCACGGGGTTCGTCATGATCTCGAAGGTCCGCGCGTCCGCGCCGCTGCCCGACGTGAAGAGATCGAGCGTCTGGTCTGTCATGAAGCTGTGCGTGGCGGAGGGCCACGTCCCCGGGTTGCCCGTGAGGGTTTCCACGCCATTGGCCGAGAGGTGTGCGAAGGTCACACCGTCATAAAAGGTCTCGGCCGCGAGGCTCGCCGCGTCGACGAACCCCGTCCGCGCCCGGAGCGACGCGCGGGCCTTCAGCCGATGGAGGGCGAAGACGTCGCTCTGCTCGCCCTGGAACGTGCAGAGCATGCGTTGCTCGGGGACGAGGAAGGGCGTGAGCGAGGCTTTGTCGTCAGGCAGCGGCAGCTCGCGCACCTGCTTGATGAGCAGCGCCCCGCTCGGCTTCATCTTCTTGTACTCGTAATCGAGCGCGAACGTCTGCTTGCCGGGATGGACCTCGGCGAACCGATCCGCCACCTTGCCAAGGAGCGCGCCGAGCTTCTCGTAATCGCTCTTCCACTCCATGACGTGGCCTCCGAGCGGCACGAGGCTCGATCCGGAGACGGTATCGAACGAGGTGCCCCACTGGTATCGGAAGCCGTGGACGACCTCGGGGAGCGCGCCGCCCTCGGGGTTCGTCACGCTGAGCGCGCCGATCTGCGATACGATTTTCATGTCGTCGATCGGGTCGGTGCGGCGCACGTTCGTGGCCACGCCGTTCGCGATCTCGTCCTCGTCCGGATAGGAGTAATGGACGAGCACGCCCATGCCGACGTCGCTCTCCTTCACGCCGTAGAGCAGGCGCGCGATGAAGGCGTTGTCGTTGTAGAAGCTCGCGTAGACCTTCTGGAGCGCGCGGAACACGCCGCGCTCGCCGCTCTGGCCCGCGTCGCAATGGCTCGGGCCGGTGGCGTCGGCGTCGGTGTCGTCGGCGAGGCAGCCGCTCGCGCTGTCGTAGAGCCCCGCGCCCGTGAATGCGTCGCTGTCCTCGACGTTGGTCGAGCTGCGGAAGCGGATCTTGCGCGCCGGATCGAACGAGGCGAGCGCGGCGATGACCGCTTGCCGCTGGGCATCCGAGAAGGTCGCGTCGTCCTCGATCCGGGCGCGAATGGCGGCCAGATCGACCTTGAGGGCGGCGAGGTTCGGCGGGTACTGGTAACTCGCGAGCCGCTCGCCGATTTCCTGGCGCAGCGTTTTACCGCCCGGCATGGTCTGATCGAGGAAGCCGTCCCATAGATCGAACGAGAACGCGAGGGCCTCCTGCGAATCGTCGGGGATCACGTCGCGGAGGAGGCCGTAATTGGCCGCCTTGCCGCCGAAATGAATGATGTCGGCCGGGCCGAGATCGTTCGTGTTCGCGACGATGGCGCCGAGCGTCTGCTTGGGCGAGAAGGCCAGGGGATCCGGCTTTTTCTGCGCGAGCAGCGCGTCACGATCGGCGGCCGTGAGCGCGCCGTCCACGTCGAAGAGCCCGGCGTCGCAGCGGGCGTACTGGTTCTTCGCGCGCAGGATGATCTCCTTGCCGTCGAGGGCCTTGGCGTGCTCGCGCTCCGCCTCGCTCCCGAGGTACACGAACGGGATGCCGAACGAGGTCGCGAGGATGGCGGTGTGCGCATTGGGCGTCGACGGCGAGAGGGAGACGATCCCCGCGAGATAAGGCAGCTCCGCGGGGATTGCATCGGTGAGGAGGATGTCCTCCGATTTCAGCGTCCCGTTCGTGTAGGCGGCCTCGATCTGATCGGCGGGCACGTAGCGGAGTTTGCCGAGCGCCCAGCCCGCGGAATAACATTGGCTGCCCCCGATCCATCGATCGACGCTGCTCACGGGGAAGCCCGCATTGGCGAAGAAGCCCTGGTTCTCCTGCGCGGAGGCGTTCTGCTCGTACGTGGGGAAATAAAACGGCTGAACGCCCGTCTCCGCCACCACGCTCTTTTTCACGAGATCGAGGACGACGCGCGCCATCTCGGGGTCGTAGGCATCCTGCCGGACGAGCTGGATGCCGTATTCGGGGAAGCGCACCGGATCGGGCGGGATGAGCACGGCGCCGAGGATGGCTTTCTGGCCTTCGGCGTGCAGCGAGACGTCGTTGAATTCGGCGATCGACATGCCGAAGAACGGATCGAGGCGCTCGACCGCGAAGGGCGCATGGAAGGGGTACGAAAAGCTGTCCTGGTAATACACCTTCGTCGGGTCGTGCATCAGGACGGTGAACTTGATCCACCGGACGCCGCCATCCATGCTGCTGTAATTGGGCTCCGAGAGGAAGGGCTCGTAGGGGTACGAGATCTGGTTTTTCCAGGCATCGGACGGGGTGATCGGAATGGGATAGGTGTCGACGGGCCACTCGAACCCGCCGGTCCCGCCCTGGCCGCCGCCGCCCTGGTCCCCGCCGCCCTGGCCACCGCCGCCCTGATCTCCGCCGCCCTGGTCTCCGCCGCCAGAGCCGGGGTTCGGTTGACCACCGTTATCGCCACAGGCCCAGAGCGCCGAGGTGCTCGAGAGCGCGAGGAGCAAGATTGCGGCGCGCCGCAGAACGCTACGTTTCATGCCGGGCGGACGAGCAATGGCCGTGCCCCGGAGAATTTTCGACACGCGCGGGGCGCCGCGCATCGGGAGGCGCGGCACCGACGCCAGGCGTGGCACAGAGTGGATCAGCGCGGAATTCCTGCTCGGGGCGCCCTGGGCAGGCGAGGCGTCGGCTGGTACAAGGAGCCTGCCATGCTGGGTTATGGCACCTTCCCTGCCCCGGCCCGCCTGACCGCGCACGTCGCAGGCGCGCGGCTGCACATGAAGGCCACCCGCCACGCCCTTCTCGTCGCGCAAGGAAGTTGCCTCGTCGTGTGTACGACCTTCGCCGCTCGGGGCAATACGTCGGGGATATCGGATGCCGCAAAAGCCGAGGTCTGTCGCCGTGGAAGCTGCGCCACGTGATTTTCATCGTCCTTCACGATCCTTAACACGGGCGTCAAACCACGTTTACGCGAATATGCTGAAATATCCCATTCCGCGCGGATGGCCATGGTCGGCGGGCGACCAGCGGATCGCGGATGGGAGACCCGGTGTCACAGCACGATCTGGAGCTGGAGTGCAAGGCGTTGCGGGCGCGTGTGGCGGAGCTCGAAGCGCGCCTCCAAAGGGCCGTCCCCGACGAGGCGCCGCCTTCCATGGGGCCCATTCACAGGCTCGAGATGGCGCAGGTGCTCCGCGTTCTGCTCGATCACCTCGATATCGTCGTGTGGGCCGTGGATGCAAAAGGCATCTTCACGTTCCACGACGGCAAGGCGATCGATCGGGTCGGGCACCGGCGGGGCCAGTTCCTCGGTCAAAACGCTTTTGCCGTTCTCGAGGACAAGGGCGCCACAGGGCTCCGAAAAGCCCTCTCCGGCGCTCCGGCCCACGAGATCACGGAGTCGTATGGGATCGTGTGGGAAAGTTGGCATACGCCGACATATGACGGCGAGGGGCGTGTGACGGGGGTCGTCACGCTTTCGCTGGACGTCACGGAGTCCATGCGGACGAAGGCCGAGCTCACCGCCAAGCTCGCGCTCATCGAACGCCAGCAGGACGTCATCCGGAACCTCGAGACCCCGATCATCCAGGTATGGGATCGCGTGCTGACGGTGCCGATGGTCGGCGTCGTCGACAGCCGCCGCGCCGCGCGCGTGACGGAGGATCTTCTCGCCGCGGTATCGGATACACAAGCCCGCTTCGCCATTCTCGACCTCACCGGCGTCGACGTGGTGGATACCGCGACCGCGGGCCACATTTTGAAGATCCTCGGCGCGGTTCGCTTGCTCGGCGCCGAGGGGATCATCACCGGGATCCGGCCCGTCGTCGCGCAGACGATCCTTTCGCTCGGGCTCGATCTGTCACGCGTGCGCACGCTCGCGACGCTCCGCGACGGGCTCGCCCTGGCCGTTCGAGGCCTCGGCGAGCACGATCGCTTTGGTTTCACGCGTTCAACCTGATGTTTGTCTCGCCTCGGCCGGCGCGGCTTTCGGGCGCAGCTTCTCCTTGATGTCGTCGGCGACACGATAGAACGCCGGCACCACGAGCAAGCTGAGCAGCGTCGACACCGTGAGCCCGCCGAGCACCACCACCGCCATCGGGCTCCGCGTCTCCGTTCCCGGCCCGATGCCTAGCACGGCCGGCACGGCGGCCATCATCGTCGCAATCGTGGTCATCAGGATCGGCCGCAGCCGGAGCGGCCCCGCCTTGCGCATCGCCTCGTGCGCGGACAACCCCTCGTGCTCGCGCAATTGATTCGCGTATTCCACGAGCAGGATCGAGTTTTTCTTGACGATCCCCATCAGCAGGAGCACGCCGATCATGCTGAAGATGTTCAGCGTCTTCCCCGTGACGAGCAGACCGAGCGCCGCGCCGGAGAGCGCCAAGGGCAGGATCGTGAGCACCGTGACCGGGTGCAGGAAGGAATTGAACTGGCTCGCGAGCACCATGTACGCGACGAGGATCCCGATCACGAGCGCGAAGACGAGGCCGCCCGTGGTCTCGTCGAACTGCGACGCCTGTCCGCCGGCCACGGTCCGGTAGCCGAGTGGCAGCGATTTCGAGAGATCCTTGACCATGTTCATGGCCTCGATCTGCGAATGCCCCGGCGCCACGTTGCCCGAGATCCGGATCGCCCGCTCCCGATCGACGCGGTTGATCGATTGCAGCACCGCCGTCTCGTTCTGCGAGACGACGAGCGACAGCGGGATCGTGGTCCCATTCTGCGCCCGCACCCGGATCTCGCCGAGATCCTCGGGGCGCGAGCGTTGCGTGGCGAGGAGGCGCACGCGGATGTCGACGCGGCGGCCCCCGGTGGAGAACTTGCCGACGATGTTGCCGCCGACGAGCGCGCTCACCGTGTTCGCCAGGTCGCTCACCGGGACGCCGAGATCCGTGGCGCGGCGGCGATCCGGCACGATCTGCACCTCGGGCGCGCCGATCTGGTAGTCGGTCGTCAGGTCCGTCACGACGCCGCTCTTTTCGAGGTCGTTCTTCAGCTGCATCGCGGCCGTGACGAGCGTGTCCCAGTCCGCGCCGCGCACCGTGAAGTCCACCGGATACCCTCGCTGCGCGCCGAAGCTCTGCTGCGAGGGATCCTGCACGGACGCGCGGATGCCGGCGATCCCGCGCAGATCGCGCCGGATTTCGGCCGCGACCTCCTGCGCGGAGAGCTTGCGCTGGTTCGGCGGGACGAGGGTCAAGCTCATCACGCCGCGCGAAGCGGAGAGCGTCGTGAGGATGCGCGTGACCTCGGGCCGGGCCGCGAGCTTTTGCTCGGCTGTTTGCAAGAGCGGCGCCGCGGCCTGGACGCTGGTCCCGGTCTCCGTCTGGATGCGGACGTCGAGGCGGCTCTGATCCTGCGCGGGGACGAACTCGGTGCCGAGCCGCGGGACGACGAACGCCGTGACGCCGAAGAGGACCACCGCGCTGAGCAGCACCTTCCAGGGGTTCCGGAGCGCCATGCCGAGGACGCGGCCATAGCCACGTTCCAGCGCGGAGAAGCCGCGATCCATGGCCTTGCCGACGGCGCTCCGCCCCTCGCGCGAGGTGTCGAGGATCTGCGCGCAGCGGGCGGGCGCGAGCGTGATCGCCTCGAAGTACGAGAGCATCACGGCGACCGAGAGCGTCACGCCGAACTGGAAGAAGAAGCGGCCGATGACGCCGTCCATGAACACGACCGGGAGGAAGATCGCGATGACGGCGACCGTGGCCGCGAGCGCGGCAAACGTGATCTCCTTCGTGCCGTCGGCGGCGGCCGTGGCGCGCGCCTTCCCCATCTCGGCGTGCCGGTAGATGTTCTCCATGACCATCACCGCGTCGTCGACGACGAGGCCGACGGCGAGCGAGAGGCCGAGCAGGGTGAACGTGTTCAGCGTGAAGCCGAGGAAGTAGACGACCGCCACGGTGCCGAGCAGCGACATCGGGATCGCGAGGATCACGTTGACGGTGCTGGAGAGCGAGCCGAGGAAGAGCCAGCAGACGAGCGCCGTGAGGACGAGCGCGAGGCCGAGCTCGATCTCGATCTCGTGCACGGACTCCTCGATGAACGTCGTGGTGTCGAAGAGGACCTCGACCTTCATGCCCTCGGGCAGGCTGCGCTGGATCTCCGCGACTTTTTCGCGCACCGCGCTCGCCACGGCGACGGCGTTCGTGCCGCGTTGCTTGAGCACGCCGAGCGCCTGCAAAGGGATGCCGTCGAGCCGCGCGACGGAGTTCACGTCCTCGAAGCCGTCCTCCACGACGGCGACGTCCTCGAGGTAAACGGGCGTGTTGTTCACGTGCCGCACCACGAGCTTGCGCAGCGCCTCGACGTCGAGCGCCTCGCCGAGGAGGCGGACGTTGAGCTGCCGGCCGCCCGCTTCGAGCTGGCCGCCGGGGACCTCGACGTGCTCGCGGCGAATGCCGTCGATGACGTCGCTCGCGACGACGCCCTTCTCCGCGAGCCGGCTCGTGTCGAGCCAGATGCGGATGTTGCGATCGAGGTAGCCGTTCAGCGTGATCTGACCGACGCCCGGCACGGTCTGGAGTTTCTCCTGGACCTGGTAACGCGCGACGTCGGCGAGGAGCTGGCGCGAGAACGGGCCGGAGACGCCGACGGTGACGATCGGTGTGTCGTCGGGGTTCGACTTGGAGACGGTGGCCGCAGGCACGTCGCGCGGGAGCTGCCGCTGGGCCTGCGCGACCTTGGCCTGCACGTCCTGGAGCGCGAGGTCGACGTTGCGCGAGATGTCGAAGCTCGCCGTGATCCGCGCCGAGCCCTGGCGCGACTGGGACGAGATCTCCTTGACGCCCTCGACCTGCGCGAGGGCCTGTTCGAGCGGCTCGATGATCTCGCGCTCGACGGCCGAGGGCGAGGCGCCAGGCCAGGAGAGGTTGACGCTGATGTTGGGGTAGTCGACGTCCGGGAACTGGCTGATGCCGATGCGCGTGGCCGCGACGATCCCGAAGAGGATCGTGCACGCCATGAGCATCCAGGCGAAGACGGGGTTCTTGATGGAGACGTCGGTGAGGTTCACGGCCGCACCCCCGCGCTGGCCGATCCGGTCGGCGTCGGGGGCGGGCTCGGTGCAGGCTCGCCCGATGCAGGATCGGCCGGAGGCGGCGCGCTCGAAGCCGTCGGCTTGGCGCTCGGGGCGGTGGCCGTGAGGAGCGCTTCTGGTGTGATGGTCGTGGCTTTGACCTTGGCGCCGTCGTTCAGCGCCTCGGCGCCCCGCACGACGAGGACGTCGCCCGCCGCGAGGCCGGAGCGGACCTCGACCCAGCCGTCCTGCGTGCTCATCCCGAGCGAGAGCACGCGCTCCTTGGCGACGCCGTTCTCCACGACGTACGCGACGTAGCCGTGATCGGTGGCGCGCGCGGCGAGACGCGGGATCGTGACGGCCTCGCGCTGACCGCCGATGTCGACGGTGACGTCGCAGAACGAGCCGGGGCGCAGCCAGTACTTGTGGCCGTCGTCGTCGACCTCGCCCGTGACCGGGACCATGTGCGTCGTCGGATCGGCGGCCGCCGCGATGAGCGTGATCTTCGCGGAGAACTTCCGCAGCGTCTCGCGCATCGTGAACGTCGCGGTCGTGCCGACCTTCAGGCGCGGCGCTTCGAGCGGCTCGACCTGGAAGCGCAGGAGGAGCGGTTCGCTCTGGAGGAGCGTGGCCATGACGTAGCCCGCCTGTACGTACTGGCCCGTCTCGACGGTGCGCGTCTGGATGGCACCGGCCATGGGCGCGCGCACGGACGAGTCGCGGAGGTTGAGCTGCGCCGTGCGGAGCGCCTGGAAGGCGATGTCGCGATCGGCCTTGGCGGTGAGGACCTTGCTCTTGTAACTGTCGAGCTCCTCGCCCGGGATGAGGCCGGGGTTCATGCCGCTCGCGCCTTCGCGACGCGCCACCATGGCCTCCATGTCGCGGACCGCGGCCTCGGTCTTCGCGAGCGCCGCCTTGGCGCCGTTCACCGCGAGCAGGTAGCGCTCCGAGTCGATGACGACGAGGACGTCGCCTTTCTTGACCTCCTGGCCCTCGGTGAAGGCCACGCGATCGACGACGCCGGCCACGCGCGCCGTGACCTGGACCCGCTCGAACGCCTCGATCGTGCCCGGCGCGTTCACCGTGTAGGTGACCTTCTTGGCCTCGACGGGCATGACGTCGACGGCGAACGCGAGGCCCCCGCCGCCCTCGCGGCCCGGCTTGCTTCCGCCGGCGGCGCCGCCTTCGGTCGGCTTGCCTTTGCAGGACACGGCGAGGGGCAAGCAAAGGAGGAAGAGCACACGCGCGAGCTTCATTGCGCACCTCCGTTCGTCGCGGCGGAACGTTCGGTGTCGTCGTCGGTGGGTCCTTGGCCGAGCGCGAAGCGCAGCTCCAGGTAGGCCTGCTCCATCGCGAGCTTCGCCGTGGCGAGGGCGACCTCGGCCTCGAAGCGGCGGGCGTTCGCGTCGACGAGCTCGATCGCCCGCGCGAGCCCCTGCTGGTAGAGGATCTCGGTCTCGGTCGTGTTCTTCCGCGCGGCCGCGACGGCCTCCTCGGCGATGCGGTAGCTATCGCGCGCGGCCTTGAGCGTGGCCCGCGCGATGCCGATGTCGGTCGCCACGGAGCGGCGGATCTGCCGCTCGTCGAGGGCCTGGCTCTCGGCCTGCGCGACGCGCGTCTTGCGATCGCCGTAGCGCGCGCCCGCGTCGAAGATGGGCCACGTGAGGTTCAGTTGCAGCGTCTCGTCGTGGGTCGTGTCGGGCGGCGCGGGCGCGGGGTTGAAGCGCACCTGCGCCGAGAGCGTGAGCGTGGGCGCGAGGCGATACAGAGGCTCCTGGGCCGACGCGCGGAGGGCCGCGGTGCGCTCCTCGGCGGCGCGGAGATCCGGCCTTCGCGCCTCGGCCTGCCGGACCTCGTCCTCGCCACGCACGCCTCCGCTCTCCGCGGCGCGCGTCGTGCGATCCGGCGCCGAGAGCGGCCCCGTGACGGGGCTGCCCACGAGGAAGCCGAGCTCGAGATAAGCGGTGGCGACGTTGCCCTCGGCCTGCGCGACCTCCCTGGCAGCTGCGGCGGTCTCGAGCAGCGCGCGTGTCACGTCGTTCGTGCTCGCGAGGCCCGCCTGCGCGCGCGCGTCGGCGTTCTGCTGGTTGGCGCGGGCCCGCTCGAGCCTGCGCGTCGCGGCTTCGAGCACGCGCTCGCGCGTGAGCACCACGAGGAACGCGCGCGCCGTGTCGAAGGCGAGGCTGCGCCGATCCTCGACCGCGCCCCAGCGCTCGGCCGCGAGCTGGCGCCGCGCCTGCGTGTACTGCGGGATCGCGGAGGGGTTCAGGATGGGCTGCGTCAACGTGACCGTGCCCGTGCCGAAGAGCTGGCGGCCGATCCGATCCTCGGTCCCGCGCAGCGTCGCGTTCGCGCCCGCGACCAGGCTCGGCAGGAACGAAGAGCGCGCGCGGTCGAGCTGGCCTTCGGCGGCCTTCACGCGGAGCGGCGCCTTGCCGGCGCGCTCGTGGTTCGAAAGCGCCTGTTTGACGGCCTGTTCGAGCGTGAGTGATCCGGCGCGCGCGCCGCGTGGGAAGAGCAAGAGAAGCGAGACGAGTAGCGTGGGCAAGAACGACCTTCGGACCGTCATCAGGCGTTTCCTCGCCCTCCCCCTCTACCGCCTCTCCGAGGGCCGAGGCTCGGCCCGATCGAGCCCTGCCCCTGCTTCGTCACGGGCGATGACACCTGTCAGGATTCGGGACATCATTCGCGGGCTGGATGAGGCTCCCGCGTGTTTCGCTGAGGTGGCTGCTCGGAGCGGTGACGATCCTGGCCTCGCTCGTGTTCGGGGTCTCGGTGGTGTCCGTGAACCGCCTCATCCGCATGTCGAGCGAGCAGCGCCTCGAGCGAGGCCGCGATCTCGTGCAACGCGAGCTCGCGCGCTGGGCCGAGGAGGCCGACGCAGGCGACGGCCCCGCGCGCTTCACGCTGCTCGGGCTGCGCGGCGGAACGGCCTTGGATCCGGCCGTCCCGGGAGGGCCGATCCCGATCCGCTCGGGCATCTCGAGCGAAGTTGATCGGGCGCTCTCCACGCTCGCGGCGGTCGCAAAGCGGGATCGGGCCGAGGTCGGATCACTCGACGTCGAGGAGGGCACGCTCTTCCTCGGGGCGCGGCGGCGCGCGGACGGCCGCTTGATCTGGGCCGCGTACACCGTGTCGATGTCGAAGCTCGTCGCCAACTGGCGCCTCATCACGGGCCTGCTCACGTCGGCGACCGTGCTGCTCGGCGTGATCGCGCTCGGCACCGTGATCGCCGCCACGCGCGGGGCGCGCGGGCTCAAGCGATCGCTCGCGGCGCTGGAGGAGGATCTCTCGGCCGAGGTGCCGCGCCCCGCGATCGCCGAGCTGTCGAGCGTGGCCGAGGGCGTGGCGAGCCTGGCGGCGAGCCTCGCGGCGGCCGAGCGCGAACACGAGCGCCTCGCCGAGGAGCTCGGCCGCAAGGAGCGCCTCGCCGCCCTCGGCCGGGTCGTCGCCGGCGTCGCGCACGAAGTAAAAAACCCGCTCGCGTCGATCAAGCTGCGCGTCGACATGGCGCGCACCTCGGAGGGCGTGCCGGCCGACGTCGTGGCGGAGCTCGACGCGGTGGACGAGGAGATCACGCGGCTCGATCGCCTGCTCACGGATTTCCTCGTCGTCAGCGGTCGCCGGATCGGACGGCGCGTGGACACGGAGCTCCGGGACGTGGTCGAAAGGCGGCTCGAGCTGCTCGCGACCTGGGCGAAGGAGCGCGGCGTCACCCTGGCCGTGACCGGCCGCGCGCGCGCCGTCGTCGACCCCGATGCGTGCGCGCGCGCCGTGGACAACCTCGTCAAGAACGGGGTCGAGGCGTCGCCTACGGGCGCCGAGGTGCGCGTGCGGATCGAGCGGCGCGAGGGATTGTCGGTGCTGACGGTCGAGGACGACGGCCCCGGCGTGCCCGAGGAGCGTATCCCGGAGCTCTTCGAGCCGTTTTTCACGACCAAACCCGAGGGCACGGGGCTCGGCCTCGCGGTGTCGCGGGCCATCGCGGTCGCGAGCGGCGGGCGCCTCTCGTACCTTCGCGAGGGCGGCGTCACGCGGTTCGAGCTCTCGGTTCCGGCCGAAGGAGGCGCGGCATGAGCACGGTGCTCATCGTGGACGACGAAAAAGGCATCCGGCTCGGGCTCGCGACAGCGCTGGCGCGCGTGGGTCACACGACCGTGGCCGCCGCGAGCCTGGCCGAAGCCCGCACGCGGCTCGAGGAGCCGAACAGCTTCGACTGCGCCCTGGTCGACATCCGGCTCAAGGACGGAAGCGGCCTCGAGCTGCTGCGTGAGCTTCGGACGGGCAAGCACCGCGATCTACCGGTGATCGTGGCCACTGCGTACGACGACGGCGAACGCACCATCGAGGCGATGCGCGACGGGGCCTTCGACTACCTGACAAAACCTTTTGACCTGCAACGGCTCGTCGCCACCGTCGCGCGCGCCATCAAGCAGCGGCGTGCGCCTCCGGCGGCCGCTCTGGCGCACGCGGAGAGCACGCCGCTCGTGGGGCGGAGCGCGGCCATGCACGCGGTCTGGAAGCTCATCGGCCGCGCCGCAGGTTCGCAGGCTCCGGTGCTCGTCAAGGGCGAGGCCGGCGCTGGCAAGGAGCTCGTGGCCCGCGCGATCCACGAGTATTCGAGCCGCGCCAGCGAGCCGCTCGTGGTGGTGCGCGTCGATCCGTCGACGGACGCCGCCGAGCTCCGAGGCCTCTTCGCGGGCGCGCGCGCGGGCGGGACCCTCCTCGTCGACGGCGCCGGGGATCTCACGCCGGCGGCGCAGGGCGCGTTCGCCGCGTGGCTCTCCGAGTCCCCGCCGGTCCGGGTCGTCACGCTGGCGCGCCTCGCGCCGGGCTCGCTCGAGGTTCCGCTGATTGCCGAGCTCTATTATCAGCTCGCGGTCCTCGAAATCGCGGTTCCGCCGCTGCGCGAGCGCCGGAGCGACGTGCCGCTGCTCGTCTCGCGGGCGATCGTGGGGACGCGGGCGCGCGCGATCTCCGAGGAAGCCATGGCCGCGCTCGTGCGCCACGACTGGCCGGGCAACGTACGCGAGCTCTTCCTCGTGGTCCGCCGGGCGGCGGAGATGTGCCATGGCGAGGTCATCGACGAAGGCGCGCTCCCGCCCGAGCTCGCGACCCCTGCCTCTCCGACCGAGCCGATGAACCGCTACCTCGGCCTACCGCTGCGCGAGGCCGTGGCGCGCCTCGAGCGGGATCTGCTCGCCTCTGCGCTCCAGCGCGCCGACGGCAACCGCACCCTGGCGGCCAAGCTCCTCGGCATTCCGCGCCCGCAGCTCTACGCGAAGCTCGAGGAGCACGGTTTTTCGGAGAAGCGATCGGGGACGCCGTCGGGAAAATAGGCTGCGCTATGGAGTGATGGGATTCGCCTCCGTGCCCTTCCCGCTCGCATGTGGATCGGGGCGCCTCGTCCCGAGCGTCGCAACCATTGCGCCCACGACGATCAGCGCGCAGGAGACGGCGAGCGTGATGCTCGGCTCTGCGTGGCCGGCGAGGACGAGGATCGAGGTCGATAGCACCGGCGCGGCATACGACGCCACCCCGAGCAGCCGGATGTCCCCGCGCTTCACGCCGATGTCCCACACATAAAACGCGATCCCGACCGGACCGATGCCGAGCGCCAGGAGCGCGAGCCATTGCGTGATGTTTTCGGGCCAAACGGTCGTTTCGAATGCGAGATGACCGAGGAAGCTCAGGGCGGAGGTCGCGAGGCAGAAGCCCGCCACGGCATCGGTCGGGACCTCGCCGAAGCGCCGCGAGAGGACGGAATAACCCGCCCACACGAAGGCTGCTGCGAACGCGCAGGCATACCCCGGCAGGTGCTCGGCGCGGGCGTCGAGGGCTCCACGGCCGAGGAAAAGCACGAGGATCCCGGTGAAGCCGACGAGCGCCCCGCCGATATGGGCCGCGCGCAATCGTTCGCCGGGCAGGAACGAGGAAAAGAGCACGATGAGCAGGGGCCAGAGGTAATTGACGAGGCCGGACTCGGCGGGCGGTGCCAGGCGCAATGCCGCGAAATAAAGGGCGTGATACCCGAAGAGGCCGCCCGTGCCGAGGGCCCAGACGATGGGCGGTTGCCTGAGCGATCGAATCGCGTGCGGCCGCGGGATCCAGGTGGCGACACCCGCGAGGCCGCCCACGAGAAACGTCATGGCGGCGAGCTGGAATGGCGGGACTTTGCCCGAAGCCGCCGTGAAGAGGGCGAGCAGGGACCAGAGGAGGATGGCCGAGAAGCCGGTCGCGGTGGCGTTGCGGGAGGACATCGTCTCGGTTCCCGGCCCGCGGCGCAGATGGTTGGTGCTGCAAGGGATCGCCGTCGCGGGGCGGGAGGCGTCAGGGCCGGCACGATATCACACCCACAGCGAGGCGGTAGGCCGACCGCTGGCCTCCTCCGCGCAGCTCGTGTAGGCTCCACGCTGGCGATGCGCTACGAAGGCAAGCTCTACCGTCCGCCCAGCGAGGCGCACTCGTACATCTTGCAGGCCACGATCGGCTGCTCCTGGAACAAGTGCACGTACTGCGACATGTACCGGGACAAGGCCTTTCGTATCCGCGACCTCGCCGAGACCCTGCAAGACATCACGTCCGCGGGGGCGGCGTTCGGCGACCACGTGGAGAAGGTCTTCGTCGCCGACGGTGATGCCCTCGTCATGCCCCTCGACCATTGGCTCCCCCTTCTCGACGCTTGCCGCCGCGCCTTTCCGAACCTCCGGCAGGTGAGCTGCTACGCGATGGCGACCAATCTGCTCGAGAAAACCGCGGACGAGCTCCGCGCCTTGCGCGAGCAAGGCCTTTCCCTGCTTTACATCGGCCCCGAATCCGGCGACGACCTCGTGCTCAAGCGGATTGCCAAGGGCTCCTCGTTCGACGACCACGTCGAGGCCGCGCGCCGCGCCCGCGCCGCGGGCATGAAGACCTCGGCGATCTTCCTCCTCGGCGCGGGCGGCACCGAGCGCACGGGCGAGCACGCGAGCGCCTCGGCTCGCCTCGCGACCGCGATGGATCCCGAGTACCTCGCGGCGCTCACGCTGACGGTCGTCCCCGACACACCCCTCGCCACACTCTCGCGCCGCGGCCGATTCGTTTTACCGGACGTACACGGCCTGCTCCGCGAGCTGCGCACCTTCGTCGCCGAGGCCGCGCCCACGAAGGCGCTTTTCCGGACGAACCACGCCTCGAATTACCTGCCCATCGGCGGACGCCTCCCCCAGGATCGCGCGCGGATCCTCGACGTCATCGACGCCGCGCTCTCGGGCCGGATCGAGCTCCGGCCCGAGCATACACGCGGGCTTTGAGCGTTTCACCGGCGACGCTCGAGCCGCCGCAGCACGACGGCTTGCCATGCCACGACCACGAGCAGCACGACCGTCACCGCGGGCCACAGCACGAAGAACATGAACGCATTCGCGTCGCGGTACGTCGCTCCCGCGAGCGCGGCCGCGCGGATCATGAAGTCCACGCAGGCGGCATAGATGGCGAACCCGATTTCCGTCACGACGCACCCCGCCGGAGCGCGCGGATCTTGCGCCGCTGCGACAGCACGAGGAGATAAAGCGCGTACATGATCCCGGGCCACGCGACGCAGAACAGCGCGAGGTTCACGACGCCATAGCCCACGTGGGGCGCGCTCGGCACGACAGCCCTTCCCGCGGCCTTGAGCCCCGCGATCGTCTTTCCGTACAGCCCTTCGTCGCCCGCGAGCGCGCGCGGGAGGCGTGGCGCGTGGGAGCAGCCGTGGTTGTGGCAGTGCCACGTGCAGTGATCCCTTGCATGCGCCTCGATTGGAATCGCGGCGCGGAGCACGGGCGATCCCGTGGCGAGGACCGTGGTGAACGCCGCGGGGACCGCGACGAGGGGAGCAATCGCCAGGAGAAACCAAACGTGGCGCTTCATCGTCGTCACACCCCCACCCGCCGAGCTCCGCGAGGCTCCGCCGGCGCGGGATGACGGAGCGCCTCGATCAACGCCCGCAGGGCCGGCGTGAGCTGACGGCGGCT
This sequence comes from Polyangium sp. 15x6, assembly GCF_029960785.1. Classification (GTDB taxonomy): domain Bacteria; phylum Myxococcota_A; class Polyangia; order Polyangiales; family Polyangiaceae; genus Polyangium. Next base: position 101,164 of record NZ_JASBQE010000011.1, read on the forward strand.
CGGATAATAAAGGAAACTTCCCGGGAACGGCGGACACCAGTCCTCGAGCACTCGGACGAGAGCGCCCGAATGCAGGTGCGGCAATGCGTACGACTCCATCACGTAGGCGAGGCCCATCCCCGCGAGCGCCGCCGTGAGCAGCGTGTCCGCGTCGTTGGTAATGAAGACCGGCGACGCCTCGACACGCACGAGCCGCCCTCGTTTCTCGAGCTCCCAGCGATAGATCGGTCCCGAGGGCGAGATCCGCGCGCAGAGACAGCGATGCCGGGCGATGTCCTGGGGCTTCTTCGGCGGGGGAAATCGCTCGAAATAAGCGGGCGAAGCGACGACGGCGCCGCGCTCGTCCGGGCCGACGCGCACGGAGATCATGTCCTTGTCGACGAGCTCTCCATAACGAACGCCGGCGTCGAAGCGGTTCGCGACGATGTCGGTCAGCGTGTTGTCGACCGTGATGTCGACGACGACATCGGGATAGGCGCGGGCGAACGCGGGCAAGCGCGGCGCGATCGACTGCATGGCGAGCGAATGCACCGTCAGGCGCACGTGCCCGGCAGGCTCTCGGCGCAGCGTGTCGAGCGACTCCACCGCCGACGCGACGTCGTCCATGGCCGGCTTCAACGTCGCGAGGAGCCGCTCGCCGGCCGCCGTCGGGGCGACGCTGCGGGTGGTGCGGCTCAAGAGCCGCACGCCGAGGCGATCCTCGAGGGCGCGCATCGCGTGACTCAACGCCGACGTGGAGACACCGAGGCGCGCGGCGGCCCGCGTGAAGCTGCGCTCCTCGGCGATCGTCACGAAGGCCGCGAGATCGGGCCAATCTTCTCGTCTCATCGTTGAACCAGGCTCATGAGCCCTTTCCGATCGTGGACTCTACTCGAAAAGTAGGCGCGAGGCTATACGCGCCGTCGGAGGTCGTGATTCATGCGTTACAACAAGCTCGGGAGCACTGGTCTTTTCGTTTCGGAATTGTGCCTCGGCACCATGACGTTCGGCGGTGAGTGGGCCCTCGGCTACCTCGGTCAGGTCAAGCAGGCGGAGGCGGACGCGCTCGTGGCGAGGGCGCTCGAGGCGGGCGTCAATTTCATCGACACCGCCGACGTCTATTCGGATGGGCAGTCCGAACGCATCACGGGCCAGGCGCTCCGGAACCTCGGCGTCCGACGCAGCGAGATCATCGTGGCGACGAAGGTCTTCGGCGAATCGGGGCGTGGCCCGAACCGCCACGGCAGCTCCCGTGGCCACATCATGGACGCCGTCCGAGCGAGCCTCGATCGGCTGCAGCTCGACCATATCGATCTTTATCAGCTCCACGGCTTCGACCCGGCCACGCCCATCGAGGAGTCGCTCGAGGCGCTGACGGATCTCGCGCGGCAAGGGCTCGTCCGCTACATCGGCGTCTCCAACTGGGCGGCCTGGCAGATGACGAAGGCGCTCGGCCTGTCGGCGCTGCATGGGCTCGCGAAGATCGCCTCGGTGCAGGCTTATTACACGCTCGTCGGTCGGGAGCTGGAGCGCGAGATCGTGCCCATGCTGCAGAGCGAAGGGCTCGGGCTCCTCGTCTGGAGCCCCCTGGCCGGCGGTTTCCTGAGCGGCAAATATACCCGCGCAATGCAGGAGGTCGAGGGCACGAGGCGCGCGACGAACGCGTTCCCGCCGGTGGAGCTCGATCGGGGCTACGACGTCCTCGACGCGCTCGCCGCCATGGCCACGCGCAAAGGCGTCACCGTGGCTCAGCTCGCCATCGCGTGGCTCTTGCACCAGAAGACCGTGACGAGCGTCATCCTCGGCGCCAAACGCATCGAGCAGCTCGACGATACGCTCGGCTCCGTCCATGTGACATTGAATGCCGACGAGCTCAGGCTGCTCGACGAGGTGAGCAAGCTGCGCGCCGAGTACCCGGGCTGGATGATGGATATCTGGAGCAAGGCGCGCGCCGAGCAGCATGCCGCCCAGCGCCACCCGCGCTGACCTTCAGCCTTCCTGGGCTTGCTGTGAGCCCAGGATTCATGGCACACCTCACCCGAGGATTTCTGGATGCCCTCCGAGCTCGCAAAGGACGTTCCCGAGAACGTGACGAAAAGCGTCGAGATCCACGCTTCGCCTGCGGACGTGTGGCGCGCGTTGACCGATCCGCGCTCGATCCGAGCGTGGATTGCGGACGACGACGAGATCGAAGTGACGACGAACTGGGAGCTCGGGAGCCCGATCCTCTTCCGCGGAAAGCTGCACGGAAAGATCCCTTTCGAGAACCGAGGAACGGTTCGAGCGTTCGATCCGGAGCGCATCCTGGAGTACACCCACTGGAGCACGCTCTCCAGGGGAGCGCTCCCCGATGCCCCGGACAATCACGTCGTCATCAGGTTCGTATCGACCCCGTCGGGCAGCGGCACGCGGCTGGATTTGACGTTGAGCAATCTGGTCGACTACGCGGTATACAAGCACCTCGACTTCTACTGGGGAACGACGCTCGGCATCCTGAAGCGATTCTGCGAGCAACAAGCGTCGGCTTAACGTTGCTTCGCGCCGGGCAGCCACACGATATCGGTATCGTGTGAGCGTCCGAAGAGCACCTTCCCCTTCCCCACCGAGCCCTTGCTCGGAAGGAAGCCGAAGGGGAGCACGCGCCCCGTGCTCGCGTCGCCGAAGCGGGCGTCCGGCAGGGTCTTGGTCCCCGCATCCGTGCGAATCTTGATCGTCGTGCCGACGTCGACCCGCGAGATCGCGACCACCGTGCCGGACTGCGTCGGCAGGGTGCGCGGGGCGAGCGGGTCGAAAGGCAGCTCGTAAGCTTGGCCTTCGCCGGCGCGAATGCCCACCATCTCGCGATCGACACGAAGGTTCGTCGGGTCGAACGTCCGCTCCACGAGGTGAAGCGCCGGGCCCTTCAGCGGATGGGTCACTTCTTCCCAGTGAGCCGAAGCGAGGTGGCACTCGTTCCCCACGCGAACGAGCGCCGTCTTCGCGGTGAACGTGCCGCTGTCGTAGCGGAACCATTCCCGGCCGTCGCGAACCACGATGAACTCGCGATACTCTTGGCCGAGCCCGTTCGACACGGCCCCCAGCGTCGAAAGCATCACCTCGGGCGAGCCGTCGCCGTCGAGGTCGGCAGACGTCACGTCCACGAAGCTCGATCCCCACGGGTTCCACATCGAAATGCTTGCGGGCCAGCGCAGGGTTTTCCCGTTCGTGGTGAGCGACATCGTCGTCTCCGCCTGATCGTCCCGGCAAAGGCACGCGCGCCCGCCTCCGGGGCCGGTTCCGCAATAGGCCTCCGTGCAGCCCTTTTCCTGGGCCGCGACGAGCTTCCACGACGTGACCGCACACATCGCGCGCGGCCGCGCCGGAGCCCAGGGCACGTAGCGCGGCAGCTTCCGTGTCGAGGGAACGTCCGGCAGCACGATGCCGTACCGATGGAAACGGTCCTTGTCCTTGATGCCGTTCAGGCGCGCGATCTCGTCGACCGGAATGCCGAACTTCGCGGCCACGTGGGAGAGCGTGCTCGGCCTCTCGTAATACGCGAGCCCCGCTTTGGGATCCTTCGGCGCCGCGGCGGCCGTGGCCAGCGGGACGAGCGCGAGGGCGAGCATCGAAACGAAAAATCGCTGCATGACAGGTTCGTTTCTTAGCACCACGGGAGGGGGTTCGTACAAACATGTGGCCGCCCGTTCGATTCCGCGTAACATCGGCCGCACGATGACAGCCTCCTCCAACCGTCTCCCCATCGTTCTCGTCGCCGCTGCCCTCCTCGCGACCCTCGGCCTCGGCTGCGAGGAGCCCAAGCCGGGCACGCCCGTCACGTTCGAGAACGTCTGCGCCGCCGAGTTCGACCCCACCATGGAGAAGGGCCTGAACGTCACCAAGAAGGTGGCTATCGAGGGCTACGTCGGCGCGCCTCGGAGCATGCTCAAGGTCTGCAGCGACACGTGTGACTTCGACCTCTTCTCCGAGCCCGGCAACAAGGGCAAACGCGTGAATGCCGACGTGCCGGTCGGCGACGGCAAGAATCAGATCGAGAGGCTGCCGAAGAATTTCACGGACAAGGACCTCAAGCTCCACACGAAGGACGGCAAGGTCGTGGGCGTGGGCTCGAAGGTGCGGATCACCGGCGGACGCGCGCCGGCCGGGGGCAAGCGCGAAGCCTGCGCGCTCTGGCAGGTGAGCCTCATCGAGGCGCTCTGACGCTCATTGCGGTACGGCGAGCGCCCGCACGGCCTCCCACGCCGTTCCATCCACCACGTGCTGCCGGTGCTGCCGGGTTTGTTTCACCATGTTCCACCCGAGCACCCCGGTGGCCTTCCCGCGGCTCCCATAAAGCGCGACGAACTGCCGGAGCGCAGGATCTCCCTCCACGATCGCCACCTCGGCATCGGCGGGGATGAAGCCGTGCACCTGGATCTTGGCATCGTACTGGTCTGTCCAGAAATACGGCACCGGCGTGTACGGCCGATCCTTTCCGAGGATGTTGGCCGCCACCGCCATGGCCTGCTCGACGGCATTGGTCCGGTTCTCCAGCCGCACCCCCGTTCCGAGCCCCTCGTGGTGCCACCACGCCACGTCGCCGACGGCGTAAATGCCCGCAGCCGCCTGGCACCGCGAATCACACACGATTCCATCGCCGAGCGCGAGCCCGCTGCCCGCGAGCCATCCCATCGCCGGGCGTGAGCCAATCGCCACCACGACCACGTCCGCGGGCAAGACCTCGCCGTTCGCCAATCGGACGCCCGTGACCCGTCCCTCCGCGCCGCAGAGCTCCTGCACGCCGATCCCGAGACGAAGCTTCACGCCTTGTTCCTCGTGGAACCTCGCCAGATACCCGCCGACCTGCAATCCGAGCTGACTCGCGAGCGGCGCCGATTGCGGGCCGACCAACGTGACATCGAGGCCCATGCCTCGCGCGGTCGCGGCGATCTCCGTGCCGAGCACGCCGTCGCCCGCGACGACCACCTGCGGCCCCTCGAGCAAATCCGCGCGCAGCGCGAGCGCGTCGTCCACGGTGCGCAGCACGTGCACGCCCGCCCATGCCTCCTGTCCCGGCAGCCGACGCACCTCGAGACCCGTCGCCAGCACGACGACGTCCGCGCGCAGGCTACGTCCCGAGGCGGTCGCGACCTCGCGCGCCGCGACATCCAGGCGAATGGCGGGGTCGCCGAGGACGAACTCCACATCGAGCTTCGCGAGCGCGCTCTCGGGGCGGAGCTGCGCTTGCTCGGGTTTCCAGGCGCCGGACAGCACCTTTTTCGACAGCGGCGGCCGGTCGTAGGGCAGATGCCGCTCGGCGCCGAGCAGCGAAATCCGGCCCGCGAACCCTTCGCGCCGCAGCGCCTCCGCGACGGCGAGGCCGCCCGCGGAGGCGCCCACGACGAGCACGCTCGACGGGCTCGTCATTGGCCTTCTTCCAGCATGATGGCGGCGCCGGGGCACACCGTGGCGGCTTCGCGCACGGCCTTGTGATGCTCCTCCGGCGGCGACGCGTCGAGCAGGATCACCATCCCGTCGTCGCGCTGGTCGAACACCTTCGGCGCGACCAGCACGCACTGGCCTGCCCCGCAGCACTTATCGAGATCCACGATCACGCGCATGGTTCTTCTCCTCTCACCCGTCCTGCATGAACTCGTTTCATGTTTCCGTCACGGAGACCGGCGCCAGCCATAACCCGACAATCGCGTCCACGAGCCCCACCGCGGCGGCCTCCCACGAGGCGCGCGGCGTCGGCGTGCCCGCTTGCAGCGCGCGTTCTCGCTCGGCGCAGATGTGCACCATGAGCTGCCGGATCATGTCGCCGCGCTCCGCTCGCACGTCCGCGGGGAGGATCGACGTGTGCTGGTTCAGCCCTTCGATCGTCGCCTGCATCGACGGCGAGGCGATCGCCTCGCCGATCACGAGCTCTCGGAGCGCGGGGTCCGTCGTCACCTGGGCCATGAAACGTGCATACCAGGTGGGGCTGCCCAGCGTGGCGAGGTGCTCGGTGGAGGGCCGCACGAGGCAGGAGACCCAGTCCCTGAGGTCGGACGAACCCTTGATCGCCGCGAGCATCTCCTCGCGCCGCCGCTCGATGGCGGGCGCATGCCGGCGCACGATGGCCAGCACGAGGTCGGCCTTGGTGCCGAAGTGGTAGCCGACGGCGAAGTTGTTCGCCTGTCCTGCCGCTTCGCTCACCTGCCGGTTCGAGACCGCCGCCACCCCGTGCTCGGCGAAGAGCCGCTCCGCGGCGGCGAGGATGACCTCGCGCGTCTCGCTTCCGTGCGTCTGCCTGATCCTCGGGCTGACCATGATCCTCATCAGCGTACCAGAACTTCGGTCAGGGAGGGTTTAAGGCGTGTGACTGATGAAGTCAAGTGACTTAAACAGGGCGTCGACAGGCTATCCGATCCTCCCATACCCTTCGCCATTCTCATCCACGCCGGTCCCGAGCCCCCCATTCGGCGACTCCACGACCCGGTCCCAGCCCTGGAGGCCCGGCTGATGCCACGGGACCTGGAGCCGGCTCGGGATCTCGTTCCTCGTCAGCTTCGCCTCCAGCCCATCTTCCGGCTCGGGGAGCGTCTGCTTCTCGAAAGCCATCCCCACGGCGATCAGCATCATCGCGCCGGCCGCGACGGCGACCACGCCGTACGCCCAATCCAGCAGGGGAAACTGCAGCACGATCTGCGCGAGCACGCCGAGCACCACGACAAACCAGAACCCGACGCCGAGCGCGTGCGCGCGCCGTCGCTCCGCGGCGCCCGGGATCGGCCGGCGGAAAGGTTGCCGCGTGATCAGCATGGGCTTTCCCTCGCGCGGACCGAGGATCCACATCGGAGGGACGACCTCGGGCGCGACGACCTCCCGCGGGGCCGCCACGCGATACCCGCCGCCGCCCTTCGTCTCCGGCTCCGGCGCAGGCTCCGGCGGACGCTCCGGCTCGGCGCGCGAGAGCGTGCCCTCGATGAACACCTTGTCCCCCGGACGCAGCCGGCCCTCGAAGCTGCGGAACAGCTCCGTGTGCTCCACGCAGACATCCATCATGCCGCGGAATTTTACCTCTGCGGGCGGCTCCACCAAAACCCGCTCGCCGTCCGCGCGGCGCACGAAAAAAGGACGCGCCGCGACCTTTTCGCTCGACGTCTCCCAGTTCGTATAGTGGATCGTCTGGACGTCCCGCACGTTCTGCGGCGGCGCGTAGTAGAGCTTCTTCGGTGTCCCCGTCTGCGCGATCGTCACCTCGAGCGGGACCGGCTCGTCGGGCGCGAGCTCGACCTCGCCGCCGATGGCAGCGGGCCCTCGCCGGAGCGCGCCGCGGCCCGCGATGGCCTCGTCGAGGCGCCGAACGGGCCTCCGCGCGAGCACCCACGCGACGAGGAGCACGAGCGAAAGCACGAGCCAGAGCGCCCCGACGCACAGCGCCGACGAGGGGAGAGCGAGAAGGCGATCCACGAGGCCAGGCTACACGAGCGGGCGGCGCGTGGGGGAATCGTCATTCGAGGATCCACGATCCCGAAAGACCGCCGATCGACACCTCGAATCGCCCCGGCTCCACGACCCGCGCCATCCGGCGGTCATGGAGCGCGAGCGACTCGAACGGGATCCGAAAGTGGACGACCCGGCTCTCCCCCGGCGAGAGCCGCACACGCTGAAAGCCGCCGAGCTGCCGCACCGGCCGCGTCACGCTGGAGACGACGTCGCGCACGAACATGAGCACCACCTCGTCGGCCTCGCGCGCGCCGGCGTTCTGCACGACGACGGAGACCCAGGCGGCCTCCCCGCGCCGGATTCGCTCGGGGACCCGGAGGTTCGAATAGGCGAACCGCGTATAGCTCAATCCATGGCCGAATGCGTAAAGCGGCTCGGAGCTCTCGTCGACGTACGTCCCCTCGGCCGACGGCGGGTGATTGAAATGGACGGGCAATTGCCCCACGGAGCGCGGAATGGACATCGGCAGCCGGCCGCTCGGGCTCACGTCGCCGAAGAGCACCTCCGCGACGGCCCGGCCCCCGACGAGGCCCGGTTCGAAGGCTTCGAGCACGGCGGGGACGTTTTCCGCGATCCACGGAATCGCGAGGGGTCGACCGTTGACGAGCACCACGACCGTCGGCGTGCCCGTCTCGACGATCGCCCGGACGAGCTCCATCTGCCGGCCCACGAGCGTCAGATCGGCGCGATCGGCGCCCTCGCCGCCGGTTCGCTCGCGCCGCGGCCGGTCGAGGACGCCGGCCTCGTCGTAGCGCGTCTCGTTCTCTCCGAGCACCACGATGGCCACGTCGGCGCCGCGGGCTTGTTCGGCGGCGAGCGCGAGGGCCTCGTTCGTCTCTTCGAACACCCGGCCCGGATCCACGAATCGAACCTCCGTCGCCGGAGACACCGCCGCGCGAATGCCTTCCAGCACGGTGATCACGTTCTCCGCGGGTTGAGGCACGGTCCAGTCTCCGAGCAAGGCCGTGCTCTCCGCATTCGGGCCGGTCACGAGGACCTTCTTCAGGTCCTTGCGCAAGGGCAAGACGCCTCCCTCGTTCCGCAAGAGCACGATGGACTTCCGCGCCGCTTCGAGGGCCACCGTGAGGTGCTCCGGCGCCGCGAGCACCGAGGAGGCGCGTGACGCGTCCACGTACCGCTGCTCGAACAAGCCGAGCGCGCGCTTCACCCGCAGGATGCGCCCCGCCGCCTCGTCGATGCGCCACGCAGGCACGGCGCGCTCCCGCACGAGCTCGAGGAGCGGCTCGGAAAACCCCTCGCCTTGCATGTGCATGTCGACGCCGGCGAGCACCGCCTGCCGGATCGCGTCCTTCTTCGACGCGGCCACGTGGTGCGTGGTGTGGAGCATCTCGATGGCCCCCCAGTCACTCACGACGAACCCCCGAAAGCCCCATTCGCGCCGAAGGATGCGCGTGAGCAGCTCACCCGAGGCATGACTCGGCACCCCATTGACCTCGTTGTACGCGGCCATGACCGAGAGCGCCCCCGCCTCCACGCCGGCCTGGAACGGCGGGAGAAACATCGAGCGCAACGTCCGCTCGGAGACGTCCACCGGCCCCATGTTCCGGCCGCCGAGAGGCACACCCGGGCCGAGGAAATGCTTGAGGCAAGCAAGAGTGCGGAGATGCGAGCGGTCGGGGCCCTGCAAGCCGCGGACGGTGGCGCGGCCCATCGACGCGACGACGAGAGGATCCTCGCCGAACGTCTCCGCCGTCCGGCCCCACCTCGGATCCCGCGCCACGTCGAGGACCGGATAAAACGCCCAATGCATGCCCGTCGCCCGCATCTCGCGCGCCGTGATCTCCGCGCTGCGCTCCACGAGATCGTCGTCGAACGTCGCGGCCATGCCGATCGGCGTGGGAAAGATCGTCGCGCCGCGCACCGGGGCGAGGCCATGCACCGCGTCGATGCCGACGATCAGCGGAATTCCGAGCCGAGAGCGCGAGGCCTTCTCCTGCAGCGCGTTCGCCTCCTCGGCATCCGTGACGAACAGGAAAGATCCGACGAGCCCCCGCGCGAGCAGATCGTCGAGTTTTTTCGCGAAATCAGGGGAATCGATGCTCCGGGCGTAGATCGGCGCGATGTACTGGTTCATCTGGCCGACCTTTTCTTCGAGCGTCATGCGATCGAGCAGCGCGCGCACCTGCCGATCTTCCAGGGAGCCCGACGGAGGCGTCGCCGTCTCGGATCGGCCACCACATCCGAGCAGCGAGGCGAGGAGCGCGAGCCCGATTCCCCCGAACTTCCGCCGCCGCATCTCTCCCCCTTTGCCCGTTCCGCGGGGCCGCGCCCACGAGCCCCCACGCTTGGTCATGGCTCGCGCCCCGCCTTTCGTAAATGCCTCGCGCTGCCTTCGCGCGCGCGAATCGCATTGACGAAACTTCCTGGATCGTCGACCTTCCTTCTTCGCTCATGGCGAATTCCCATGGTCCGGCGCGCGCCGCGCGCGCCCTCGTCCCCTCCCTCGTGCTCGGCGCGCTTTCTGCGTGCAGCGGCTCGCCGCCCCCGCCGCCCCTCCGAGCCCCCGCGGAGCCGCCTCCGCCCACGGACGCGGCCAAGGGCCCCGCCGCGCCGCCGAAGCTGAGCCTTCTCCAGGGGGACGAACCCCCCTCCGCCGTAACCCTCGCCGCGGGCCCGGTGGCCACGTTCGCGGGCCGCTTCGAGCCGGTGCCGCTGCCGCCGCGGATGCCCCAGATCGTCGGCGTGGACGCGCGCAATGAGCGCGACGTGTGGATGGTCTCGGTCGACGGGCACGTGCTGCGCTGGGACGGCGCGCGCGTCGACGATCGTGGCACGCCCCAGTGCTTCACCGATAGCTGCTGCGGCACGCTCGTCGATTGCGCGAAGCAGCCCGCCATGTGCGCCAAGGAGGCCGTGGAGAACTGTCAGCCCTTCGGCCCGAGCTGCGCGCTGCCGGTCACGTGGAACTCGATCCGGGTCGAGGGCGACGACGTGATCGTCCGCGCCTTCGTGGAGACGGGCGGCATGCGCGCGAGCGTGGTCGAGTCGCGGCTCGGCAAGAAGGGCCGCTGGGCGTGCGAGCAAGGCGCGGACGACTACGTCTACCCCGGCTCGGAGGGGCGCGGCGACGGCGGGCATGCCGTCGAAATCTCGGTCGACGGCGCCTCGCTCCGCCTGGAGGGCTCCGCCGTGCTCGTCAATGCGTATGGCGGCAATCTGCTCCTCCTCGACGGCCGGCGCGTGCCCCTGCCGAACGACCTGGGATACGGGCCCGACGCGCAAATCGCGGCGCGCGCGCCCGACGACCTCTGGCTCTGGCTGTCCGGCGACCGCGCGTGGCGTGGCAATGGCCTCTCCTGGACGCCGCTCGCGCTCGGGCTCGTAGGGGTGAACGACATCTGGTTCGACGCGAAAGAAGCCGCGTGGATCCTGGGCGCCGAGGGAGAGGGAAAAGAGCAACTCGTCCGGTGGGAGCCCGAGAAAGGCGGCGGGCAGCGCTTCGAAGCGCCCGGCGCCACGTACAGGAAGGGCGACGGCAAGGATTTCTGGCTGCTCGGCGAGGAGGCGCTGTATCACTGGGACGGCGCCGCGCTGCGCCGCGCCGCGCCTCCGCTTTTGATCGATCACGCATGGCGGAGCTCCTCGGGCGAGCTCTGGCTCGTGGGCAGCGACCCCAAGGGGACGACGGGCGAGGGAGAACTCCGCATGGGCGCCGTGTTCCGCGTGCCGGGAGGGCAGAAACCGTGAGGCGCGCGCTCGTCCCTCTCCTCCTCGCCAGCGCGTGCAGCGCCGCGCCGCCGCCGCCGCCCCCCGCGCACGTCCCGGCGCCCTCGGCTTCGGCCAAGGCTTCCGCGGCCGCCCCCGCGCCTGCGCCTCGCTTGCCGTGGATCGAGCTCTCCGGCACGGACGCCAAGACGGTGCTCACGGGGTACGACCCCGACGGCGACGAGCTGTACGAGGCGCCGATCGGGTGGGCGCTCGCGGTGCTCGGCGCGCTGGACGGCGGCGCCTACGCCGTCGTGATGGAGCAAGCGCCGAAGAACCCCTACACGCCCGTCGTCCTCCGCATCGACGCGCGCGGCCAGGAGACATGGAGGACGTCGCTCCAAAAAGGGGGTTTTACCTGGCGCCTCTTCCGCGCCGGACCCGCGGGAAAGGCGCTCGCGTCGCCCAACGGCGGCGGCGATCGCCTCTTCGTGTTCGAGTTCTCCGGCCCGAACCCCCAGGGCAAGAGGCCCCTGCACGTGCTCGACGCAGGAGATGGCAAGCTCCTGCGAGATGTCTCTCTCGGCTTCTCCGACATCGACGCGCGCGCAGGCGTGATGGCCGTCTCCGACGGGAGCCACGTCTCCCGGCTCGGACCGGACGGCGAGCCCATATGGAGCGTGCACGTCGGCCGCTTCCCTTCGCTCGATCCGACCCTGCCCGAGGGCTCCCGCAAGGTCGCCGTCGGGACCGACGGCACGGTGCTCACGGGCACCTCCGACGGCTCGCTCGTCGCGCTCGAAGCCGACGGCAAGCCGCTCTACCAGCTCGGCGTGCGCGGCTCCGTCTCCCGCATCGAAGCTCGCGCCGGTGGAAGCTTCCGCGTGCATACGGACGACGGGGCGGTGCTCGTCGATCGCGGCGCCGTGCGGGAGACCGCGGAGTCTCGGCCCGTGGAGGGCGTGCGCGTCGTCGAGAAGCGAAAAAACAAGCGGAACGAGGAAGATCCCACGCCCCCGCCGGTGCCCTGGAAGCCCACGATCGCCTATCGCGCCCAGCGGGAAGGCCTCTCCACGGAAAAACCTTTCGAGCACGTACAATCCGTCGTCGCGGCGGCGCCGAACGACGTCTGGGTCCTCGGCAAGCGCGAGCGAGCCCCGGGCGAGGACGCCGATCGGCTCTTCCATTACGACGGCCGGACCTGGTCCGACCTCGGCGTGCCGTCGATGAGCTTCCCCAAGGAGGTGTTCGCCGAAGGCGCGCCGGCGCGCGCGAGCAGGTTCGTCCCCTTGAACCTCTCGCGCAACCCGACCGGCGCGCTGCTCGTGCTCGGCGTGCGTGTCGGGGGCGCCGTGCGCCCGTGCGTGCTCGAGCGCGCGGGGGCGGCCTATCGCGAGCGGCGGGAGCTCCGCGCCACCTTCTCGAAGATCGAGATCGAATACGGGACGAAGCTGACCCACACGGTGAGCGCTGGCGGTCGCGAAGCCCTGTGCAGCAGCGATCCTGCGGTCTGCGTCGAATTCGGCAGCGGCGTCAAGCCGAGGATCGTCCCGGATGGCGAGGGTCTCGAGATCCCCGATGTCCTCGGCGACCACGAGAGCCCCGTCCCCTCCAGGTCCACGTGGGCTAGCGGCCGGGACGACGTCTGGGTCACGGGCATCGAAGGCGACGTCGCGCGCTTCGACGGCCAGCGCTGGTGGCGCATCCTCGGGATCGAGCGCATGAGCGGCCTCTCCGTGACCGGCAGCGGCCGCGGAGACGTGTGGCTCTACGGCGAGGCCGGCCTGTGGCACGTCACGCCCGAGCCCCGGGCCGAGGCCGATCTCGAAGGCACGACCTCGCCTCCGCCGCCGGCGGCCTCTCCGAGCGTCGCGCTGCCCGTCGCGGGCGCCGATCCGTCCTATCGCCTGGAGCGCGTGGTGCTCGACGTCGACGGCCAGAAGCCGCTCCGCGCCGCCCTGCACGTCGCCGAGGGCCCGGGCGGCGTCGTCTGGCTGCACGACGGCGCGCGCGTCATCGAATACGACGGCGCCCGCACGCGCGTGCTCTACCAGGCGCCCAAGCCGGAGCCGTTCTTCTGCTGGTACGCGCCCGAGCCGGATTGCAACCTCTGCGCGCAATGCACCGAGCGAAAACCCAAAGCGCTCGGCTGTCAGCGGTGCGTGGCGCCGACCGCCGCGGGCGAAGGCGCGCTGCTCACGCCGGAGGGATGGCTCCCGGTCCGCGGCGGACGCGCGTCCCCCGAGCCCGCGCCCCTCGCGGATCTGGCCGCGGTCACCGTCGCGCCCTCGGGCGCGATCTGGGCCGTCTCCGCGGCCGACGACGACGGCCCACACGCCGTGATCCAAGGCCCGCGCGGCGTGCGCCTCGTGGCAGGCCTCCCGCCCGCGGCCTACGCCGACGTGGCCGTCCGAGCCGACGACGACGCCTGGTTCGCCGGCGGCCTGACGGGCACCCGCATGTCCGACGGCCGCGTGTTGCCCGAGGGCGAGGGCACGCTCGTCCGATTCGACGGCCGCACCTTCACGCGCCACCGCGCGCCCGACGGCGCGCTGCTCTCCGTGGCGGCCGCAGGCCCCGGCGAGGCGTGGGCCGTCGGCCTCGCCGGCGCGGTCCTCCACGCAAAAGGCAACACGGTGGAGGCCTTCCACCTCGAGCGCGACGGCGGCGCGCGGCACCCGGTGCTCCTCCGCAGCGTGGCGGCGACGAAGCCAAACGACGTCTGGATCGCGGGCGACGGCGCGACGCTCCTGCGCTGGGACGGCAAGGCCCTGCGCCGCGTGGACACGAGCGCGGCCGGGAAAGAAGCGGCGCTCTCGTCGATGATCGCGCCGGGGGCGAAGCCAGGCTGGGTGGTCGGTCCCGGCGGGATCTTTAGGATCGTGCCGGCGCGGTAGGACCGGTTGGTCCTGGACGAACCTTCGGTTTGCCCAGGAACGCCTCGGGGTTCGTCCGAGAACAGAGTTCGTCTTGACCGCCCTATGCGAGTGGGCGTAGGCTTGGCTGCATGAATCACCTACGCCTCGCAAATGCGGTTCTCCTCGCGGTGCTCGTCGTCGGCTTGCCAGCTCGGGCCGATGAGCCCCCCGCTCCGGCGCCCACCGCGGAGCGGCCCATCATCCCGTACACGTCGTATACGTCGCGTCGCTCGAAGGAGATGTTTTTTCTCCGGAGCCGCGAGAGCCTCATGAAGGCCCAGGCCCTCGAAAAGGAAGGGCGAATCGAGGAAGCACTCGAAGCGTACGACAATGCCTTGCACCAACAGCCCCTCATCGACGTACAGGTCGAGGTGGCGCTGGCGCAGGCGCGGGCGGGGAACTACCTGCCCGCCGCTCGGCGGCTCCAGGAAGTGCTCGCGACGGGGCATGCCTCGGGCCTCACGGTCCACACGAGCGAGGAGTTGTGGACGTATCTGAACGCCATCAAGCCATTCATCGGGACCATCGCCATCCGGGTGAACGTGCCGGATACACGTATCACCATCGACGGCGAGGAGGTCGCGGAGTGGCCGTATCTCAACGAGTTTTACGTCGAGCCGGGCAAGCACCACATCAAAGCCACGAAGCTCGGGTTCTGGATGAACCAGACGGCCGTGGAGGTCGGCAAGGGAGAACGGAAGGACCTCTCGATTGCCATGCAGGAGCGGGTGCACTCGCAGATCATCGGGTTCGAGCGGCCCGTGAACTTCTCGATCAACGCCAACCTGTCGACATCGTCGAAGAACGACCATCCCACGTGGCCTCGGAACCTCATGGTTGCGAGCGGCATCGGGATGGGCCTCGGCGTCGGCGCTCTCGTGACCGGGTTGATTATGAACTCGAACGCTACGAGCGACGCTTCCGCGACGCTGGGGCAAGGCATCGCCTACGCGGGCGGTGGCCTCACGGGGCTCTCCCTGGCCGGCCTCATCATCGGAGCCGCTGGAATCGCCAGCCGCCCCACGCCCACCCCGAACGTGATCA
This sequence comes from Polyangium sp. 15x6, assembly GCF_029960785.1. Lineage (GTDB taxonomy): Bacteria > Myxococcota_A > Polyangia > Polyangiales > Polyangiaceae > Polyangium. Next base: position 116,238 of record NZ_JASBQE010000011.1, read on the forward strand.
TTACGCCGCAGATCGCCAAGGACGGCGGCGGCGTCCAGCTCGCTGGATCCATCGAGTAGGGGGCGCTGCCGTGGGCGCGCCGATCAGCCTTCCTGCCCCGGCTCTTCGGGCTTCTTCTTCGCGGGCCGCTTGTACAGGGCCGACAGCTCGAACTCCGTCGCGATGGCCGGCTCTCCGAGCTCCCGCGCCGCCGCGTCCGCGGCTTCCCTCGCCGTGCGCGCGAGGCTCACGATGATCCCGTCGATGAGGTCCAGCGTCTCGGTCTCCACGGGCGTCCCCCGCGGCTGCGCCTTCGTCTTCGCCACGTCGCGGAGCGCCTGCGCGCGTGATTCGAGGTCGAGGGCCGCTTGCGGCCCGCCGCGGGTCTTCGCGGCCTCTGCGACGGGGGGCTCCTTCAAGGCGGCGCGCAGGGCATCGAGCTGCTTGGCCAGCCCTTCGGCGTCGTCGGCGGCCACGGAGTCCCGGTCGAGCTGCACGGTGATCTTCTGGACCACGCCCGCTTGACCCGCGAGGAGCAGCGCGCGTTTTGATCCGGCGAGCACCGAACGTGCGCGCAATCGAATGGCCTGCCCGTCCCGCATCGCCGCCGCGTGCGCGGCTGTATCGACCTTCTTGCTCGTCCGCTTCGACTCGCGCCCGATTCCGGCCTCGATCAAAGCATCGCGCGCGTCCTTCAGCTCGGCGGCGTCTTCGGCCACGAAGCCGAAGGCGACGAGCTTCGAGCCGTGGGTCAGGTATGCGTTCAAGGTCTGGTTCGCCTGCTCCAGCGTGTCCTCGGAGCTGAAGCGCTCGCCATCCTTGATGAAGGCCGCGCGAGCTTCCGGAGCAAGAGTCGTCAAATCGAGCGCCATGTGAAACGTCCTCCCTGGAGGTTGCGCACGCTACATGAGGGAGCGCACAGGTGTCCAGATGGGAGGCGCGTGGCCTGGACTGTCTGTACACTCCCGAACATGAACTCCATGGCAACAAGGCTTACGGCATCCTTGGGGCTCGCCTTCGGCTTGGGCTTTGTCTTCACGCCGCTCGGCTGTGGCAGCGGCCCCATGGGGAACCCGCGGCCGAGCCATCACGGTTCGGGCGACGGCCCGTCGGTCCCTGCGGCGACGGTCTCGGAGCTCGAGGCGTGCGCCGAGCATGGCGCCGGTCGGCTGAAGGGCACCCACTACGCCATCCTCTTCGACGTCGACGTGATGGAGAGCGGAGAGGTCCGCGCGGCCAAGATCCGGGAGTCGGAGATCGGCGATCGGGAGATGGAGGCGTGCATGGAGCACGCGCTCCAGGCGATGTCGTTGCCCGGGGTCGTCACGCCGCTGCGGTCCTCGGCGCCGGAGGGCGTGATGCTGTCCCCGCACGCCCGCGGCGCCCTGGGGAACGTCATGGTCCTCGGGCCCGCCGTGAGCCTGGTGCCGGTGTTGATCGTTGCCGCGGGGGTGACGATCATCGTGGTTGTCACGGTGCATGCCGTGGAGGAGACGGCCGAGGCGGCCGGTCGGAGGCGCGATATCGAGAGGATGTGCAAAAGGGAGGAGGTTAAATGTCTGGAGTACCGACCACAGCCCGAGTGGAATCGGAAGAGGTTTGGGGACTGGAAGCAGTGTGGGGACTGTTATTCCGAGTGCCTGAGGGACAGGGAGTGGCCTGACTACAAGTGTCCGCGTCCCGGCTATCGCCGCCCCCCGAACTGAGCCGCCAGGAGTCAATCATGCAATCTCACCCCGATAGCCCTCGATCATGCACGGTCTGCAAGAAGCATCCGGCCGTCGAGAGGTACATACGCGGCCAAATGGACGAAATCCTTTGTGCCAACTGCCTCGACCGTATGGCCGTGCAAGATGCGATCGAGGACAAGACCATCTACTTGTATGAGTTGGCGACGGGTGGACAGTCCGATGAGGCTCTCGCTTGCCTGGACGCCATCTGGGAGGCAAACCGTCATCGCGATCGTGACGGATGGCTGGCTCGAAGCGTCGCATGGACGCGCGAGTTCATCCTCTACCAAGCGGGGAGATACACCGAGGCGCTGCAAGCCTCGGATGCCGTCGCGCAGCACGGATTCGAGAACGTCACGTATCGATGGTCGCACGGCAGCGCAAAAGCGCATACCCTGCAAGCGCTCGGGAGGCATCGGGAAGCCTTGGAGGTCTTCGAGGAGGCATTCAGTCATCAAGATCCGACGTACGCATCGGGCATTCGTTATTACTTGCCCCGCCTGGTCGAACTCTCCAAGAATCTCGGGCAGCCAGTTGATGAGAAGTGGCGGCGCGTCGCGGAGGCGGCGGCGGAGGAGTATGCCGTCGACATGCCCGTACGGGATTCGCTCGAAGAAAGCATGCTCGCACTCGCGGAGATGACCCGAGAGCTGCCGTCGAAGAGGGAGAGGGAGTGGAGAAGGAAACAGGGCGGCGAAGCCGGCAGGGACGCGCCGTGAGGGCGATGGCCCTCGCCGGCGCGGTCATCCCTACCTCGACTCCGTCTCCAGAAGCTCCCGCACCACGACCGTCCTCCCGTCCTGCGTCACCGCCGACGTGAACCACCCGGCCGGCGCCTCGAACGACGCCACGTCGTGCATCCCCTCCCCGTCGAACCCTTGCATCCCCTCGCCCACCAGGATCACCTGATGGGTGCTCGCACCGGGGGCGAAGCCTGGATGGGTGGTCGGTCCCGGCGGGATCTTTCGGATCGTGCCGGCGCGGTAGGTTCGGGGGGCCGAAACCGCGGCCTTGACGCACCTCCTTCGGGCTCCATGCACACGGTAGAGCACGTATGGCTGCCACTGCGGCGCCCTCCCCGCGAAGGAATGGCGCCGCGGGCTTCAGGAGAGGGGCGACATGGCCAATCCCGTACCCGGGCACCGCATCACCACGCCGTGGAGAAAGCGTGGCAAGAAGTGGGCACGCGGTTATCACACCGGCGCCGACTACGCTTGTCCCAAGGGCACACGGGTCGTCGCCGCGGCCCGGGGCAAGGTCGTCGCCGCGAACTGGGGCGGCGGTGGCAAAGGGCCCTCGTATGGGTATTGCGTGGTCATCCAGACCGGCAAATACCAGGCCCTCTACGCCCACCTTTCCCGCATCTCCGTGAAGCGCGGCCAGGTCGTCAAGGCCGGTGAGCTCGTGGGATTCTCCGGCGCGACCGGTAAGGTGACCGGACCGCACCTGCATTTCGAGGTGCGGAGGTCTCCGTATCGTTACGGCGACGATGTGAACCCTCGGATCCTTGTGGCCGCAAAGGGCGGAGCGCCGAAGCCGCCGCGGCCTCGCGGCGGCAAGGTCGAGGTGCACTGGAAAGAATTGAAATACGGTCAGAGGAACTCGGACTCGGTCAAGGCGCTCCAGCGAGAGCTCAATGCCCGCGTCGGCGCCAAGCTGCCCATCACGGGCAACTACCTGACGAAGACGAAGGCTGCGGTGGCCCGGTTCCAGCGCTCCCTGGGGTTCTCGGGGAGCGGCGCGGACGGCCTGATGCACCCGGGCGGCCGGGAAACGACGAAACGCCTGTTCCCGGCCAGCCGGTTCGTGATCCGCTGGTGATGGGGCCGCGCCGTCGACCGGCGCACGTTCCTCGTCACCTGATCCACTCGGGATCTTTCACTTCGACCCCGCGCTCGTAGAAACGACGCACGAAGGGCTTGCCGGCGATGTAGTCGGTCCACGTTCCATGGTACAGGCCGCCCAGAAACTCGCCCTCCTCGGAGATCTTGCCGTCCTCGTCCCAGCGCCGGTAGGGGCCGACCTTCAGCCCCTGCGCGTACGTGCCCTCCTCGTATTTCTGTCCATTCGAGTGAAATCGCACGTACGGCCCGTGCTCCCGGCCCTTGTCGAAATGCCGTTCGAATGTCAATCGCCCGCTCGGATCGTACTCGCGCCAAGGGCCGTCGAGGCCGTCGCGGGAGAAGCCGACCTCGTGGTCCTTCGAGCCGTCCTCCCGGAAGAACACGGTCAGCCCCTCGCGGAGCCCTCCCACCTGCGGCTGCTCGTACCGCGGCTTGCCGTTCTCGTAGAATTCGCGCAAGGTCCCCGTCCCTCGCTGGAACGGGCCCTCCGCGGCGCGTTTGCCCGACGGATACAGCGCGATGAAATCGCCGTCGCGCAAGCCCTCGTGGTACGTGCCTTTTTCGTGGGGCTTGCCGTCCGGATGAAAGGACTCGTACGGGCCGTCGAGCTCGCCCCCGCGGAAGGAGAAGACGGCGGCGTGCGCGCCGTTCGGGTGGAAACGCGTGAAGGTGCCGACGGGCTCGTCCTCTCGATACGCGCCGCTCATGGCGCGCTTGCCGTTCGGGTGGAACGTCTCGATGGCGCCTTCGCGAAAGCCGGCCGCGTAGAGCGTCACGCTCGCCTTCGTCCCCGCCTCCTCGTCGTACGCGACGACCGGCCCGTTTCGCAGGCCCTCGGCCCAGGTCTCTTCGAGGCGCAGCTTCGATCCTTCGGGCGCATACGTCGTCGATCGTCCGGAGCGCAGGCCGCGTTCGTAGGGCACCACGGATTCACGCCGCCCGAGCGCGTCGAAATGCGTCCACGTCCCGGCCGGCGCGCCGGCGGCGTACGCGCCCTCGGCGCGGCGCTCGCCGCTGTCGTGAAAAATCGAAAATGCCCCGTCGAGCACGCCGTCCCGGTATTCGAGGCGCATCCACGGGGGACCCTGATCGTGGTGGTATGTCCACGTGCCGTGCCGCTTCCCATTGCGTAGCGCGCCCTCGGCGAAGGCGTGGCCGCTCGGGTAGCGGCTCTGGACCAGGGCCCCGGGTTTGGGGAGCGGCGCGAGGTCGCGCACGCACAGGGCCCGGAAACGCGCGTGGTCTTCGCCTTCGCTCGCGAAGTCGGGCGGCCCGACCGTCGGCTCGGACCAGTACTGCGGCGAGCAGAGGTTTCGCACCTGGAACGCGCGGCCTTTGTCGCTGGGATGGAGCGTCGACGTCCAGAGCCCCTGCTCGCCCTCCGGGGCGTCCTGCCAGAGGTCCTCGCAGAGGCTCGCCTCGGACAAGCTCACGAGCTCGCGCGCGGTGGGGAGCCGAAAATCGTCGTGACCAGCCTCGACCTTCGCCTCGCAGAACGTTTTCGCCTCGGCCCAGCGCATCGGCGCGGCGATCGCGCCTGAAAAACCGAGCCGCTGGAGCGCGTCCTCGACGAGCCCACCCACCTTCCGGTAACGCGCGCCGGGCGGCGCGGCGCGCAGCGAGGGGCCCTCCGCGGAGCGCACGCAGCGGACGTGGTACTTTCCGTAGGGGCTCGGATCGTCGTAATGGGTCGAATGAAGGTTTCCATCGGCGACATCGAGGACCCAGTTGGCGCCGGCGTCCTCGGTGCCGGCCCAGAGCAGGCCTTCAGCAGGGCCACGAAACACCGAGGGATCGAGCGCGGGGCTCGCGCGGCCGTGGTCGACGATGGAGAGCCACTCGAAGAAGCGAGGCAAGCGCCAATCGTCGTGGCCCCCGAGCACGAGGTTTTCACAATGGTGCGTGGCCGAGACGATCGCGAGCTCTCGTTGCGCGACGCCCCGCTGCCACGCGAGGCCCGTCGCGGCGTCGATCACGACGTCGCCCTCCACGCGCGAGGAGGGTTTTCCGGCGAGGGGCGAGAGCTGCGCGTCGGTGACGAGCGGCCCGCGCAGGCGCACGATGGCGGGAATCTCGTCCACGTCCGCGACGGCGAGGAGATCCTCGCCGAGGATGTGGCGATCGTGGAGGGCGTGCGAATTCCAGCGCGAAGCGGGGGGCGAGGGCTCCCGCGCGACCTCGCGGTGCCAGCCCACGAAAAAGACGAGGCGCTGCCCGACGGCGAGGCGCGACGGCGCGGGCGCGCCGCGATATCCGATCGGTATGCGGGCGCAATCTTTGTTTGCGCCCGCGGCGCGCGGGAAAGACACGAACAAGGTGTCCCACCGCGGCGTATCGCCGCGGAGGACCATTTCGGTGCGCATTTCGAGGACGAGGTCGACCTCGCAGGGGCGCTTGAAGGCATGGATCTCGGAGATCGTGCCCACGAGGATCTTGTGGCTCGCCCGGACGGCGTCGGCGAGCGAGGCGGATGGGCTTTCGGCGGGCGGGAGGTCGAAGACCGGTCGCGGCAGGAGCGAAGCCGCCGACGAGGCGTCGGGCGCGGTCGGCGCGGAGCCGGGGGCCTGCGGGGCGGAGGCCGAGGGCGAGGCGGGGGCGCCGCCGCAGGCTGCGACGAGGGCGAGGAGGACGAGGGGGGAGCGTTTCATGGGGCGAACCGGCTTGGCGCGCGAGCGGTCATTCGTTCTCGGCCCCGGATGCCGTTTCGATGGCGGCGCGGATCCGGTCGTCGAGGGCTTCGATGTCCTCGCCTCGGTCGGCGAGGAACTGGCGCAGGGGGGCGAATTCGGGATCCTGGAGGAGGGACGCGAGAGTGGGCGGGGTGAAGGTTTCACCGCGTGAGGAGGTAAGGTGGTGGTGAAAGGCCAAGGCGCGGAGTGAGGGGTGCACATCAAGGCCAGTCGCGAGACGGTAAACAAGCCCCGCGAGCCAGTGCCGGGAGCCTTCCATTCCTTTGCCAGTTGCCTGGAGGTAGGCGGCAAGGTTATGGTGCGAGACCGAGCGAGCTTCAGGAGCGGGCTGCGCATTTCGTACATCGAGCGCCATTTGCTCCTGCTTGAGGGCCTGCGCCGGGTCGCCGAGCCTGGACCAGACGTTGGCCAGTGCGGATCGCGCAGTGACTTCATGAATGACGTCCCCGGCACCTCGGAAGATGTCGAGGCATTCTTCTAGCAGACGCTTGGCCACTTCGCACAGGCGCCGCTCCTCAGTCGCGTTTCCCCTGGTAGATGCCTGGCGGGCAAGCTCAAGGAGCGGTTGGTACCGATTGAACCGGGTGCGTGCGAGCGTGTGCATGCTCTCACCACGAGCGCGGTCCACAGCTTCGATTGCATCAATTCGATCCAGCGCTTCCTGCCACTGTTCGAGGTTAGAGAGGGCTTCGCGCGCGATATCCAGAGCGCTGATCAGGACACGGGCAAGCTGCTCAACACCAGGCGCATTTGGAACCTCCTCACCCGTTTGTCGACGCTGCCAGAAGGCGTGCACCTCCCCCAGCCGTGCCTCGATGGCGGAAAGCACGTCTGCGGCTCGGCCCTGGATCACGTCGATCCGCAGGGCCTCAAGCTCGCTCCCGAGTACATATACGCGGTGCCTGCCTGCCTGTGCCGCTACCCTGGCGCTGCGCTGGTACGTTCGCCTCGCCTCTTCGAATTCACCCACACCTACGAGTGCGCATGCCCAGTCTTGGAGGATGATGCTGAGGTCCTCATGGTGCCCTGCCTCCTCTGCCTCGGTTGCGGCCTGCTGGAAGACCGTGAGCCCGTCGTTGGGCCGCCCTACATTATCCAGGGCATCTGCCAGTGCTGATCGCAAGACCCAACGGGCTCTTCCTGGCGGTGTTAGATCGATCACGGCCCGAAGATCCGCGATGATCGGACTTAGCTGTGCGGGGTCCCTTGTGGAGGTGACCATTCCCGGCGCAACGCGGGCCAACCCCTCGATCGCCCCTGCCCTCACCAACTCTCGGATTCCACGCCGCCCCGCTTCCAGCGCTTCGACCATCTTACCGCCCTGCATCCGCGTCCAAAATCGTGACGCGTACCACCCGCCAAATGCCCGCAGGATCCCTGCCTGCTCCGACCCGTCCGCTTCCTTCGCCCGCGCCGCTCTCCACGCCGCCGTCCGCTCCCCCACCAGCGGATGGAACCCCAGCATCCCATCTCCGCGCTGCACAAGCCCGCTCGTCGAAAGCTCCTCCAACAACTCTTCGAGCGTCGTTCCTTCCGCAGGCACCCATTCTCGCCAAACGGCTTCGATCATTTCCTCCGGCACGGCCTCCTCCGCCCGCGTGACGACATAACAAAGCCGCCGCGCTGGCACCGACAGCCGCTCTATCAAACGATCCGCCGCCTTGAAGGCCACTTCCTCCCAATAGGCCTGCGCAGCTTCCCGCTCCGCCCCCGTCACCACCGACTCGAAAAACCCCGGCGCTTCCGAGAACCCCTGCACCTCCAGTCCATCCACCACCTGTTCGATCGTTGCCCGCCCCTTCTCCGACAACCCGCGTCCCGGCCGCACGTGTTGCCTCACCAGCGCATCGAGCTGCGCCAGCACGAATGGATGCCCGCCGCTTCGCGTGAGCATCTTGTCGAGCAGTTCTTTCGTCTCGCCGCCCGCATCCACCATCGCCTGAAGATGCGGCCGGCCCTGGACGAAGAGCGCAGTCTCCCATTTCGAGAGCGCCCCGATCTGCACCCAGCAAACCTTGCCAGGTCGGTATGCTTGCAGCACGTGGCGACTCGTGACCAGCACACGCGACGCGCGTCCCGCGAGATCGTCTACGAGCACCCCAAGCAGCGCGTCCCAGCGTGGATCCAGGCAGGAATACCCACGCTCGGCGCGCTCGGAGCCGAGGTGCGTCTCGAAGTTGTCGAGGACGAGCAGAATCGACTCCCTCCGCATGACGTCGAGCAGGTTCTGCTGGAGCGCATCGAGCCAGGTGTCAGATGAGAGGTCGCCCGGCTTCTCGAAATGGATCGCGCGTGTCGGGTTCTTCCGAACCGTCTCCCGGTAATGGGGCAACTCGAGCAGGAGCTTCGTGTGCACCTGTCGGTAAAGCTCGTCGAGCCGCAAAGGCACCGCGCGGCTCTGGAACGCGAGCACCACGCGGAACCGGTCGTGCCAGAGGTGGATCGCCTCCGCGGCCAGCGTCGTCTTGCCCATGCCGGCGAGCCCCGTCAGGAGCGCCATGGGCTGCGTCGTGCCATCGATCCACTCGCGACCGAGCCTGCCGAGCTCGACGGAGCGGCCGAGGAAGCCGTGCGGCGGATCGAGATCCCGTATGGGCCGCGGTAAGAGCGGCGGTGGCCGAGGATCTCGGCGCTCCATCTGCGCGCTCGCGCCAGAGGCCGGACGAAGTTGCACGCGTCGGGCGCCGAGGATCACGGGATCAGCGTGATCCGCAGGATGGTACTGCCCGGCGCGCTGCGCGTCGTCGACCAGCTCCTTGCGCGCCAGGGAAAGCGCGACATCCGCCGGATGCAACGCCTCGTCCGCGAGCACATGGCGAAAGAAACGACGCGCGAGCCTTCGTGCATACACGTCCCGAACCTCGTACCGCATCGCGACGACCTGCTCGACGCCGGCCTCCAGCAAGCCGAGCGCGGTGCCGACGTGGCCGCGTGTCTCCTCGACGATCTTCGGCAAGGGCGCGAGCTCCCCGCTGCGCACCTCCTCGCCCATCTCGGGGTGCCTCGCGCGAGCTTGCAACGCGGCCCATTCGCTGGCCTCGCGGATGTGGCCACCATGGCACGCGCCGAGGAAAAATAGCGAGGGAAAGAAGCCGCTCTCCCCGAAGATGTCGGCGAGCTCCTTGCCGCGGAGCGATACGCTCGGGCCGCCGGGCTCGTCGGGCTCGACGAGCAAGCCATCCTGCGTGCCGTGGCCACTCCAGTGGACGACGTGATACCCGCCGCGGTTCTTGATCTGGGTCGCGAGCCGCGCGCGGGTCACGCCGTGGCAAAGGACGTCGACCTCGACGCGGCGGTGCGGCAGGATCTCGTCGAAGAAAAGCGCGAGGAGCCGCTCGCGCTCCAGCCGGGCCGCGAGCAGGCGCGAGGAGCCGGGGGCTTCGGCGAAGACGAGCAAGACCTTGAGCGGCTCCTCGGCGCCGATTTCGACAGGCTCGTTCAGAATCGCATCCGCCGTTCGTCCGAAGGCGACGCGGACGACGAGGTTCCGGTCGAGCAGGCGGAGCGGATCCTCTGGCGCACGCGCGAGCTCCCAGGGAATGCGGGCCAGCGCCGCGGCGAGCTGATTTCGTTTCGTGTCGTCTCCGGGCGCGGGGATCCGCACGAGGAGCGTGCGCTGGCGTTTGCCCTCGGCGAGGGCGCGCGTGATGGTCTCTCCGAGGATCGCCTTGCCGAGGAACGCCGCGACCTCGTCGAGCACGCGTGCTTCGTCGCCGGGCCCCTTGGCGACCCGACCGACGTGGGCGCGGGTGTCCCAGATGCCCTCCCAATCGCTCGCGGGATGGTCGGCGAGGCGCACCTCGCGGGCGTCGATCTGCACGCCGCGGGCATCGAGGAGCCGTAGCGTGAATCCCTGTGCATCCTTCCGCGTGTCGAGCAGGAGCTGGAACAGGGATTCGGCCATGCGCGGTAGGATACCGGTCGTCAGGGACGAACGGCAAGCGCATCAACCGCCCTGCGCGGGCTCCTCGGCCTTTTTCTTCGCGCGCCGCTTGTACAGGGCCGACAGCTCGAATGCCGTCGCAATCGCCGGCTCCCCGAGCTCCCGCGCCGCCGCCTCCGCGGCTTCCCTCGCCGTGCGCGCGAGGCTCACGATGATGCCGTCGATGAGGTCCAGCGTCTCCGTCTCCACGGGCGTCCCCCGCGGCTCTGCCTTCACCTTCGCGGCGTCGCGCAGGGCTTGCGCCTTCGCTTGCAGATCCAGGACCGCTTGGGGCCCGCCGCGATTTTTGGCGAAGTTCGCGACCGTGGTGTCTTTCAGCTGGCTGTGCAGGGCATCGAGTTGTTGGGCCAGCCCTTCGGCGTCGTCCGCGGCCGCGGAGTCCTGGCCGAGCAGCACGTCGATCTTCTGGACCGCTTCCGCTTGGCCCGCGAGGAGCAGCGCGCGTTTTGATCCGGCGAGCACCGAGCGGGCGCGCAATCGAATCCCCTGCCCGTCCCGCATGGCCTTTGCGTGCGCGGCTGTGTCGATTTTCTTGTTCGTACGTTTCGCATTGCGCCCCACGCCCGCCCCGATGAGCAGATCCCGCGCGTCCTTCAATTCGGCGGCATCCTCGGGCGCGAAGCCGAAGGCCACGAGCTTCGAGCCGTGGGTCAGGTATGCGTTCAAGGTCTGGTTGGCCTGTTCGAGCGTGTCCTCGGAGCCGAACCGCTCGCCATCCTTGATGAAGGCCGCGCGAGCTTCCGGAGAAAGAGTCGTCAAGTCGAGCGCCATGCGGAACGTCCTCCCTGGAGGTTGCGCACGCTACATGAGCGAGCGCACATGTGTCCACGAGTCCGCGCCGCTCTTGTTGCTGATGGGTGGACCTGTAAACTGTCAAACATGAACTCCATGGCAACAAGGCTTACGGCATCCTTGGGGCTCGCCCTCGGCTTGGGCTTTGTCTTCACGCCGTTCGGCTGTGGCAGCGGCCCCATCGGGAACCCGCGGCCCAGCCATCACGGTTCGGGCGATGGCCCGTCGGTCCCTGCGGCGACGGTCTCCGAGCTCGAGGCGTGCGCCGAGCATGGCGCCGGTCGGCTGAAGGGCACCCACTACGCCATCATCTTCGACGTCGACGTAATGGAGAGCGGAGAGGTCCGCGCGGCCAAGATCCGGGAGTCGGAGATCGGCGATCGGGAGATCGAAACGTGCATGGAGCACGCGCTCCAGGCGATGTCGTTGCCTGGGGTCGTCACGCCGCTGCGATCCTCGGCGCCGGAGGGCGTGATGCTGTCCCCGCACGCCCGCGGCGCCATGGGGAATGTCGTGGTCCTGGGACCCGCCGTGAGCCTGGTGCCGGTGTTGATCGTTGCCGCGGGGGTGACGATCATCGTGGTTGTCACCGCGCATGCCGTGGAGGAGACGGCCGAGGCGATCCGTCGGCGGCCGAGGAAGGTCGAGAAGCTGTGTTACCCGCTGCTGGAGGAGTGTCTCGAGAACCCATGGCAACCAGAGTGGAACAGGAGGAAGTTCGGCAATTACAAGCAATGTGAAGCATGTTTCGACCACTGTGTAAAGAAGGCCGTGTGGCCTGAAGACAAGTGCCCGCGTCCAGGTTCTCGCCCGAAATGATGCCCTTGCAGGAGTGAAGCGCCGTGCAGGCTCCCGACGAAAAACCTGAGATTTGCTGGTCCTGCAACGAAAATGAGGCGACGGAGCCGTTCGCGTACCCTGGGGCACCCCTCACCTTGGTTTGCGCGAGGTGTCTCGAGTGGCTGAGCATGCGAGATGAATTGGAGCACGTACTCGGTCAAAGCTTGGAGCTTGCGGAACGTGGACACATCGACGAAGCGCTCGAGCGCCTGAATGCGTTTCTGGAGAAGAGTCGAGGCTGTGACCATGACCGACGGTTCGCCCGCAGGGTCGCTCATGTCCGCGCGATGATCCTCTCCGACGCGGGCCGGTATGCCGAGGCGGAGCAAGCCTGTAAAGCGTGGGCACAGCTCGGCTTCACCAGGGTGTCGGAGCGATGGGAGCATGGCTTCGAAACAGCTCTGGCATTGGACGCGCTCGGGCGACCGCGAGAAGCGTTGGCTGCCCTCGAAGATGCGCTCGGCCATCGAGACCCTTACCTCTTTTCTGTAGGGGAAAAGCTCGTCGCCTTGGTGGAGCTTTCGGAAAAGCTCGGACAGCCTGTCGACCCGAAGTGGCAGAGCCTCGCTGAAGCGGTGGCGGAAGCCTATGGAATCGAGATGCCCGCTCATGAGTCGCTTGCAGAGCGCATGCTGGCGCTCGCGGAGATGACCCGGGAGATGCTGCCGAAGTGTGCGAGGGACTCGGAAAACGACGACCGGACTCGCAAGCCTCCCCAACTCGACGAGTGAAACATCATGCCGTCTCCCAGTGAAAAAGCTCAACCTTGCTCGTTCTGCGAGAAGCGAGAGGCGACGAATACATACACGCGCGCGGGGCGCACGAACGAGGTGTGCGCCACGTGCCTCGACCGGCTGGAGGTGCAAGAGGCGGTGGAGTACAAAACCATCGATATCATCGAGCTCCTGGAGAGCAAACGATACGACGAGGCGCTCGCGCAGGTGGATGGGTTCGAAAAGGCGAACCGCCATCGTGATCATGATGGATGGATGGATCGAAGCATCGCAACGGAGCGCGCGAACATTCTCTACGAGGCAGGCAGGTACGAGGAAGCCCTGCAAGCATCCGAAGCCAAGGCGCAGCTCGGATTCGAGAACGTCACGGATCGATGGTCGTATGGCCTTGAAAAGGCGGGGATCTTGGAGCTCCTCGGAAGGCATCGCGAAGCCCTGGAGGCTTTCGAGGAGGCATTCAGCCATCAAGACCCCAAGTTTCTGGCGCGCGCCGCATATTACTTCCCCGCACTGGTCGAGCTGTCGGAAGACCTCGGACAGCCAGTCGATGAAAAGTGGCGGCGCGTCGCGGAGGCGGCGGCGGAGGAGTTTGCCGTCGAGATGCCCGTCCGGGACTCGCTCGGAGAAAGCATGCGCGCGCTCGAGAAGATGACCCGAGGGATGCCTTCGAAGGCGGAGAGGGAGTGGAGAGCAACCCACGGCGGCGGAGCCGGCGGGGACGCGCTGTGAATCGCTACGGCTCAGCCGCACGGTGCTGACATGAAGATTGTCTGGCGCAGAGGGAGTTCGGGGCGAAGGCGCGGGTCGCATGGGTGATAGGGGCGCCTGGTGGGCGAAACGAAAACTTGATACCTCCTGCAAGGCATGAAACCGTGCGCGCCATGCGGGCGGCCTGGCACGATGGCTGCCGCAGCACCGAGGTGTGAATATGACGACGAATCGCGAGCGCGGATGTTTGTGGTTATTCAAAGACAAGGCCGATTTTCGCGCACTTCCAACGGCTGCCACGTTCGAAGGTTACATGAAGGCGGTCCTCATTTGTGCCAATGGTGACGGTACATTGGCACCCGAAGAGAGAGACTGGGCGGTCGGTCACTCTGCTGCGTTCGGCGCGCCGGACTCGCTGGTCGACGAGCTCAAATCCTACGGGGCCGACGAAGACATCGAGCAGCTCATCTCGTCGACGCCGGAGTCGAATGCTTGCCGGCGTTTTCTCGTCTACGACGCGATTCGAGCCTGCAGCGCGGATGGCGAATGCAGCGACCGGGAGAGGGCGATGGTGATCCGAATGGCAGCGAAGCTCGGGCTCTCCGAAGAGCTGGTCCGACAGATCGAAGACGTCTGTCGCGAAGAAGCCCGACTGCGGGAGAAACGACTGAAGCTCGTGTATCCAGAGGGGCAGCCGCCTCTGTAGGTCGAGTGTGCGAGGGACTCGGGAGACGAGGACCGGCAGGCGAAGGTGAGCTGCACGCCGCCCGTCCACGTCGCGGCGACCGTTGGTCCTGGACGAACCCCGGGTTTGCCGGCGTGCACCTGGGCAAACGGTTTGTCTTGACCGGCCTCGTCGATCGGGGGTACGCTCGCGCGCATGAAACTCCTGCACGCCGCAAGCGCGGCTCTCTTCGCTGGTTCCCTCGTCTCCTCGTCGGTGATGGCGGCCCCCACGGTGGACGCTTCCCCGACCGAGCCCCCCAAGATCCCGTACCTGTCGTACACGTCGGGCCGGGCCCTCTCGACGTGGTACCCGGACACGCTGGCTCTGCTCCGGGAAGCCCAGACGCTCGAAAAGGAAGGGAAGACCAACGAGGCTCTCGAAAAGTACAGGGACGCCTGGCGACTGGAGCCGTACGGCAACACCTACGTCGAGCTCGGCCTCGCCGACGCGCGGGCCGGCAACATGCTGCCTTGCGCTCGGAACCTCCAGACCGCTCTCCAGGGCTGGACGCGTCAACTCGATTTCGTGCGTCCGGTCGAGCTGGTTCGCGAGGTCTTCAGCCATTGCAAGAAGAGTGTTGGCGCGATTGCCATCAAGATCAACGTACCCGACGTGCGCGTGACGATCGACGGGGAGGACGTCCGGGAGTGGCCCTACTTCTCGGAGATCTACGTGGAGCCCGGGAAGCACACCGTGAAGGCCAAGAAAGACTCGTACTGGATGAATCAGACCTATGTGGAGGTCGGGCCCGGAGAGCGGAAGCCGCTGTCGATCGCAATGCAAACGAAGTATGATACTCATTTTGTTGGATTCAGCCGCCCTGTGAATTTCAGCGTCAACGCGAACCTCGCTACCGGGGGGAAGAATGAGGAGCCGACTTGGCCGACGAAGCTCATGATCGCAAGCGGCGTCGGGATCGGGCTCGGCGTCGGGGCTGTCGTCACGGGCCTCGTCATGGTGAATAACGCAGAGTCGAAATCGGCAGCCGCGACGTGGACGGGAATTGCCGCCGCCGGTGGTATTCTCACAGGGATCTCGCTGACCGGCCTGATCATCGGCGTCGCCAGCCGTCCCCGCGAGCCCAGCGTCATCATCCAGCCCAGCGTGTCGAACGACGGTGCGGGCGTGCAGCTCACCGGCACCTTGGAGTAGGGCTGGACCTGGGCCGGAGGCGCGTGGGGCTCTCCAGGGACCGCATGCGGTTGATGCGGAACCGTAGTGGGGTTCACACGACCGCGCGTGGACCTGACCCAGGAACGCGTGGACCTGACCGGGGAACGCGTGGACCTGACCCGGAACCGTGCGCGGGCTGCGCGCGCGGCGCCTGGACCGAAGGTCGAGCGGTTGGATCTCGGCGAAGCCATGCGCGAGGTTCCGCACGGAGCGTCTGAAGCCGAGGACGGAGCGGTCAGGGTTGACCCAGCCGCGCCTGGACCCGAGACGGGGCGCGCCTGGACCTTTGGCGGAATCACCCGGACCGCTCGGCGCGGCACCTGAGGTATTCTTCCCCCGCCATGAACCTCCCCGCCGATCACGCAGCCCGCATGGAACGCGCCCTGCTCGCCCTCGACGGCCTCTCCACGGGGGACGCCTTCGGAGAGCGCTTCTTCGTGCACCCCGACCACGTCGAGCGTCTGATCGCCGAGCGAGCCGTCCCCGCCGCTCCCTGGAGGTACACCGACGACACCGTGATGGCCCTGGGCATCGTCGAGGTGCTCGAGCGCCTCGGCACGATCGAGCAAGACGCGCTGGCGCGCGTGTTCGCCAGGCGGTACGGCGCCGAGCCGCATCGCGGGTACGGCGGCGCGGCTCACGAGATCCTGCGGAACATCGTCACGGGGACTCCGTGGCAGGTCACGGCGAAGGCGGTCTTCGGCGGGACAGGCTCGATGGGCAACGGCGGCGCCATGCGCGTCGCGCCGCTTGGCGCTTATTTCGCCGACGATCTCGACGAGGTGGTGCGGCAAGCCAAGGCCTCGGCCGAGGTGACGCATGCCCACCCCGACGGCCAGGCAGGCGCCGTCGCGGTGGCGGTCGCGGCGGCGGTGGCGTGGCAGATGGGCACGGGCAAGGAGGTTCGATCGGGCGAGGCGTTGCTTCGCGCGGCGTTCCGCTTCACGCCCGACGGTGAGACGAAGGACGGTCTGGCGAAGGCATTGACGATCCCGCTGGAGGACGATCCGCGCACGGCGGCGAGCACGCTCGGATCGGGGTATCGGGTGCTTTCGTGGGACACGGTGCCGTTTGCGCTGTGGTGCGCCGCGCGGCACCTCGACAGCTACGAGGAAGCGCTCTGGACGACCGTCGGCGGTCTCGGGGATCGGGACACGACGTGCGCGATGGCGGGCGGCGTCGTGGCGCTGTCGGCCGGGCGCGCGTCGATCCCAGCCGAATGGATCGCCGCGCGAGAGCCGCTCGCGCTCGGCGCGGAAAGATAGGTCGTCACGCGGGGAGCGCCGAGACGGCTGCCCCGAGCGCTTTCGCCAGGTTCCCCCGCGCCGCCACCTCGACGCGCTCCATCCCGAGCCATTCGGCCATATGGGAGAGCTCCACCGCCAATAGGTCGGGCGTGTCGGGCCCCGCCCCGGGCTCGGTGTGGGAGGCCTGCACCCGCAGCACGCCTGCCTTGCGGTCGGCCTTCAGGTCCACCCGCGCGGTGATGGTGTCGCCTTCGAGGAACGGGAGCACGTAATAGCCGTGGGTGCGCTTCTCGGCCGGCGTATAGATCTCCAGCCGGATCTTCACCCCGAAGAGCCGCTCGGTGCGGTCGCGGAACCAGATCAGGTTGTCGAACGGCGAAAGCAATGCGCGCGCCGCGATCCGACGCGGCGTCTGCGCCTCGGGATGCAGGTACGCCGGCTTCTGGAAGCCCTCGACCGACACCTGCAAGAGGTCGCCGGCCTCGACGAGCTCCTGCACGCGGGCGCGAGCCACCTGCACGGGCAATCGGAAATAATCGCGCAGGTCGGCCTCGGTCGCGACGCCCATGGCACGCGCGGCCATACGGACGAGCTCGCGCTGGGCGTCGGCCTCGGGCGGCGTGGGCAAGGCCATGATGTCGGCAGGCATGACCCGCTCGGTCAGATCATACACCCGCTCGAAGCCGCGCCGCGTCGCCGTCGTCAGGTATCCAGCCCAGAACAACCATTCGAGCGCGCTCTTGCCGTCGGACCACGACCACCAGCCCGGCGCGCCCCGGGGGCCCGTGGCGAAATCGCCCCCCGTGACCGGACCGCGCTTCTCGATCTCGGCGAGGACGCTCTTGATATAAGCGCGCTTCTCCTTGGCGAAGCGCGCGAGCCCGCCCCAGAGCTCCCCCGCCCGCGCGCGCGCCATGCGCCAGCGCAGCAAGGGCTGGAGCGCGAGCGGCATCAGCGAGGCCTCGTGCCCCCAGTACTCGAAGAGCGAGCGCTTCTTGCCCCAGGCCTCCTTTTCGAGGAGCGCCTGCGGATACACGCCGAGCCGCGAGAATGCGGGGAGGTAGTGCGTGCGGACGAGGACGTTGACGCTGTCGAGCTGGATCACGCCGAGCCGCTCCGCCGTCTTCGCGAAGTGGCGTCGGTTCACGCTCGCCGGGCGCGCTTCGGCAAAACCTTGCGCCGCGAGGGCGATACGCCGTGCTTGCTTGGCCGAGAGGTCGAGCTTCTCCTTCATGGGGGACCCGCATGGTAGCCGTGGTACGTCCGAGGGCCAAACGGGGCGTGAGCGCCGCGCCGTGCAGGCAGGCGCGTGGGCTCTTGACAAGGCACCCTCAACGCGTGCAAGCTCACGCCGCCATGCTCTTCTTCTTCGTGTAAGCGCGAAGGCCCGTCCCACATCGTCGCCCCTGGTGTTTCTCGTACCCAGGGCGGACGGGGACGAGTGCGCGCGCTGCACGTGATCTGCTGGCCGACCGAAGCCGCGCCGCGTACGCGCCATTCGTCCGCGTCCGCCCGATGGAGGAGCGCATGGACTCCGCCTATGGCGCATCGAACCCGTTTGCAACGGGCTCGATGGCGCGCGTGATTGTTTTTGTTCGTCGAATGGTCGCCATTTCCGCAGTCCTCCGCCGGCCCGCCGTGCGTGCCGGCGCGTTGATTCACCTCGCCGCTGCTGCGCGTGCGCTGGAGCGGCGATATCTCGGGTCCGTCGCGCGCGAGGGTGAGCTCTCCGGCGAGATCCTCGCGTCGCTGCGCACGCTCGTGGGGCTACGCGAGGATTGTGAGGCCGGCCCGGCGGGAGCGTTGCTCGTGACGTATCTGGAGGAGCGGCTCGCGGCGGAGGAAATGCCGACCTCGCGGGCCCTCACGCGGATCGCCGAGCGCGCGGAAGGGCTCTTCGGCAGCGTCGAATTCGCGCGGATCCATCGTTTCAGCGTCGAGCTTTCGAGCGGCCGGCGTCGCGAGGCCCTCGAGCGCGCGAGGGCTTTGCCGAAGGGATGGCTGCGCGAGCGCGCCCTCGCGCGGATCGAGGACGGGATCGAGCATCACCCGGGGCGCGAGCGCGCGTGTTCGTTCGTGGGAAATCTCGATTCGCTGGAGGAGGCGCGCGTGTATACGCCGTCGTTGCCGCTCGTGCGCGAGCTCTTCGTGATGGGCGGGGACGCGTTGTCCCTCGCCGAGGAAATGCTGCCGCGCATCGACGGCAGCGCAGGACAGGAGGCGCGCGCGCTCCTTGCGATTGCGCGGTATCCGGAGCGTGGGCCCGCGGGAGTCATCGCGCTTCTGCGCGCCGTGCGGCATCGAAGCGCGTGGAATCATGGCTGGCTCGGCGCGGTCGGGGCTGCGCTCCACGCGGAGCGCCTGGACCACGCCGAGGCGCTGCTCGTGTACGCGCCGGGGCGCTATCTGCGAGGTCGCGCCGAGCTTGCCATCGCGGGGTCTCTCGCCGATCGGGGCGAGCGGCTCGCCGCAAGGCGGTGGATCCAGCGCGTGGAGGATCCCGCGCTCGCACCCGCGATCCAGCTCTTGCTCGCGCGCCTCGATCTCGACGCAGGGCTCGTGCGGCGAGCCGAGAAGCGCGTGCTTGCCTTGCCGATGACGCTGCTCGTCCCGCCGCGGCGCGCGGCGCTGCACGATCCGCGGCTCCCCGGCGAGCCCGAGCCGATGGAGACGCTGCTCGCTCGCGAGGCATGGCTGCTCCGGCACGCGCTCGTTCGTGCACGCGGTGGAGACGACCACGACGGCCTGCTGTCGCGTCGTGCCTTCGAGGATGCTTCGCTGCGCCGCGCGTTGTTCCATCGAATCAACCCGGGCAATGACGTTCTCGTCCCGGACGCGGCGTGGATCATGGAGCACTGCCTGAAGCTCCTCGCGAGCGCCTCCACGCTGCAGGGCACGCTCGCCGAGCTCGACGGCGACGGGCCCGTCACGCCCGAGGCGGCCTTCGCGTTCGGCGCGCTCGGCCCGGCGTCGAGCTGGGATCGCTGCCGTCGTGATCCACGTTTCCGCGACGCCCTCGGCGCCGCGCGCGCCCACTACGACGAGGGGATCTCGATCACGAGCATGCGCAAGCGGCGCCGCGTGGCGCTGCTCGACGCGGCCCGCGCCCACCTGCGCCGCGTGCTCGACGTGGATCTCGTACATGGCGAGGAAACGCGTGTCGCCACGATATCGCGGATTCGTTGCCTCCAGAACCTCGGCGGAGAGCAAGCCGCGACGATCCTGCAACGCGCGCACGCGCTTTCGGCGAAACACATCGGGCACTGGGAGATCAGAAAAGGCCTGTTCCAAGCGCTCGCCGTGCTCTCGCCAGAGCGCGCGACGGAGGTTTTCGTCGAGCGTTACGACGTCTTCGCCCGCGATCGACAGGCAGGCTGGGCCGCGGAGCAGATCGAGAAGCAGGATCTGTTCCCGCCCGGCACCGCGAACGCGCACCGGTGTGTGTTCACGCGCCTCATGTTGCGCCTCGGCGATCGTGTCTCCTCGTGGCTCGCCGACTTCGTCCGGACCTTTACGCGCGATGTCGGCACGCCTCCCGGCCCGGAGGTGCTGGCGATCGTGGATACGCCCGATCTGCCGGAGGCCGGCGAGGAGCGCGTGCGCCAGATCCTCGAACGTCGCGAAGCACTGTTCCAGCATGATCCCGAGGAATTCGTGCGTGGGCTCGCCGAGGACCCAGATCGGCTGCGGCTGCTCTCCGCGTTGTGCCCCGTGTCGCCGGGGCACAACGCAGCCGCGTGGAGTGAACGCGATTGGCAGCGTATCGTGGAGCGCTTGCAGAAGGACGTCGGCCCGGTCGCCGTCGGCCCGATCGCGCGCCTGCGCCGACACTTGCCCGGCGCCGACCACGCCGTGCAGGCGCTCGTCCAAGGCGCGCCGCCCGTGCCCGCGTTGATGCGACCGCTGCCCCTGGGATCGAACGGCACCCTCGCGCTGCGGTACCTCGACAAACGGCGCGATTTCGCGGCGTTCTTGCGCTTCGCCGACTGCGTGCCGTGCTGCTTCAACAGCACGAGCTCCATGTATGCGTACGGGCACGATTCGGGCACCCAGCGCATGGTGCTCGCGCTCTGGAAGGACCCGCTCTCCTTCTGCTTTCAGGTCGTGCGCGCGCCCCGCGCGGGCGTCGCGGAGGCGCAGGGTTTCGTGTTTGGCAGCTTCGGGCTCTGCGACGATGGGCCCGCGGTCCTGCTGAACGGCCTCTATTTGCGAAGGCAGATGCCGTGGTTGCGCTTCGCGATCGTCGAGGCCATCGAGCAAGCGCTCTGCCGGCCGCTCGGGATTCGCCTGGTCGCGATTGCCACGCGGTACGGCGGCTTGGGCCCGCTGCCGCCCGACTACACGACGCAGCCACGGCGCGTCGTGCACCGGCTGCGGGCGCTCTGCGAGCCGAACGGCGTCCTCATGACGCGCGTGTACGACGACTTGTCGTCGCGCATCAACGACGACATCACCTCGCTCCACGGCATTTCCTGGAAAAAAATCGCGTGACCTGCGGAGAGCGCGGCCTCTCAGGTCGGCAGGGCGTAGACGCCGACGTCGCCGTGCTCGGTGCCGACCACGAGCGTCCTGCCGCGGAAGGCGCAGAAGGCGCGCTCGCCGTGGACGCTCCGGCGGCCGAAGATCGGGCCGGTCCATCCGGCGATGGTGCCGTCGCGATCGCAGAGGACGACGCCGAGCGCGTGGCTCTTCGTCTTCGCGGTCGCGGCGATCCAGCGGCCGTCGTGGCTCACGGCCACGCTGCGCAAGGGGCCGTCGGAGAACTTCGGATCGGTCTTCGCGCCCCCGATGCCGTTCTCGAGCGCGTTGAGCCGCTCGCAGTTGCCGGCCGCATCCCAGCGGAAGATGCGGCACCTCGCGAGCGCGTAGACCTCGCTCCCGTGGACGACGAGCTCCGAGGGCCACGTGTAGCCCTTGAGCTTCTTCGGGACCGGGAGCGTGCGCAAAACCGCGCCGCTTGCGTCGCGCTCGACGAGCGTCGTGTCGGTGCCGACGAAGAAGCGGCCCGCGCCGTCGCTGCCGAGGCAAGCGGAGCCCGGGAGGTCACCGAGCGCCGTGAGCACGCCGGTCGTCACGTCGAGCACGCGCAGACCGGTGGAGCCGTGGACGGCGAGCCGATCCCCGTCGATCCACGCGACGGAGGCGGCGGGCTCGATCCGCCGCACTTCGCGGCCTTCGGCGAGGTCGAGGATCACCACCGGGAAGCCGGCATGGCCGCAGCGCACCGCCGCCCAGCGGCCTCCGGGCGAGATCCGGAGCCCATCGAGGACGGGCTCGACGGCCGGCGTGACCGGGATGGGCGCGCCGCCGTCGACGCGGACACCGTCTTCATGAAGCGTGACGACACGCTCGCCGGCGAGCGCGAGGCCGAGCAACGCCACGGGTCCGTCGCCGATCGGGCGCCCCGTGCGCGGGTCGACGAGGAAGAGGCCGAAGCGCGACGCGATCGCCACGTGCTCGTCGAGGAGCGCCCAGACCCCGGGGCCGCGCAGCGTATGCTGGGGCGGCACCACGGGCAGCTCCTCCGGCTCGAGGCGCTCCGCGTCGAAGAGCGTGTCCTTGCCGACATAGCGACCGAGGATGAAGCGGCCGTCGACGCTCGCGAGCATCGGGTTACGCGCGCGCCGTGCGTCCGCGCGTCGCCAGGCCTGAAACGCCTCGGGCACCGGGATCTCTGTGCCGTCGCGGCCGCGGCGTTGCGTGGCGCCGGGTTGCTCGACGTCATGACCGAGGTGGAGCGTGCCACGTCCGACGCGGAGCACATGGCCGGGGCTCTGGCCGCCATCGATCGGGGTGAAGGCACCGCCCTCGCGCGCGTACCAGCCGTCGTAGAGCAGGACATCGCCGGTCGCCGGATCGACCTGGGGCGGGACACCTCCGCTGTTGCCAATGCGGAGCGTGTCGACGAGGGTGTTCGTGCTCGTGTCGTGCGTCTCGATCACCTCACCGCCGTCGCGGTACACGAGGAGGCGCAGCCGCTCGGGCGTGATGGGATCGAAGAAGGGCCACGCGCCGGGGGCCTCGATCTTCGACGCGCTTCCGCCGGGTCGGACGACGTGGATCGTGCTCCCCACGGCGAAGGCGACGACGCCGGCATCCGACACCGCCGCCTTCCCGAGCCGCGCGTCCCCGAAGCGATAACCGATGCGCGCCGGGCTGTGGTCGAGGACCTCGGTGAAAGTGCGCCCATCATGCGAGAAGACACGGACCCGGAGGGCGTCCTTGTCGTCGCGCTCGTTCTCGGCTTCGGGCGGGAGGGCGTCGAAGACCGCGACGTAGAGGCCGCGAGGCGCGACCACGACAGTCTCGTCGATCGCCGCCGGCCGACCGGAAAGCGGCGGAGACAGATCCGATACACGGGGCAGAACGGCCCAATTCGTCGATTTTGCCATGAACTCTCCAGCAGAGCGCGGTCTCATACACGCTCATGACCCCGGCCGCGAGCACGATGTCCACGCTGCTGTTTTGGAGGGGCGCCTTACGCGTATTCCGTCGTCGAACGCGCGGACGTGAACATCCCGATGATCTCCGCCCCGTCCCCCGACACGGTGACGCACGGGGCCTCGTCCCCGAGCAAGCCACGCTCCCGCGCGAGCGCTCGCACGGCGACCGTTGCATTTTGAAGCTGGAGCCCCACCGCCCCACCGCCGATCCGCATCGGCATCCCCCGCTTCAGCTCGATCACGTATGCCCGCCGCTCGGCCCGCCGCGGGCTCGACATGTCGACGGCCAGGAAATCGCCACAAAAGGCGCGTTGGTTCGCGCGGAAGAGCCAGAGCTCGGTACGGCGGGAGAGAAGTTCGCGGGCGAATGCATGCTCGTCCGCCTTGAAAGCGAATGCATGAAACGCGAAGGCCGCCTCGGCCTGGGAAGGTTTCGTGATTTTCTGGACGAGCTCGCAGAAGATGTCACGCCGCGCGACGGCGCGGCGGGTGAGCTTGATGGCAAGCGGAAGACAGGGCGCCATGAGGTCCTCGGTGGTCGAAGGTCGAACGCAGGCCGGCTCGCTCGCGCAATGTGAGCGCGGGACAAACGGCGACGAAGCGCGCCGGCAAGAGCAACGCGGGCGGCGGGGAGACCCGCCCGGCGAGAGGACCGCGTTGCTACCGGAAGACCTTCATGGCGCCACCTGAACGCGAAAACCCTACACCATCCGGGTGATCGGGTCAACGCTGCGTCGCCAGGATCAGGCGGCCGTCGACGGTGATGGGCTCTCCGCCCGGGTCCGGCAGGACGGCGGTCGCGCTGCCGGGTCGCATGACGAGCGGCGCGGCGTCGCGCTCCAGGCAACGGAGCGGAATGTCGTTGTCGTGCCACGGGCAACGAATGACGCCGCGGCTCGCGTCGAGCTGCCCGAGGTGCAGCGGACCGCCGCGATGCGGGCACGTCGTTCGCAGCAGATGAAAGACGCGCCCATCGGTCGTGCTCAGGAAAAAGCTCCGGCTCCCCGCCTTCACGAAGCGGGCGTGGCCCGGATCGAACGTCACGACAGCCATTGCTCGTAATCTCCGATGGAATGGATGTCGTAGGTGCACTCCTCGGACTCGATGATCGCGCCGTGCAGCCGATTGCGACGGATCACCGTCCCCTCCCCCGCGTGCAGCAGCACGGACCGCTCGTGGCCCGTCACGAATCGCATGATGCCGGACTGGATGAAGCAGAGCTCGTCGCCGTCGTGCACGTGGGTCACCGAGAGCTCGCCGCGTGGCTCGATGAACCGCTGCACCTTCGGCTTCTCCCGGCTCTGCTCGATGTTCCGGTGGATCGCCGGGGCCAGCAATTTCCAGTGAGCGCTGCCGTCCGACCAGACGACCTGATCGAGGAAATCCTGATTCGCGATCCCGGTGAGGAACTTGCCCTCCTCGAATCCGCGCACGATGTCCGGGATGATGCCCTCCCCGAACATCTCCACGGCCGGCAGGATCATCTTGTCGAAGACCATCCGGCTGTGGTGTTGATCGATATGGGCGTGCTCCTGGAAGTAACGGACATCGACGCCCGGGCCGAAGACCTTGCGCAGCGTGTCGGCCATGCGGCGGCACATCTCGATGAAGCCGGTCTCGGCCTGGAAGAGCGCTCCGATGTACCGGAAAAAACGGCCGTGGTTGCGGCACACGTAATTGTAGTAGTTGTTCAGGAGGAGCGATGATGTCAGGTAAAACTGCCAGTACGTGTGCGGCATCGAGGCGAGGCCGACGCTCTCCATGGTGGCCTCGTAGAGCGAGCTGTGCCGGGTCCGATGTACGCCGTAGCCGAGCTCGTCGATGAGGATCTTGAACATCTCCGACTGGAGCGGCCCGTAGCTGCCGCCCACGTTCCGCCCCATCGCCGACGATTCGAGGAGGAAATCGCCCGCGAGCTGGACGAGGCACGTCCGGGCCGCATGCTGCGGGTTGTCCGAGGTGAGGATGGCGGTGGCCATCGAGCAATCGCTCCGTCGCCGCTCCTCGGCGACGAAGCTCTCGAAATACTCCCTCATGGAGGAGAGGGTCCAGCGGCCGGAGATCGAGATCGCGTCGTCGAGGAAGCCGAACAGGTACGACTCCAGCCACGGGCGCACGATGGCGCCGAGGACCTGCGCGCGCCGCCCGTAGAATTCATCCAGATCGGCGCGCTTCGACGCGAGGTCGCGGCGCGGGAGCAGGATGAAGTCGCTCTCGTAAATGGTGAGCAACGTGCGACACGCGGTCAGGCTGGTGTAGGTGAGCAGCTCCTCGCGGGCGAGCGGCTTGCCGAAATCGAGGTACTTGAACACGTGCGGCCGCAGCGGGCGGCGGTACGGGTTGTCCTCGACGAGCCAGGTTTCGATGTCGGCGAAGAGGTTGCTCTCGCCGAACTCCTCGAGGCACCGCGCGAAGAAATCGTAATCGTCGACGGCCGGGATTTTGGGGCGTTCATCCGAGCGGGGGCGTTTCTTGTGCTGCATCGTCATTCCATGGAGGATCGGTCGGTGAGTCAAGCGATCGAGAACCGGATGCTCGTGTCGTCGTGCTTGCACGTGACGGTCACGACCTGGTTGCGCTCGACGTCGATCGGCGTCTCGAAGCACTGGACGGCCTGCATCCAGTGGCTCTGGTGGTTCGTCGGTGCGTTCGTCAGCACGACCCCGCGGCCGAGATCGAGCTCGAACCAGAACGCGATGCCGTGGACGCGGCCCCGCTGCTTCGTCGTGACGGATACGGTGCATGTCCGCGGATCCAGGGGGCCTCGCTCGAAGTCGAATTCGAAGGCCTCCGCGGCCGGGCTCAGGAAGGCATGCGGGTGCGCGCGCAGGCGCACCGGAAAATACGTCTTCGTCGAGACCTGATTGAACAGGCTCACGTCGAAGCCGCCTGCCTCGAAGGCGAAGTTGTTGCGATGGACGGCGTCGCTCTCGAGGAGCTGGAAGCAGACCTTCGCCCGCCCCGGGATGATCTTCGCCTCCGGTCGCAGGAGTTTTTCCCGCGCGTGGCGGACGATGGGCAAGATCCCTTCGCCGAGCAAACCACAATCGACGGTCTCGGTCACCAGCAAATCGGCCCGCCGGGGCATGTCCCGGCCGACGACGAGGTCCGTCGACACCTTGGGGATGACCGAGATGTGATGGTCGAGCTTGTTCTCCGCGATGATCCGCCGTGCCAATCGCGCGATCGCCACGACCGATTCGCAGGTGAACACGGCCCCGGCCCCCGCGCGGGCCGCCATCATGGCGAGCAGCCCCGTCCCGGAACCCACGTCGAGCACCGTGCACGGCGAGCCTCCGATGGCGATCTCGAGCGCGCGCTCGAAGGCCTGGTTTCGCTCGTGATCGTTCAGCATCGCGAAATGACAGCGTGGAACGAGCTTGCGCTGGAGCCCATTCATCGTCAGAACGATGGCCTCGTTGTCGGCGTCGAGCGTCGAGGCCTCCTCGAATCGTTCGAGGGCCCGCTCCAGTTGGAAGCTCGCGGCGAGGTGACGGCCCTCCTCGACGAGGGCGCTCGCGCGCGCTCGATCGACCACCACGCGTAGCTTCGCGCGGGGGGCTCGCCGCTGCTCCCGGTTCGATTGCGGACCCGTATCGGATGCGGGTGAACGGTCCTTTCCGCTCATTCCCTCATACAACTTCACGAGATGTGTCCTCCTTTGGGCGGTGTGCTGCAAGCCCCCCTCACAGCATTCCGCGTGCCAGACACGATTCGCGTCTTTCAGGCCGCCAGCGCCGCTGTTGCCCGCTCCGGCGACCTCCGCGCGCCTGCCGAGCCCGAGCATTGCTGACTCTTGCGTTGTCTTGCAGGGTTTTGCTCGACCATGCAAGCAAGCGGGGTTCGTCCGGTCGACAAGGAAGCGACAAACGCCCCGGATCGTGGCCCGGACGGGGATCGTGGCTCGGTGGCACGACGCTTGAGTGAGCGGGCGCCGAGGGGCCCGAGCCCAACGAGAAAACAAGGAGACCACGATGCCGAAGGTCCATCCGAATGCCGACCCGAGTGGCCGTCCCACCGTCCTCCTCGTGAGCAGCGGGTATCACGTTTACCGCGAATATCTCCTGCGAATGATCTCGCAGGCCGCGCGGGTGATTCTCTTCCTCGACCGGGAGCCTTCCTGGGAACGGTCGTACATCACGGATTCCAAGATCGTCGACACGCTCGACGCGGAGGCCATGATCACCGCCGTCCGCGAGGTCGCGGCGCGCATCCCGATCGACGGCGTCATTTGCTGGGACGAGATCCGCATGGTGCACGCGGCCCGCGTCGCCGAGGCGCTCGGCGTGCCGGGCACCGACCCGGTCGCGGTCGCCCGGTGCCGCGACAAACACCAGACCCGCCGCGCATTGGCCGCGGCTGGCGTGCCGCAAGCGATTTCCAAGCTTGTCTCCTCCGTCGAGGAGGCGGCCGCGACGGCCTGGCAGATCGGGTACCCGGTCGTGGTCAAGCCGCGCGCGCTCGGCGCGAGCATCGGCGTGAGCCGCGTCGAGAGCCCCGACGAGCTCGCCGCGGCGTATCACCACGCCCGGACGTCGACGGAGGACGGCGTACCTCATTACGATGCGAGCGTGCTCGTCGAGGAGTACCTCGAAGGGCCGGAGATCAGCGTGGACGCCGCGTGGGTGAACGGCCGGCCGATCCCGCTCTTCGTCGCGCGCAAGATCCTCGGCTTCCCTCCGCATTTCGAGAAAATCGGGCACGTCGTGGACGCGGCCGATCCGCTGCTCCTCGACCCGGCCTTGCTCGGCGTGCTCGACGCGGCGCACCGGGCGGTCGGCTTCCGGACCGGGATCACGCATACCGGGCTCCGCCTGACCGACGCCGGTCCCAAGGTGATCGGAATCAACGCCCGGCTGGGCGGCGACCTCATTCCTTACATCGGCTGGGTCGCCTCCGGCATCGACGCGGGGCAGGTCGCCGTGGACGTGGCTTGTGGCCGCTCGCCGCGCGCCACGCCGAGCCGGCTGCGGGTCGCGTCCGTGCATTTTTTCTATCCGGCAGAGGACACGATCGTGGGCGCGGTGGAGATGGATAAGGCCGCCCTGCCGGCCTCCGTGGACGTCGCAGCCGCCCTCGCGACGCCCGGGCAGCGCCTCGAATTGCCGCCGGCCGGGCACGTCACGAGCCGCTACGCGTACGTCGTCACGACAGGAAAAAACGCTGCAGAATGCGCCATCGGCGCCGACGTGGCCGCGCGCGTGATCAAGCTGCGCCCGGGGGAATCCCCGAAAGCCGTGGGAGGCGGGCAATAGCATGAATACGCAGGCCAAGGGGGCCGCGTTGTTGCCCTTTGTCCTCTTCGTCCCCTTTTTGCTGTTCGGTTTGCCGGCGGGTGCCGTCGTCGACCGGCTGCCGCGGCGCTTCACGATGATCATCTGTGATGCCTCACAAGCCGTGATCTTCTTGACGGTCGCGGCGCTCGCCGTCCTCGGCGCGCTCTCGTTCCCGCTGCTCCTCGTCCTGGTCGCCCTCGCCGGCACGGCGACGCTTTTCTTCCAGGTCTCATATACGTCGTACCTGCTCGCGTTGTGCCCCGACCCCCGCGATTTTAAGATCGGAAATGCGCGCCTGTTTTTCTCCGAATCGGTGTCACCAACGCTCGGCATTCGCGATGGCCTGGTCCAGCGCTGGGCCGCCGCGCGCGGCCGCGTCCTCTCCCCCTGCCCTTCGACCCCCACCGGCGCTCCGAGCGCCCCCGAGGAGGATTGAATGCCTCTCGCCGATGGCCTCCACACCTTCATCGACCGATGCAATCGGGCCATGCCGCCCGATTTCTACACGCGCCCCCTCGTGGAGCAGCGCGCTCTCTATCTCGGGCTCACCCGCGAATTCCCGTACGAGGTGCCGCCGGACGTGACCATCACCGACGACGTGGTCGCCCATGGGCGGCGGCGCCTGTCGATGCGCGTGTATCGACCGCGCTCCCCGGTGGGCCGCGGCCTGCTCGTCTACATTCGCGGCGGCGGGTTCGTCGTCGGCTCGCTGGAGACGCACAACACCGTCGTCGCCGAGCTCGCCAGCCGCTCGAGGCTCGTCACCATTGCACCCGACTTTCGCATGGCACCCGAGCACCCCTTCCCGGCGGCCCTCGAGGACTGCTACGGCGCCCTTTGCGGCATCGTCGTCGAGGCCGCGCGGCTCGGCATCGATCCCGACCGGATCGTCATTGCCGGCGACAGCTCCGGCGCGAACATGGCCGTCGCCGTGGCCATGATGGCCCGCGACCGCGGCGGCCCCAGGCTCTGCGGCCAGGCGCTCATCAGCCCGGTCCTCGACTTCACCCGCTGGCGCCGCGGCGGCGCCGACGCCCCGCTGCTCACGGGCGGCGAAATGGAATACTACACGGCCTGCTACGCGCCCGATCCCGGACAGGTCGCGCACCCGTACGTGTCCCCGCTCCTTCGCGGGGCCTTCGACGGCCTGCCGCCTGCGTACCTGATGGGCGCGGAGCTCGACTCCTTGCGTGTGGACGCGGAAGCCTACGCACGCCACCTTCGCGCGCACCGCATTGCCGTCGACCTCGTCATCGAGCCCGGCCTCGTGCATTCCGCCGTCCGCGCGCGCGGGCTCTGTCCGCAGGTCGAGGACGCGTGGGCCAGATACTGCAGCCGTGCGGCCCGGCTCGCTTGCGTGGAGGAAGACCATGTGGCGAAGTAACCCGAATGGGCCGGCCGTGATCGTCGACCCCTATTCCTCGGGCGCCCTCTTCGCGCCCGCGTTCGCGGCGGCCGGCGTTCCGGTCGTGGCGGTCGTCTCCAGCCCCTCGCCGCCGGCCGTTTACGCTGCCTCCTACAGACCGGAGCATTTCGAGACGATCCTCACCGCGACCGACGACCTCGAGCCCTTGGTCGCGCGCCTGCGGGCCTTGCGCCCCCGGTGCGTGCTGCCGGGCTGCGAATCGGGCGTGGAGCTCGCGGACGCGCTCGCCCCGCGGGTCGTCCCGGACGTCGCCAACGACCCCGAGAAGGCGAGCGCGCGCCGGCACAAAGGCGACATGGCTGCGGCCGTGGCCCGGGCCGGCTTGCCCATCATCCGCCAGCTCTGCACGAGCGACGCCGACGAGGTCGAGGCATGGCTCTGCCGCTCGCACCTCGCCGGCCGGGACCTCGTGATCAAGCCGCCGAAGAGCGCCAGCACGGACGGCGTGACCCGCGTCCCCCGCGGCGAAGGTTGGCGGGAGGTGTTTCATTCGATGCTCGGCCGTCCGAACCGCCTCGGCATCGTCAATGATCGGCTCGTCGTGCAGGAACACGTGATCGGCACCGAATACGTGGTGGACACGTTCACCTACGAGGGCAAACACACCGTCACCGACGTGTGCCGCTACCACAAGGTGGACAACGGCCCGCACATGGCGGTGTACGAGCGCATGGAATGGTTATCCCCCAAAACTCCGGGGATCGAGCGCTTGATCGGCTACACGCGTGGCGTGCTCGACGCGGTCGGGATCCGGTTCGGCGCGGCGCACGTGGAGCTGATGCTCACCCGCGAGGGGCCTCGGCTCATCGAGGTCGGCGCGCGCCCGCACGGCGGCGGCCAGCCGAGGTTTTGCCGCGTCGCGACCGGCGACAGCCAGGTGGACCGGACCGTGCGATATTTCGCTCGGCTCGGGTACGTCCGCGAAGGCTTCGGCCTGCAATCGCATGTCCTCGTGGTGTTCCTGATCGTCCGGGCGCCGGGTATCGTGCGGAATGCGGAGGTCTTCGCCGATGTCGAGGCGCTCCCGAGCCACCATTTCTCGGTGATCCGCTTCCGGAACGGCGATCGATTGCAGCCCACGAGGGATCTCTTCGGCAGCCTGGACCTCGGCTTCGTGGTCCTCGCGCACGCGGACCGCTCGCAGGTGCTATCCGATTACCACAAGATCCGCGACAGGGAGCGGCAGCTTCAGCTCGACGATTCACGAGGAGGAGCGCCACCATGAGCACGGAAAAGGCCGCCGCGGCCGCGGAGCCTCGGGCGTTCGTTCACCCCGCAGGGCGTCTCCACGACGTCGGCGGGCATCGCTTGTGGGTGGAGCAGGCCGGCAAAGGCGAGACCGTGGTCTTGCTGGCCGGCCTCGGCCCCGCCGGACTGCTCGCCCAGGCGCTGGCGTTTGCGCCCTCGGCCGAATTTCGCGTGCTCGAGCGCAGCGGCTCGTTCGGGCACGTCGAGGAGCCCGACGAGGTGCTTCGGATCCTGCGGGATTTCTGGGCCCGCACGTCGGCTCTCCGCCTTGCCTGATCACGCAAGGACCTGCCCCATCCCTCCCCCGAAGAACGGCCGAACCGTAGCATGACGGATCGGCGCCAAACCGCGTTTCTCCTGCGAATCGTAAGTGAGCTGCGGCCGCCGGGACGCTCGGCGGCGCGCCTGGCCTCACGGTTGCACTTCGGCGTGAGGCACGGGGGGTAAAGGTATGAATTATCGAACGAGCGGCGATCCCAACGAGGTCTATCGGCGCGTCCCGGACGACGATCGCGCCCGGTGTGACCTCGTGATGAAGGGCGGCGTCACCAGCGGCGTGGTGTATCCCTCGGCGGTCCTCCGCCTTGCCAAGGAGCGCCGTTTTCGTTGCATTGGCGGCGCCTCGGCCGGCGCCATCGCGGCCGCGGCCGCCGCTGCGGCCGAGTATGGCCGAGCCGACGGAGGTGGCTTCGCTCGGTTCGAGCGCATGCAAGAGGACCTCGACCGGGAGGGCTTTTTGATGGGCCTCTTCCAGCCGACACCGCAGGCTCGCCCCATCTTCGAAATGCTCCTCCTCGCGAAGCGGCTGCGTGAGAGGCAGCCGCAGAACGGCGAGGAAAGACGCTCGCCCCACCCCGCTCGGCGCCTGTTCACCGAGGTGCGCAAGTCGGGCATCGATTCCATTTGCGCGGCCTGCCCCGGTGAAGGCTACACGCGGGGTCGGCGGTGCGGCGCTCGCATGGGCGCCCTCGTCTCCCTCGCGATCGTGGTCCCGACCGCGGCGCTCTTTACAATGGCGCTCGCGAGCGAGCTCTCGTGGCTCCCCCTGCTCCTCGGTTTGTCCCTCTGCGGGGGCCTCCTCGTCTCCGGAGCCTATCTCGGCGGAATCGTGGGGACGCTCTTCGCGTGCCTCCGGCACGTCCACGACGACGAGGGCAAGAGCCTGTTCGGCTTGTGCACGGGCTCGATCGACGACGGCTCGCGCCATGATCAGGGCCCCCTCACCGAATGGATGCACGAGGGCCTCCAGGAGATGGCCGGCCTGCCCGTCGATCGCCCCCTCACCGTGGGAATGCTTCATGCGAGGGGCATTCGTTTCAAGGTGGTCACCTCCGACCTCAACGTCCGGCAGCCGCGCGGAATGCCCGAGGAAGAGCTCGACGGCACGATCAAAAAAGACCGCTCGTTCGTCTTCGACGAAAACGAGATGCGGCGCCTCTTCCCCGAGAGCGTGGTCCGTTTCCTGGTGAACGTCGCGCCCCCGCACGAGAGCGCCGCGCTCCCGCCGGGCTACCACGTCTTTTCGATGGACGAGAACATGCCCGTCCTCGTGGCGATGCGGATGAGCCTCAGTTTTCCCGTGCTGCTCTGCGCGGTGCCGCTGTATACCGTCGACGAATCGGGGGCGCTCCGGCGCCACTGGTTCAGCGACGGCGGCATCGGGATCAATTTCCCGATCCACTTCTTCGACAGCTGGTTCCCCCGCTTTCCGACCTTCGGAATCAACCTGCGGGAGAAGGCGCCTCGCGCGAAGGAGAGCCACCACGCGAGCGGGAACGACGTCTCCTTGCCCGAGCCGCGCGACGGACACACGTCGAGCCCCACGTTCCGCGAGATCGCCGACATGAAGGATTTTTTATGGGCGGTCTTCGAGCTGGCGCAGAGCTTTCGGGACGATAGCCAGGCCGCGCTGCCTGGCTACCGCGAGCGAGTCGCCCAGGTCTACCTCGAAAAACACGAGGGAGGGCTCAACCTGGACATGAACGTCGAGACCATCGACAGGCTCGTCGCGAAAGGCGACACCGCGGCGCGGCTCTTTCTCGAACGATTCGATTTCCCGCAGCATCGATGGGTACGCACGGTGCTCCTGATGTCCCGCATGGAGGTCGAGCTGGGGCGCCTCTGCAAGAGTTTCACCACGAACGGCCTGAGGCAGGAGCTCCACGATCTCCTCGAACAGGAGCAAGAAGCCTATCGCAGCGACAAACCATGGTACGGCTCCGTGAGCCCAGCCGAGGACGAATGGTTCCACCAGGCCGAGGCGCGGATGGACGCGCTCGTCGATCTGATGGCCCGGTGGTCCGAGCTCCAGGAGACGTGGCGAAAGCGCCACCCGACCGACGAGTTCTTTTTCGCCGAGCGCAAGCTCAGTCCGGCGGGGAAGCTGCGGTTCACGCCCGAGGTATGAGTTTTCACGACGATCTGCCCGTACGATCAAGGAGACATCATGCGTGAATTGGAAACCATCGCTCCGGCGACGCGTGTGCAATCGCTCGTGCTCGTCACGCCGATCCTGCAGGGATTCGTGCCCTCGCTCCCCGCGCTCCGGTACGTCGATCGCCTCCGGGTGGTCCTCGCCGGGTCCTCGGATGGCAAGGACACGGGGCCGAGCGTGCTCGACCTCATCGACGCCGTGCATTTCGCCCAGTGGTCCATCCTCGACGGCGGCCGGCGGCTCCTCTTCGTCTCGATGTTCGTGGGCGAGCTCGAGCCGTACCTGAAAGACTTCTCGGTCCGCATGGCCTGGGGCCTCGATCTCGTCTGGATGCATTGCGATGGATACCCCGGAGCCGCGCAGTTCGAGCCGTTCGTCGCGTGGGTGAAGCGCCACATGGTGCAGGCGGACCGGTTTTACGCGGCGAACCCGGGCGTGACCGTCATCGACATCCGGTGGTGGAAGGCGCTCCACGTGCAATTCGAGGAATTCCGGCGCAAGGCCCGCTGCGGCGGCGACCTCGTCTCGTTGTTCGCCGAGCTCGAGCGTGGGATCGCGCGGCTCTCCGGCGTGGACGAGGCAGCGGAGAGCCGCTTCCTCCGGTCCATCGCGAGCAGCGTTCGCGCGGACATCCAGGGCCTCAAGGACCAGAGGCTCTTCGCGCCGGCCGAGATCGAGCCCATCGAGCGTCATTTCGAGGAAGTCATGGCGACATTGCAGGGGGAGAATTCATGAAAACGAGGAAAGACTCCATGATCGAGTTCGAGGACGTGCAGGGCCACCTCCTGCTCTCCTATGCCAAGACATTCCACATGCGCCACGCGCGCTTCCTGTTCCTCCATTTCGAGGACGCCGATGCCGGGCGCCACTTCATCGCCACGAAGATCCCGGAGGTCACGACGGCCCGCACCAGGCCGCCGGGGCCGCCGACCACGCTGAACCTCGCGTTCACGTTCGAGGGGCTCGGGGCGCTCGGGCTCTCCGCCGAGGAGCTCGAAAGCTTCCCGGAGGAATTTCGCGAGGGAATGGCGCGGCGCGCGGCGTTCCTCGGCGACGTCGGCGAGGACGCGCCCGAGCGCTGGGATCTCCTGCCCCGCGGCGCGCCGGCCTTGCACGCGATGGCGATCGTCTATGCGCGCAGCGATGCCGAGGCGGACGCGCGCGCCGACGAACTGCGCGCCCAGGCCGAGAACGCGCGGGTGCGAGTCCTCCACGTGCAAACGGCGGCGGGGCTCGAGGGTGGGCGGGAGCATTTCGGGTTCGCCGACGGCGGCAGCAATCCAAGCATCGTCGGCGACGGGACGGACGCACCACCGGAGCGCGCGCTCGAGCCCGGCGCGTTCCTGCTCGATCACCCCGATGATTTCGGTGCCGTCGCTGCTCGGCCGAGCCCGAAGGCGCTGCGCCGCAATGGCACGTACATCGCCTTGCGCAAGTTACGCCAGGACGTCCCCGGATTTCGCCGTTTCGTCGCGAAAAACGCGGCCATTCTCGGAATGGACGAAGAGCTCGTCGCCGCGAAGCTCATGGGCCGGTGGCGGAGCGGCGTCCCGCTCGTGCTCGCCCCCGACAAGGACGAACCCGACATGCCCGTCGAGCGGCGCGACGATTTCGGCTACCAGGAGCAGGATTCGCAGGGCCTCCGCTGCCCGTTCGGCGCCCACATCCGTCGCGTGAACCCGCGTGACGCCATGCCCATTGCGAGGCGCACCGCCGTCCGCACGCACCGGCTCATCCGGCGCGGGATGGCGTATGGCCCGCCGCTTCTGGAGGGCCAGGACGAGGACCACGTGGATCGCGGGCTCATGTTCATCGCCTACTGCGCCTCGCTCTCGCTCCAGTTCGAGATCGTGCAGCAATGGCTGAACAACGGAAACGTCAGCGGCGAGCCCAGCACCGTCCACGACCCCGTCGCAGGCTCTCCCTTCCCGCAGGGGACGTTCACCATTCCCGCGGCCGGCCCGAACGGTGAGCTCGCCTCGGTCCACACCCTTTGCGGGCTACCGAGCTTCGTCCGGGTGCGCGGAGGCGCGTATTTCTTCGTGCCCGGCATCGAAGCGATCCGGTACATCGCGGACGCGGAGAAACCTAAGCCTGATGCAATCGAAAAGTTCCTGCAGAAGTACGCGCTCGCGCAAAACGACGAGGACAAGAAGGACTGCGTCGAAGCCTGCCTCCTGGACCCCGTGACCGCGCAGAGGCCCTTCTGCGACACCGCGGAGAACTGGCGCGCGTTGCGCCAGGAGCAGCCCATCTTCGAGACCCCGCACGGCGTGCTCGTGTCGCGCTTCCGGGACGTGCAGGAGGTCCTCGCCAAACCCGAGGTCTTCTCGGCCCAGGAATACGGTGCTCGCATGGCGGCCACCGTGGGCCCGTTTTTCCTGGGCTTCGACGGCGAGCGCCACAAGCGCGAGGCATCCCTCGCGCGCCTCGTCGTCCGGCCTCGGGACCTGCCGAGGCTCCTCGAGCGTGCCCGCTTCGTCACGCCCGTCGTCCTCGATCTCCTGAAGAAACGCGGCAGCGGCGCGCCGGACGTTCTTCCGCAGGTCGTCATCGCCTCGGTGGTGCGTGTCGCGGGTGAATACTTCGGCGTGCCCGGACCTTCCGACGAGGACCTTTTCCTCTGGCTGAGCGTGGCGTCGGCCTACATCTTTTTCCCGCTGCCGAGCGGCGAGCGCGCAGCCTCCGGCGCTGCGGCCGGAATCGCATACCAGCATTACCTCGAAGAACTCCTGCGCGCGCGGGAGCTCTCGATCGCGAGTGGAAAACCCGCGGGTGACGACGTGCTCGGCCGGCTCCTCATGCTCTCCACCACGCACGGGCTCGATCGCGTGACCATCCGTCAAATCCTGGGCGGGCTCGTCTCCGGGATGATGGTCCCGACCGCGATGACCCTCCTGCATGCCCTCACGCACCTCCGAGGCGCGCCCGAGGCCTGCGAGAAGGCGCGCGAGGCCGCGAGGAAACAGGACATGGACCGGCTGACGGACATCCTGCTCGAAGCCGCTCGGTTCGACCCCTATCCGTCGCTGCTCTACAGGACCGCCCTCACCGATTACGAGCTCGCTGCGGGCACACCCCGCGCGACCCGCATTGCGAAGGGCAGCCGGGTCATCCTCTCGCTCGCCTCGGCGATGGCCGACGAGGAGGCGCTCGAAGACCCCGACGTGTTCCAGCCGGGTCGCCCGGACGAACACTCTCTGCTCTTCGGCTACGGCTCACACGCCTGCATCGGTCGATTTCTGGCAGGTCCGCTGATGGCCGAGATCGCAGCCCCGCTGCTCGTATCGGGGCTCTGACCACCTCTATGCGGCGCACGTGCTCCCCGAGAGAGCGACCGGAGCGAGGAGCGCGCGCGCCTCGACCACGAAGCCGGCCATTCCCATGGCCTCGAACGCGGCGAGCGCCGCGGCCGCTTCCTCGCGCGCCGCGGCGGGCGCCCCTTCGTCCCGAAAAACCCTGGACGCGCAGAGGTGGGCGAGCGCCTCCTCGCGCGGGGATTTCTTCTGGCGCGCCGTCTCGATGGCCGCATCGACGTGCACGCGCGCCGCGTCCCCGCGCGCCGTGAGCGCGAGCGCCCGGTGCGCCGTCGAAAGACCAATCCGATCTCCCGCTTCTGCCCGCGCGAGCGCGGCGCGCGCATAGGCCGCCGCTTCCTCGGTCCGTCCCGCGAGCGCGAGCGCTTCGGCGAGCGCGCCGTAGCTCCACGAGACGCTGAGCCGCGTCCCCGTGGCCTCGATCCATTGCACAGCCTCCCGCAGGAGCGCGAGCCCCTCCTCTCTCTTGCCGAGCGAGAACAGCGAAAGCCCCTCGGCGGTCTTGCTCATGGTCGCGACGTAAGGTGCGCCCAGGACCGCGGCGAGCTGCTGCGCGCGTTCCGCCGTCGCCGAGCACGCCTCGAACGCGCCCTGCCACGCTTCGACCATCGCGCGCTGCACGAGCACCGAGCTCTCGAGCGAGCGGCGCCCGAGCTCGGCCGCAATGGCGAGCGCGGTATCGAGGTGCGCGTGCGCCTCCGCGAATTCACCGCGATCGCCGTGGATCATGCCCAGGTATCCGTAGGCGTATGCGCACCCCGCGGTCCGGCCGCCCCAGGGGGATTGCTCCTTCATCGACATGCCCTGGTGGATGTACGCGAGGGCCTCGTCGTATGCCCCTGCCGCGGCGTGATTCTGGCCCAGGTTCAGCACGAGCTGGTAATGCAGCTTGTGGTCGCCGAGCGCGCGCGCCTCGTCGAGCGCGCGCTCCGAGATCCGGATGGCCCCCGCGTGATCGCCGAGCGCATAAGCGATCCAGCCTGCCCAGTAATCGCAACGCACGACTCCGCTCGCATCCCCGATCCGAGCCGCGATCTCCCGGGCCTCCGCGAGCACCTCGATCTGCCGCTGCGATGGCTCGTACAGGCACGCCTCGGCCCACCGCACCGTGACGTTCACGCGCTCCCTCGCGACGTCCTCCGTCTGGGGGAGTTTTTCCATCAGGGCGAGCGCGTCGCCGTAACGTCGCCGCGCATCGTCGAGCGCGTACGCGCGCGCTGCCTTCGCCGCGGCCTCCACGGCATACTGCGCCGCTTTCTCGAACTGGCCACTCTGCCGATGATGATACGCGAGCGCCTCGACATGCTCCCTTCGCTGCTCGCCTTGAAAAACCTCCTCCAGCGCTCGCCCCACGCGCGCATGCGCATCCTTCCGCTCGTCCTCGGGGATCTCGGCATAAGCGCGCTCGCGGAGCTTTTCGTGCAGGAACCGGAGCCGGCCCCCGCCTCCGTCCTCGAGCACGTACGCGCGCCGCAGGCTGCCGAGAGCATCCATCAACGTCGACTCGGGCAGATCCGCGGCGCGGCGCAGGACCTCCTCGTCCACCTCGCGTCCGAGCGTCGCCGAGAGATGGACGAGCCAGCGGCTCGGCGCGTCGAGGCCGGCGAGGTGCCGCTCGATGAGGCCCGCGAGCGAGCGCGGCAAACCGAGCGCGGCACGCACCGCGCTCGGATCCTGGCCCTTCGCGGCGACACGGAAGACACCGCCCGCGTCCCGGTACAAGAGCCCATCGGACAGAGCCGTGCGTAAATATTCGGCCAGGAAAAACGGGTTTCCGTCGGAGGCGTCGACCACGAAATCGAGGAACGCCCGGGGCAAGTCCGGCAATGCGAGCATGTCGCGCGCGACCTGCCGCGTGCTCGCTGGATCGAGGGCGCCGAGCTCGACTCGACTCGCTCGAGGTGCGGCGAGCAGGCCCGCGAGCGCGTCGCTCACCTCGTCCGTGCGGTACGTCCCCACCACGAGCATGCGCTGGCCCGCGAGCGGCCGGAACACGAGATCCCGAAGGAGTCGCAGAGAGAGCTCGTCCGCCCATTGGAGATCGTCGATCGCCAGAAGCAGCGGCTCGGTCTCGGCGAATGCGAGCAGCGTCTCGGTCAAGCCCGCGACGACCCGCTGCCGGGCTGTCGCCGAGGGCAGCGCGGAAAGGGGCTCGTCCGCCGTCGCCTCCGACGCGAGCATGGCGAGGGCAGGCTCGTACGCGGCGAGCATGGCCGCGCGATCACCGAGAATGCGCGCCGCCTCCTCGGGACCTACACGACGGCAATGGTCGGCGATGGCGAGCAAGAGCGGACGAAACGGATGGAGCGGCGCGGCGCCGGCCCCGTGCGCGCCGAATGCGACGCATTCGCCGGTCACCACCGAAAAACCCGCCCGCAGCGCGAGGCCGGCGAGCTGGGCGACGAGGCGTGTCTTGCCGATGCCGCTCTCGCCGCCGATGAACACGCACTTCCCCTCTCCGCTCCGCGCGGCGCCGAGGTGCCGTTGCAGCTTCCAGACGACGTCGTGCCGGCCGATGAAGCTCGGTCGATAGAGATAAGGCTCCGCCCAGCACCGCTGCGTGGCCTCGGCCGGCGCGAAGGCGGCGAGCGCGGCCGCCACGTCCTCGGCATAACCCATTCGATCCTGCGGTCGTTTGGCGAGCAGATCGAGGACCAGGCGATCGAGCACCGCGGGAATGCCGGGCACGCTCGCCGACGGCGGCGTGGGCGCCTCGCTGAGGTGCTTCGCGATCACGTCGCGGGGCGTGTGCCCCTCGAAGGGTGGCCGACCCGTGATGCATTCGTAGAGGATGCAGCCGAGCGCATAAAGGTCACTTCGCGCGTCCACCAGATCGCCGCGGATCTGCTCGGGCGACATGTAAGGTGGGCTGCCCGTCACCACGCCCATTTCGAGCGCGTCGCGCCCGCTCGTCCCGCAAAACCTCGCGGCGATCCCGAAATCCACGAGAACGGGCTCGCCGTCGTCCCGGAGAAAAATGTTCTCCGGCTTGAGGTCGCGGTGGACGAACTCGGCGCCGTGCAGGCACGACAGCGCCTCGCAGAGGCGGCGCATGATGCGGCAGAGCGTCGTGAGCTCCTCGGGCGAGAGAGGCTCGCCGGGGCGCCGCGTCTCGATGAACGCGCGCAAGGTGCGTCCGCGGAGTAG
This sequence comes from Polyangium sp. 15x6, assembly GCF_029960785.1. Classification (GTDB taxonomy): domain Bacteria; phylum Myxococcota_A; class Polyangia; order Polyangiales; family Polyangiaceae; genus Polyangium. The sequence goes on from NZ_JASBQE010000011.1 coordinate 155,936, forward strand.
CTCCATGGCATACCACGGCCGCCCGTCGTCCACGCCCTGGGCGAGGATTTGGACGATGCTCGGATGCCGGAGGCGGCCGAGGGCGTGGATTTCGCGTCGAATGCTGGCGATCTCCTGCCCAAAGGCGGCCTGGACGGTCTTGATGGCGACCTCTTGCCCCGTGTCCCGGTGCTCGCCCCAGTAGACGATCCCCATTCCCCCGCGCCCGAGGATGCCTCGGACACAGTAGGGGCCGAACGTCGCGGGCTCGTCCCGCCCTCTGGACATGCCTGCAGTATAGTCCGCGCTCCTAGGTGGTATAACCCGCGCCGGTCCGAGCACACGTAACGCATCCGGGCACCCGAGGAGCGAGCGGTGCGAGCAGCCGCTCGGTGTTCAGCGTCGCAAGGGAATTCCCAAGATGACGCCCACGCTGAACGTGCCGGTATCCACACGCCCGGTCTGCGGCGTGTAGAGCTGCGGCCCGCTGATATGCGGCAAGACGAACCAGCCCCCGAGCGACCGGCTGGCCTTGTAGCGCAATGCAATGCCGAGCGGAACGGCGGCCGGCGCTTCGCCGAGCTTTTTCACCTCGAGCCCGCTGTCGAGGCGCACCTCGACGTGCCTCGACAGCGGCAGGTGAGCGCGAATCGGGATGGACAATCCGAGGCTCGGCTCGGGGCGATGCGCGCCCTGGCCCTGCGCGGGACCGAGGTGAATGGGCCCGAGGGGCGCTTCGATTTGCAGCTCGTCCGCGGCGCCCCAAGGACGCCGAGCCCGAGGTCGATCTGGCGTTCGCCGGACAGGGCGCCGTCGAGGGTCGTGGCGGCATAAGGGACGACGACCCCGGGCGGGAGCAACAGGAGGCTCCCTGCTCCGACCTTTTTCGATGGCTCCACGCGCTCGCTTTGACCGGAGCGGCCCCGGGCCGCTCCGACGGATGCTGCATGCGCGTGCGTGGCGAGGGCGAGCACGGCGCCGAGCCGTGCCCCGATGCGGGACGAAAAACGCACGAAGGCTCCCTTCGCGTGACGGCCGCAGCGCGGGTCACGTCACGCGTTTTGGTTCAGGGGCGCCCGAGCAAGGCGCGAACCACACCCCGCGCGCTCGTACATCGATGCGCTTCGCCGGAGAATTCGGTGCCTGCCGGCCTGGGCGCGCGTCGCGGCAAACGGGCGGCGGCGTCTGCCGCTCGTTGCCTGACCACGCAAGGCAACGGCGACCGAGCGGGCCCGAATCAATGGCGAGTTACGCGCGGATCCGGCGAAAGAAAGAGATGCGTGTCCTGGCACGGTCGATGCTCGAGGGAAAACCGACGAGGAGTCCAACCATGTGTGCTCGGCATCCCTCCCCCGCCCTCGCTGCCCGATCGGGCTCCCCCGTCGAGGCCCGACAAAAACCGCCTTGCATGCGGGCGCCGTGTGACGAGTTCATCTCGCTCGCCTCCCACGAGCTCTTGACCCCGGTCACCGCGCTCCGGCTTCAGGCGCAGCATATGCGGCGCCTCCTCTCGCAGCACCCCGAGGAGGCCCCGGCGCGTATTCCGACCATGGTGGAGACCTTCGACCGCCAGCTCGGGCGCCTGGCGCTCCTCTGCGACGAGCTCCTGCACGCCACGCAAATCGTGGCGAGCGAGCTCCCGCTCGCCTGCGAGGACGTCGATCTCGCCGCGCTCGTCGGCGACATCGTCGACCGCGTGGCGCAGCGCCCGGACGCCCGCGCGCTCGTCACGATCCGCGTCTCCGGCGCGCCTCGCGGGCAATGGGACCGCATGCTGGTCGAGCAGCTCGTCTTGCACCTCGTCCGCAATGCGCTCGTCTATGGCGAAGGCAGGCCCGTGGCCATCGAGGTCGCGGAGGTGGAGGGCGGAGCCCGGCTCGTCGTGCAGGATCACGGGATCGGAATCGCCAAGGAGGACCAAGCGCGCATCTTCGAGCGATTCGAACGAGCGGTCTCGTCCTCGCGCTTCGGCGGCCTCGGCCTCGGTCTTTACATCGCGCGTGCGGCCGCGGAGGCGCACGGCGGGTCGATCCGCGTCGAGAGCGAGCCTGGACGAGGCGCGACGTTCATCGTCGAGCTCCCGACCGCGCGCAGCGTGACGCGGCGGGCGCTCGATCACGCCCCCCACGCTGCGCGCTCGCTCGGGCTCATTCGTCCGGTTCGTCGTCGCTCCCGCCCTCGTCGGACGGGTGCGCTTGCGAGAGCGGCTCGGCTGTCCCGAACCCGAGCTTTTTGATGCCGAGCACCTTCATGCGGTGCACGAGCGTCCGGAGTGGCATTTCGAGCTTGCGGGCCGCCTCCGTCTGGTTCCACTGCGACGCGCGGAGCGCCTCCACGATGGCCTGCGCCTCGTAACTTTGCATTCGCGCGCGGAGCCCGCCTGCGTCGTTCGCCGGGGCGGGCTCCGCGGACGCGACGATGACTTCCTTCGCCGCGTGCGAGCCGATCCGCCCTTGCGCGCGCACGCGCTCGGGCAGGTCGTGCACCGAGATCGAGTCCCCCTCCGCGATGACCACGGCCCGCTCGATCGCGTTGCGCAGCTCCCTCACGTTGCCCGACCACGGATAGCTCCGCAAAAGGGCGAGCGCGTCGGGCTGGATGCGCTGGATCCGGCGCTCGTTCGCCTGGTTGGCGAGCTGCAGGAAGCGCATCGCGAGCGGCTCGATTTCTTCCACGCGCTCCCGGAGCGGCGGAATGTCCAGCGTCATCGTGTTCAGGCGGAACAGGAGATCCAATCGAAAGCTGCCGGACGTGGCCATCGCTTCGAGATCCCGGTGCGTCGCCGCGATGAGCCGCACGTCGACGTCGATTTCCTTCGTCGAGCCCACCCGCGCGACGCGCCTCGTCTCGAGCACGCGCAGGAGCGCCGCCTGCGCCGCGAGCGGCAGCTCGCCGACCTCGTCGAGGAACACCGTCCCGCCCTCGGCGGCCTCGAAGATGCCCTTTTGTTGCTGGACCGCACCCGTGAACGCGCCGCGCTCGTACCCGAACAGCGTGCTCTCGACGAGCTGCTGCGGAATGGCGCCGCAGTTCACGCATACCATCGGACGGGCATGCCGGGCGCTCTGCTCGTGCAGCGCCCGCGCGATCACCTCCTTGCCCGTGCCCGTCTCCCCCTGCAAAAGCACGGGGATCGAGGAGCGAGCGAGCCGCGCCACCGTCATGAAGACCTGGCGCATGGCCGCGCTCTCCACCACGGGCTGCTCGCTCGCATTGGGTTGTCCCGACGGACCTCCCCACGTCCACGGTCCGCCCGGCAGCGAATGCACGGGTCGCCCGGGCGCCGCGCGTTGCAGGGCTGCGCGGCAAGCTTCGAGGAGCTTTTCCGCGGACGTCGCGGTCTCCGGCGAAGCGGCCACGCCCACGAGCAGCGTTGGGCCGCCCTCCTTGGGCTCGCTGATCCTTTGTGCGAGGTCGCAGGCGACCCCGAGCGTCGCTTCCGGCAGGAGGACGGCCACGGCGTCGAGGCTGTAAAGCCCCACCTTGTCGATGGGCCGGAGCTCCGCTTGCACCCGCGAGAGCCACCGGCTCACGTGCAAGCTCTCGCGGCCGCCGGCCTGCACCATCAGAATCGCGGCGCTGCGCCCGAAAAAACGCGCCCGCACGACCTCGTCTTCGAGCGTGCTACGAAGCCGCTCGTAACTCAAAAGCCCGGCGAGCAGGCTCGCCTCCGGCGCGCGCTCGCCGATCGTGATGATCACGCGCCCCAGCATCACCTCGTCGCCGATCCGCGCGACGCCCTCCGTCACCCGCTCGCCCTGCACCCACGTGCCGTTCAGCGAGCCGAGATCCTCGACGCGCACGCCCCCGCTCTCGAGCAGCGTGAAACAAGCGTGCTGTCGGGACAAACTATCGTCGTCGATTTGCACGTCGGACGGGGACGTCCGTCCGATGACTTGCCGGACGCCGGGCCGGAGCTCGACGAGCTCGGTGCCGTCGCGATGGTAGACGAGCAGGGTCGGCCATTTGCGCGTCTGCCGCATGGCGGCACCGACCTCGCGTCCGCCAGGCGGGAGAGGCATGGTCTCGGTGATTTGCGCTGCGCGTGAACCCATGTTGGTCTCCTGCAATCTTGTCCGATCCACGCGCGCGGGTCGATGGGCGAAGTAAGGACGCCGAGCCGGCCGACGTGGCCGCGTGAAATTCGTGGCGTCCACCGGATGCCGAACGTCCACGCCGGCACCATAGGGCGGCAAGACCGCCGCGCCTCCTCGCCGCGTACACCATGGGCGCTCCACGCAAGGAGAACCAATCGAGCGAACGATTCTCGATCCTCCGCCGCCTCGGCGCCGGCGGGTTCGGCGTCGTCTACGAGGCGATCGACCTCCGGTACGGCGCGCGGGTGGCGCTCAAGGTCCTCTACCAGGACAACGCGGCGGCGCTGCTCCGCTTCAAGCAGGAGTTCCGCGTGCTCGCGGACATCACGCACCCGAACCTCGTGATGCTCCACGAGCTCATCTACGACGAGGGCCGCTGGGCGCTCTCGATGGAGTTCGTCGAAGGCGAACATTTGCTGAGCGGCTTCGTGCCTGAACGCACGGGTGACCTCTCCGCGTCGACCGTGCGGCGCAAGCCTCCCCGCGACATCGAGGATGGGGCCGTCCCGCGCGCGTCCGCGCGTCCGCTCGACGCCGCGCGGCTCCGGTTCGTGTTTTCCCGCCTCGTGCGTGGCGTCCGCGCGCTCCACGCCGCCGACGTATTGCACCTGGATCTGAAACCCTCGAATGTGCTCCTCACGAAGGCCGACAGGGTCGTGATCCTCGATTTCGGGCTCGCGCGAGAGCTCTCGCCTTTGCCGTCCGGCGAGCTTCCGGCTGTGCACGAGGGCATCGTCGGCACGCCCGCGTACATGGCGCCCGAGCAGATCCTGGGCGAACCGAGCAGCCGCGAAAGCGATTGGTATAGCGTGGGCGTGATGCTTTACGAGGCGCTCGCGGGGCACCTCCCGTTCGAGGGCAGCGTGGAGGACGTCCTCTGCGCGAAGCTCTCGACCCGCCCGATTCCTCCGTCGATCCTCGCCGAGCACGTGCCCGAGGATCTCGAAGAGCTTTGCCTTGCGCTGCTCCGGGGCGATCCGAGGAGGCGACCGTCGGACGAGGAGATCGCCGCCCGGCTCAAGGTGACGGAGGCGCCCGCGGAGGTCGAGCATCCACGGCTCGTCGAGATCCGGCAAAGGCACGCCCTCGTCGGGCGTGAGCGCGAAATGGCGGCGCTCCTCGAGGCATTCCGGGAGAGCTCGTCCGGCCCCGCGGTGCTCGTCCGGCTCACGGGCGCGTCCGGCGTGGGAAAGAGCGCGCTCGCATCGACGTTCCTCGCGGCGATCCATCGCTGGGAAGGAACCATCGTCCTTCGCGGCCGCTGTCATGATCGCGAATCGGTGCCGTACAAGGCGCTCGATAGCCTCGTGGACGCGCTCGCGCGGTACGTGAAAAACCTCCCGCCGGAGGAGACGCGGTCTCTGGTTCCGCCGAATCTGGAGGACCTCGAGCGAATCTTCCCCGTGCTCGGGCTCATCGACCCCGCCCCGCAGGCGGAGGACCGAGCGGAGGCCATCGACCCGCCCAGGGCGCGTATTCGTGCATTTCAGGCGCTCAAGGACCTCCTCCGGCGCCTCGCCGCGCGCGGCCCGCTCGTGCTCTGCATCGACGATTTGCAATGGGGCGACGTCGACAGCGCCGAGCTCCTCTTCGAGCTGCTCTCGCCGCCCGACGCGCCTGCGATGCTCCTGCTCGCCTGTCACCGCAGCGACGAGGTCGAGCGGAGCGTATTCGTGGCGCGCTTCGGGCAGCTCGTCGCCGCGGCGGGAGGCCGGATCCGGCTCCACGACGTGGACCTCGGGCCGCTCACGCACGAGCAGGCGATCGCGCTCGCAATGGAGCGCCTCGGGCCCTCGGCGGACGAGGCGACGGCGCGGGCGATCCTGCGGGAATCGGAGGGCAATCCCTTTTCCATCGAGGAGCTCGCGCGGCACGTCCGCGCGGCCGGGCCAAGCGCCGTGCCGCGGGTCGATCTGCGCGAGGCGATGCGGGAGAGGCTCAGCGCGGCGCCCGCGCCCTCGAGGCGGCTCCTCGAAATCGTGGCGGTCGCAGGGCGCCCGCTCGAACAGGACATCGCATTCGCGGCTGCCGAGCTCGCCGACGAAGCGCTCGCTTACCTGACGCCTCTGCGCTCGGCAGGATTGCTGAGGGTATGCAGCGTGCATGAGCGCCCCGGCTGCGAAGTCTCCCATGATCGGCTCCGCGACGCGATCCTCGCCACGCTCGACGCCTCTGCGCTTGCCGCGCGACACGAGCGCTTGGCTTCCGTGCTGGAGACGTCGCCCGAGGTCGAACCGGAGGAGCTCGCGATGCATTTCCAGAGTGCTGGAGAAAGGTACAAGGCGGCGCATTACGCGATCGCTGCGGCCGACCGGGCGAACGAGGCGCTGGCCTTCGCCCATGCGGCCGAGCTTTACGCGCTCGCGCTCGACTGGGGGCGCGGAGGGCCCGCGGATACCCCGGAGACGACGCACGAAATCAAGGTCCGTCGGGCCCACGCGCTGGCGCACGCGGGCCGTTGCCGGGAAGCGGCCGAGGTTTACCTCGAATGCGCCGACGGCGCGCCCCCCCGCGAGGCGCTCGATCTGCGACGTCGCGCGATCGAGCAACTTTTCGTAGGCGGGCACCTGGACGAGGGCAACCGCGTCCTGTCGACGTTCCTCCCTGGGCTTGGCCTGCGTCCGCCCAGGACGACCGTGAGCGTCGCCATGATGGCCCTCCGGGGGATTCTTCGAATTCGGCGTCGTGGCTATGATTTCCAGCCGCACGACGCCGCCGATGTCGATCCTGCTGTGCTCGCCCGGATCGACGTTTGCATGGCGGTGAGCATGGCCCTGACGGACGTCGATCCGCTGCGATCGTGCGCGTTTTTGATACGCGGCCTCGATCTCGCGCTCGACGCCGGCGAACCCGCGCGGATCGCCCAGGCACTCGGTACGTATGCGCAATTGTCGCTCCTGCAAGGCGGACCGTCCGCGGTGGCCGAGGGGGCGCGCCTCCTCGCGCGGGCAGCGGACATCGCGAGCGGCTGCGACGATCCCGATGTCCTGGAGACCGTATCCATGTACGGCGCGGCGACCACCATGATCGAAGGGCGCTGGCGAGCGGCGCTCGATCGTTATGACGCCATCGGCCGCCATCTCCGCAGCCGCAGGCTCGATCTCGCGATGTACCACAACATGGCGCACGTCGTCGCCGTCATCGCCCTCGACGCCATGGGGCGCCTGCAGGAACTCGCCGAGCGCACCGCGGCCTGGCATCGCGAGGCCACGTCGCTCGGCAATCTCTTCGCGGCCATCAGCGCGTCCAGCGCATCCGCCGTCACGCGAATCGCCGCCGACGACGTCGAGGAGGCGCGTCGCCGTGTGCGCGAGGGCGTCGCGTCCTGGACCCGCGGGGGCATGCACGTGCAGCACATGTACGCGCTCCGGATCGAGGCCTATGCAGACCTCTACGAGGACCACGCCGCCATGGCGCGGAGGCGCGTCCTGCAAGCGTGGGGCGCCATTGTCCGGTCGCAGCAGCTCCGCGTGCAGCCGTCCCGGATCGACATGCTGTTTCTCCGCGCGCGCACCGCGATTGCCATTGCCGGGGATGTGCCCCCCCGCCGCCGCGCGTGGCTCGCGCGGGAAGCCGAGCGAATCGCGTCGCGGCTCGAACGCGAGATTCGCGCCGACGCTCCCCCTTCCGCGGCCTTGCTTCGGGCCGCCGTGGCGCGGCTCCGCGGGCATGAAGACGAGGCCCTCGCCCACCTCGACGCCGCCATTCGTGGTTTCGACGAGGCCGAAATGGCACTTCACGCGGCCTGCGCGCGCCGCCGCAAGGGCGAGCTCTCCGGCGGCGATGCCGGGCGCGCGCTCGTGACCGTCGCCGATACGGTCATGGCGCAACTCGGCGTGCGGCGGCCCGACCGCTGGGCAGCGATCTTCGCGCCCGGCCTCGGGATCGAAGCGCCGGAATGAGGGGGACCGACCGCAATGGCATGGGGCTCCGCGACCAGGATCGGGATCGGGATGGTGTGCTTCGCGCTCGTAGGAGCCCTCTTCGGGGCGGCGCCTCGTGAGCCCGCGCCCGGAGGCGGCGTCGAGAAGCGACCTCCGCGCGCCGCGCCTCCCTATCCGACGGAGCCGGGGTATCGCTCCGCCGACGCGAAAATGCATTCGCTCGGGGCCGCCCTCGCGGACATCGACGGCGACGGATACAAGGACCTCGTCGTCGCCAATGGAAACGACCTCGCGCGGCGACCCGTGACCGTGTATCGGAACGACGGTCGGGGTGGCTTCCCGAGCGAGCCGAGCTGGTCCTCCGCCGACGAGGATTTTCATGCCGGCATCGCCGTGGGGGACATCGATCTCGACGGACGCGTCGACGTCGCGGTCACCGTGGGCCCCTGGCTCGACGCGGACACGCGGGGGTACGCGAAGGTCTATTTCAACCGCGAAGGCACCCTCGAACGGACGCCCAGCTTTCGCACGGCCGACAAGTTCTCGAGCTTCGGCGCCGCGCTCGGCGATTACGACGCGGACGGCGATCTCGATCTCGCCGTCGGGGTCGCCTTCGAGCTCGTGTCCTCGCCCGGACAGGTGCGGATCTATGAAAACGACGGAGGCATGCTGTCGTCCGATCCTGCATGGAAATCCGACGCTCACATGCACGCCCTCACCCCGAAATTCGCGGACGTCGACGGCGACGGGGTCCTCGATCTCCTCATCGCCGCGCGTGGTTTGCCGATTCACCGGGGTGCGCTCGACGAGGACGGCAAGGTGAACCTCGACACGGTGGCCTCCTGGACCGCGCGTGTCGAGCGCGGCCTTCCGCTCTTCGTCGACGTGGGGATGATCGGCGGTCGTCGTGGAGTCGTCACGTTCTACAATGACCATTACAAGGACATCCTGCCGCCGGATGATCTCGCGCCGGCTCGTACGCCGGAGACGCCCCGCGCATACGTGGGCAACCTCTACCCGAGCCCGCCCCCGCCCGGGAGTTGCGCGAACGGCATCGGCAGCGATTCACGCCTGATGGCCTACTGGCCTTTTTCCGGCTCCGATCCCATCTGGACCTCGGACACCTCGGGCTGGGGCGCGGGCGTCCGCCTCGCCGACGTGAACGGCGACGGCGCGCTCGACCTGCTCGCGAGCCGCTGGGGCCCGCAGTTTTACGGGTATGGCGCGCCGCTCGTCATCTTTCTCGGGACGCCGCGCGCCTTCGAGTCGACGCCAGCGTGGTCCTCCAGCACGTGCGGCGTTGGCGAGGCGATTGCCGTGGCGGATCTCGATCGGAGCGCTCTCGTCGAGACCGTCGAGTCCTTCGCCATCGAAAGACCGCAGGCGGGGTTGACCCTATCGGCCCAGCTCGTCGAGGACATCCTCGAAGTACGCCGCGATGGCGCTCTCCTCGGCCGCGGCGCGTACGTGGTGGTCCCCGGCGACAACTGGATCTCCTTCGCGCGACGCCTTTCGCCCGGCGAGCGCATCCGCGTCCGCTACACGCATTCGTCGGCGCCGGATATCGCCCTCGCGAGCACGATGGATTCCAATTACGTCTTTTACCGTCGCCCGCGCTGACGGTGCATTTCTTCGATGCATAGGGGGAGGTACTCATGCTGCTCGCGTTCGTCATGAGCCTTTCGCAGGATCCGGATATCCAGGAGGCATACCGGCGGGATCCGGTCGCGGTCGTATCCCAGCGGGAGGATCTGTCCGCGGAGGAGAAGGAGATCCTGCTGTCGAGCGATCGGCGTCGCATTCTCGAGGCCCTGTCGAACGAGCTCGGTGACAACGAATCCAGCACGCAACTGATCACACCGACGCCCTTGCCCTGGGTCTACGGCCGACAAACGGTCACGGGCTTCTTCTGGCATCGGAGGGACGGAAAGCTTCTCCTCACGGTTTTCGGGACCAAGCTTCAGGGCGCGTTCACGCGATGCGAGCTGCGGCAGGGCAAGATCCGCATTCGAGGGCAGATCGGGCGAGTGGAGACCACGCGCGGCGGGGAAAAGGTCACCCTGCGTTTCGCCCTCCCACCGAATGCACCCCACGGCGTGTACTGGGCGTTCGCGGATCCGCGTCGGGAGGGCGGGAACGAGGGTTCGGCGCCGGCGGAGCTGCAGAACCTCCAACTCGGCTTCGAGATCCACGGCCTATCGAAGGGGGGCAAGCGGTGATCGTCGCGCCCGACGCGATGCTCCATCTCGTCGCGCCGCTTCTCCCGGAGGCACTGCTTGCGGCCTCTGCCCGGAGCGCGCTCCAGGCCGTCACGCGAGGGCTGCCGAGGGCCGCGTCCGGCATCGCCCTCGAATGCCGCCTCGAGGAAAACCCGCGCGTCGATTTCCTGATGTATCTGCTCGCGCGTTCGGGCGGACCGCGGGCCCTCCTGCGTTGCGCTCCCGCGCTCGATGCGCGGGCGTGGCGCGGCGTGCTCGATTTTTGCGGACAATGGGTCGATCCCGCGTCGCCGCTCCACACCGAGATTCCCGCGTTGTGGCTCGAATTCGACGTGAACGGGGATTCCGTCGCCGCGCGGCAGCCGCTCCCGTTCGCCTGCATCGAGCGGCACATCTGCGACGAAGAGCCGCCGGAGGAGCAGGACGAACGAGGGCGCGCCGGTTGTCTCGACATCCTCGACCGCGCGACCACGCTCCTGCTCGGGCGCCCGCTCCCGTGCGGGACATTCGACACCATGACTCGTCTCGTCGAACGATTGCCTCGCCGAGGCCGCGTCCTTCACGTCGCGCCGCTCGCGTCGCGCGGCATCGAGGCGCTCCGCCTCGTCGCCACGATCCCCCGGGACGAGCTCCCGGCTCATCTCGATCGAATCGAATGGCCCGGAGCGCGTCCGCGGCTCGAACCGCTCCTCGCCGCCACGGTCCCCGCGAACATGCGGATCGGCTTTCACCTGGACATGGGCGACCGTGTCCTGCCGACGCTCGGCATCGAACTGCATCATCCCCCCGGCGATCCTCGCTGGTGCCCGATCCTCGACGAGCTCGTCGCCTGGGGAGTGTGCACGCCGGACAAACGCGACGCGCTCCTCCAGTTCCCACCCTACGCGCGGCTCGCCCTGCCCGAGCATCGCGCCCCGAGCCCCGTATCGACCACGCTCGGGATCAAGCTCGTCCTCGCGCCGGACGAGCCCTTGGCGGCCAAGGCCTACCTCGGGTTCGTCCCGCTGCACCCCCTCCTCGGCTGAGGCTTCAATCGAGGCCCCGCGCCATCTTCCGCGCCCGCTCCGCGAGCCCCTGCACGACCGAATGAAAACTCCTCAGCTTGCGGAGCTTCCCTTGCCCGAATCGCTCTTCGAGAGCGCGCGCGAGCCGCGGGACCCGCGCCGTCCCTCCGGTGCAACAAACCACGTCGATCGCCCCGAAGCCGAGCCCAGCCTCTTCGAGTGTCCGATCGAGCGACCGCAAGATCGCGTCGATCGAGCGCTCGGCGCCGGCCTCGAACTCGTCGCGGGTGATCCATTCGTGGATGTTCATCGTCGGATATTCGAACGCGAACTGCGTCCTCGTCACCTCCGAGAGCGCGCACTTGCTGTGTTCGATGGCCTCGAACACCTGGAACGCGAGCGAATCCTCGACCAGGCAGAGGAGCTGATCCATCCGTTTCTGGTCGTCTTCTCCGAGCGACCACGCCTGCACGTCGCGCAGGAACGCGAGCATGTCCCGGTGCTGCAGCACGGCCATGTCCGCCGGCGAGCAGAGCTTTTCCATGATCCCGCGCGGCATCGTGAGCAGGTTCTTGCCGAGCGGGACCTGGTAGGTGACCTCCGCGCCGAAATGGCGCGCGATCTTGTGGCGCATCAAGCTCCCGTCGAGCGCGTCGCCGGCCACGGACACGCCACCGAGCGAGAGCACGTCCGCGGCCGCGAAGCCCTCCGGCCGCATCCGCACGACCGTGTAATCCGAGGTCCCGCCGCCGAAATCGGCGACGAGGACGGTCATGGGCCGATCGAGCTCGAGCTCGAAATCGTGGGCGGCGGCGACTGGCTCGGGGCAAAAGGCGACCTCGGAGAAACCCGCGCTCTGCGCCGCGCGTTGGAGCCGGCTCTGGGCGAGCCGGTCCTCCTCGGGATCGAGCGAGAACATGGCCGGCCTCCCCAGCACCACGCGCGTGACATCGGCGTCGAAATGGCGGTTCGCGCGGTCCCGCATCATCCGCAAGAAGCGGCTGATCAGATCCTCGATGGTGACGACGCGCTGGTTGATCTGCGTTCCGGCGAAGCCGCGATCAGGGAGAAACTTCTTGATCGAGCGGATGAGCCGCCCTTGCATGCCGCTCGCGACGAAGTCGCGGATGGCCACCGCGCCGCACGAGAACTCGTTCTTGCCGAAGAAGAGCAGGCTACGCAGGATGGTCGGGTCGGACGCGGCGTCGTCGAGGGGGATCGGGGGGCACGTGGACGTGGCGTTCGCCGCCGCCAGCAGCGAATTGGTGGTGCCGAAATCGATGGCGTAGACCTCGGGCTTGAATCGTGAGGACATGGGTCGACTCTCCGGGGGGATGCCTGGCGCGCCCCGGGATATGGCCCCCAGCGAGCCTCTTTACAAGCTAGAAAGTTCATGAGAAAATTCGTGGAGGCTCTCCGGATGAGCAGAATTTCTCACGAGCTCCACCGCGACGTGGCCCTCTGCACGCTGGAAGGTCGGCTGAACCCCGAGGCGAAGGGTTGGTCGCGCCGGCCGCTTCATCGATGCAACCTGGGTGGCCCCTGGGGGCGCAGAAAGCGCTGGGATTACTGGGGCGTCACCTGGAAGGGCGGCGTCCTGTCGCTGACGTACGCGGACTTCGACTACCTCGGCATGGCGAGCGCGCTCCTCCTCGATCTGGAGACCGGCCGCGAGCTCGAAAGGGTCGTCCCGGTCCCGCTCGCGCTCGGGTTCTCGCAGCCCGACACGGTCGGCGGCGGCGATATCGTGTTCGATGGGCTCGGGCTCCGGCTGGAGTTCCGGGAGGAGAGCCGAGGCACACGCCTGGTGACCAGGTTCCAGAGCCGCGGGCGCTTGGTGCAGGCCGACGTGCTCGTGGTTCGGCCGCCCGGGCACGAGACGCTCAATGTCGTGGTGCCGTGGAGCGAGAGGTTGTTCCAGTTCACCTCGAAGCAAAACACGCTCCCCGCGACCGGGACCGTCCGGGTGGACGGCGTCGAGCAGGTGATCGGCCCGGACGAGCAGGCCTTCGGTTGCCTCGATTTCGGTCGCGGCGTCTGGCCCACGCATTCTGTCTGGAACTGGGCGTCGGCGTCGGGAATCGTCGGTGGGAAGGTCGTCGGCCTGCAATTCGGCGGCAAGTGGACGGATGGGACGGGGGCGACCGAAAATGGGATCTGTATCGACGGCCGGCTCCACAAGATCGGTGAAGACGTCCGGTTCGACTACGACCGCCGCGATTTCCGCAAGCCCTGGCGGATCATCACGGAAAACTCCGATCGGGTACGGCTCGACTTCCAGCCGGCGCACGAGAAACGGACGAAGGTGCCGCTCGTCGTGGCCGGCGCGGATCTCCATCTATGCTTCGGTCGTTTTTCCGGCGAGGTGAAGGGCGACGGGGGCGAGCGCGTGATCGTCGATGGTCTCTTCGGCTGGGCCGAGGAGATGCGCGCCCGCTGGTGAATCACCCGCCGATCGCGACCTGATACGAAGCCACGGGCACCTCGCTCGTCTCCCCGACCTTCGGCACCACGAACGGCACGAATCGGGTTCTCTCCCAGACGACCCACGCCATCGAAGGATCATCCAGCGATCGATCGAAATGAAAATCGATCCGCGAAGGGAACTTGCCATCCTCGGTCAGGGACACGATCTCGGCCACCATGGCCCCGAGCGGGACGCGGTCTCCCACGCGCAGCGGGTACTTCTCCGTGTCACGGAACACCGTTGCCGTCGGATCTCGAAAAAAGCCGTCGGAGAGCGTCACCGACAGCGTGCGATCGTCCACGCGGCCGACCTTCAGCGTCCCGGCGACCGCCGTCGAGAGCACGCGGAGCACCGAGGGCAACGGTGCATTCTCGTTGACCCACGCCGCCATGACCGTACTCACGATCACGCTGTCGGGCGCGCTCACCACCACGAGCGTCCGCCCCTCGGCCCCATCCAATCTGGGCATGCTGGCGATCGCCCGCTCGGTGAAGCCGTGCAGCATCGATCCCGTCGACCACGCACGCAGCGGCAGCAGCAGGGGCGCGAGCACGAGGTGGAAGAGCACGAGGACCGCGGCCACCGCGCCCACGTACATGCGCGCCGCCCGCCCGAGGTGTTCCCGCGAGGCCGTGAGCATCGACGCGACGAGCCCCGATCCCCCGATCCCCGCGAAGAGCAAGAGCCGATCGCCCGGCCAAACCGCGCAGGTCGGCAGCAGGGAGAGCACCATCCCCAGCGCGAAGAACGCGGCATTGCGATCGCGGCGCAGCACGGCGAAGATCCCGCCGCCCACGACGAGCAGCACGAGCAGGCAAATCGTCACGAGGCGCCGGGTCTCGGTCGGCGGCCAGAGCATCCACATGTCGGCGGGCGGCGCGGCCATCTGCCCGGCGAGGAGCACGGGCAGACGCTCGCCGACCGCGCGGACGAACTCGCCCGTTTGCCGCAACGGGTCGATGTAAAACGCGCCGCCGGCCGCGCCATAACCGCCGAGCTTGTATGCGACGAACCAGACGAGCGCTGCCCCGACGTGCGGGAGGAGCGCGGCCACGCGGGATCGCAGGGGCGCGCGATCGAGGAAGAGGGCGTACGCGAAGAGATACGCGAGCGCGCCGAGCCCGGTCTCCCCGGAGAACATGGCCCCGAGCAGCGCGAGCGGCGCGAGGAAGACGCCCGGCTTCCAGCCGTCCCTGCGAGCACGATCGTGCGCGACGAGCGCGAGCACGCCGAACAGCGTCGCGAGGAGCGCGTGCCTGTTGGCGATCCAGGTGATGACCATCGCATGGGCGTCGTCGACCGCGAAGATCAGCGCCGCGAGCCCGGCGGCGACCGTGGCGCCGAGCAGCCTTCGATAGAGGTGCGCCGCGAAGAAAGCCGTCGCCGCGAATACGAGGACGCTCTCGGCGTGCATGAACCAGTGCGCGTTCGGCCAGACGCGATAATCGAGCGCGTGCCACAACGACGCGAGGGGACGGAGAAACGCGAGCTTCGATCCGTCGACGGTCCACCACGGCCACATCCCCTGATCGCGGAGGTACTTCAGCGCGGCGGGATCTTCTTCGAGGAAGCGGAAAAGATCCCAGTCGCCGTGGGGCCCCCCGGGCCGCGTGAACGTCGGATGATACGCCATCCGGTGCGCGTGATCGTCCATGATCGCCCCGGCCCCGAGCGTGGGCAGGAGCAGGAGAATCGCGAGAAGCGCGACGAGCAGCGGGACACGCCTGTCTGTCAGCCATCCCTTGACGCGGGCCAGCATGGCCACCCTGTATAGGGGATCGGGCGAGCGCGGACCAGAGGCGCGCGTGCCCCACCCCGCACATCAAGGTGCCTCACCTCCACAAGCGGCGTCTTGCTCTCACCACCCGCACCAGGGTACGCGCTCCCCATCGCGTGAGCAGGCATTCCGCCGCGACATGATGAATGGTGCCGAGCGCCGCGAGGACGAGGCCTGGGTGGCTGATGGTGATGCACTTGCCGCTGCCGATCGGGGCATTCACGTCGAGCGAGCGCGGAAGAACGCCACTATGCACGTCATCGGCGCGTCCATGGAGCACCAGGTAGGCCGTCAAAATCCATTGGAGGACGGAGAGCAGGATGCCGATCCCGATCAGCACGCTGCCCATCCAGACGAGGGCACTCGCTCGATTGCATCGGGTCGACATCGAACCATCTCCTGCCCGGATGAAAATACGCCACGAGCGGCATGGAGCACGAGCCCGCGCGCGCCCGAACCGCCGTCCAGGCAATCTCATGTCGTCGGGGGCGATCGACGTCAAGCGTGCCCCCTCTGGACGTCCTGCGTCGAATCGGGCGAATACGTTTCTTTCGTACGGCGCCGCCGGCGCGCGGAAGCCCTCGGGTCTACCCCGAGGCTCGTTCAGGCCGCGTCCCCCGAGAATGGCTGGACGGACGAGCGTCGCGCGCGGCTCGCCCATGACCAGAAAGACCCCGCGCCCGGCGTCGCGGGCCCGCGCGGTTCGTGTTTCCGCCTCGAGTGGCCTTTCAGCGCCGGTTTTTCTTCCGAGGCGGCGGCGGGGGCAGGAAGTACCACTCCGCGAGGATGTCGCGCAATCGACCGTCCTCGGGCAACTCCGTGGCGCCGCCGCTGTCGAGGGCTCGGGTCAATACCTCGCCGAGCGGCAGGCGAAGAATCGTCACCTCCTCGAACGACTGGCTGGAGCGCCGCTGCTGCGGGAAAACCTCGATGGATTCGGGGCCATACGGGTCCCCCTTCGCCTTGGGCGGGGGCGGAGGCTCGATCGCGTCGATCCGGCCGCGGACGAGGAGCGCCTCGCCGTCGTGCCGCGTCATTGCGAGGAACGTGCCGTCGGGCAGGTCGAGGAAGCGCTGGACGTCCGTCGTGCGCTCGTACGGCAAGGAAAAAACGACGCGATGCTGCTCCTCGGGCGGGAGGAGCCTCCAGGGGTTCGTCTCGGCGAACAACGTCGCTTCTTCGAATGCATGGTAAATGGCCATGAAGTCGGCCGGGCCGGCGAGGCTGTACCAGGCGCGGTCGTCGCGCTCCCGCGCGGGGACGAACCGATGCCCGGCGCGGATGCGCTCGAGGACCTCGCCGATGGCAGGGCTGCTGCGGCGCAAGGCCCAGCCGGAGACGGGGGCGAGGCGGCCGTCGGCGTCCTGCGAGACGGCGGTCACGCCACCGTCGAGGGCGACGACGTGGCGCTCGTTCGTGAACATGTCGACCACGTGAATCCGCACCGTCGACGGGCGACCGAGCACCTCGCGGGTGCGAATGCCTGGGCCCTGGTACCAGCGGTCCTCGCCGCCGCCCGACGGCTCGTCGAGGGGGAGATCCAGCAGCGGATTCCGCTCGGCCGCGCGGCCCTCCCCGACCAGGTATGGGTAAAACCGCGCGATCCAGCCGGTGATCACGTCCCCACCATACGCATCCTTGGGCTTGTAAATACGGCGCCAGAATGCGAGATCCGGCTGCCCCGAGGCCGCGCGCACGAGCTCGTCGCAGATCGGCGCGAGGGAGCGGGTCCAGAAGTCGAGATCGAGCTCCGCGATCACGTCGATGCGCTCGCGGATCCGCTTCCAGTCGGCAGGCGTGCCGAGTAGCGTGATCTCCGGGATACCGCAGATGCACACGAGGTAATAATCGAAATAGGGAGCGTAAGCGTCGAGGAGGACGACCTGGCTCGCGATGAGATCGACCTCCGTGCTCGTGGAAAAATCGCATTCGAAGAGCCGCGCGCGTCCGGCGCCGACCTGGTCCGCGACGCGGTCGCGGAACGAATGGACGATCCCGACCCAGGAAGCCGCGTCCGTCGGCATCGGCCCGTCCCAGGGAACCTCGATCCGCGCCGTGCCCGTGTGCCGGACGAGCCGTGTTCGTAGCTGTTCGGCGTGGAGGCGGACGTGCTGCGCGACGCCCTGCGCGATGGTCAACCACACGGCGTCGGGCGAGAGCACGAGCGGCCGGTGCTCCGCGAACGCGAGGTGGACAGCGCCGAGCAGCGCGTGCGTCGCGCCGTGGTCGACCACGCGAAGCTCCGGGTCTCCCCCGAAAGCCAGCGCGTCGCCGAGGGTCTCGGCGAGCCGGCGCGTCGGCAGGGGCTCGGTCGCGCGGGCGACGTCGTCGACGAGGAAGGTCACGCTCATGGCTGCCATGCTACCCATGATTCGGCGGCATTGGAACGAACTCGTGGCCAAGCTTGGCATTTCGAGCTCGGCGGGGCATGGTGTCCGCATGCGGATCCTCGTTCTCGGCGGTACGGCGTTTCTCGGTCGGACGATCGTGGCGGAGGCGCTCGGGCGTGATCACCACGTGACCACGTTCAACCGCGGCCGAAGTTTCACCGACCCGCCCGGCGTGGAGGTGATTCGCGGCGACCGGACCGAGCGGGCCGATCTCGAACGGCTGCGGGCCGGGCGCTGGGACGCGGTGGTGGATACGAGCGGCTACGTGCCGCGTGTCGTCGGCCAGGCGGCAGCCGTGCTGCGAGAGGTCGCCCCGGTGTATACGTTTGCCTCGTCGGCGTCCGTCTATGTCGATCGGCCGCGGCTCCCTGTCGACGAAACGAGCCGCGTGTACGATTGCGCGCCGGATGCCGGCCCCGATGATGGTGATTATGGAACGCTCAAGGCCGGGTGCGAGCGGGCCGTCGTCGATCATTATGGGGATGCCGCTTTGCTCTTGCGGCTGGGCGTGATCGTGGGGCCGTACGAGGACGTCGGTCGGCTCCCTTGGTGGCTTTCGCGGATCGCCCGCGGCGGTGAGGTGCTCGCGCCGGGGTCGCCCGACGTGCCCATGCAGCTCGTGGACGTTCGTGACGTCGCGAGATTGACCGTGGACCTCCTGGAGCGCGGCGAAGGAGGCGTGCTCAATGTCGCCGGACCTCCGGGCCATCCGACGTTCGGGTCTCTCCTTTCGGAATGCGCGAAGGTCACGGAGAGCGCGGCGCGCCTCGTGTGGGCCCGCGACGATTTCCTCCTCGCGCACGACGTCAAGCCGTGGAGCGAGCTACCGATCTGGGCGCCGATGAACGCGGAATGCGGCGCCGCGTGGCAAATGGCCGTCCCGCGCGCCGAACGGCTCGGGCTTCGTTGTCGTCCGATGATCGAGACGATCGCGGACACGTGGGCGCTGATGCGCGCGGGCTGGCAAGCGCGGCCCCGGCCCGAGCTGCCCAAGCTCGGCATCGACGAAGACAAGGAGCAGCGAATTCTGGCCGCGCTGGGATCCCTCGAACAGCCGCAGTAGCCTGCGCGGCCGGCGGTTGCAAACGTTCCTTTCTTGCGCAATGCTCGCCCCCGTGAGCCCCCTCCTCGTGCGCCCCGAGCTCCCCGCCGACATCGCCGCCGTGCGCCACGTGAACGAATGCGCCTTCGGCCGCCCCGAGGAGGCGTCGCTCGTCGATGCGCTCCGCCAATCCGAGGCCATCACGCTTTCGCTCGTCGCGGAGCAAGACGGGCGCGTCGTCGGCCACATCCTGTTTTCGCCCGTGGTAATCGACCGAGATGACGGCCGCGATGTCGCGCAAGGGCTCGCTCCGATGGCCGTGTTGCCCGAATTGCACCGGAAAGGCATCGGCAGCGTGCTCGTTCACGAGGGGCTCGAACGGCTGCGGGGAGCCGGGCACGGCGCGGTCGTCGTGCTCGGTCATCTCGCGTATTATCCGCGCTTCGGATTCGAGCCCGCCGCGCGATTCGGGTTGCACTGGGAGGTGCCTGGGCACGACGAGGCCTTCATGGCGCTCGAGCTACGCCCGGGTTTTCTCGGCATGCGGCCCGGCGTGGTCCGCTACCGGCCCGAGTTCGGCGCCGTTTGAGGATCGATTCGTAGGGGCTCGCGCGGGGGCCGTTTCGCTGGGGCGTTGCCCCAGACCCCACCAGGGGCTATCCGCCCCTGGACCCGGACCAGCCAGGGGCTGGACCCGGGGTCGATGAACTGCGCGATGCGCAGTTCATCGAACAGCCGAGGAACCCCTGCCCATCGAGACAGCCGCGCTGCCCTTTCGGCTGGCAACGCGGTCCCACCGGCCCGGTGGAGGGTGAGGACGCCCAGGGAGGCGCACGTGCTCGTGCCCGGAGAGGATGAGTACGCCCAGGGAGGCGCACGTGCTCGTGCCCGGAGAGGATGAGGACGCCCGGGGAGGCGCACGTGCTCGTGCCCGGAGAGGATGAGGACGCCCAGGGAGGCGCACGTGCTCGTGCCCGGAGAGGATGAGGACGACCGGGGAGGCGCACGTGCTCGTGCCCGGAGAGGATGAGGACGACCGGGGAGGCGCACGTGCTCGTGCCCGGAGAGGGTGAGGACGCCCGGGGAGGCGCACGTGCTCGTGCGCGATGAGCGAGAGCACGCCCAGGGGGGCGCACGTCCTCGTGGACGAAGCAGGATGAGGACGCGCGAGGGGAAGGGCTACGACGACGTCGTTTACAGAGACGTGGACGCGGTGGAGGTCTGCTCGAGGCTGAGGCAGCGCTGCCGCCTCGACTGGCAACGCCGCTCCGGGTCTTGCCTTGGCCCCGTCCGAGAAACCGCGCATCGCGCGGTTTCTCGGCCTTCGGTCCAGGCCGTGCCTGGTCCGGGGTGCAGGGGGCGGACAGCCCCCTGCTGGGGTGCGGGGCGACGCCCCGCGCTCCCCCGCCCTCGCGAGGGTCAGGCTTTGGTGTGCTCGCCGCCGCCGATCATCCAGGGGACGCCGAAGCGGTCCGTCACCATGCCGAACGCCTCGCTCCAGAATGTCTTCTCGAGCGGCATCATCACCTTGCCGCCGTCGGCCAGGGCGTCGAAGACCCGCTGCGCCTCGGCCTTCGTCGGGAAGCCCAGCGAAACGGAAAAACCTTTGAAGCCCTCGTGGGGATACTTCGGCACGGTGTCGGACGCGAGCAGCCGGCGCGCGCCGACGGTGAGGCTCGCGTGCATGATGCGCCCGGCGCCGCCCTCGGGACATGGGGCCGGCCCCTCGTCGAACTTCATCATGAACTCGATCTTGCCGCCGAACGTGCGCTCGTAGAAGCGCATCGCCTCGGCGCAGTTGCCATCGAAAAAGAGGTAGGTGTCGAGCTCGTTCATCGGTGCCTCCATGAGGGTTCTGGGGCATGGACTGCCGCGGCGGCGAAGACTCATCGGTCGCCTGCACTTTTTTTCGATGGCCGTTCGGACGGGGCGCGGGCGGGCGCTCGGGGCCTTGATGCGCCGCGCGGGCACCCCCATCATCGCGCGCATGCGCCGCATGCAACTCGTCGAGCTCGAGGATCTCCCCTGGATGCCCGCTGCCATCCGCGACGGCGGCACGGATCTGCTCGATTTGGCCTTCGATCGCGTGGGGTTTTACCGCGGCGTCGTGCCGAAGCTCGAGGCCCTGCTCGATCGCACCGGCAGCACGCAGGTGATCGACGTCTGCTCGGGCGGCGGCGGCGGCGCGCTCTACGCGATCCGCGCGCTGCGTGACGCGGGGCGCGAGGACGTGCGGTTCGTCCTGACGGACCGGTACCCGAACGATGCCGGCCGCGCGCGTGTCGCCGAGAGAAACGACCCCAGGCTCGTCTACCGCGAAGAGCCTGTCGACGCCCTCGCGGTCCCGCCCGAGCTCGACGGCGTGCGCACCATGTGGGGCGCGCTGCACCACTTCCCGCCCGAGGCCGTCACGGCGCTCGTCGCCTCGATCGTGCGTGATGGAAAGCCGCTCGGGTTCTTCGACGTCGCGGCCTCGAAGACGATCCGAGGGCTGCCGACCGTGCTCGCGCCGGTCGCGATGGGGGTCAACATGGCCACTCTGTTCGTTGGCTCGTTCGTCCTCGTCCCCTTCGTGCGCCCGCTGCGGGCGTCGCGCTGGGCGCTCACGTACCTCGTCCCGCTGATTCCGGCGCTCGTGGCGTGGGACGGCACGGTGTCCGCGGTTCGCGCCTACACGCCCGACGAGCTGCTCGTGATCGCGCGCTCCGTGCCCGGCGGCGACGCCTACACGTGGGACGCAGGCGTCGCAGGGTCGGCGCTTTACTTCACGGGATGCCCGCGCGCGTCGTGAGGCGCGGGCGACCCCGAGCGCTCCTCATTTCGATTTCGCGGCCTTGATCTCGATGACCCGGGGGCTTCGCGGGGCGTAACAGATGAGCTCGGGGTGCTCGTCCTTCATGTTCGCCTTGACGTGGGCGATGACGGCCTCGGCTTGCTCCTTGCTCTTCACCGTCACGCCGAGACGCCGGCCGTCCTCGTAATACTCGACGAGCCCGAGATCGGCGACGGCCGGGAACGTGGAGAGCGCCTTCGCGGTCGTGGGATAGGCGTACTTCGCGTCGTTTTTCCAGGACACCTCGTACAGGTACACGAACGGCGTCTTGCAATCGTCCGCGGCTTCGGCGCTCTCGGTCTCGCGCAGCCGGGACACGCCGCTGTACGAGACCCAGATCGTCTCCTTTTCATCCATCGCGATCGTGGAAAAACGCATGGGCTGGGGGAAATTCGCGATCGTCGTCCATTTGCCCTCGTCGTAGCGGACGATCGACCGGCCCGCGATGCCATGGAGCTTGCCGCTCGGCGAGACGAAGAGGTCCCGGATGGGTTTGTCGAGACCCGGCAAGGCCTCGAATTTCCCGCCGTTGTAATGGAGCACCGGCGTGGATTCGACCCAGAGGTCGTCCCCCTTGCCCCGGAGGATCTTGGGGAAGTAGCCGAGATCCTTCACCATGCTGCCGAGCTCGACGATGCGTGACTTGCCCGGCTCATCCCAGACCTCCGCGGCCGGGGTCTTCTCCCGCTCGCAGAGGTTTCCGAGCGTCACGAGCGTACCGGCCTCGGTCCCGGCGATGGCGCGGGGCGGGAGCGCGAGCGCCGCGTCGTTGCCCCAGGCCTTTCGCACTTCGTCTTCCTTGCAACCGCCCTTCTCGGCGTCGAGCGGTTTGAGCACCCACGTCGGCCCTCGGACGGTCTCGATCCGGTGGCCCCCTTCCCCGTCGTACCCCGCCACGAGCGTCGTCTTGCCGAGCCGCGTCGTGCCATTGATCCACCCGAGCCCGCCCCCCGGGCCGAACCTGCGCTCCACGCCCTTTCCGGTGAGCGGAAAGAGCGTGGGCATCAGCGCGCGGCCATTGTTCGTCGTGTACAGGACGTCGACGCCGTCCGGCCAGTAGCCGTGCACGGAAGAGATACGATTGCCGCCGAGGGATTCGTTGCCGTCCGGGATGCTCCCGATCCATTCGACGCGCTCTTCGACGATGCGGCCGACGCGCAGGCCCTCGGTGACGAGGAGCGCGCCCTCGACGGCGAAGAGGTCCACGGAGAGCATCCTCGTGGCCTCGAACGGCTCGGGGACGAGCGTGGGAATCGTCTTCTTCGGCGGCTCGCGCTCGGTAGACACGGCGCTCGCGCTCGGGGCGATGGGCGCGGCGCTCGGCGTGCTCGTCGCCTCTTTTTCGGGCGTCGGGGTCGACTTGCTACACGAGAGCGCGAGCGCGGAGAGGGCGGCGAGCGAGATGATTCGAGGTCGAAAGATCATGGTTTTTCCTGGCAAAAAGCATTGATGGCCTCGACGATCGGATCCTCTTGCTTGGCCGCCTTGTCGAGGTCGGCCTGCGCGGCGTTGATGGCGGCGACGTCCTTCGCGTCCGCGGCCTTCGCCATGGCGCGCGCGGCCTTCGCGACGGCGCCGGTCATGCTGCGATAATCCGCGTTGAACTGGACGAGCTTGGGCACCGTGAGGCGGACGCCCGCCGCTTGCTTCTCCACGCGATCCATCACGTCGGCCATGCTGCGAAGCGCGCGCGCGCCCGTGGGATCGTTGGCAGCGTCCGGGCCCGGCGCCTTCTCGAGGTCCTCGACGCCCGTGTTGATGACCTCGATGAGCGCATTGCATTCCTCGACCTTCGTGCGGTGTCTGGCGCGAAGGGCGGCGCGATCGGCTGGCTTCGCCGCGACGAGCGAGCAGCCGAGGTCGATCTTGGCTTCACACGCCTTCTGGAGGAGCGCGGTGGACGCGGCCTCGTCGCGCGGGCCGCCGCGCCCCTCGGCGCGGAAGAGGCCGAGCTCGAGGCACGCGCTCTCTCGATGGCCGTCGCACGCGCGGCGAAAGAGCTCGGCCGCGCGCGCGTCGTCCCGCGCCGTCCCCTTCCCCTCGGCGTACACGATGCCCGCCTGCTCGCAGCCGGTCGGTGAGCCCACCTCGCAGCTCTCCTGGAAGAGCGCGAGCGCGCGCGTCGGATCCGGCGCGGCCGTCGTTCCCTTCTGGATGAGCTTGCCGAGCACCGCGCAGGCGTCGGGCAGGCGCGCGTCGCACGCCGCGGAGACGAACGCGTAACCGCCCCGCTTGTCCATCGCGATGCCTTCGCCCTGCACCATGAAGAGCCCGAGCGCCGTGCACGCGTGCACGTCGCCGGCGGCGCACGCGCGCCGGAGGAGCGAAGCTGCTTTCTGCGCATCCTTGGGCACGCCCGCGCCCTTGTCGTACGCCGAGGCGAGGTAAATGCAGGCCGAGGGCTCGGCGTCGCAGCCGCGCCGCGCGGCCGCGGCCCCTTCCTCGGCATCCCGCGCGCCGCCCACGCCCTCGATGAGGAGGGTGCCGAGCGTACCGCAGCCGTGGGGGCTGCCCTCCTTGCAGCTCTGCTCGGCGAGGGCGCGGGCGCGGGGCGCGTCGAGCGGGACGCCGACGCCGTACGTATAGGCCATGCTCAGCCAGTCGCATCCGTCGGCAAACCCCGCCGTGCAGGCGCGCTGAAAGATCGCCACGGCGCGCACATGGTCCCGCCGCACGCCACGTCCGAGGACGAGCGCCTTTCCGAGCGAAAGACAAGCGCGCGGATCCCCGGCCGCGCAGCCCTTCTCGCTCACCTGCGCCGCCTTGACGAAGAGCTCCTCTGCGCGCTCGGAATCGGGCGTGACGGCGATGCCGAAGAGCAGCGCGATGCCGAGCACGTCGCAGCTCGCGCCGTCGCCCTCGTCGCAGGCCCGCGCGAGCAGCGGGGCCCCGCGCTGCTCGTCGATGTCGACGCCGATGCCGTGGAGGAACATCCGTCCGAGATCGCCGCAGCCCGCAGGGTCGTCGCCGTCGCAGGCGCGGCGCGCGAGGGCCACGGCTTCTCCGGGGTCGGCGTCGACCGCCCCGGGAAAACCGTACAGCACGAGGCGAGAGCGCTTCTGGCAGCCGCGCGCGCGCCCCCCGCTGCACGCCTTGCCGAATGCCTCCGACGCGGCGAGGGCCCGCGAAGGCCCGCGGTCGCGATCCTGCAGCACGAGGTCCCCGAGGCGCTCGCAGCAGGCCGCGTTCCCGCCGTCGCATGCCGCCTTGCAAGCGCCCTCGCTCGTGGCATCGCAGGCGCCCGCGGCGGTGCTCGTGGCCGCTCTGGGCGCCGGCTCCTGCGGCGCATTTCCTCCACACGCGGCAGGCGCGAGCAGAGCGAGGCCGAGGAGGAGCGAAGCAGCCGAGCGAGGCATACCCCTCATCGGACCGCTCGCCGTGCCCGGCTGTCAAGCGACGAACGTGAGCGTCGTGCTCGATCAGCCGGATGCTTGGTCGTCGCGGACCGCCTTCGCCGGCGTCGCCTCCTCGATCCGCTGCCGAACGAACGTCGTGTACGAAAGCCCCAGCGGCAACTCGAAATCCACGTGGATCCGGCGCCGCGTCGTGACCACGGGGCTTCCATCGCGCCCGTCGCGGCCGACGTGCTCGACGTCGTGGTAATAGAGCCCCACGCCGCGTTTTTGCCACGCCGGCAGGTCGTTGAACTGGATCCCGTTCTGGAACAAGAACTCGTTCCGAGCCGACACCGACTGCCCTTCGAGCTGCCGCGTCGCCGCGCGATCCGTGAGCCCCTGCGATCGGAGCAGCCAGTAACAATGTCCGCTGAGCGCATTGCGGTGCGCGTCCTCGTGCCGCCAGCGGAAGTAATCGACCACGTCCTGCTCGGTGGGCAGCTGCGAGATCCGGGCGTCGAAGGCCGCGTGATCGTCGAGGAGCCGCGCGAACCTGGCGCTCGCCTCGCCGGCCAGGATCGACTCGTACTTGCGCAGCTTGCGGCCGAAGACGTCCGTGTCGCGGCGAAACAAGAGGGAAATCTCGTCGCTCTGCGTGTAGCCGAAGACCACGGGGAATCCGCAATCCATGAGGTGCTTGGTCGTCTCGACCATCATGTCGCGGACGCGGACGTCGAAGGGCGCCTCGAACGGCTTGCGCTCGCGAACGAGCTTGGTGAAGCTGCGGCCGTCGAGCCGCGCGACCATGTAGATCCCCGGAAGGACCTGGTGGTCGTGCGCGGTTTCGTAGATCCGCATCTTCGCTTCGAGATCGTCGAACTTCATGGCGCGGCCAGGGTAGCAGCCGCAGCGCGACGTCGCGAAGATCCTGCATGCGATCCCGGCGAGGCCGTGTTACGTGCCCCGTGTTTCGATGTGGGATCCAAAGCAATACAGCCTGTTCCGCGAAGCACGACGAAGGCCGTTCTTCGATTTGCTCGCGCAGGTGAACGCCTCGTCCCCCGCGCGTGTCGTCGACCTCGGCTGCGGCACGGGCGACCTGACGCTCGCCCTCGGCGAGCGCTGGCCCGAAGCCGAGATCCTCGGCGTGGACAGCTCCGCGGCCATGCTCGCCGAGGCCCAGACGAGACTCGCGTCCTCGCGCGTCCGCTTCCTCCAGGCCGACCTCGCGCGTGCCGCCTTGCCCGGGCCCGCCTCCGTGCTCTTCTCGAATGCGGCCCTCCACTGGCTCGACGATCACGCCGGCCTGCTCACGCGCCTCGCCGGCTTGCTCTCGCCGGGCGGGACGCTGGCCTTCCAGATTCCCGCGAATTTCGAGGCGCCTTCGCATCGGCGCGTGGAAGAGGTCCGCGCCCTGCCCCGCTTCGCGAGCGCGCTCCGTGACGTGCGCCGAGGCCACGCCGAGCCCCTGGCTTTTTATCTGGATCACCTCGTCGGCCTCGGATTCGTGGTCGAGGCGTGGGACACGACGTACCTGCACGTGCTGCCCGGCGAGGACGCGGTCTTGCAATGGTTGCTCGGCACCACGCTGCGCCCCCTCGTGAGCACGCTCGGGCCCGAGGAAGGCGCCGCCTTCCTCGATACGCTCCGTCCGCTCCTGCAATCGGACTACCCCGCCCGGCCCTATGGCACGCCGTTTCCGTTCACGCGAAGGTTCGTCGTGGCGACGCGCGTATCGTCTTCTTGACGGGGCGGCGGGGCTCGCCTCTACTCGGCAGGATGAGACGCAAGAAAGCTCCGCGGCTCGCGGCCGCGTTCGTGGTCACGATTTCCGCGGGTTGCGGCGGAGCGGCGCAGGAGCCCGCCAAGCCGGACCCGAACGACGACATCTATGTGCCGAACCTCGGGAGCGTGAAGGAAGGTTTTTCGCGCAACGAAGACGGGACCTGCTCGATCACGCACGCCGCGAATCCGCCTTGGGTCGAGCAGGTGGATTGCGAGACCCAAAAGCCGATCGAAAAACCTTAGGATACATCCACGCCGTGCAGCATACGCTCCCGCTTCGGGCCCGGATCCTCGGTGGCCTCCTCTGCGCCGTGGCGCTGGCGCTCACGGTGTACTGGGTCGCGACCGGAACCGGTCCCTACGCGGTGTTCCTCGCGGCCGAGCTCGGCGAGAATCCCGCGCAGCATCCGCTCGCTGCCGCCGGCCTCACGTTCATCGTGACCGAGGTTCCGGCGCTCGTGCTGATGTTCGTCCTCGCCGCGTTCACGCTGCGGCGTGAAGGGCGTGATCCGCGCGAAATGGCCGCCGCCGCGCGCGCCGAGATCCGCGCCGCCATGGACGACACACACGCGGACCCCGAGAGCATGCGCGCTGCCAGGAATTTCGGCATTGCGGCCGGCGGCGGCGTGGCCGGTGCCGTGATCCGCGCGGGCTGGCTCGAAGATTGGTTCGGCGATCCCGGCGCGCTCGCCCCGGCGATCGTCGTGGCCGCATTGTTCGGGCTCGTCGCGGGGCTCTTGCAGGGCCGGACGGCGCTCGCGCGCCTCGGCTTTTGCATCGCGCTCGTGGCCGTCGCGCTCGGCTCGCTCCCGGCGGTCGCGTGGTACCTCGACCTCCGCCCCGAGCCGCTCACGATCGAGCTGCTCCTGCCGATCTTCGTGGGAGGTCTGCCGGGCGCGCTCCTGT
Organism: Polyangium sp. 15x6; assembly: GCF_029960785.1. Taxonomy (GTDB): domain Bacteria; phylum Myxococcota_A; class Polyangia; order Polyangiales; family Polyangiaceae; genus Polyangium. The sequence continues at coordinate 183,654 of NZ_JASBQE010000011.1, forward strand.
TCTGGGGCGTCACGTTCCTCGTCCGGCGCGCGCGTTAGGGGCGGGGGCAGCTTCACGGCCCAGAAGAGGTCTTCCGAGTCATTGGCCTCGACGTCTCCGGAGGGGAGCTTTCGTGCGAGGATCGTATTCCACCGGATGGCCCAGCCGGTCGGGATGCGGAGCGGGACGAGGCTCCATACGGGGCCGATGGCCGCGGCGATCGGTGCGTCCGGAGAGAGCTGGAAGATGGGCTCCACGTCGCTCATGCAAGGGACGGTAACCCCGATCGACGCCGAAGCGGACTCCGTCGCCTACTTCTTCTTGGCCCTGCCATGGCCGCGATGCTTGTTGGGATCGTGTCCCTTGCCGGTGTCGTGACAGCGGCCGTCGGACCAGCGGTGCCCCGGGGGACAATCATCGTCGTTGGCGCGGCTGGCATAGGGACGTGCAGGGCTCCTACTCGGACGCGAGGGCGTCGAGCGGTACGTGGTCGTGCGGGACCGGTTCCTGTCCCAGCGATCGTCATCGCGCGCGTACGCACCGCCACGCGCCGTAGCGACGCAGCCGGTGGTCATTGCAGTGACCAGAAGACAACCGAGGAGGAGAATGGCTCGCATCCCTCTTCGATAGCATATTCCTGGGGTCGGGCAAAACCATGCGGCGCGTTCGTTTTGTGCTGCAATGAAGCGTGATGTCGGGGACGGGGCTCGCCCATCAAGGCATCGAACCGGGTTCGGATACAGGAGCATTGACGCGCGACGTGACGACGGCATAACCTGTCGCCCGGTTACCCATGAGCCAGCACGAACAAAACGACGAGATTGTGGAGTCGGTCGATCAGATGATCCGGATGTGGAGCATCTTCGCCGGCAGGTTCCCCGACGCGAAGATCGCGGCGTTGCCCGGGATCACGGTCACCCTCTCGGGCACGCCGATGACCTTCGTCAACCTGATTCATCTCTCCTCCCCCGTGCGTGACGGGGACGACCTCGCGAAGCGGTGCCGCGTGGCCATCGAGCACGGCAAGGCGAGCGGGGCGCCCTGGCTCTTCTCGGCGTGTGACCCGTGGCTCGGGGATCCCAAGGTCGCGGAAGAGGTGCTTTCGGGGCTGGGACTCACAAGGCAGCTCGGCACGAAGGGAATGGTGACCGACACGCTCCTTCCTCCGCGGAGGCCCGTCCCTGCCGAGCTCGAGATCCGGCGCGTGCGCGACGCGGAGACGCGAAATGCGCTCTCCGATCTGAACATGATCTCGTACGGGATGCCGATCGCGCTCGGCCGCGACGCCATCGCGCAAGACTTCTACTGGGCTGATGACTTTTATGGGCACGTCGGCTTCGTGAACGGAGAGCCCGTCAGTTGCACGCTGACGTCGCCCCTCGATGGGCGCCTGTACGTCGCGTGGGTGGCGACGCACCCCGAGCACCGTCGAAAGGGGTATGGCGACGCCGTGATGCGCCGCTCGCTGGAGGAGGCGCAAGCCGCGACGGGCCTGCATCGCACGGTGCTGCACGCGACGGACATGGGGTATCCGGTCTACGAGGCGATGGGGTATCACTCGGTCGTCGGCTTCTCCTGGTACGCGCTCGGGTGACTGCCCTCGCGATACGCCTCCACGAACCACGTCCCCTCCACCCCACGCGCGAAATAGAGTTCGTCGAATCCCTCCTCGCGGGACGGTAGCTCCATCCTCGACCGCATTCCGAGCACGGCCACGTCCGGCACGCGCTCGTGGGGCGGGCGCTTCGCATTGCGATCGAGGCAGACGTCCTTCCGGCTCTCGAAAAAGTAGCCGTGCACGAAAAATCCCGCTTCGAGCGCGGATTCGATGTATCTCGCTCGTTCGGCGCGCGAGACGTTCGTCTTGTCGACGACGAAGCTCGTGCCTCCCTGCAGACAAGCGTCGACGAGCAGCCGCTCGCGGGCCGCCGTGCGGAGCATGTCGCCGTTGATGCGGATGTGCGTGTCGACGAACCGCGCCCGGAAGAACGTCGACTTTCCGGCCGCGGGCAGCCCGATGAAGACGACACACACAGGCACGCGGTCGCCCCACCGCTTGCGTCGTTCGGTTCGCTCGTTTTCCGTCATCATGGGGATTCTTGTCTCACAAAGGCGCGATGACGACCTGCGTCCGGGCCGTGGCGGCGTCGCCGGTCGGGTCCGTCAGGGTGAAGTCGATGTCGAGTGGAAGGCCCCGGACGGTCCCGACCGCGATGCCTCGGTCCACCTGGAATCGGATCCCGTAGATCTCGCAATGGTCGTCTGCTTTGCGGAGCGTGACCTGCGAGGAGAACGGAGGCAGCTCGTAGTCGAGATCGGGATAGAACCCGCCCACCTTGAGCTTCGAGCCCATCTGGCGGAGGCCCGTCACGCGGAGCGCGAGCCACACGTGGTGGCCTCCTTGCGGGCCCTGCTCGATCGGCACCACCTCGCCCTCCGCGAGCGAGGCGAACGCCATTTGCCCCTGCCCGACCACGAGGGCCGGATCCCCCGACGACGCCGTCTTGCACGCGTCTTCCGCCGACTGGATCCACGCCGGATCGTAGGCCGCGAGGGACGACGGGTCGAGGAAAGGATCGACGCACGCGCCCGCCACGCAGGTCGCATTCGCCGCGCACGAGACCCCGGCGCACGCCTCGTCCAGGGAGACGGGCAAGAGCAGCGATTGCCCGCCGAGCACGCGCGTCTTTGCCTCGCGCGTCACGACCGGGGCGTCCTCGTCGAGACGTTTGGCCGCGAGGGACAGCTCGATCGTGGCGCCCTCCGTCGCCGTCGGAACCCGAAGCTCCGCCGGGAGGAGCAAACTCCCCGCGCCATACGAGAGAAGCTCGCTTTGCGCGACGACCCCGTCGACCTTCAGGGTCCGCTCGAGCTCATGAAAATCGAAACCAACGGCCATGTTCGTCGTGAGGCCGACCACCACCTCCGTGCTCGATTCCTCATCGGCACAACCAGCGAGGGCCAGGACGAGCAGCACGAAACACGAAAGGGAGATCGGCCGCACGCTCATTGCATCACCGGGACGAACGCGAATCGCGCTTGCGGCGCCGCGAGAGGAAGCCGGCCGTGGCCGCGGCGAACAAGGCGAACGGCCCGATGAGGGTGCCCTTGTCGCCCGGGCTGTAGGAGCAGACGCCCGCGGCGAGGTTGCCATTGATGCCGTCGGGGCCGATGCTCACGTTCGCCTCGGCCTTCACCTCGATGCCCTGCGCGGCGAGCGCCTGCAGGCAGGCCGGCAGCTGCGAGCCGGAGATGATGTACTCGCCGCCGCAGAAGAGCGCGCCGTCGCCGCTGCAGGAGGCCTCGCAGTTCGCGCGGAACTCCTGCTCGCACTCCTCGAACTCGACGTCCTGGCAGCTGTATTGGCAGTCCATGTTGGCGTCGGCCGTGCACGAGCCGCCGCAGCACTCGATGCAGTGCTGATAACAGCCTCCGTCCACCGTCACGCATTTGGCGTCACACTCGTTGTCGCAGTTCGCGTCCCACGTCGCGGCGCACTGCGCCGGGTCGGATTTCGCGGCGCACTCGGTGTCGCGCCTCGTCGTGCATTCTTCGAAGCAGTTGTGGGAGCAGATGACGTTGACGCCGTTGTCGCAGTCGGACTTGCACTGCACGGTGCAGTTGTCCGTGCAGGTCGCCTCCGCCGAGAGCGTGCATTGGTTGCCGCAGACCTGAACGAGCTTCGTGGCGCACGCCGTCTTGTAGATGCCGAACTCGCTGCACCCGGCCGTGCACTGGGCCGTGACGCGCACCTCGCAGTTCGAAAGCCCCTCGAAACGGATGTTGCCGCACTGGTCGACGCCCGCGCTCGCGGGGAGCGCCGTCGTGAGGCCGATGGCAAGACCCAAGAGCCCGAGGATACCGCTTTTACGCATGGAAGGTCTCCTTTGCCGAGGAAGGCAAGTACATGAGCTTAAGCAAGGCCTCTGCCATGGGGAAGCTTTCTCTGCGCGCGTGGAGGTTTTCGGTCACGCCACGCTTCACGGCTCGCAGCGCTCGTCCGCTGTGTAAACGCCGGGTGATGGGCTCACGTGAACACGCGGCGACAGCCGGCCCGACGTGGGCAATGGGCTTACCAGCCAAGCCATGGCGTGGCGCGTCAATACACGTATTCGTCGCAGTGCACGTCCTCGTCGAGGCCGTCGTACGGGACGTCCACGTATTCGACCGCGTCGAGGGTACGCCCTTCGAGCAGGTAGGCGCGTTCGGTCGGCATGAAGTCGGGGGCGGGGCTGGGCATCCGATTGCAGGTGCCCGGGATACGCACGACGCGCCGCTCGACCACGTTGAGCCGCGGCCGGAGCACGAGGAGCTTTCCGTCGGCGGTGGCGGCGAGCGAGTATAAAACGTCGTCCCTGCCCGCGCGGACGACGAGCACGCGCTTGCCGTCGTCCGTCGTCGCCTCGGCGGCCCCGGCGCGGAATCCGTCGGCGAAGGCGTGGCAAGGCGCGATGAGCTTCCCTCCGCTGATGCGCTGGATCTCGATCGTCTCCGGCTGCGGGGGCGTGAGGTCGCGATACGCGGAGAGGCATCGCTCGAGGTCGTGTGTCACGAGCGTCTCGTCCTTGGCGGCGAGGGCCGTGGCGCCACGCGCGCGCAGCGTCGCCGCGAAGGCGCGCCCGAGGCTCTCCTGGTTCGTCTTCGAGATCTCGCCGGCGATCTCCGCGCGCCGCGCCGGAGACGTGTAGCCGGCGCAGGCCGGGAGAAAGACGGCGAGAGAGAGCAGCATCGCGGAGGCGGCGTGGGCGCGCATGGCGGCGGGGAGGATGGCCCAACCGGAGGCGGGAACCAAGTTCCTCGGCGTCAGGCGCTTGTCGCAGCCGCGGAGTTGGCGTACGGGGCGCTGATGGCTTCTCCGAAAGATTCCAACCGTCCCGAGCGGGCCGCGGCGGCGACGCGGCGAGTCGCGGCCTGGTTGCAAAAAAACGCCCTCGAGGAGCCGCTTCGCCCACCGGTCCGGGCGGCCTCCGTGCAGGCTCTCGCGAAGGCCCTCGGCAAGCCGCTCCCGCCCGAGCTCGTGGCGATGTGGCAGGTCCATGATGGCTTGCCGATTTTCGAGTATGCGGGCCTGGGCGCGGCCGCGTCGAGGAAGATGCGCGCCGGGCTCGAATCCTTGCGCAAGAAGGGGAAATTCGACGACCACGAGGTCTTCGAGCAAAGCACCCCGCGTGTAAAACCGGTGAAGTGGCACGAGGCCTGGATTCCCATCGCCGAGGATGGCTGCGGCAATCTCTACTGCATCGACCTCGCGCCGGGCCGCGCGGGCCGCGTCGGGCAGGTCATCAAGTGGGAGGTCGCGGGCGGGCCCTTCACGACCGGCAGCGCCGACCTCGCCACGGTGCTCGAGCGGTACGCGGATGCGCTCGAAAGCGGCCGCTTCGAGTATCTCGCCGATTCGGGCATCTACGACGGTCCTTATCTCGATCTCCTCGGCGATCGATGACCCGCGCGGCGCGCGCCGGCCGCGCGCTCGATCCTGCCGTGTTTCGCGAGCTCCGTCGCACGATGGAGCTCACCTGCTTCAAATGGGACGTGCAGGTCGGCGACACCACGGCCCTCGCGCCCTTCCCGCTCTTGCTCGACGAGGCCACCTGGGCGCACCTCGCGGACCTCGCCGAGCGCCTGACACGCGAAACGCTCGCGGCCGAGCGGGAGATCCTCGACCGTCCGGCGCTCCAGCGCCGCATTTCGTTGCCCCCCGCGCTCCAGCGCCTCTTCCGCCGCGGTGCGGCCGCGCGCCCCACCCCGTCCGCGGCGCGGGTGATGCGCTTCGATTTTCATTTCACCACGGAAGGATGGCGTATCTCCGAGGTCAACAGCGACGTGCCGGGCGGCTTCACCGAGGCGACGCACTTCACGGCCCTCGTGGCCGGGTTTTTCCCCGGGACACGCGCGACCGGCGACCCCACGAAGCGCCTCGTCGATGCGCTCCTCGGTCGAGCCCGTGACGAAGGCGCGATTGCGCTCCTCTCGGCGCCCGGGTTCATGGAGGATCATCAGGTCGTCACGCACCTCGCGAAAGAGCTCCGGGATTGCGGTGCCGCGGCGTTTTGCGCCTCGCCGGCGCACGTCCGCTTCCACGACGGGCGGGCGCACCTGGTCTCGGCGGGGCATTCCGGGCCGCTCGGGGCCCTCGTGCGGTTTTATCAGGCGGAATGGCTGCCGCGCCTGCCCAGCGCCGTCGACTGGGAGCCGCTCTTCGTCGGCGGCCGGACCCCGGTCTCCAATCCGGGGACCGCGGCGCTCAGCGAGAGCAAGCGGCTCCCGCTCGTCTGGGACGAGCTCGGCGCGCGCCTCGATACGTGGCGGCGCCTTCTGCCCGAGACCCGTGATCCCAGGGACGCGCCCTGGCTGCGGGACGACGGATGGATCCTCAAATCAGCCTATGGCAACACCGGTGACACGGTCTCGATGCGTCCCCACATGACGGCGCTTCAATGGGCGAACCTCGCCTTCCGCGTTTCCCTCGCGCCCGCCGATTGGGTGGCGCAGCGGAGGTTCACGACGATCCCGCTCGAAACGCCGCTCGGGCCGATGCTCCCGTGCATCGGCGTCTACACGGTCGACGGCCGCGCGGCCGGCGCGTATGGCCGGGTGACGGAAAGACCTTTCATCGACGCCGCGGCGACGGACGTCGCCGTGCTCATCGCGGAGGAGAGGCCATGACACGAGAAGAGGTGCACCGACTATGGGCGCCCGACGACGCCACGTGGAGCCCGTGGGTCAAGCCCGTCCTCTTTGCGTATCTCGTCGAGGAGCCGCAGCCGAAGGCCCTGCCCTCCCCGCCCCCGTGGATCGAGGAGCGTATCGTCGCGCCGATCCATGCGCATTCGCAGGCCGCGCCCGGCGGGGAGCATCCCTACCGCAGCGCGCCGCGATTGCAGGACACGGCCTTGATCCTGGATTTGCCCGGCGCCGCGGGGGTGCGCGTCGGCGCGGCGCTGGCGGAGCACGGATTCCGCCCCGTGCCGTTGTACAATGCCATTCCCGCGCCCGAGGGCGTCATCGCTTACGCCGAGACGATGCAAAGCCTCGTGGACGCGGCGTCGAGCCTCGCAGGGCTCGCGAAAGACGCGCCTCCGGTGTTCCTGCTCGACCAGCGGCGCATGGGGAAAGGCATACCGCTCGAACCGGGTAAATACGACAATCGCTCGCTCGTCTTCGCGAGTGATTTCCCCTCGGTGAAGACGCTCGCGCGCGCGGGCATCCGGAGGGTCGCGCTCGTCCAGCGCGAGGCGGATCGACCGGCCCCGGATCTCGCGCCGATCCTCTTTTCGTGGCAGGAGCAGGGCATCGAGATCCTGCACGTGCGCACCGACGTGAACGGCCCGGCCGAGGTGCTCCGTGTCGCGCGGCCCGGGCTATTCGAATCGGTCAGTCAGTGGTTCGGTCGGATGGGGCTGCGTCGTCGGAACGACGGCACGTTCGGCGGCCTGATTCCCGAGCGGAGCAGCGGCAGCGGCTAGCACGACGCCGCCACCCCCCGTCGACCCGGTGCGTCGACGGGGGGTGGTTTTGCGTCGTTATGTCGTTGGGTTCAGGGAAGGATCCGGTGCGTCAGGGGCACGGATTGTTGTTGTCCTTGATTGAGAATCCGGGCTCGTCCACGCTGCTGCCCCCCGTGCCAGGGACCGGTTTGAAGCAGATGAGGCCGTCGCCGTTGTGGTCGTAGAACACATCTCCGGGGCTGTGTTCAGAAATGAACCAGCTGTCGCCCTGCGGGCAGCAGGTATTGCCCACAGGCTGAGCTTGAGCCTCGAGCGCTGCGCTGGTCTCCTCGACCGCCTCGTCCGACTCGCCTTCGGATCCGCACCCGAATGCAGTCGCGGTCAGCATGAAAGCGAGGACGAGACGGTACGCGGTATAGCCATGCAAATGCATCACGTTTCTCCTGATGGGAAGCGTCCTTCGTGTCGCGACGGCGACCCATCTCCCCCTATGCGCCACCCATGCCACCCGTGGCTTCCGCTCCGGTCTCCTTGCCACGAGCGTCGGCAACGTCGTCACGCCGGAACAACCCCGGCGGTCTGCCGAAGTGCGGGTCGTGCCAGTGCCGTTCTCCCAGCAAGGATTCCCCCGGGGTCCTCGACGGCCCTCTGTCCTTCCCGGAGAGAACATGGGCAGTGCGCGGAGATGGCGCGACCTGCGGTCAAGCGATGCACACGGTCGCCGACATCGTCGACCTGTACATACATCCGCTGGACCATGCGGTCGTTCTCCGCGTGGGCGAGAGATCGCAGACGGAGGCGCTCAACCGCTCGCAGCCGCTCTCGCCGATGCGGCCCGGGCAACTCGAGCGAAGCACGCACGACTACGTGCGGCACGGGACCACGACGGCGTGCTCGGAAGTGAAGCTGCCCATTCACTGCCTCTGAGCCCGATCCCCGGCCGACACACGTAAAACCCGCCCTCGCCGACCTCCCCTCCCGGCTACCCCCTGCGTCACCCGCATCCGCCGCGCTCCGGAGCCACCTTCCACACGTGTCACCTCGCCGAGCCGACCTCGTCCCGGGCCTGCCACATGTGTCACCGCCCGCCCCCGACCTCCGCAGGCGACTGCATAGCGTGGCAGGACACCCGCGAGGACGCGTCAATCATGTGACACGTGTGTACACAATCCCCGCCGCTCGGGTTACGGCGCTGCCACATGTGGAAATCTTGGCGCCCAAGCGGGATCGAAACCTGCCACACGTGGCGGGTGGGAAAAGGGCACGAAAGCGTCCTTGGACACGCGGGAGCGCATTGATTTCACGCGGGCGGTTGGGGCAAGGTGGCACGATGACGGACATTCAGGCGGCGGCTTACGCGGCCGCAGTCGCGAAACTGCTCCATGCCCACGGTCCCTCGCCACGCGAGCGGCTGATCGCCGGATGTTTGGCGCTCGGACTTTCGGAGGAGCAAGCAAACGCGATCGTGGAGCGCGGGCTCACGCTCTCGCTCTACGTCGTCGATCCCGCGACCGGTCACTTGCGCGCACCCCAGTTGTTGCGCCGCGAACCCACCGCCTTCCTCGGCGACGGGATCATCGATGCTCGAAAGGATCCAGACGTCGCGCGGCGCCTGGCCATCCTGCGCGTGCTCCTGTCGACGGCGCCGGTGGCCATGTGGGCCGTCGATCAGGCAGGCTACATCATCTATTACGAAGGCAAAGCTCTCGAAGGACTGGGTCTCCAGGACGGGCAGTTCGTCGGGCAGAGCTTCCAAGAGGTCTTCGGCGAGCACGCCTGCGCGCCCTACGTCGCGCGCGCGTTCAAAGGCGAGATCGTGCAGGTCTCCTGGGAGTACGGCGGCATCATCTGGCAGAACTGGTGCTTTCCGCTGAAAAACGCAGCCGGCGAGGTCGAGCTCGTCTCGCTCGTGTCGATGGACGTCACCGAGGCCCGGCGCACCGAGCAGGAGCTGCGCGAGAGGGTCACGATGATCGAGCGTCAGCAACGCGTGATCAGCGAGCTGTCGACGCCGATCATCGAGGTCTGGGACAAGGTGCTGGCATTGCCGCTGCTCGGCGTGGTCGATTCGATGCGCGCAGCGATGGTGATGACGAACCTGCTCGCCGAGGTGGTAAACAAAGCGTCCCGGTTCGTGCTCCTGGATCTGACGGGCGTCGAAGCCGTGGACACAGCCACGGCAGGCTACATGCTCGACCTGCTGCGCGCCGTGCGGCTGCTCGGCGCAGAAGGCATCATCACGGGCATCCGCCCGAGCGTCGCGCAGACGATGGTGACACTCGGCGTGGACCTCGGCGGCATCGTGACGCACGCGACCCTGCGTCAAGGCCTCCAGCATTGTCTGCGCGGGCTCCGGCAGGGCGGGGCGTAGCGCAGCGCAGCGCCGGGGTTTCACCCCGGACCCCGACCAGGGGTTGTCCACCCCTGGACCCGGACCAGCGCAAGCGCTGGACCCGGGGTCGATGAACTGCGCGATGCGCAGTTCATCGAACAGGTCGAGGCAAGACCGGCGACGGGACTTGCCAGTCAAGACCGCAGCGCGGACGTCTCTGTTCGAGGCTGGGGCAGCGCTGCCGCCTCGGCT
>NZ_JASBQE010000120.1 GCF_029960785.1 Polyangium sp. 15x6
GTCGCCTCCGCCGCCGCCTCCGCCGCCGCCTCCGCCTCCGCCGCCGCCGCCTCCGCCGCCACCGCCGCCGCCTCCGCCGCCGCCGCCTCCGCCGCGGCCCGCGTACCACGTCCAGGTCGGCGCCCAGGGGGCCGTTTGGAACGCCCTCGCCCCCGAGCCCGCCTGGGGCCTCGTCCTCTTCGCCGAGCGGGCTTCCTGGGGCCACGCAGGCCTCGCGCCGGCCTTCCGCCTCGGCCTGGCCGTCGCCCAGAGCCCCACCACCGAGACCGACGGCGGCGCCGCCCGCTTCCGCTGGCTCGCCGCCCGCCTCTCCGCGTGCCCGTATGCCTGGATCGTTGGACCCGTCACCGCGCGCCCCTGCGCCGGCCTCGACCTCGGCGCGCTCCAGGGCCAGGGCCTCTCCGTCGTGAACCCCCGAGAGGCGTCCCGGCCCTGGGTCGCCTTGACCGCCGCGGGCCGGTTCCAGGCGCGGCCCCTGCCGTCCCTCGCCCTGGAGGCCGAGGCCGGGCTCGTCGTACCGCTCGTCCGCGAGGTCTTCGGCTTCGAGGACCCCCGGCGCATCCTCCACGCGACGCCCGCCCTCGGGGGCTTCGCCGCGATCGGCGCGGGGTGGGTGTTCTGGTGAACGAGATCACGGGCCGGACGTGAGTCGTTTTCGTGATCGAAACGCGGCGAGCGGGACATCGGGGGAGAGATGACGACCATGGGCACGGCGCAGGACGGCGGCGAGGGGGTCGATTGGTCCCTGTCGTCGCCGCTCTCGGTCGCGCCGGTCGAGGGAGAGGCCGCCGCGCGCTTCCGGGCGATCCGTGACGAGCATTTCGAGTTCGTCTGGCGCTCGGTGCGACGCCTCGGCGTGCCGGACGCCGACGTGGACGACGCGGCGCAGCAGGTCTTCATCGTGCTGAGCCGGAGGCTCGACGAGATCGCCGCCGGCAGCGAGCGGGCCTTCCTGTTCGGGACGGCGATGCGCGTGGCCATGCAGGTGCGCCGGACCATGCGGCGGCGGGGCGAGGTCTCGCTCTCGGAGGACGGTGCCGCGGAGCTGCCGCTCGAGCCGCCGGACACCGGGCCCGACGCCGAGGAGCTGCTCGCGCAGCGGCGCGCCCGGGCGATGCTGGACGAGGTGCTGGAGACGCTGCCGCTCGACGTGCGCGCGGTCTTCGTCCTGTTCGAGCTCGAAGAGATGAGGGTCCCGGAGATCGCGAGCCTGCTCGGCATCCCGCTCGGGACGGCGGCTTCCCGCCTGCGCCGCGGCCGCGAGCTCTTCCAGGCAGAGCTCTCGCGAGTCCAAGCGCGCAAGAAACGGAGCATTCGATGACGGATCCCGAGCGACTCGTCGACGGAGACGACCTGGGGGCCGAGCTCTTGCGCTCGGCCCGCACGCTCGACGCGAAGCGCGCCCGCGAGCGAAAAGTCGCGCTGATCGGCGCCGCCGCAGGGCTCGGGGCGATCGCCGCGGCGAAGGCAGGCTCGGCCGGGACGACGAAGGGCATGTTCCAGGGCGCGCTCGCGAAATGGCTCGCGATCACGATCGGCGCGACCGCGATCGGAATCGGAATCGCGGTCGCCGCGACGGAGGGCGGGGGCGAGGTCTCCGTCGGGGCGAATCGATTCGCACCGGCTTTGCAGGCGCGTCCGCTCCCGGTCGCCGCGGAATCCCCCGCCGAGAAGCCTCCGGAAGCCGAGACGATCGCCCAGGCAGAGCCCCCGGCCCCCGAGATCACGCCCGCCGAGCCATCCGCTCCGCCCAGGGGAAAACGCGCCCCCGCGGCGCCCGCTCCGAGCACGTCGACCGACCGCGCCGCGCGCCTCGCGGCGGAGCTCCGGGCCCTCCGGGTCGCGCGCGAGGCCCTCGCTTCCGGGGACGGCGCCCGCGCCCTCGTCGCGCTCGACGACTACGCCGCGCGTTTCCCCCGCGGCCACCTCGCTCTCGAAGCCGAGGTCCTCCGCATCGAAGCGCTCTCCCGCGCGGGCGACGCCTCGGCCGCCGACCGCGCCCGCCGCTTCCTCGAAGCCCACCCCCAGAGCCCGTACGCCGAACGACTTCGCCCTCTCGCCGGGGGCACGTCGATTCCGTGATCGATTCGGACCTCGCCGGCCATCGGTAGCGTCGGCCCTCTCTTGACCACCCTGGCCTAGGAGACTCCCATGCACAATCGATTGGCGCTTTCCACCTTGTCGCTCTCCCTTGCGTCCCTGCTCGCGCTCGCCGCATGCGGCGGCACCGTCGCCGGTGGCGGCGGTGACGACGGCGACGGCGGCACCGGCGCGGCCCCCGATCCCGACACCTCGAGCAGCAGCAGCAGCGGCACCCCGGGCACCGGCGGCAGCGGCGCCACGGGCGGCACGGGCGATACGGGTGGCACGGGTGGTACAGGCGGCACCGGCGGCTCCGGCAGCAGCACCGGCGGCTCCGGCGGCGTGCCGGTCGACGATTTCGGCCCCCCGAAATGCGACGACAACCTCGCCCTCGACGACGCGGATCCGTACAACGCGGCCAAGGCGATCGAGATCTGCAAGACCGCGGAAGGCCCCAATGCCTGGGGCCTCATCGAGGCCAAGTGGACGCTCCCCGACGGCTCGGCGATCCCGGCGGGCTACGAGGCGAACTACGCCCTCGGCCACGGCATCTACGACACCTTCGGCCCCAACGTGCCCCCGCGCAAAGGCGACCGCATCCTCGGCCTCTCCAGCGGCGCCGCCCGCCGCCCGACCGATCCGAACTACTCGGCTCCGAACGGCGGCTTCGCCAAGGGCTACCAGCACGCCGCGCCGGACGGCTTCCCCAAGCCCTCGCCGGCCTGCCCCGGGGTCATCTCGGGCCAGCCCTACGACGGCGTCGCGCTCGAAGTCACGCTCCGCGCCCCGAACAGCGCGCTCGGCTTCGCCTTCGACTTCACCTACTACACCGCCGAGTTCCCGACCTGGACCTGCAGCTCCTTCAATGACGCCTTCGTCGCCTTGCTCTCGCCGACGCCCGCGGGGCAGAGCGACGGCAACATCTCCTTCGACAGCCTGGGCAACATCATCAGCGTGAACAACGTCTTCCTCGACGCCTGCAACCAGCCCACCTGCTCGCTCGGCGCGGGGCCGCTCGTGGACACCGGCTACGAGAACAATGGCGCCACCGGCTGGCTCACCACCACCGCGCCCATCAACGGCGGCGACGTGTTCACCTTGCGCTTCACCACCTACGACAACGGCGACGCGATCCTGGACAGCGCCACCCTCGTCGACCACTTCCGCTGGACCACGCAACCGAACAGCGTCGTAGGCACGTTCCGCCCGATGGAGTGATCCTCTCGCGCATGCGCAACCGAACCGCCTCGCTCTCCCTCCTGCCGACGCTCGCCGTCCTCCTCGTCGCTTGCGGCAAATTCGTGTCGCTCGGCGGCGGCGGCGGCAGCGGGGGAGCGGGCGGCGGCCCGGATCCGGGGGATCCTGCAAGCAGCAGCAGCGGCAGCGATGCCGTGACCACGAGCTCCACGACCGGCATCGGCGGCGGGAGCGGCGTCGGCGGGGCGCTGCCCGACGGCGGCGATGGGCCCGATGCGGGCATCGGCGGCGGAGGCGGGAACGGCGGCAATCCCGGGACCTCGCCGTGCGATGACGACCTCGCGCTCGACGACGCGGATCCGTTCCAGGCTGCGCGGGCGATCGAGTTGTGCACGCTCGCCGAGGGCCCGGATGGCGCGGGCTTGCTCGAAGCCCGCTGGGTGTTGCCCGACGGCACCCCCATTCCCTCGGGATACGACATGCAATATGCGCTCGGTCACGGCCTCTACGACGGCTTTGGCCCGAACGTGCCCCCGCGCGCTGGAAAACGAATGCTCGCGCTCTCCAGCGGCGCCGCCCGTCGTCCCGGCGAGACGGGCTACCAGACGCCGTTCGGTGGATATGCCAAGGGCTACGCGCACGCGGCTCCGGCGGGGTTTCCCAAGCCCTCGGCTGCGTGCCCCGGCGTCATCACCGGCCAGCCCTATGACGGCGTGGCCCTGGAGGTGACATTACGCGCGCCCATCGGCACCGTCGGCTTCGCGTTTGCATTCAATTATTACACGGCCGAATTCCCGGCCTGGGTTTGCAGCACCTTCAACGACGCCTTCGTCGCGCTGCTCTCGCCGACGCCGCCCGGTCAAACGGACGACAACATCTCCTTCGACGGCCAGGGCAACGTCATCAGCGTGAACAACGTTTTTCTGGAGGTCTGCACCTGCCAGGGCGGACCGCCCTGCACCGTGGGCGGCAAGGTTTATCCTTGCAGCCTCGGCGCGAGCGCGCTCTCGGGCACGGGATACGACACGGGACAGGCGAACGGCGCGACGGGCTGGCTCACCACCACGGCTCCGATGCAGGGCGGCAAGACCTTCACCGTTCGTTTCGCCGTCTACGATTCCGGCGACGCTCTCCTCGACAGCGTCACGCTCATCGACCATTTCCGATGGATCAGCACGGGCGCGCCGGTCGTGGAGACCTACAGGCCCGTGCCTCCTTGATCCGCCTTCTACTCCTGGACTTCGAGATCCAGCTCGAGCTCGAGCTCCCCCTCGAGCCCGACGTCCGCCTCGAGCTCGAGCGCCTGCGACGCGACGTCCGCCTCGAGCTCGATGTCGCCCTGGAATCCGCGCGTCTCCTGGGTTCCGCGCGTCTCCTGGAATCCGCGCGTCTCCTGGAATCCGCGCGTCTCCTTGGCTTCGCGCGCCACCTGGAATCCGCGCGCCACCTTCGACGCGACCTGCCCGCCGCGCGCCGCCTTGTGCTGGCCGAACAGCCCGCCCGGCGTCCCCGCCGCCGCCGCGCCTGCCACCATGAGAATCGCCATTCCGAGAACCATTCCGACGTTACGACCCTTGTTCATGGATGCCTCCTCGTATCGAGGTACGCGACGCGAACATCTCGCGTCCGGACCTCGGTGCCGCCCCGGTGCAACGCATATGCCCGAGTCATCGACACCCCGCGGCACGCGGCGCCTGTGTCTCCGCCGCGTCCCTTCGGGGCCGTACGTCGATTCCCAGGCCCCGCGTACTTCCTCGAAACGGAACCGAAAAGTCGGGGATGACGGGCGTCCACCATTACGATCGAACATCCGGCCGAGGCGCGCATGTTCGTATTGAATACGAGGCGCTTTCGCGGGCGCCGTCCGTCGTGGTACCGTCTCGGGCGTGAAGGGCGACACGGAGCGCAACGAGGTCCTCCGAGGCGAGGACGTGCCGACGAAGGTCGAGCTGCCGCGCAGCGTGAGGCCGAGCGCGCCGCCGCCTGCGTCCACGAGCTTGGCCGGCGCCACCATTGCCGGACGGTATCGCCTCGAACGTCAGCTCGGCGTGGGCGGCATGGGCGAGGTCTTCCTCGCCCGCGACGCGTGGAAAAACACCCGCGTGGCCCTGAAGATCCTGCACCGCCGCATGGCGGACAACCTCACGGTCGTGAACCGCTTCCGCCGCGAGGCGCGCATCATGCGCGAGCTCTCGAGCCCGCACGCCGCCGTCATCCACGATTTCGGACAAACCGACGACGGCGCCCTTTACCTCGTCATGGAGTACCTCGAGGGCGAGACCCTCGGCGGCCTCCTCGAGCGCGAAGCGCCGCTCGCCTCCGCGCGCGTCACCCGCATCGCGCTCGATCTGCTCGACGTCCTCGCGGACGCGCATCGCCGCGGCGTCGTCCACCGCGACATCAAGCCCCAGAACGTCTTCCTCGCGCGCGCCCCGGGCAAGGACGGCGAGCCGGTGGTGAAGCTCCTCGATTTCGGCATCGCCAAGCTCGAGGATCACGAATCCACCGAGCTCACCGAGACCGGCGCCATCTGGGGAACGCCGCGCTACATGAGCCCGGAGCAGGCGAGGGGACAGCCGATCGATCGCCGCAGCGATCTGTATTCGCTCGGGGCCATGATGTACCGCGCGCTCACGGGCGAACCCCCGTTCGAGGGCGCGAGCGTGGCCGAGCTCTCGTACGCGCTCACGCACAAGGCGCCCGTCTCGCCCGAGAAGCGCCGGCCGGATCTCGACATTCCCATCGACCTCGGCCGCATCGTCATGCGCGCGCTCGAAAAGGACCCGAACGCGCGGTATTCGACGGCCGCCGAGATGGCCGACGATCTGCGCGCGCTCCAGAGCGAGCCCGCGCCTGCGCCCGCGGCCACGTCGGGGCGGGCCACGGCCCTCGCCATGCGCAGCTGGGTCCTCGCGACCCTGCTCTTCACGCTCGTCGCGCTGGCCGAGTTCCCCCGGGTCGCGCGGTCCACGTTCCCCGGATTCACGGTCGAGGCGGGCCTGCTCGTCTCGGCCGTCGTGGAGCCGACCTGGCCGGGGATCCAGCGGGGCATCGAGCCGTACGACGCCCTGCTCGCCGTCGACGGCATTCCGGTTCGTCGCGGCAGGGACGTGCACGAATACGTGCATCGGCTCGCTCCGGGGACGCTCGTCGATTACACCCTCCGCCGCGGCGATCGCACGTTCGACGTGGAGGTGCCGGTCACCCCGTTCGGCTGGGCGTCGCTCCTCAAGATATACTCCTCCGGCCTCCTCGCCGCGATCCTGTTCCTCCTCGTCGGCGGCGTCGCCGGCTGGAAACGGCCCACCTTGCGCCCCGTGCAGGCGCTCGTCGCTTTCACGAGCGCGGTCGGCCTCTTCCTCATCGCCTCCGTCGATTTCGATCTCGTCGACAGCGCCTTTTCCTGGCTCTATTACCTCGGCTGCTCGGCGACCGGCGCGGCCGAGGTCCACCTCGCGCTCGCGTTCTCGGGCCTCTTCGGCGCCACGCGCAAGCGGCCGTGGCTGATCTGGCTCCCTTATCTGCCGGCGCTCGCCTTGCTCGTCACGTGGCGGACCGCGGGCGCCGATCCGGCCATTGGCAATGCTTGCACCCGGGCCGGCATCGGCATGATGCTCCTCGGGCTCCTCGCGCTGCTCGGCTCCTTCCTGTACATGCGCCTGCGGGGCCGGACGCTCTCCGCGCGGCAATCGGCGCGCTTCATGTTGTGGGCCGCGGGCCTCTCCGTCCTGCCGACCATCGCCCTGCAGCTCTTGCCGATCAGCCTCGGCCTCCAGACCGCCTCCGTGGCCAGCTTGAGCTGGCTCGCGATGCTCCCCGTGGCGGGTTTTCCAGCGGCGTTCGCGCATCAGATCCAGCGCCGGCAGATGTTCGACGTCGACGTCGCGCTCCGCGAGATCTCGCGTGTCCTCGCCATGGTCGTCGTCCTCGGCGCCGTCTTCGCCGCGGCCGCGTTCGCGTTCGGCGGGCTCGCGTATGCCATCGCGGGCCCCGAGGGCATGTACCTCGGCCTCGGCGCCGTCGCGGGCGTCACCGCGGTCGTCGCGGCGTCCGAGCCCGTCGCGCTGCGCCTCCGCCGCCTCGTCGAGCGCCGCGCCGACGTCGACGCGGCCACCGTGCTCGACGAGATGGCCGGCGCCGTGGCCAACGCGGCTTCCGAGGACGAGGTCGTCACGCTGCTCGTCGATACGATCCGGCGCTGCTTCTCCCCGCGCACCACGCGCCTCCTCGAGCGCGGCGACGGCGGCATTTACTGGGCGCGTGTCCCCGGCGCGCCGCCCTCCCAATCCATGGCGGGGCCGCGCTCCGGCACCGGCCCGCGCTCGCTGACCGGGCCCCGCGCGGACACGGAGGGCGATTTCAGCGGCGCGACCCGCGAGCCCGCGAATGGCACGCCCGCGGACGAGATTCGGAGGCGCCTCACGCGTCTCGGCCATTTCGACGCCCATGCCTTCCTGGTCCTGCCGCTCGACGCGGCCGAGGGCGCAGCCGGTGCCGCGGCGGCGCCCGCGTCCGTGGTCGTCGTGGGCGCGCGCTCCGACGGCAAAGCGTATTCGTCGTACGACGCCGCGCTGGTCGCGGGCCTCCTGCGCATCGCGGCGCTCCGCCTGCACGCGCTCGGCGAGCGCGCGGACGCCGAGAGACGTCTGCTGCTCGAACGATGTTTCGGCCCCGATCGCGGCGAGGCGGGCGCGCCAGGAGCGGAGCTCGTCGGGGGCGTGCCTGCGCGTGGTCTCGCCACGGCGCTCGTCCTCCGTTTTTCCGGGCTCGACACGGCCGCGGACCGCTTGCCGCCGCGTCGATTCAAGGTCCTCGTCGACGAGCTCTCCGAGGCCGCGGCGACCGCGGCATTCACGATGGCCGGCACGATGCACGCCTCGCGCGGAGACGAGATGCTCTTCGCATTCGGCGCGCTCGGCGAGGATCGCAGCGCGGTCGAGCTCGCCTCCCTCCGCGCGGCGCTTCATCAAATCGAGCAGACCGCCGAGATCGCAGCCCGGCACGGGGCGCCGTTCGTCCGCGCGCGCGTAGGCGTGGCACGTGGCCTTCTGACGGTGGGGACCTTCGGCGCGTCGTTTCATTCGCATTGCATGATCCTCGGCGCGGCGGTGCAGGAAGCCACCGAACTCGCGAGCGCAGCACGAGACGGCGAGGTCCTCGTCGACGAGGCCGTCGCGCGAGCAGCCGAGGGAGCCGAGGCAATGACAATCGACCCGCTCCCCGCGCACCGCGGTACCCGGGCATCACGCGTCTCGCGTCGCGAGGGATGAGGATGGCCACGCCGCGCCGGGGTTTCACCCCGGGCCCGACCAGGGGTTGTCCACCCCTGGACCCGGACCAGCGCAAGCGCTGGACCTTTTGTGGAAGAACTGCGCGGTGCGCAGTTCTTCCAACGGGCCGGTGGGATGGCGTTGCCAGTTGCTTGGCTCGGCCTGTTCGATGAACTGCGCATCGCGCAGTTCATCGACCCCGAGTCCAGCGCTTGCGCTGGTCCGGGTCCAGGGGCGGACAGCCCCTGGTGGGGTCTGGGGCGACGCCCCAGCGCAGCGCCTTCGACAGGAAGCTGCCCGCCTGTCCTTGATTTCCTGCCTGACGAATTCGTTTCGATTGCGGCCTCCCTGCATGGACTTGCCGCGCATCACCCCTAAAAAGGCAGCGCGACGACGGCGAACGCCACGCGCCGCGGGTGGAGGACGTGATGCAAAACGGATCGAACGGAGAGAAAGAAAAGGCGACCGGCGTCGTGACGTTGTCTCTCGACCCGGGCCGAGCGATCGACGACTACGCGACCGCCCGGGCCCAAGGCCCCGTCGTCACGATCTCATTCGAGGACACGGGCAGCGAGAGCGACGCCGATCCCGTCGAGCTCGACGCTTTTCTCACACGCGAGCACCTCTTCGTCTCGCATTACGACGAGGTGCTGTCCGCCCTGGTCGACAGCCGCTTCTCCTCCGATCGACACACGGCAATGACGCCGGAGCAACGCGAGAAATTGCCTCCCGTCATCGAGGCGCTGCGTCTGCTCTCGGAGAGCCTGCTGACCAAGGATCCCCCGGACCACACGCGCCTCCGCAAGCTGATCCAGCCGAGCTTCTCGCCCCGGCTCATGGAGGCGATGCGCTCGCGCATCCAGAGGCTCGCGGACGACCTGCTCGACGACGCCGAGCGCGCCGCGGAGGCCCGCGGAGAGCGCGCGCCGGATCGCCGCATGGACCTCATCGCGGCGTTCGCATACCCGATGCCGGTCACGGTCATCTCGGACATGCTCGGCATTCCGATGGAGGATCGCCCGCAAGTCAAGCAATGGACGGAGAACCTGCTCCGCGCCGACCGTCGTCGCGCCGGAGGGCTCGATGAGGAGACGACCGCCAAGCTGCGTCAGTTCACCGTGTACTTGCGGGATCTCTTCGTCCTCAAGCGGAAACAGTCGGCGGACGACATGATCACGCAGCTTTTGCGGGCCGAGGAGGAAGGCGACAAACTGAGCGAGGACGAGGTCCTGTCGACGGTCTTCATCCTGTACCTCGCAGGCCACGTGACCACCGTGAACCTGATCGGCAACGGCGTCTTCGCGCTGTTCCAGCATCCAGCGGAGCTCGCGAAATTGAAGGCGAATCCGAGCCTCGCAAAAGGCGTCGTCGAGGAGACGCTGCGTTACTGGGGCCCGGTCGATTTCGTCGCCGCGCGTATCGCCAAAGAGAACGTGGACCTCGGCGGGACGTGCATCCCGAAAGGCGAGCCCGTCATGGTCGGCCTCGCCGCAGCAAACCGCGACCCCGCGCGCTTCCCAAACCCCGACGCCTACGACATCACGCGCGAAGGCGTCGAGCGGCACGTGGCCTTCGGCAAGGGCATCCACCTCTGCGTGGGCGCACCGCTGGCCCGGGTGGAGGGCCAAATCGCCTTCGACACGCTGTTCCGCAGGTTCCCCGCCATGCGCCTCGCCGTGCCGCCCAACCAAGTCCGCTGGAACAGATCATTCCTGCGAGGTCTCTCGGAGCTGCCAGTGCTGTTCTAGGGTCTCATCTGGGGCCGCCGCGCTGGGGCGTTGCCCCAGGCCCCACCAGGGGTTGTCCACCCCTGGACCCGGACCAGCGCAAGCGCTGGACCCGGGGTCGATGAACTGCGCGATGCGCAGTTCATCGAACAGGCCGAGGCAAGACCGGCGAGCGCCCCCGCCCACCAAGACAGCCGCGCTGACCTGTGCAACCGCGTCGTCGTAGCCCTTCCCCTCGCGCGTCCTCATCCAGCTCCGTCCACGAGGACGTGCGTCCCCCTGGGCGTGCTCTCGCTCATCGCGCACGAGGACGTGCGCCTCCCCGGGCGTGCTCTCGCTCATCGCGCACGAGCACGTGCGCCTCCCCAGGCGTGCTCTCGCTCATCGCGCACGAGGACGTGCGCCTCCCCGGGCGTGCTCTCGCTCATCGCGCACGAGGACGTGCGCCTCCCCGGTCGTCCTCACCCTCTCCGGGCACGAGCACGTGCGCCTCCCTGGGCGTGCTCACGCGCATCGCGCGCGAGCACGAGCGACCCACTGCGCCAGTTCACCCTCTCTGTTCGCGAGGACGTGCACCCCCTCGCGCGTGCTCACACTCCGCGCGGCCGCTCACAGAGCGAGATTCCGCCGATGACAGCATTCGGCCCTCCAACGGGCCTGATGGAAGAACTGCGCTCGCGCAGTTCTTCCACCCCGAGTCCAGGGCTTGCCCTGGTTCGGGTCGAGGGGCGAATAGCCCCCGCGGGGCCCGGGGCAGAGCCCCGGCGCGGCGCCCCCAGCTGAGACCCATGCTCAGCCTGGCCGATTGCGCATGAAGTCGGCGACGTCGGCTAGGCGGCCGAGGAGGAAGGCGCGAAGGTCGGGCGCGACGCCGACCTCGTCCATGGCGGTCGTCATGGCCCGCATCCAGGCGTCCCGCATGGCGATGTCGACGGGCACGCGCGCGTGACGCATGCGGAGGCGTGGGTGGCCGTTCTGCGCGATGTAGTCCTGCGGGCCGCCGAGCCAGCCGATCAGGAAAAGCGCGAAGCGGTCGCGGCTGCGGCGGGAGACGCGGCTCTGGTCGTCGAGCTCGTGGAGCTTGGCGAGGGCGGGCTCGTCGCGATCCATGGCATCGTAGAAGTGCTCGCAGAGGGTTCGGACGGCGGTCTCGCCGCCCAGGCGGTCGAACGGGGTCTCTTGGGGCTCGGGCATCGGGGGGGGCTGTGTAGCACGCGGGAGCGGAAGCGGAGGCGGCGTTGGGGCGGTGCGCCGGGTGTGTATGCCGCTGGAATGCGCTACGCTGCCTGCGTGCGCCAGCTCTTTCCTGGGATTTGGGGTTCGTTCCTGCTCGCGGCCTGCTCGGGCGCTGCGCCGCCGCCCCCCTCGCCGGTGCAGCCTGCGCCGCCCGCGCCTCCACTGCCGAGCTCCTCGCCCGGAGCGGCCACCACGCCGCTGCCTATGCAAGCTGGATCGACCTCGCCTCCTGCGCAGACCGCGCCTTCGCCTGCGGCCCCTGATTCCTCGTGGCCTGCGGAGTCGGCTGCGCTGGAGCAGCAGGTGCTCGACCAGGTGAACGCTCGGCGTGCGGCTCCCGCCATCTGCGGGGGCCGTCGATTCGGCCCTGCGCCTGCGCTCACGGTGCACCCGGCCCTGCGCGCCGCGGCGCGCGACCACAGCCTCGACATGGCGAGCCGCAATTACTTCGAGCACGTGACGCCGGAAGGCCGCACGGTGGAACAGCGCGCAAAGGCGACGGGGTTTTCCGTCGATGCGACGATGGGCGAGAACATCGGTGCGGGCCGGCCCACGGCGGTGGGCGCCGTGGAGCAGTGGATGGCGAGCACCCACCATTGTCAGAACATCATGAATCCCAAATATCGCCACATCGGCGTGGGATACGCGGCGCGCGAGGGATCGCGGTATACGCATTACTGGACGCTCGTCTTCGGAGGGTGAGGGCGAGCGCGCTGGTGATGACCTACGGATACCGGCGCGAGCCGTACGGCATTCGGGCCCGCGTCAGCGGCGACGGCGGCCGGACCTGGTCGACCCCCGTGACGCTGAGCGATGACGGTACCAACGGCGACCTCGGTTACCCCTCCTGGGGGACGGCCGTCTGCTGACCGTGTGGTACGAGGAACGCACGAACGATCCGTTCGCCGTCCTGCGTCAGGCCCGCTGGACGACGGGTACATAGGCGCCTCCTTTCGCGCCTCGGCCCCTGCTCTATGGACCTATTCCCGCGAACGGGGAATACTGCGCCTCATGCGCATCCCCCTTCCGCTCTTCGCCGTGGCGCTCGCAGCGTGCATTCCTGCGTGCACCACCTCGTCCTCGCCGCCGACACCGCCTGCCCCGGAGCTACCTGGCCCGCCCGAGTGGAATCGCGACGTCGTCGAGCCTGCGGATCAGGAAGCCGCCACGGCGCGTGAGAGCTGCGCTTACCGCGCCGGCGCGCTGCCGGCGGAGACGCAAGGTGAGAGCCACCCCGTCGGCGCGGAGATCCCGATCGATCACATCGTCGTCGCGATGATGGAAAACCGCTCGTTCGATCACTATCTCCAGAAGATCGGCGACATCGGGATCGACGCCGATGTCGCGCCCGACGGCTTCACCAACCTCGATCCGGAGGGCAACCCGATCGCGCCGTTCCCGCTCACGGAGCACTGCTTCGTCGACACCGCGCATAGCTGGGGCGCCATCAAGCAGCAGATCGCCGGCGGCGCGATGACCGGCTTCGTCACCTCGAACGAGGGCCAGCACGAGCTCCCCATGAACGGCGACCTCAGCATGCTGCTCGGGAGACGCGCGATGGGCTATTACACCGAGCCCGATCTGCCTCTCGTGTACTGGCTCGCGAAAAACTTCGCGATTGGCGATCGGTACTTCGCGTCGGCGCCCACGGCGACCTGGCCCAACCGCATGTTCATGCATGCCGCGAGCTCGTTCGGGTTGAAGTCGAACGATTTTCCGCAAGGCGTGGAGGCGACGCTCATCGATTACCTGAACAAGCGACAGATCTCGTGGCGCTTCTATTACGAGAACACGCCCACCTTCGGCATGTTCATCGAGCGGTTCATCGAACTCCAGCAGGAGGAGAACCGCTTCGTGCCGATGAGCCAGTTCTTCACCGACGCTGCGGAGGGCAAGCTGCCTCAGGTCGCGTTCATCGATCCCGACGGCACGAGCAAGGGGCAGATGGACCACACCGACGAGCACCCCCCGACGCCGTCGACGCTCGGGCAGAACTGGCTCGCCAACGCGATCGCCGCGCTCGTGGCGAGCCCGCACTGGAGCCGCTCGGCGATGTTCATCAATTACGACGAGCACGGCGGGCTTTACGACCACGTGCCGCCGCCGAAGGCCTGCGCTCCCGATGATCGCGCGCTCGACGAGACCGATCGCGCCATCTTCGAATCATACGGCGTCCGTGTCCCGTTCTTCGTCGTCTCGCCCTACGCGAAGAAGGGCTACGTGAGCCACGACGTGTACGATCACACCTCGGTCGTTCGTTTCATCGAGGCTCGCTTCCAGATCCCGGCGCTCAGCCATCGCGACGCCAACGCGCTCGCGCCATGGGACGTGTTCGATTTCGCATCCTCGCCCGCCAAGGAGCTCCCGGACGTGCCGAACGTGCCCGTGGACGAGGCCATCATGAGCGAATGCAGGGCGCTCTGGGGCGAATAGCGTGGGACACATGGTCGATCCGCTCACCGATGATCTCGAAGCGTGCGCCGAGGCTCTTCGCACGGATCCGGACTTGAAGGAGCACCCCCCGGACGCGAAGAGGTTTTGCCGCAAGCTCCTCTCGCGCGGAGAACCGGGGCTCGCCGTGGTGCGTGGCGTCGTGCGAGGCAGCAGCTACAAGCCGCCGGTTCGCGCGGGTGCCGCGCGCGCCCTGAGCCCGGACCTGGATCCGGTCGATGTCGAACATACATGCTCGCTGCTCCTCTCGGGGAAGGCGGTCACGCGCTACATGGCCGCGGTGGCCTTGTGCCGCACGGCATCCCCTGCGTCCGTCGACGCGCTGGTCGAGGCGCTCGACGACGACGAGCTCATCTGGGACTTTGATTGGGGTGTGCACGTGAGCGACGTGGCCGCGCTGGCGCTCACGCGTATCGGCGACATCCGCGCGCCTGCGCTCGCGGCCTGGTACGAGAGGCGACGACGACAGCTTCACGACCCCTCCCTTGAGGGCGTCGTGGCCGTCTGTGCCCTTGCGCGGGTCGGAGATGCGCAAGGACGCGCGATTCTGGAGGAGCGCGCCGCGGCGAGAGGTGAATACATGGCAGAGGTTGTGCTCGAAGCTTTGCGTGACGGAAAAGAATCGTACTTATGATCAAGGTCGACCCGCTCACCGATGATCTCGAAGCGTGCGCCGAGGCTCTTCGCACGGATCCGTTCTTGAACGAGAAGGGTTGGGAGGCGAAGAGGTTTTGCTGCACGCTCCTCTCGCGCGGAGAGCCGGGGCTCGCCGTGGTGCGTGGCGTCGTGCGAGGCAGCAGCTACAAGCCGCTGGTTCGCGCGGGTGCCGCGCGCGCCCTGAGCCCGGACCTGGATCCGGTCGATGTCGAACATACATGCTCGCTGCTCCTCTCGGGGAAGGCGGTCACGCGCTACATGGCCGCGGTGGCCTTGTGCCGCACGGCATCCCCTGCGTCCGTCGACGCGCTGGTCGAGGCGCTCGACGACGACGAGTTCATCGAGGACATGTGGTGGGCTCTGTACGTGAGCGACGTGGTCGCGCTGGCGCTCACGCGTATCGGCGACATCCGCGCGCCAGCGCTCGCGGCCTGGTACGAGAGGCGACGACGACAGCTTCACGACCCCTCCTACCGCGCTGTTGCCGTCTGTGCCCTTGCGCGGGTCGGAGATGCGCAGGGACGCGCGATTCTGGAGGAAATGGTCGCTTCGGGGGACTCTGACATGGCCTCGGATGTGCTCGACGCCCTGCGCGCCGGCGAGGAAACGTACTTATGATCGAGGTCGATCCGCGCGCCGATGAACTCGAAGCGTGCGCCGAGGCGCTTCGCACGGATCCGATCTTGAAGGAGAGCACCATGGGCGCGAGGGCGTTTTGCCGCGCGCTCCTCTCGCGCGGAGAACCGGGGCTCGCCGTGGTGCGTGGCGTCGTGCGAGGCAGCAGCTACAAGCCGCTGGTTCGCGCGAGTGCCGCGCGCGCTCTGAGCCCGGACCTGGATCCGGTCGATGTCGAACACACATGCTCGTTGCTCCTCACGGGCAAGCCGCTCACGCGTTACATGGCCGCGGTGGCCTTGTGCCGCACGGCATCCCCTGCGTCCGTCGACGCGCTGGTCGAGGCGCTCGACGACGACGAGCTCATCGAGGACATGTGGTGGAGTCTGTACGTGAGCGACGTGGTCGCGCTGGCGCTCACGCGTATCGGCGACATCCGCGCGCCTGCGCTCGCGGCCTGGTACGAGAGGCGACGACGACAGCTTCACAACCCCTCCGACCGCGATGTAGCCGTCTGTGCCCTTGCGCGGGTCGGAGATGTGCAGGGACGCGCGATCATGGAGGAAATGGTCGCTTCGGGGGACACCTTCATGGTCTTGGATGTGCTCCGCGACCTGCGCGCAGGCAAGGAACCGTACTTGTGACGGAGCAGCGCCGCTGACGTCTCGACCCATGACGTCGCCAGCGGGCAACGCTCCTTCGCGGTCTTGCCACCGGCCCGTTGGAAGAACTGCGCATCGCGCAGTTCTTCCACCCTCGGTCCAGGCCGTGCCTGGTCCGGGTCGAGGGGCGGATAGCCCCCGCGGGGTCCGGGGCAGCGCCCCGGCGCGACGGCCCCACAGCGTGGTGAAACGCGCCTGGGAGAGCGCGGACGGCGGGTCACGGCGGCGTGAGGTGGACGCTGGGAGGCCGGGACAGGTGAGCGGCGAGGCGAGTCCTCGCCGGTGTGGGTCGGGAGGGCAGGGGGCGGAGACGATTTCACGGAGCCGTGGGCCCATGAAAGCGGAGGCGCCGCGCTGGGAGCGCTCGAGCGGTGGTAGCCTCTCCGCATGTTTCGCCCCGCCCACGCGCTCGCGACCGCGGCGCTCGCCGCGAGCCTGCTCTCGGCCTGTGGCTCGCCGCCGATTCCCCCGGCCCCGGCGGCGCAGCCGGCTCCCTCGGCGGCGGTCGCGGCGGAACGAACCGCGGAATGCGCGCGCCTCGGGGAGGTGCTCGACGCCGAAATGCGCGACGTGCCCGCCGCCGAGATTCGCTCGACGACGCCCATGCCGCGCGTCGAGGAGCTGATGCATCGGCTCGAGCGATCCTGCGACGACAGCGAGCGGCTCAGCGACTCGCTCACCGACCCCGTGCTCGCGACCGAGGCGAACGAGTTCAGGCTCGCGACGGCCTATCTGCTGCTCACGACGGCGCACATCTTCGGGCTCGCGCACAAGGGCGAGCCCGACCTCGCCCCGTTCGATCGCGCGGCGGACGTCGCGGGGCGCCAGCGCGAGCTCGTCTATCGGAGCGCGAAGGCGCGCTGCAAGGACGACGGTTCCCGCGACCAATCGCCGGCGTGGGGGGAGGCGCTCATGGCCATGTTGCAGGAGGTCAGGCCCGCCGTCCACGGTTGCTACCTGAAAGAGAAAGAGCGCGCCCCTGACCGCAAGATTGGGAAGCTCGAGATCAAGCTCCATATCGACCGCGACGGGCACGTCGAGCTTGCCGGCCCGATCGGGTTCTCTGCATTGAGTCCCGCGAGGTCCGAGCTCGTGTATTGCGTCGTCCGTGTGCTCGAGCCGATGCAGTTTGCTCCCCCGGACGGCCGCGCCATCGTGATCCTCCCGTTCACCGAATGACGCGATGAGCCTCGATTATTACTTCCACGTCGAGACCCGCCGCTCCGGCGACTGGACCGTGCCCGAGGGGTTTCCGTGTTCGCCTTACCGGTCCGAGCCCCTCGGTGAGTTCACCTGGCTTCGCGGCCGATCCCGCTGCGCGCGGCTCTTCTTTGGCCCCTCGGCCATCTTCCCGTTCAAGCCGGGCCCTCCCGAGAGCCACGCCCGGTCGGCGTTCTTCCGGGACCTCGGCCCGGACTACGATTTCGAGGAGAACGAGCGGAGGATCTCCTGGATCCCGTATCCCGATCTGATGGTCGACCTCTGGGACGAGATGCTTCTCGTCCTGCGATGTGACATCGGGAGCCGCGACGCCGCGCTCTTCGGTGACGGGCGGCGGCCTTTTCCCGTGGAAGCGCTCCGCGCGCGTGGCCACGACGACTTCACGCTCGACCTCCTTCAGGAAGGCGAAATCGTGACCGAGCCGATCGACCGCACGCACGGAAAAGCCCGATTCGAGATCGAATCGGCCGCGCCGGAGGTGCGCGCCGCCGTGACCTTCGTCGCGTCCGTGAGCAAATACCTGGGCGAAGTCCGCGCGGCGGCGTTCCGGGACCTGCGCGTGTACGGAGCGGATGACGAGCTGCGCGTCATCTCCATGTATAGTTGACGCCCCTCGACGGCTCGTGTTGCCTTGACGAGCGGCGCGGCCTCATGGTGTCCTCGATCCGCCATGAAGATCGTGTTCCTGGACTTCGACGGCGTGCTGAACCACTACCTCATGCTCCTCAACGAGGACCGTGATGCGCGGAAGCAATTCAGCCCGCCGGCCGTCGAGCGGCTCAATGCCATCGTGAAGCGGACCGGCGCGCGGGTGGTGGTCAGCTCGAGCTGGCGAGAATGGACGCCGGTCGACGCGCTGCGGAAGCTGCTCGCCGCCGAGGGGTTCGTGGGCGAGGTCCTCGATCACACGCCCATCCTGCACCCGAGGACGATGCGCGTGCCCGACCCGAACCCTGGCCAGACGCGGTGCATGGAAATCATGCAATGGCTCGACGCCTGCCCCGAGCGGCCCGAGAGTTTCGTGGCCCTCGACGATCTCGAGCTCGAGCTGCTCGCCGCCTACCACGTGAAGACGGAGTCGGACACGGGGCTGCTCGACACGCACGTCGAGATGGCGATCGACCTTCTCGGAGAATCCCCCTAAGCCGCCTTCCGCCCGAGCTCCTCCATTTGCACGAGCCCTTCCGGAGAGAGCTCGGACGAGAGCAGCCCGCGCTCGTGCATCTCGTGGATCATCCGTTCGAGGCGGGCCTCGTCGAACCGGACGCCGAGCGCCTCGGCCGCGTGCGCGAGGAGCTTGCGCTCCCGAATCGAGGCGCGCTCGTCCACCGACGCGCCGATTTCGAGCGCATGATAAAAGGGAGCCCGCGCCGAGGGCGGTATCTCGCCGAGCCGCGTGTACCAGCCGATCGGATCTGCGAGGCGCTCGTCGAGGCCGATCGACGATTCGGGGTCGCAGCCGCGCAGGAGCGTGAAAAGGAGCGCCGTCTCTTCCGGCCGGAGCCGACCATCGGCTTCGAAGAGGAACCACAGGCCCTCGAAGAGCCGATCTTTCGCGGGCACGAGGCGTTCGTCCGAGAGGACGCGGTCGAAGGCGGCACGATAACGCACGTACCGGAGCACGGTCCGGCCGAGCGTGCGCGTGGCCTGGTAATTCGCGACGGACGAGGCGACGATGCCGACGAACGGCACGAGGCCGCGGACGAGGCTCTCGCCAAAGAGGCGCGCGGCGAGGCCCTGCGCGGCGCCTTCGACGTCGGTGCGGGCGAGGCGCGCGAGGTCAGCGCCCGGGCGCTCCTGCTCTTCCGGCGCTTGCTCGGCGCCCTGCACGAGCTTGAAGAGCGCCCACACGTCGGCCGGGTCGTCCGCATCGAAGCGCAGGCCGACGCAACCCGCGAGGCGGCAGGCCGTGTACGTATGCGTCACGAGGCGCAGCGCGGCGTCGAGCGCGGCGCTGAGCGCGGCCGCCGGGACGGCGACGAGCGCGCCGATGCCTTGCGTGCCGGCGGTGAACAAGGCGCCGCCCGTGGAGACGAGGCCGACGCAGCCGCCAGCGAGCGCGGAGAACGTCGCGCCTCCCCGAAGGATCGACTTGCCGCACCCCGCTTCCGTCGCGCCCGTCGCGGCGGGGCCCGCGTCGCCCGCGGATTCGTTGTAGCGGCGAATCGTGGTGGAGACGAGCCGGAGCAGGAGCGCGTCCGCCCAGCCGATCTCGGCCGAACGTTCGAGCGGGAAGGGGATCGCGGCGGTCACGGCGGACGGGGCTTGCGCGGTCATGACGGGAGACCATTTCAAAAAACGTTCCCGGGCGCCGTCCGAACTCAGAGGGTGCTGTCACAGCGTAGCGCCGGGGCGCTGCCCCGGACCCCGCGGGGGCTGTTCGCCCCTCGACCCGAACCAGCGCAAGCGCTGGACTCGGGGTGGAAGAACTGCGCTCCGCGCAGTTCTTCCAACGGGCCGGTGAGAGAGCCTTGCCAGTCGAAAGGACAGCGCGGCTGTCTTGATGGGCAGGGTCGTCGCCAGTCTTGACTCGGCTTGGTCGATGAACTGCGCATCGCGCAGTTCATCGACCCTGGGTCCAGCGCTTGCGCTGGTCCGGGTCCAGGGGCGGATAGCCCCGGTGGGGCCTGGGGCAACGCCCCAGCGCAGCGGCTTCGACCTGAGACCAATGCTCAGCAGGAGAACCGGAGCGAAAGCGAAATGGGCCCGCGCACCGTGAGCATCTGGTTGTACCGGATCTCGCCCGCGCCGAGCTCTACCCCGCGAAACCGCCGCGTGAGGACCTCCAGAGCGACCCGCGCCTCCATGCGCGCGAGGAGCGCGCCGATGCAGAAATGGACGCCGTGTCCGAACTGCAACCCGCCTTGCGAGCCGCGGTCGATGTCGAACCGGTCCGGATCCGTATATCGACGCTCGTCCCGGTTGGCCGAGGCCAGGAGCGCGAGCACCAGCGATCCCGGCGGAATCGTCACGCCCGAGAGCGTGACCTCCTCGGTGGTGATGCGCGGGATCGAGTGGCTCGGCCCGTCGTACCGGAGCATTTCATCGACGAACGGCGCGGCGAGCGCGGGCTCTTGGCGGAGCCTGTCCCAGAGCGCCAGCTGCTCGGAGAGGAGGATCATCGTGTTGCCGAGCAGGTGCGTCGTGGTCTCCAGGCCCCCGAGCAGGAGCACGACCAGGAAATCGACGATCTCCTGCTCCGTGAGGGATTGGCCGTCCACCTCGGCGCGGAGCAGATCACTCACCGTATCGTCTGCCGGCTCGCGCCTCCGCGCGTCCACGACCTCCCGCAGATAGCGAGAAAGCTCGGCGATCGTCGTCCGCACCTGCGCGGCGTGCTCGTCGCTCCGGGGCTCGAACGCGACCGAGAGGATGTCGTCGGCCCATCGCTTGAAATGCTTGTGCAGCGCGGGATCGACGCCGAGGATCTCGCCAATCACGAAGGCCGGCAGCGGGGTCGCGAATACGTCGACGAAATCGATCTCGCCCACGAGCTTCGAAGCGAGCTCCTCCGCGAGGCGCTCGACCTTCGGCGCGAGGCGGCTCGCCGTGCCCGCCCCGAACGCCCGGGTGACGAGGCTGCGGAGCCGCGTGTGCGCCGGCGGATCGAGCGCGACCAGCGAATGCGCGAGCGGGTTGTACCCGATCCACGGCGGCTCCCAGGCCGCCTTGAAGCCCTGCGAGGAGAAGATGCCCGGATTCTTCAGCACGAAGAGGACATCCTCCCAGCGGCTCACCGCCCACATGTCGCCGGGATCGACCTGGCACACGGGGGAGGAGCGCCGCATCGCGGTATAACGAGGAAACGGATCCGCCCGGAACGAGGGCGAGAGGACATCAAAACGTTCTTCCATCACGGTGTGGCTCCCCGGTCCGCGCCCGCGGACCACGCTGCCGTTCGAGCACGCTCCGCGCCAGCCTCGAATCCCGCGAAAACCGAGGGCGCGCGGCGCTCCGGGCTTCCCCCGATCGGTCGAAACGACCTAGGCTCCGGTCAGATTGACCGGGATGGGGATGGACCATGCGTGTAGAGGATCTCGACATTGCGGAGCTCTTGGACCTCGACGCGCGCCGCGGCGCCATCCGATTCGCGGGCGAGCGGGCCTTGCTGCTCGACGCCGTCGCCATGGGCCTGCTCCGCGTGGAGCTCTGCGCGACCTTCGGCCGGGCCGCGGCGCGGACGATCCTGACGCGCTTCGGCTTCGCCCACGGCTTCCGGATGGCCGAGGCCATGCGCGCGCAGTTCGCCTGGGATCACGCCGAAGATTGGCGCGACGCCGGCGGGCGCATTCACGTGCTGCAGGGGTTTTTCTCGCTCGCGCCGGGCGAGGGGCCGCTCTCGCCGGGCGGCGCGCGCGTCGACGCTTCGTACGAGGCGGAGCAACACCTGCTCCACCTCGGCCGCGCGAGCGAGCCCGTCTGCTGGACGCTTGCGGGCTTCGCGAGCGGCTATCTCACGCGCACCGAGGGGCGAGAGGTGTACGTGCTCGAGCATCGCTGCGCCGGGAAAGGCGACGCGGCCTGCCAGTTCGTCGGGAAGACCGCGGAGGCATGGGGGCGGGAGCTCGATCCGCACCGGCCATTTTTCGCGCCGGGAGGGCTCGACGCGACGCTGCGCCAGGTGGGCGAGGCGCTCGAGAGTGCCAAACGCAAGCTCCGGGCACGGGAACGGGCGCTCGGCGAGGCCGCGGGCGAGCGGGACGAGCCCTCGGGCGTCGTGGCCGGGAGCGCGGCAATGCGGGGCGTGCTCGACCTCGCGCGGCGGGCGGCGAAGGTGGACTCCAGCGTGCTCGTGACGGGCGAGAGCGGCGTGGGCAAGGAGCGCGTGGCGCGGCTGGTCCACGAGGCCTCGGCGCGCGCGGCGGGGCCGTTTCTGGCCATCAACTGCGGCGCGATCCCCGAGGCGCTCCTGGAGAGCGAGCTCTTCGGCCACGCGCGGGGCGCATTCACGGGGGCGACGCACGATCGCATCGGTCTGTTCGAGGCCGCGGCGGGGGGTACGTTTTTCCTCGACGAGATCGGCGAGCTGCCCGCGTCGATGCAGGTGAAGCTCCTGCGCGTGCTGCAGGAGCGGACGGTGCGGAGGGTCGGCGAGAACCGGAGCCGGCCCATCGACGTGCGAATCGTGTCCGCGACGAACCGTGATCTCTGCGGAGAGGCGAGCGCGGGCCGTTTCCGGCAGGATCTGTTGTACCGGCTGAAGGTCGTGAAGATCCGCGTGCCGCCGCTGCGGGAGCGGCCCGAGGACATCCTGCCGCTCGCGCGGGCGCTGCTCACAGAAGCCGCCCAGCGAATGAAGCGGCCGGCGCTGCGGCTCGGGGTGCGGGCAGCAGATCAGCTTCTCCGCTACCCGTTCCCGGGCAACGTGCGGGAGCTCCAAAACGCAATGGAGCGCGCAGCCGCACTGGCGCAGGGGCCGCAGATCGAAGTCGAGGACCTGCCGGAAGAGGTGCGTATCGCGCTGCCAGCGCCCGTGGTGGGTCCAGAGGTGCGGCCCCTGGCCGATGTCGAGCAAGCCTACATCCTGGCGGTGCTCTCGCGGAACGGCGGGAACCAAACGAGGACAGCCGCGGAGCTCGGGATCGGGGTGTCGACGCTTTATCGAAAGCTCAAGCGGTATGGCCGTTCGTCAGCGTAGCGCCGGGGTTTCACCCCGGACCCCGTCTGGTTAACGATGGGGCTACGCTCGGCAAGCCGAGCTACGCCCCAAACCCCGGGGTTGTCCACCCCTGGACCCGGACCAGCGCAAGCGCTGGACTCGGGGTGGAAGAACTGCGCGATGCGCAGTTCTTCCAACGGGCCGGTTGCACCGCGTTGCCAGTCGAAAGGGCAGCGCTGCTGTCTTGGTTGGCAGGGGGCTCGGTGGTCTCGACTCGGCCTGTTCGATGAACTGCGCGAAGCGCAGTTCATCGACAAACGGTCCAGCGCTTGCGCTGGTCCGGGTCCAGGGGCGGATAGCCCCGGTGGGGCCTGGGGCAACGCCCCAGCGAAACGGCTCCAATTCTCACGAACGTGCGAATCGCCGGCGATAGGCCTCTGGCGTGACGCGGAGGTTGCGCTGGAAGGCTCGCCGCATCCGTTCGTCTGTTCCGAATCCGCATTTTCGCGCGATCTGCTTGAGGGATGCGCGTCCGCCTTCGAGACATGACCTTGCCTCTTCGAGGCGCGCGGCTTCCACGAATTTTGCTGGTGTCGTCTGCATCGATTGCGTGAAGGCCCGTGCGAAGTTGCGGGCGCTCATGCCGGCTTTCTTGGCGAGCACCTCGACCCGGAGATCTGCGTCGAGGTGGCGCACGATCCACTCGACGAGGCCCTGCAGCGGCCCTGCGGCGGATGTCTGTGCGAGCAATGGACGGCTGAACTGCGATTGCCCTCCTGGCCGCTTCAGGAATAACACGAGCGCCCGCGCCACCGTGAGTGCTACGTCGTAGCCGAGATCCTCTTCGACGAGCGCGAGGGCGAGATCCATTCCTGCGGAGCCGCCCGCGGAGGTGTACATCTTTCCGGATCGGATGAAGATTGCGTCGGGCTCGACCTCGACATCGGGATACTGGCGCGCGAGCAGGGCCGCGCCTGCCCAGTGCGTGGTTGCCCGGTGGCCGCGCAGGAGCCCTGCGGCTGCGAGGATGAACGTGCCGCTGCAAATGGATCCCATGCGCCGCACCTCGGGCGTGCGCGCGCAGAGCCAGCCGATCAGCCGGGGGTCGGCTGCTGCGCGATGGTAATCGCCTCCCGAGACGAGCACCGTGTCGAGGTCCCGGGGCAGATCCGTGAGCGCATGGTGCGGCACGATCTGCATGCCGGACCCGCTCCGCACGGCCCCGCCGCAAGCCGAGGCCAGCTCGACCACGTACGCCGGAGGCGCGCCGGGATATTTTTCCTTGGCCACGCCGGACGCGAACGCGAACACGTCGAACGGACCCACGAAATCGATGGTGCTGGCCCCGTCGTAGATCACGAGGACGATCTTGCGCGGCGCCGGGTTTTGCGGCTTGCCGGGGGCGGTGCGTGGGGCATTCTTCTTCGTGGGGGGACGTCGCTGCACGCGACCGATCCTAGCCGAGACGGGCTTGTCTTCGAAGCCAAGGAACCTGCATTTCCTGCCATCGTGATCCACGATCGCCTGCCCGTGACGTGGCAGGAAATGCCTGTCCGTTGTCCTTCTGGCACCTCCGCGCGGGCCCATAGTGACGCTCACGCAGCGCGAGCGCCTCGGCGGCGCATGACCTCCCGCGCGCGAAAGGACCTGTCCATGAGCCTTCGACCGAGCGACCCCTTCAAGGTCCCCACGAGCCGCCCCATCGAGCAGAAGCTCCACGTGGGAATCTTCGTGTGCCCAGGATATTTCATGCCCGACGTGATCGGCATCCAGACGGTCTTCGGCACCCTACCGAACACGGAGCTTTACCTCGTCTGGAAAAATAAGGACGAATTCGAAGGGGTCCCGTGCTTCACGACCCGGGCCAATACCACGTTCGCGGAGTGCCCGAAAAACCTCGACCTCCTCCACATCGGCGCCATTCCGCCGAACGTGATGGAGGATCCCGAGGTGCTCGCGTTCGTGGCGGAGTACGGGGGCCGCGCGAAATGGGTGTCCGGCGTCTGCGCCGGCGCCCTCGTGCTCGGCGCCGCGGGCCTGCTCAAAGGGTATCGCGCCACGACGAACTTCCACATGCACGACCAGCTCGCGTATTACGGCGCGACGCCGACGAAGGCGAACGTGGTCGAGCACGGCAATCGTATCACCTCGGGCCCGGTCTCGGGCAGCTTCGACCTCGCGCTGCGCCTGGTCGGTCGG
Source organism: Polyangium sp. 15x6 (assembly GCF_029960785.1). GTDB lineage: Bacteria > Myxococcota_A > Polyangia > Polyangiales > Polyangiaceae > Polyangium. Next base: position 24,917 of record NZ_JASBQE010000120.1, read on the forward strand.
CTCGTCGGCGACGACATTGGCCGGGAAGTCGAGCTCCAGATGGAATACGCCCCGGAGCCGCCCTACCGCACGGGCCGCCCCGATCTCGCCGGGCCCGAGCTCACGGCGAAGGCCCTCGCCGCGCTCGCGCCCCTGACGGAGATCACGCGCGAGGTCGGGCTCCGCGCCGCCCGGCGGCTCGAGATCCGCTGATCCGCCCGCCCCCCCAAAAAAACGTACCCCCGAGGAAACCGGCGGGGCCCTCGCGCATGATGGGAGCAAAGGTTCTCCCTTCGTGCCGAGCCCAAACCTCGCCCCCCCGGACGTCGCCGACCTCCTCGCGCCCCTCGCGCGAAAGAGGCTCGCTCCGGAGCGTCCGCCCCCGGCCGAGGCCTCCCCATCTCGCGCCGCGGAGCTGCCCCGGACGGCCACGCCGAGCGCGGTCGAGGCTCTCTACCGCGAGCACCACGGGCTCGTGTATCGGCTCGCGCTGCGCTACGGCAAGGGGAACGTCGCCTGGGCCGAGGACATCACCCAGGAGGTCTTCATCGATCTGATGAAGGCGCTTTCGGCGCTCCACGACCACGACGATCTCGCGGGCTGGCTTTATCGCGCCACCACGAACCGCTGCATGAGCCGCCTGCGGCGGGAGCGATTCCGCTCGCTCGCGCCGATCCGCTGGCTCCTCGGCGAACACCAGCCCGAGCCGCAGCAGCCCGACACGCTGGTGATGGCCCGCGACGACCTGCGCCGCGCGATCGAGGCGATCTCGGCGCTGCCCGTCAAGGAGCAAGTCGCATTCTCGATGTACTGGCTCGACGGCAAGGAGCAGGAGGAGATCGGCCAGATCCTCGGTCATTCCAAGGGATATGTCTGCAAATTGATCCAGCGCGCCGTCGAGAGGCTGAAGAAGGACGGCTGGGGGGGGTTTCCGTGACCACGCCCGCGCCGAACGATCTGCTCGCGCGGCTGCGCGCCGCCGACGAGCTATATGCCCAGGCCGCGCCGGATCCCGCGCTCGCGGCGCGGCTCGGCGCGCGCTTGCGAGGCCTCGCCGCGGAGCCGCCGCGCGCCTCGTGGATCCCGTCCTTCCGAGGGCTCGGGCGTCCGCTGGCCCTCGTGATGGTCTGCGCGGCCGTGCTTTTCCTTTCGCTCGATGACGACATGCCGCGCGCGCGCACCGGGCTCGTGCTCCCCAAACAAACCGAATTCGCGGCCGATCCGGACGCGGCCCCGGCCTCCGAGCGCGCGCCGGAGACGAACCCGCGCTCCTTCGATCCACCCCGTCCCCCCGAGCCCCGCGCGCCGGATTCCCCGCCGCCCGCGCTGTCCCCTTCGTGGCGCGCGCCGGATACGTCGTTCCCGTTCGAATCGGCACCCGAGCGGCCGAGCGATCGTGCTCTGCGGAGCCCAAAAAACCAGGCGCCCTCGGGGCCTCGTTCTCGCCTGATGACGCCCGGCGGAACCGGGGACGCGGACGACGAAGGCGGACTCGTCTTCTGGTCGCCGAGGCAAACCTTCCCCGGCGAATCCCGCGCGCCCGTCCACGGCGCGACCGGCGGCGTCAGCGGCCCGAACACGAGCACGCCGAAGTCCCCCGATCCCGTCGATCCGCCTCCGCCGGAGACGTCCTCGTGCGCGACGCCCGAGACCTGGAAGCAATGCGCCGAGCTCGATTGCGACGAAAATGGCCTCGTCCTCGCCGAGATCACCTACCTCGATCCGTGCGGCGACGGCCTCTTCCGGAGCGCCGAGTACGAATGCATGGAGCCCGATCCCGAGCCCGACGTCTGCATGACCGATACCGTGGGCGACGGCGTCACGTGCCAGGATCCGGCCTTGCTCAAGGACATGGCCTTCCAAGCCTGCCAGCTCGCGGGCCAGCAGATGGTGGATTTCCAGTACACGACCGGTGATTGCGGGTGGATGACGCGGCAAGCGAGTTACACGTGTTGCCCGCCGATCGTCGATCCGCCGCCGCCGCCGCCACCCGTCTGTCAAAGCGGGTCGCTCGGCGACGGCGTGACCTGCATCGATGGGTCCATCCTCAAGGAAAAGGCCTACGCGGCTTGCAGCGAGCTCGGGCTCAACCTCGCCGACCTGCAGGCCTCGGGGGATTGTCCGGTCGGTCAGGCCACGAAGGTCGGTTTCACGTGCTGCGGGCCTTGACGCAAAAAAGAGGAAACGCGAGGCAGCCTCGCGATTGAAGGAAAACAGATGCTACGACGGCGCCCCGCACCGGGGCGCGTGGAGGTACCCATGCGTTGGTCGAATGGATTGCGGTCGCTCGTGCTCGCCCTTCTTGCTTCGGGATTCGTCGCCTGCACGGCCAATGTGCGCGACGGGAGCGGGGAGGCGTCGGCGCAGCAGGGCGCGCTCGAAGGAGACGGGAAGAACAACGGGAGCGGGGAGGGGGAGGTGAGCGAAGGCAATGAGCTGCCGCCGCCGGTCGATCCGCCGCCGCCGGTCGAGCCGCCGCTGCCGCCCGCATGCACGCAAGGCATCGTGGAGAGCGCGGCCTGCGAGGATCCAGGGCTCTTGAAGGATCTGGCCTATGCAATCTGCCAAGAGGACGGCCTCGGGCTCACGGCATTCGATTACCAGGGCGGCGATTGCGGCTGGATGACGACCCAAGCGCACTACGAGTGTTGCCCGCTGCCCCCGCCGGTCGATCCGCCGCCGCCGCCGCCTCCGCCCATCTGCGCGAGCGGATCCCTCGGCGACGGCGTCACCTGCCAGCCGCGCGACCTGCTGAAGCAAGCGGCCTACGAGGCCTGCGAGCAGGCGGGGCTCCAGCTCTTCAACTTGATCGACGACGGCGATTGCAGCCCCGCGGAGGCCGCCAAGATGACGTATTTCTGCACGGGTGTGGACGGCGTCTGCCCTTAGGGCATTGGTCTCTTGTTGGGGCCGCCGCGCCGGGGCGCTGCCCCGGACCCCGCGGGGGCTATCCGCCCCTCGACCCGGACCAGGGCAAGCCCTGGACTCGGGGGGGAAGAACTGCGCTCCGCGCAGTTCTTCCAACGGGCCGGTTGGACCGCGTTGCCGGCCGAAACGTCCGCGCGGCTGTCTTGATGGGCAGGATCGTAGCTGGTCTTGCCTCGGATCTGTTCGATGAACTGCGCATCGCGCAGTTCATCGACCCTGGGTCCAGCCCCTGGCTGGTCCGGGTCCAGGGGCGGATAGCCCCTGGTGGGGCCTGGGGCAACGCCCCAGCGCAGCGGCCCCCGGATGGACCGGGCGTTACACGGCGGCCTTCACTTCTGAAGCGCGGCCGGATCCATCCACATGACCTCCCAGTGGTGGCCGTCGACGTCGTAGAAGCTCCAGCCGTACATGAAGCCGTGATCCTGCGCCGGCATCGCGTGCGACCCGCCATTCTCCACCGCGGTCTTCACCAGCCGATCCACCTCTTCGCGGCTCTCGCACGAGAGGCAATACAAGCCCTCGGTGGACGTGCGCGTGTCGCAGATCGGCTTCGTCGTGAACTGCTTGAACTTCGGCTCGGTGAGGAGCATGACGAACGCTTGTTCGCTCACGATCATACACGTCGCGGTTTCGTCGGTGAATTGCGGGTTGAACGTGAAGCCGAGCTTCGTGAAGAAGTCGATCGAGCGCTTGAGGTCTTTGACGGCGAGGTTGACGAAAAGCATGCGAGAACGGGTCGTGGTCATGTGCGCCTCCGTGCCGGTAGGTTCGTCGTATGGACCCCGTGGACGGTCCAAACTCATCGGGTCCGAAGAAAAAAAGTTTCGGGCTCGGCAGACCAGGCTACGGCTCGAGCTCCATCGGCAGGCCGAACCGCGGGAAAAGCGCCGCCGTGTCGAGGAAGGAGTTCATCGCGACGATCCGATCGTCACGCAGTTCCAGCACGATGAGCGCCCACGGCTTGTACTTCTCGCCCGGCGCGTGTGGGGGCCGGTACTGCCCGAAGGCCGGCGAGCCGCACGCGGCCGTCGGCACGAGCCGCGAGCCGCGACACCCCGCGCCGCGACCGACGAGCCAGGCGAGGATGGAGCCGTGCCCCTTCAGCCAGAGCGAGTACGGCGGCATCGAGAGCGTCGCGTCCTCGTGGAGCAACGCGGCGAAGGCGTCCATGTCGTACCGCTCGAACGCATCGACGTAGCGGTTGAGCAAGGTCGTCTGGACGTCCGCGAGCGGCGCGCGCTCCTCGGTGAGGTCACGCGTCGAGAGCGTGGCGCGGGCGCGCTGCAGGGCGCTGTTCACCGCGGCGACCGAGGTGCCGAGGCTCTCGGCGACCTCCGCGGCCGCCCAGCCGAGGACCTCGGTGAGGAGCAGGATCGCGCGCTGCTTCGGCGGGAGGTGCTGGACCGCGGCCACGAACGCGAGGCGGATGCTCTGGCGCATCGAGACGAGCTCGGCCGGGGTCGCGTCGTCGGGCAGCACGCGCGCGTCGGGAATGGGCTCGATCCAGCTCGAAGCGGGCAGGGTGGTGAGGGTGTCGTCGACCGTCCCGACGGGGCCGCACTCCATCGGGCGGATGCGGCGCGAGCGATCCGAGAGCGCGTCGAGGCAGACGTTCGTGGCGATGCGATAGAGCCAGGTGCGTAGCGACGAACGGCCGTCGAACTGGGAGAAACTCCGCCAGGCGCGCAGCATCGTCTCCTGCACCGCGTCCTCGGCCTCCGAGACCGACCCGAGCATGCGGTAGCAATGCCCGGTGAGCGCGGCGCGATGTTCCTCGAGCTGGCGCGCGGTCGCCTGGGTGACATCGACGCCGGCGGCGTGCTTCATCGGAGACGAGAGGTCAGCCATCGGGGCCGTGTCCTAACAGGTTCGCCCCCCGAGGACAAACCCCGATCGCCGCCTACAGCACGATTTCGCGCACCACTTGTCCCCCGTCGGTCAGGGTGATCGGCCGGCCGCCCGGCGACGGGACCGTCTCCAGCGGATCGAGCCCCATCGCCGAGGTGATCGTCGCGAATAGATCCGCCACGGCGACCGGCCGCTCGACGACCTTCTCGCCTTGCGCGTCCGTCGCGCCGAGCGCGAGCCCGCCACGTATGCCGCCGCCCGCGAGCACGGCGCTCCATGCGGCGGGGTGGTGATCCCGCCCGCCTCGACCATTGAGGCGAGGCGTCCGGCCGAACTCGCCCATCCACACGACGAGCGTGCGATCGAGCTTCCTGCGCTCGGCGAGATCGCGGATCAGCGCGCTCATGGCCGGATCGAGCACGCCCATCAGCCGCTTCGTGCGCTCGAAGTTGTCTTCGTGGGTGTCCCAACCATCGAGCGAGACCTCGACGAACGGAACACCCGCCTCGACGAGCCGCCGCGCCGCGAGGCAACCGCGCCCGAAGGCCGTGTCGCCGTACGCCTCGCGCACGGCCGCGGGCTCGCTCGACACGTCGAACGCGGCCGCGGCCGGCGAGCGCATCATCCTGACCGCCTGTGCGAACACCGCGCGCCGCTCGGTCACCGCCGCGCTTCGTGTTTCTTTCTCGAACGAGTCCTCGAGCATCGCGAGGGCCGCGCGCCGACGGTCGAAGCGCGTGGCCGAGACGCCCGGCCCGTACGCCATGTCTTCGGGCGGCCGTCCCGGCTCGCGCACCACGAACGGGCCATGGGCGCGCCCGAAAAAACCGCCGCCCGCGCTCGGGCCGCCGAGGCTCACGAAGGCAGGCAGCTCGGCTTTGGGATCGCCGCGCCGCGCGCTCACCCACGCGCCGAGGGCCGGGTGATCGACCGTCGGATTGGGAATGTGCCCGGTATGACCGAGCTGCCGGGCGCGCTCGTGGCTACCTTCGCGGCTCGTCATGCCACGCAGGATCGCGAGACGGTGCGCCTCGGCGGCGACGCGCGGCAGGTGCTCGCAGATCGACACGCCCTTCGCGCTCGTCTTGATCGCGCGGAACGGCCCCGCTTCCTTGGTGCCTGGTTTGGGGTCGAACGTATCCACGTGGCTCGGCCCGCCGTTCATCCAGAGCACGATGCAAGCGTCCGCGCGGGGTTTTGCCTCGGCCGCGCTCGCCTCGGGCGTCGCGAGCCATCGCCCCGCGAGCCATGCGCCGAGCCCTCCGAAACCAGCCTGGAGCAGGCGCCGTCGATCGATCGTCATGCGTTTGTCCTGGGTGTCCATGGCGTCCTCCGGTCTCAGTGCTGGAAGGCGAACTCGCTCGAATCGAGCAGCGCCCAGAAGAGGTCCTCGTAGGCCCGGTCCCGCGGCGTCTTCGCGACCCAGCCTCGTTTCTTGCCGATCTTGCCGAGCGGCCCCTGACCGTTCGTCTTCGCAACGGGCTCCTCGGGGACGGATGCGGCCTCGTCGAGGAACCGCACCCAGCGCGAAATCTCCTCGGCCGTGGGCCTGCGCGAGAGCGTGCGCAGGTAAAGCGCCTCGATCTTCGCCGCGTCTCCGCCCTGCATCGCGAGCACGTCCGCGAGCGTCGCGCCCGCGAGCGCGCTCGACCCGTAACCGACGAGCGGACCATTCAGCAGCAAAAGCGCCTGCGGAATCGTCCCGTCGAACTCCGCGCGCGCGCCTGCCTCGTCCACGTCGAACACGAACCGGAAGCGCTCGCGCATCTTCGCCCGCAGCGCGTCGGCCCGCTCGCCGAGCGTGTCCTCGAGCCACGGGTCGAGCCTCGTCGCCGTGAGGACCGCATCGAGCAGCACCGGCGCCGGCAGCGGCCGCGGGGCAAACGCCGCCCAGGTCGCCTCCGCCGCGGGCGGGCCGCCCGCGAGGCCGTACGCGCGCGTCGCGCAGAGCGTCCGCAAAAGGTGCTTCAGATCGTGGCCATGTGTCGCGAAATCAGCCGCGAGCGCGTCGAGCACGGCCGGCGCGCGCGGCGGGTTCGAGGGGCGCAGATCATCGACCGGCTCGACGAACCCACGCCCGAAGAAGAGCCCCCACACGCGGTTCACGAGCGCTTTGCTGAACCAGGGGTTCGTCGCCCGGGTGATCCACGCGGCGAGCTCGGCCCGCGGCGCATCACCTTCGAGCTCGGTCCCGTCGAGCGCGGTCGGTGCAAGTGTCGCGATCTCGCGCGCCTCGTCCGTCGCCTTTTTCCCGACCCGGCCGCGCTTGCCGTCGTCGACCTCGAAGGCGCGGGCCATGCCCTTTTCTTTCTCCTCGACCGGCCTCACGCGGGTCCTCGCGAAGGAGGCGGCGAAGCGGCGGAAGTCCGTGGTCGTCCAGTTCTCGGTCTTGTGGTCGTGGCATTGCGCGCACTGGATCTGCACGCCGAGGAAGGTGCGCGCGGTCGCGCCGGCCAGGTCCTCGACGCCGCCTCGGTACTGCACGACCCAGTTCGTCGCCCCGTTCACGCCCTCGGCCTCGGGCTCGGCGTCGTCGTTCTGCGCGGCCATGCGGCGCTCGCGCGCGGGCCCGCCGGGGCTGCTTTTCCCGGTCGCTGCGACCATCTCGCGCACGACGCGATCCCACGGCGCGTTCTCGACGAACCGCGCATGAAGCCAGGCCCGGAACGCGGCGCGGTCGACGAGGTTTCCCTTCACGTCGTCGCGGATGAGGATGTCCTCCCAGTACGCGGCCCAGCGCTCGGCGAAATGAGGGCTCGCGAGGAGCGCGTCGACGGCCCGGGCGCGCTTGTCCGGCGCGGGATCGGCGAGGAACGTGGTGACGAGCTCGGGCGGCGGCAACGTGCCCGCGAGATCGAGCCAGGCGCGGCGGAGGAACTGGGCGTCCGTGGCGGGTTTGGCGGGTGATACGCCCGCGGCCTTCCATTCGGCCTCGAGCAGGGCGTCGACGCGGCTGACGATGTCGGTCGTCGCGGGCGTCGGCGCCACGGTCGCGGGCGGCGACGAGGGCGCGGCGGTCGGGGAGGGGAGGCCACCCGTCCCGCCCCCCGAACAAGCGGAGAGCAGGGCGAGCGCGACCCAGGCAGAGGTCCGTCGAAGCATGCGAAAGGCCCAAGCAGGACCGATGCCAGCGCTCGAGATCGCTGAAACGCGGTGATTTGCGCGTGCGCGGTCTGCGGACATCCTGCCGCGCGCTCGAGCGGTGCGGCGGATGCTCCGCGGGAGCACGGGATCCACGCGGATTTCGATTGCAGCCGCGGTCTCGCGGCCGAATAGGGAGCCGCATCGAAAGGAGCGAAGCATGAAGGTTCTGTACACGGCGGATGCGACGGCGACGAACGGGCGCGAGGGGCGCGTCAAGACGGACGACGGCAAGCTGGATCTGGGGCTCAGCCTGCCCAAGAGCGTCGGCGGCCCGGGCGGGGAGGGGACGAACCCCGAGCAGCTCTTCGCGATGGGCTATTCGGCCTGCTTCGGCGGCGCGCTCGGCCTCGTCGCCCGCATGCAGAAGGTGCAGACCGGGCCCGTGCACATCGAGGCCAAGGTCTCGCTGAACCAGGATGACAGCGGCGGCTTCTTCCTCGCCGTGGAGCTCATCGGCCACATCCCGAACCTGCCGCGCGAGCAGGCCGAGGCGCTGATGCACGCGGCGCACCAGGTTTGTCCGTACTCGAAGGCCACGCGCGGCAACATCGAAGTCAAGCTCTCCGTGGCCTGACGTCTCGATCGGGAGCGCGGCTCCGCGGATCCAGTGGGGACACTGGCGCCGCGGAGGCCTCGCCCCACAGACGTCGCATGAACAAGAGCCCCAAGGATCCCGGTCGAAACCAGCCCGAGCACGCCGACGAGAAGGCTCAGCGACGCGGGGCCGAGTCGCAGCACGGCGGGATCTCCTCGGAGGAGAGCTCGCGCCGGTACGAGACCGGCGAGAACCCAGGCGGCACGCATCAGGGAGGTCAGCCGGGCCCGGCGCGGTCCGACTCGAATGGCCATGGCTCATCGAGCGGCGAGGACGGCGGGTTCTGACGTGCCCCGCTACGACGATGCCGCGCGCGTGCCCCTGAAGACGAAGCGATGGGACGAGCCTGTCGAGCCCGACGACGGGCTGCGTGTCCTTGTGTGCCGCTTCCGCCCGCGCGGCGTGCGCAAGGAGGACGAGACCTGGGACCTCTGGGCGAAGAACTTGGGCCCGAGCCGCGAGCTGCTCGCCGCGTTCCAGGGCAAGAGCGGCCCGCCTCTCCCGTGGAAGGACTTCGCGCGCCAGTACCGGGCCGAAATGAAGAACGAGCGAGACCTCATCCACTCGCTTGCCGAGCGCCTTCGCCTCGGTGAACGGATGACCTTGCTTTGCTCGTCGTCCTGCGTCGATGAAGCCCGATGCCACCGGACGCTGCTCGCCCGGATCCTCGAGCACGAGGCAGCCGCGGGGGGCTGACGCCTGGCGGATGACGCCGGGGGATGGAATGAAAAAAGCCCGCGTGAGAAAAACTCCCGCGGGCTTCGAACACTCCGGACAACGGAATGTAGAGCGTCTTCTTGCTGCGTTCGCGCACCGGCTCGTCACCCGAGCTCTGGGCACGCCTCTCGACGTTTGCCTCAAAGGTATGGTCAAGCCGCACGACCGATTAGTACCGGTTAGCTCCGCGGATTGCTCCGCTTCCACACCCGGCCTATCAACCTCGTAGTCTACGAGGGGTCTTTAGGAGCCTTGCGGCTCGGGACACCTA
>NZ_JASBQE010000121.1 GCF_029960785.1 Polyangium sp. 15x6
GCCCGTGCCGCCGACGCCGCCCGTGCCGCCCGTGCCGCCGACGCCCCCCGCGCCGCCCGTGCCGCCGCCGCCTTCGCCGCCGACGCCGCCCATGCCGCCCGAGCTGCCATCGTTTCCACCCTCGCCGCCGGGGTTCGTGCTCGTGGCGCAGCCTTGGAGCGCGGCGGCTGCGAGGAGCAGGCCTGTGGTCATCGAAGCGAGTGAGGTCGGGAAGAACGTACGGCGGCGTTGTTTCATCGGTGGTTCCTCGTGCACTGCGGAGGAGATGAAAGGACACTCCGGCGCGCCCGTTCGGCGCGCCAAGCAGACAGACGCTTACGGTAGCCGACGGGCTGACGCAACGTCCGCGCACGAGCGAAGCTCTCTTCTCCTTCGGGTGCAGAGAGCGCGCGGACGTGCCAAGACCGACGCGTGCGCCCCGTGATCCAGAGCATCATCGACGAGCTCCTCGCTCGTCATCACCGATCGGGACGAGTCGACCTCAACGACATCGCGGAGGTCATCGGCCCGCGTGGTGTCTCCTACGAGGAGGTCGACCACATCGTCGAGCGCCTGGAGGCCCTCGGCCTCGTGGTCGGCGAGCCGATCGACGCGGACGAGGTGACCGTGATGAAGCGCGTGCTCGGCGCCGCGCGATCTCTCCGCACGACGCTCGGACGAAACCCGACCATCGCGGAGATCGCCCTGTCTTCGGGGCACCCGGCTCACGTCGTGCGGCGCGCGCTCGAGCGTGGGGTCTCGCCGCGCGTGGTCCGGAGCTACTAGTGATAGAGTGAGGCCGTGCCGCTCGGCCCGCGCCTCTCCTTGGCTCTCGCGCTGCTCGCGACGACGATCGCGCCTCGATCGCTCGCCGAGCCTCCGAAAGCCGCGCCGCCGCCCAAGGAGGCGGTGGAGCTCTCCGCCGATCAGCTCGACATCGACATCGCGGCGAAGCGCGCCGTGCTCGAGGGCCACGTGCGCCTGACGAAGGGCGGCCTCGTGATGCGCGCGCCGCGCGTCGAGGTGCGGTACGACGAGGTGCCGAACGTGACCTGGGCGAAAGGCACGGGCGGGGTCGTCGCGGAGGTGAAGGGCGTGCGCGCGGAGGCGCCCGAGGTGGAGATCGACCTCGGCAAGCAGATGCTGTCGCTGCGCGGAGGCGTGCGCCTTCAGCGAGGGGCGGGGTGGATCAGCGCGGAGAAGGCGACGATCGATCTCGTCAGCCTGAAGGTCTCGCTCTCCGAGGTGAAAGGCGCGATGCCGGTGCCGGAGGGCGCGGAGAAGAAGTAGGGGGCTCAGCTCTCGGCCGGCGCGAGGCACGACAGCGCGGGGTCGAGCTCGTCGTCGGACGCGCTCTCGGCCTTCCGGCTCCCCTCGACGACCGGGAAGATCACGTCCTGCAGCTCGCGGTTGCGCGGGAAGGCGGCGCGGACGACGCCGATCACCTTGTCGACGGCGTCGTGGTGGGCGTCGCGCAGCGCGAGCTCGACCTTGAAGGCCTCGTCGTGGGCGGCGAGGGCTTCGAGGTGCGCGGCGACGGCGCCTTCGAGGGTCGAGAGGGCGGTGAGGAGCTTGGGCAACCAGGCGGCGCGGTAGCCGTCGATCCCGACGAGCTTTGCGTTCTGGAGCCGGTCGACGAGCTCCTTCAGGGGTTTGACCTGGCGTTTCCCCATGGGGATGACGACGGGGCGCAGGCCTTTCGGAAAGAGGCACGCGCAGAGACGACCACGCCGGCCGCCGTCCTCGATTTCCGCGGCGCGGAGGGACGAGCGAATCACGCGCTCGGCGCTGAATTCGGCGAACCGGAGCGCGGCGCGGGTCTCGACGACGGGGATGCGCAGGGCGCGGCGCTTGTCGTGCTGGGCGCCGAGGGCGTCGTTGACGGCGCGGATGTCGCTCGCGGCGGCGGCGGTCTCCGGGAATTGCGAGAGGCCGGCGGCGAGGTCGACGCCATACTCGAAACGAACGGTCGACGAGACGTTGGGGCGATACTTGCGCATGATGCTTTCCCTGGGCCCGAGGCCCGGTGTGTGTAGGTTCGGCGAGCCCGCGCGGAGGGGCGCGCGAGCGAGTGCCCGTTGAACGACAGGCAGAAGATTTCATTCGAGGAGGAGCAGGAACGCGACGCCGGCGTGGTCAGCGAGGGTTGATCGGCGTCAGCGGTTGCTCCTCGAGATGTGCAGCGGGTGTTGACGCTCGTCAGGGGGCGCTGGTCACGATGTGCAACGGGTGTTGACGCTCGTCAGGGTGCGCTGGTCACGATGCGCAGCGGGTGTCGGACGCTCGTCAGGGTGCGCTGAACACGATGTGCAGTGGGGGTCGACGCTCGTCAGAAGGCGCTGGTCACGATGTGCAGCGGGTGTCGGACGCTCGTCAGGGGGCGCTGAACACGATGAACGACGGCGGTTGATGCGCGTCGAGGGAGGCGCGTCGCCATTTTCACCTATTGCGCGATGAAGATCTGCGGCGAGCCCGTGAGGGAGAGCGGAACGCTCCCGCCCGCCGGCGTGAGATCGGTGGCCGCGCCGGTCTTGCCATGGTCCCACGCATACGCCTTGATCGGCCCGCCCGCGGCGAGCGAATACATCGCGCTCGCGTCCTCGCTGGTTCCGGCCGTCTTCGCCCACAGGACATAGGCCGCTTTCCCATTCGCGAGCCGGAACGCCGCGCCGCCGACCGCCTCCGGCAGCGCGAGCGCCGCCGTCGCGCTCGCGTCGAACGCGGCGCCGGAGAGGAGCTGCCCGTGCGTTCGATACGCGACGCCCGTATCCGTGAGCTTTGCCTCGGTCGGCGCGCCGAGCTTGATGACATCGTAATACAGGCCCATGTAGTCGAAGGAGCTGTTGCTCGCGCCGAGCTCCGCGTTGTCGGTCAGGAGATACCAATCGACGCCGTCGATCCCCTCGGCCTGCGCGGTGGTCATCACCTTGAGGATGTAGTTTCTCGCGTATTCCGCCCCGCCCGGGCCTGCGCCGATGAGCTCGTGCGGCGCCCCGCTCTCGGTCACCACCCACGACTTCCCATTGACGCCCGCGGCGTCGAGGACCTTCGCGAGAGCGTCCCTGGAAGCGACGAAGCCGTTCACGCCGACGTCCGAGCTGCCCGGCGAGAAGACCGGATAATAATGGAAGCTCAGGACGTCGAAATACTTCGCGCCCTTCTCGGGGTAATCGGCGCTCACGGCTCCGCCGTCGGGGTTGTCCGTGTAACGGAGCACGGCCGAGAGGAAATTCGGGTATCCGATCCCGCCGAGCGCGATCTTCGCGTCCGGATCGGCCTTCAGCGCGGCCTCGCGCGTCACGCGGAGCATGCGGATGTAATCGAAGATGGAGCCATGAAAGCGCGGGAGCTGCTCCTTCGTGGGCGGGTCCTTGTCCCAGTTCACCGTCACCTGCCAATCGGCGACCCAATCAGGCTCGTTCCACACCTCCCAGACCTTCACCCAATCCTTGTAGGTGCTCACCGTCTTGTGCACGTACGCTCCCCAGTAGTTGTCGGGGTTGATCGTGCCGTCCTCGAGGAACACGGGTTGATACAGGTTCTTCGGCATGTACTCGGCAATCTGCCAGTCCGGCGTGCCCGCGGGCGCCGTCGAATGTTCGGCCGTGGGGGTGGTCAAGAAGGCGACGTGGTTCGACATGCCGAGCGCCGCGTATTGCTTGATGTCCTCGACCTCGATCTCGTAGCCCCACGTCGTCAAGTGCTGCTCGGGCAGCGAGATTCGCTGGCTGTCGGCGCCGGCCTCGCGCGCGAGCTTCGCGAGCTCCGGGTCGCTCCAGGTGGGGTGGCGGTGGCCGGCGTTGATTCCATGCCGGAATGGCCCGCCGAGCCCGTTGCCGTTGCCGCCGGCGCCGCTGCCCCCTTGGTCGCTACCGCCGCTGCCGGCGCTGCCGCCTCCGCCGGTCTCCCCCGCGGCGGAGCCGCTTTCACCGCCGCCCCCCGAGCACGCGGCGGCGAGAACGAGAAGGGATGCGGAGAGAATACGGATCATCGAACGCATGGCACAACCTCCGTCGTAAAAAAGAGATGCGCCACTCTACGTGGATTCAAAGCTCCCGCGCAATCCGCAAGATCTCCTCGCGCAGCCATCGATGCGCCGGACCGTTGTCGTACGACGAATGCCACACCATCGAAATCGCGGATTTGGGGAGCGTGATCGGCACCTCCGCCGTGGAGAGGTCGAGCGTCTTTGCCGCGGCGAGCGCCACGCTCCGGCGCAGCGTGGCCACGGCGCGGAGCCGGCGGAGCAGGTAGGGGACGCCCACCGCGTGCGGCGTGCTCAGGGCGATGCGCCGCTTCAACCGGCGTTTCGCCAGCGCGGCGTCGATGCCGTCCTCCAGGTCCTTTCGTGACGAGATCCGGACGTGCGGGATTTCGGCATAATGCTTCGCCGTCATGGGCACGGGCAGCTCGTGCCCGTGGGGATCGAAGAGGCACAGGTACGTGTCGCCCGCGCAGATCACGCGGCGCTTGTGGTGCGTGCGGCCTTCGCCGAGGACGCCGATCGCGAGGTCGAGCTCGGCGGCGTCGAGCATGTCGGGGACGTCGGCCGGCGCGAAGGGGCGAATCTCGATCCGCACGTTGGAGCCGAGCGCCTCGAGGTGCGCGAGGAGCGGCGGGAGGAGGGCGATCTCCATGTCGTCGTACACGGCGATGCGAAAATGCCGCTCGTCCCGCGCGGGATCGAAGGGCGCGCTCGCCTGGAGCGTCGCCTGGATTCCGGCGAGCGCGCTGCGGACCTGCGCCGACAGCTCGCGCGCGCGCGGCGTCGGTCGCATGCCGCGCTCGGCGCGCACGAAGAGCTCGTCGCCGAAGAGGTCACGCAGGCGCGCGAGGTTGTGGCTCATGGCCGACTGGCTGAGGCCGAGGCGCGCCGCGGCCCGCGTCACGTGGCGCTCCGTCAGGAGAGCATCGAAGGCGACGAGCAGATTGAGGTCGAGCCTCGCCAGATGCGTGTGATCGATGATCGTCATGCGCCGTATCGGTTGGATTCAGCGCAGCCGAGGACCTACGTCAAGGCCTTCCACGCACGCGAGGAGGTGCTTTCGATGAGGAATGCGACGGAGACGCGGGGCCGGCGAGCCGGGGCGCTCGCGTTTTGGATGTTCTCGATGGCGGCAGGTTGCGGCGAGGCGCTGCCCGCGGCGCCGTGCGTCCCGGTCGTGGCCGCGAAGGCGGAGAGCGCCGTCGCCGAGGACGGGCGGCTGCCGCCCGCCAAGCAGATTCACGTGAAGACGCCGGATGGATTGTCGATTGCCGTGCAGGAATGGGGCAATCCGAGAGGCCCCGAGGTGCTCTTCATTCACGGGCTCTCGCAGAGCCACCTCTCGTGGGCGCCGCAGATCGGGAGCAGCCTCGCGAAGGATTTCCGGATCGTGACGTACGACCTGCGCGGGCACGGCGTTTCGGACAAGCCGATCGAGGCGAAGTATTACGAGGAGGCGCGACGCTGGGGGGACGAGCTCTGGGCCGTGATCGAGGGAGCGGGTCTCCGGCATCCCGTCGTCGTGGGATGGTCGCTCGGAGGTGTGGTGATCCTCGATTACCTGCGGGCGTATGGGGACGGGGCGCTGGGCGGCGTCGTGTTCGTGGACGCAGTGACGCGCCTCGATCGCGCGCTGCTCGGCGAGATGCCACCGCTATGGTCGGAGGACCTGTCGACGAGGATCGGGGCCATGCGGCAATTCCTCCGGGATTGTTTCGTCGTGCCGCCGCCCGCCGCGGTGTTCGAGACGATGCTCGTGTACAACGCGATGGTGCCCGTCGAGGTGCAGGGCGCGGTCGGGCATATCCCGCTCGACGGGGCGGACGAATCGCTGCGGGCGCTGTCGGTGCCGGCGCTCGTGATTCACGGGGCGGAGGATCGCCTCGCCAAGGTCGCGATGGCGAGACGCACGGCGTCGCTCGTGCGCGGCGCGCGGCTGTCGGTGTACGAGGGGGTGGGGCACGCGCCGTTTTACGAGGCGCGCGAGAGGTTCAATGCGGAGCTGGGTGGGTTTTTGCGAGAGGTGGCGGGGAAGAGAGAGGGGGGATCAGCTCTCGGCGGGCGCGATGTTCGTCAGTAACAGGGGCTCATCGCGCTCGCGATGCCGGTGCCGTCGAAGTTCGCCATCAGCGGTGGGAGGCCGCCGTCGGTGAACATCAGCCGCGAAGACAGGCCCCACTGCGCGGTTCCGAGAGATTGCACCCAGCGCAGCGAGAATTCTTCCCAATCGCCGACGATGTCGTCCTTGCCGTCGCCATCGACGTCGGCGACTTGCAACTGATTGATCGTGGTGCTCGTGCTCTTGACGTCATCCCAGTCGGAAAAGCCTGCCCAGGCGATCGACCAGGATCCCGCGAAGTTGGCGCCGACGGTGAAGATATCGTCCCACCCGTCGCCGTTGAAGTCGCCGATCCTCGTCTGAGACAGGCTGGTCACCGGCGACGCGATCTTCAGGCTGCTGAACGCGCCCGTTCCATTCAAGGAGACCTTGAACCTGCCGTCGATGATCGACAGGATGTCCGACGCACCATTGCCGAGGTTGTCGAACACGACGATGTTGTCTACCGAGGGGCACTCGTCGGTCCGCGTGACCGTGGTCGGCGTGCCTGTGCCGCCCGAGAAGAAACGCCAGGTGCAGCCATCGATGGCCAGGATGTCCGTCGTGCCGTCATTGTCGAAGTCACCTAGCCTGACGCCCTCCGTCGAGGAAGGCAGTACGGCCAGAGGGACAACCGTCTGACTATGCCAGGTCGAGCCGACCGACGACGGGATGAAGTAGGTGGACGACAACTCCCCCAGTCCGTTGCGCATCACCAGGAAGATGTCTTCCTTGCCGTCGCCATTGAAATCGCCAGTCTGGTTGCGTCCTGTCGGGTCCGCGTTGAGGAGCCCCTCGGAGCCTTGGCTGCTCGGCCCATAGTGCGGCGGCCCCACGAGCGCCGTCCGGCGGCACCAGCGCTCGGTGTTACCGCACTGCTCCAAATCGGTGGCTTCCCAGGTGTTACCACCGTCGTTCCAGACGTTTCCGAGATAATACTTCTGGGCGACTCCGCATGCGTGGTCCTCGCATTCCTCAGGATGGTTGGAGCAGTTGTCGAAGTAGTGCGCGCCGGTGAGAGGAATTCCCCTCACATAGAGAGTGTCCCGCGTCTCCTCCGGGGAGTCCTCCTCGACCGAAAGCCAGATGGTGTTGTCGTGGACCGAGATCTCATCCATCGCATAGCTGCAGTACGCGAAGCTCTGCACCAGACCGCTGTCTTCGTTGTCCGGGATCTCGAGACGGCCGCTGCACCAAAAGGAGTCGTCGTAACATGCGCCGCATTGTCCCCCGCCGGACGACTCACCCCATCCGTGGGTCTGGAATCCGCAGAGCGCCCCGTACACGAGGTTATCTCTGGCTTCGTACCCGAACTCCCCCGATCCATCCGAATCCAGGACCACCCGAAGCTGGGAGGCGCGGTTCCATCGGAACATCATATCGAGCTCCCCGTTCACGCCCGGATCGAGCATGGCGACGCCTTGGCCATACCGCCCGTTCGGCACCCGGGCCCTCGAATGGTGAAGGTAATTGTGATGAACGTCGGTGATATGATCGTCGGAGCCGTTGTTCAGGCCGATGAGGAACTTCCCGAACCCGGAGATCTCGCAGTTGTCGATCTCCAGGTTGTCGAAGCCATGGTTCACGACGCCCGCGCTCGGCGTGGAATGGAAATAATCGGGATCGATGCCTTCGATACGCAACCCCGTGATCCGGACATCGTCGCCGCAGACATGGATGACGCCGCCCCCCTGCGTGGTGCCGTCGGGCTGCTTCAGCCGGAAGCCGGGGGAGTTCCACACCATGGGCGAATGGAAGATCCAGTTGGCGCCTCTGCCGCCCGCCAGGGTGACGCCCGCGGGAATGCAGATCGGCTCCTCGAGCTCGATGGTGTCGGTCGGGTTTCCCAGGCTCCCCAGCATGACGACGTCGCCGCTCACCGCCGTGCCATGCGTCTCGCCAAATTGAGGACAACGAAACTGATCGACGACTTGCGTGCACCGAAGCAGGTTCTTCAGATCGGCAAAGGTGGCCGGGGTCTTGTTTCCCCCCGTGAAGACGTCGGGATAGCCGCGGCCACCGCCGAAACGCCAGGAGTCGGTGGTGGCAGGGTTGTCGTGCGGGAAGCTCGGCCAGTTGAACGCCGAGGCGTTCCCAGGGAGGAGCGCGAGCAGCAGGCCCAGGCCGAGCGCCGTGCCCAAAGCTCCTTTCCTTTCGGCACGCTTTCCGGCCGTCTTGCAATATTCTGGAACGAAACGGTCAAGCATCGTGGTCTCCTGCGGCCCAGGCGTTCGAGCTCCCGGACACGCCGCGCGTGCCCCCTATCACGAACGCGCGGTATCCAGGGGGAAAAGCAGGGTTTCCACCACGCCCCGAGGTCCAGGGCCGGGCTCAATGCGACGGTGCCGCGAGGAGCTCGAGCGCGCGCGAAAGAATCGCATCCTCGCCCGGCCCGTCATGCCCGACGAGGTCGACGCGCTCGGGCGGCAGCCAGCGGTGCCGCGGGGTGCCGTCGACGTGGAAGAGCCGCTCGACCGGGATCGCGAAACGAATTCCGCTTTGGCTCAGGGTGGACGACGTGATTGCGCCCTTGAGCCCGGCCATGGGCGTGCCGACCACGACGCCCCGGCGCATCGCATCGACGCCGATGGCCATGCCCTCGCCCATGCTCCCCGTCCAGTGATCGACGAGCACGGCGAGCGGTTTTTCGTACGTGAAAGGGCCACGCGGCAGGACGTACTGGACCCATACCCGGCTCCGCCCCTGCCAGCCGACGCCCGGCAATTCGTGCTTCTGGTAGGGCAGGGGCTCCCGCACGAAGCGCCCGAGCAGCGCCTCGGCGACGGCGCTGTTGCCGCCGCTCGGCGTGTCGCGCAAGTCCAGCACGAGCGCGCGGCAATCGGCGAGCGCGGCGAGCGCGGCGTCGAAGGCGGGGACCAGCGCATCGTCGCCGAGGGAATTGTGAATCCGGAGATAACCGACGCCGCCCGCGAGTTTGCGCTGCTCGAGCATTCCGTCGCCGGACGGGACCTCGGGGGCGGCGAGGTCG
Organism: Polyangium sp. 15x6; assembly: GCF_029960785.1. GTDB lineage: Bacteria > Myxococcota_A > Polyangia > Polyangiales > Polyangiaceae > Polyangium. The sequence continues at coordinate 9,052 of NZ_JASBQE010000121.1, forward strand.
ATGTCGCGCGGGCCTTCCGCGGTCACGACGCGGAGGCGGCGCCGTTCGTCATGGCGTCCGGCGAGGAGGCTGCGCAGCGCCCAGGCCTGCGCCGCGGGGTCGGAGCTCGACGTCCGCAGCCGCTCCACAATGGCCCGCGCGACGGGGACGCCGCCGATCGCGACGACCTCCTGTCCCGCACGCAGGCCCGCTCGCGCCGCGGCGCTGCCCGGCCGGACCTGCGTGACGATCGCGCGTGCTCCATCGAGCTCGGCCCACAGATCCGCGCCGCTCGGCACGAGGCGATACGAATGTTTCGTATTGGTGCCGAGATGCGCATGGGCGTCGTGCAGCTCGTCGAGCACGACCTCGAAGAGGGCGACCTGGTCCGCTTTGTTGTGGACGCTGTCCGCTCGCGCGGCATACCGCCGGCGCACGGTATCCCAGTTGATCGACTGCTCCCCGAAGTAGCCGTAATTCTCGCCGATCTCCGCCAATAACTGGTCGACATCTGCCGCGACGCCACGCGGCGCCGAGGCGCAACCGGAGAGCATCGTGAAGAGGGCCATGGCGAACGAAGCCGCAAAGACGCGCATGCCATGGCCCATTAGCCGAGCGTCCGTCCTCGTGCAACCGACCTCGGGGAACACCTCGGGGGGAGAGCACGTTTTCGCGGCCGAGGAAAAGCGATGCGGGGTCCCTGGTTCGGCCTCCCTCGTGGCCTTACTCCCCCGAGGAGCGGGCCGTATTCGTCGCCTGTCTGGAGGGAGCGGCGGACGACGCCTCGTCCCCGCTGCGTGTGCTGCTCGCCATTCGCTCGGACTTCCTTAGCCCCGACGGCAAGCGCATCGTCACCGGCTCCCAGGACAAGACGACGAGGGGATGGAATGCCGATGGCACGGGCGAGCCCATGGTGCCGATTCACCGGTCAACGGCGTGGCGTGGAGCCCCGATGGCAGGCGCATCGTCACCGGGTCCGACGACGGGGTTGTGCGGATATGGACCGACCTCGAACCGCTCCACGGCATCGACGACCCGAAGTTATGGACCGCGACCACCTACTGCATGCCCATCGAGCGCCGGATGGAGCTCCTGCGCGTGACCGAAGCCATGGCCCGCGAAAACCAGGAAGCCTGCCTGCGCCGCGTCGATTTGCATCTCCATGCCGTGCATGCGACCCTCCGAAGGCCGCGAGATGATGACCACGCGGTGCTTCGGTGAAACCATGCGCCACATTGTCTTTTTTGCTTTCCTTGCCCTCCTCGCCGGCTGCGAAAACCCGCTCCCCGGCACCCATCCAACCGAAAAAGACGCAGGTGTAGACGGCTCCACACCCACGGGACCAGGAATCCTGGGAATCCTGAAGGACCACGCGGATCAGCCGATCGGCGGAGGCAAAGTCCTCGCCTGCATGGCGACCCTTTGCCTCTTCGGCGACGCCGCGCCGGACGGCCAATTCCATTTCCCGATCGAACCCACGGCCGAGGTCGCATTGAAGACCCTGCCGGACCCGACGGCCACGCCCCGCAAGTCCGCCGCGCTTTGCCCCGTGCGAATCGTCGATTCCTCGCTGATCGACGTGGGATCGCTCCACGTCCCGAGCCTCCCGGAGGGCGCGCTCCTCGGGCCCGCCGCGCAGGATCCGCAGACCCTCACGGCCGGCGACGGCCTCGTGCTGACCTTGCGTGTCGCCGATCTCATGCCTTATCTCGGGGATACCCTCGTCGATGTCGCCGCGCGGCGCATTCCGCCGCCCCAAGTTTGCCCGTGGGTCGTGCCCGAGGGCGAGGAGCTCGTCGCCGTGTATGCCTTGCACCCCTTCGCCGCCGTGAGCGCCTCCCCCATTGCCGTTCGAGCCCCGTCGGATGTACCCTCCGGCACGAAAGTTCGATTTCGAACGATCAGCGAGATCGACGGCGCCTTCTCGGAGCCGGTCCCGGGCGAGGCCGATGGCACGAGCGTTGCGACGGCGCCGCAGATGGGCATCACCGAGCTGACCTGGCTCGTGATATCAAAAGAGTGACCTGGCACAGAAAGGCACGACCATGACGCTTCCTTCGTTGCGACGAACAATCTCCCGCACACGCGCCGCGCTCCTCGGCGCATCCTCGCTCCTGCTCATCGCCGGTTGCTCCGACGCCCCGCCGCCGTCCCAGACCCCGGGCCTGACATGCGGAGAGGGCACGCAGGCGGTCGGCCGCGAGTGCGTGCCGACCGCGCTCGAACCCGGGCATTACTTGAGCCCGCTCGTTCAGCTCCAGAACCTGGCCGAGGTCGGTAGCCATACCGACGAGGTGCGTATCCGCGAGGACAATCTGCTCCTCAATTGCAGCTACACGTTCAACGTGATCGACGCCGAGCACGCGAACGACATGGAGGCCCTCACGGGCGAGGGTCTCAAGCATACGATCCCCGGCGATACACGCACGCCCGGTTGCAAGCACCTCGCCTGGGACGAAAACCTCGTCTTCACCACCCACCTCGGCAACATCCGGAACCCCGCCTTCCTGAGCGGCTGGGACATCACCGATCCCGAGGCGCCCGTGCAGCTCCCGGTCCTCCAGGAGCCCGGCATCAGCTACGAAGGCGTCGACGTCGCGAATCACCACATCTTCGTCGGCCTCCACGAGAATGGCCTCGGCGTGTACGATTACGACGCGGCCAATGGCTTCACGCGCGTCGGCAGCCTCGGCGGCTTCACGAATGCGTGGGGCATCGCCGCGCGCGGCAATCACGTGTTCGTCGCCGACGGCATCGGCGGGTTTGCCACGGTCGACGCCACGGATCCGGCGAAACCCGTGGAGCTCGGGCGCGTGGCCATCGGCGGCCAGGCCCGCGGCGTCGTCGTCGACGGCAATTTCGCGTATGTGGCCGCCGGCTCCGCGGGCGTCGCCGTGGTCGACATCGCAGACCTCGCGAGCCCGAAGGTGGTCGGCCGGGCGGAGATGCCCGGCACGGCGCTCCGCATCGCGTTCTCCGAGGGCCGTATCTTCGTGGCCGCGTGGAATGACGTGCGCGTCTACGACGTGACCACGCCTTCGGCCCCGCGCTTCGTCGCCGCCGTCCGCATTCCGCGGCCCTTCGATTACGAGGACGCCGATCGCGAGCTGCCGACGATGCGCACGTTCGGCGTGGCCGCGCGGGGGCAGGACGTCTTCATCGGCGCCTGGGAAAACCCGTATTCGTACCGCCTCGAGCCGGACCGCCTCGCCCCCAACATTCGCCTCCCCGAGACGTCGGCCCGCCTCGATTTCGGCAAGGTCGCGTCCGGCGCCTCGAAGACGATCCAGATCCCGGTCACGAACCAGGGCACGGCGCCGCTCACGCTGGTCGACAACTGGATCAGCGGACATGCCTTCAGCGTCGAGCCGAAGCAGGCCCGGATCGAGCCGGGGGAGACGCTCTCGCTCGAGGTGACGTACGTCGCGTCGTCCGCCGAGGAGGAGGTCGGGTATTTGCTCATCGTCTCGGACGACCCCGCGGCCCCGGTGCGCAAGGCGTATCTCGTCGGCAATGCGCCGGGCGTGACCCTCGGCAGCCCGCTGCCCGCCACGACGGCGACCATGCTCGACGGCACGACGTGGACGTCGGAGGCCTCGGCCGGGAAGGTGCTCTTGCTCAGCTACTTCGCCACGTTCTGCCCGGTCTGCGCGAATCACCTCCCGGACGTGGAGGAGCGATTCTGGCAGTCGTATCGGGACAAGGGGCTCGAAATCGTCGCCCTGAATCCGCGGGAGACGAGCGACAAGATCGGCGACGTGCAGGCCTATTGCGAGAACATCCGGGTCTCCTTTCCGCTCGGCATCGAGGAGCCCGCGAGCACGTACGCGGCCGTGACGACGAACTTCGTCGGGCCCAATCCATTCCCGGTCGACGTGATCGTCGGCAAGGACGGGACCGTCCGGTACGCGAGCCACGAATACGATCCGGACGCGATGGCCGCGGTGATCGAAGAGCTACTCGCCGAGTGACCCCGCCGCCGCGGCCACTCCCGGTCAGGGCGTGAAGCTTGCGCCGGAAAATACACGTTTTCACGATTGCGAGGAAGCCGGTGGCGGCACCGAGTCCGAAGGCGCGCTACGCTTCCCCCAATGCTCGCCCGGTCGCGCGTCCTCGCGGTAGGCGCCATGCTCGGCGCTCCCACGCTCCTGCTCGTGTCGTGCGATCGAGCGCCCAATGCCTCGTCGACGCCCACGGCCGCGCCCACGGCGCAACCGCCCCCGCCTGCATCGAGCGCACCGACCCCTTCCGCCGCTACGCTCCCGCCGCTCGGCGGTGATTGGCTCGTGCGCCTTCCGCTCGAAGGATTTCGTGAGGCCGTGATCGCGGCGCCCATCGGGACGATATCGCCGCGGCCCGTCCTGATCGGCGTGCACGGGTCCCGCGATCGCCCCGAATGGGCTTGCGGCGAGTTTCTCGGCGTGACGAAGGGATACCCGTTCATCCTCTGTCCCCACGGAATTGCTCTCCGCTCCGGGCCGGAGCCGCTGTTCGGGTTCGCGACGTCGGAGGAACTCGAGCGTGAAATCGACGCGGGCCTGAAAGCGCTCCGCGAACGCTTCGGGCCCTACGTGGCCGAGGGGCCGATGATTTACGGCGGGTTTTCCCGCGGCGCCTTCCTCGGCGTGCCGATCGTCGCGGATCATCCCGCGCGTTTTCCCGTCGTCGTCCTCGGCGAGGGAGGACAAAGCTCGTGGACGGACGACCGCGCTTCCCGGTTCGCGCGCGGCGGCGGCAAGCGTGTCCTCTTCGTTTGCTCCACGGCGGCTTGCGAAACGGCGACGCCGCCCGCGCTCGCCATTTTGACGCGTGCAGGCGTCGAGGCGAAGATGATCACCGCCGGGCACATCGGCCATATCGTCGACGATCGCGTGGTGACCCTGATCCGCGGTTCGTGGCCGTGGCTCGTGCGCGATCGGACGGGACCGCTCGGGCCCTGGTGATCAAGCCAGACGCCCCTCCCGCTCATTGCCGAGTTTTTGCAGGAGCTGCCGCACGGCCTCGAAATCCGGCGGCTTCGTCAGGTGAAGATCACACCCCGCCGCGCGTGATCGCTCCCGGTCCTCGTCCCGCCCATACCCGGACAGCGCGACGAGCAGGACCTCATGACCCCAAGGTTCCCGGCGGAGCTGCCGCGCGACCTCGTATCCATCCATGCCCGGGAGGCCGAGATCCAAAAAGACCACGGTCGGCCGGACGGCCCGCGCCGCCGCGAGCGCCGAGGGGCCGTCATGAGCCCGCTCCACCTCGTGCCCCAGCATTTCCAGGAGCAGGGAAAGCGTCTCCGCCGAATCCCGATTGTCGTCCACCACCAGCACCCGCAAGCTCTTGGCCCCGTCGACGTCCCCACGCGATCCGGATTCGTGTTCTGCGGTCTCCCCATTCGACGTTGGCAGCCGGACCGTGAATGCGCTGCCCTTGCCCAGGCCCGCGCTCTCCGCCAGCACCGCGCCGCCGTGCATTTCGACGAGCTGCTTGACGAGCGTCAACCCCACGCCGAGCCCCCCTTGCGCCCGGTCGAGGGACACGTCGCCCTGCGTGAACAGGTCGAAAATGCGCGGGAGGAGCGCCGCGTCGATTCCCATGCCAGTGTCCGTGATTCGCACGACCGCCTCGGCGCCTCTCCGCGTGGCCGTGATGCCGAGTTGCCCTCCCTGCGGGGTGAATTTGGCCGCGTTGTTGAGCAGGTTCGCGAAGACCTGCGTCAGCCGGGTGAGGTCCGCGCGCACTTGCACCGGCGCGGACGGTAAATGCACCACGAGCGCCTGTTTTCGCGATTCCACGAGCGGACGCACCATTTCCACGGCTTGCGTCACGGCCCTGCCGAGGTCGATGAGCTCGGAGTGCAGCGTGATCTTCCCCCGGCTCACCCGGGATACGTCGAGCAGGTCGTCGACGAGCCGTGACAACGTCATGACCTGACGCTCGATGATCACGCAGGCGTCTTGCACCCTGGTATCCCCGAGCGGGGCCGTCTTGTATCGTACGATGGTCGCCGCATTGAGGATCGGCGCCAGCGGATTGCGGAGCTCGTGGGCGAGCATGGCGAGGAATTCGTCCTTGCGTCGGTCCGCTTCCTGGAGCTCCTCGGTCCGCGCTCGGAGGCCCTCCTCCAGCTTTTTGCGCTCGCTGATGTCCTCCACGAGCCCGTCCACCACCGTCCGCCCGTCCTCCTCGCCCACACGCTCGCTCACCCGCGCCCAGACCCGCGACCCGTCCGGCCGGCGCACCTCCATTTCGCGCTTCGCCATGGCCCGCCCGCTCTCGGTATCGCGGACCTTGTCCGCCTGCTCAGGCGGCGAAAGGAGCGCTTCGATGCTCGCCGCTCGCGCCTCCTCGAGCGTCCTCCGGCCGATGACCCGCAAAAACGCGGGATTGCACGAGAGGAGCTCGCCCTCGGCGGTGGCGCGAAAAACCCCGACGTCGAGCGCGTCCGTGAGCCGCTGGAGGTGGTTCTCGACCTGCGCCAGCCGCCGCTTGGCCGTGGCCCGATCCATCGCGTGCCGGATGGCGAGCGGCAGCCGGGCCATTCGCTGGGGGCTCTTCACCACGTAATCGTCGGCCCCGGACTTCATGGCCTCGACCGCCACCTCCTCGTTCCCGCTGCCGGTGAACAGGACGACCGGGACATCGGGCCAGTGGCGCTTGACGAACTGCAGCACCTGAATGCCGTCCGTCCATTGCATCAGGTAATCGGTCACGACGGCGTCGTACCCGCCCCGGGCGAGCGCCCGTTCGAACCCGGCCTTGTCGAAGACCTCGTCCGCCTGGGCATCCGGAAACTCGTGCGACAGGAGCCGGATCGCAACGAGGCGGTCGTCCGGGTTGTCGTCCAGGACGAGAAAACGCATGAGGTCAGGCGACCTCCGTGTCCGCCCGTCGATTGAGGTTGAGCCAGTAGACCCCGAGCGCCTTCACCGCGTCGAGCAGACCCTCGAAGCTGACGGGTTTGACCAGGTACGAATTGCACCCGAGGTCGTACGCCTTCCGCATATCGGTGTTCTCCATCGACGACGTCAACACGACGACCGGGAGACGCTTGAGCCCCGGCTGCTGCCGCAGCCATTCCAGGACCTCCAGCCCCGAGCGCCGCGGCAATTTCAGATCGAGCAATATCAAGGCCGGCAAGGGGTGCGTCGCGCGGTCGTCGTACGGGGGCCGCCCGGACAGGTAGTCCACCGCCGTATCCCCGTTGTCCACGATGCGCAGCGGGTTCACGAGCTGGGCTTTCTTGAAGGCGCGGCGAATCATGAGCACGTCGGTCGTATCGTCCTCGACCACGAGCACGCCGATGTCCGCGACGTTCATACGCCCTCCTGCTTCGGCAGCTCGATCCAGAATCGGCTCCCGCCGGTCGGATTGGGCTCGACCCCGCACGATCCGCCCATCCGCTCGGCGCTTTTCCGCACGATGGCAAGGCCGATGCCGGTGCCCGGGTAGGCCTCTTGCGCGTGGAGACGCTCGAAGACCCGGAAAATGCGCTCCCGGTGCTCCGGCTCGACGCCGATTCCGTTGTCCTCGACCCAGAGCCGCACGCGATCGCCGCGGTCCTCGGCATACACGTGCGCCACGGGCTTCTTGCCCGCCTGCACGAATTTGATGGCGTTTCCGAGGAGGTTCGTCACCACCTGCCCGAGCGTCGTCCGATGCGCGACCACCAGGCCGAGCGGCCATGCCACGGTCACCTCGGCCCTGCGCTCGCGAATCTCCGGCCGCATCTGCCCGAGGACGTCGGTGAGGACGCTGTCGAGATCGAGCGGTTCGGGGCGAATCGCCTCCCGCGCCAGCCGTGCGTACGCGAGCAGGTCCTTGATGAGGTTGTCCATCCGGACCGCGGCCCCCACGATACGCTGCGTGTAGTCCCTGGCCTCGGCGGGCAGCTCCTCCGCGTAATCCTCGAACAGGGCGTCGGCGAGGGAATGCATGTTGCGCACAGGGGCCCGGAGATCGTGGGCGATCGTGTAGGAAAATGCCTCGAGCTCCGCGTTCGCCTCGGAGAGTGCCCGGGTGCGCTCCTCGACCCGCTGCTCGAGCGCGGCAGCGAGCCTTCGCACCTCCTCCTCCGCTCGCTTTCGGGCCGTGATGTCACGAGATACCCCGACCAGGCCGACGACGGCCCCGCTCGCGTCCCGGAGCGGCGCCTTCGTCGTCAAATAGGTCCGGACCGCGCCCGGCGGGCCGAATTCCTCTTCGTCCGTCACCTCCCGCCCGCTCGTCATCACGGAACGATCGAGCTCCGCAATGCGGCGGCCCTGCTCGGCTTGCGGGGCGAAGTCGACGTCGCGGCGTCCGATCGCCTCTTCCTCGGTGCGTCCGATCGCGTGCAGCGTGGATGGGTTCGCGAGCGTGAGCCGACCGGCGGCGTCCTTTGCATAAATGAGGTCGCTCGTGGCCTCGGTGACCGCTCGCAGGAGCGCTTTCCGTTGCTGGAGCGCCTCCTCGGCCTCGACCCGCTCGGTCACGTCCTGAAAGACGACCATGGCCCGCAGCGGCTCACCCCGCTCGTTCCGGATGATGGTGGCCGTCACGCGCACCCGGATTTCCCGCCCGTCCTTGCGGACGTACCGCGTTTCGCTCTCGAACATGGGGCGCTCGCCCCGCACGGTCGCCTGAAAGCGCGCCCAATCCGCGGCCCGGTTGTCCGGGTGCGTGACCTCGGGGAACGTCATTGTGGCGAGCTCGTCCGCGGTGCAGCCCGTGATTTCGCAGAGCATGTGGTTCACCCGCAGAAATCGCCCGGTCGCGAGGTCCACCTGCGCCTCGCCGACCCCGGCTCGCTCGAAGGCCTCGCGGAACTCTGCTTCGCTCGCCGCGAGCCGCCGTGCTGCTTCTCGTTTGGTCGTCCCGTCCTGGAACACGAGCACGACCCCGCGGATCCGCCCGGTGTCGTCCAGGATCGGCGCGCCCGAATCCGAAATGGGGTATTCCCGTCCATCGCGGGCGAGCAGCAATGTGTGGTTGGCGAGCCCAACCACGGATCCCTCCTGCAAAACCTTCGTGACCGGGTCTTCCATGGGCTCTCGATCGGGCTCGCCCACGATGCGGAACACCTCCCGGAGCGGCCAACCGACGACGTCCGCCTCTTTCCATCCCGTGAGTTTTTCCGCGGACGGGTTCATGAAGCAAACGCGCCCGACCTCGTCCGTGGCGATGACCCCGTCGCCGATGCTTCGGAGCGTGACGCGCAGCCACTCCTCGCTCGCCTGCGTCTTTCGCTCGGCGATCTCGGCGCGGCTCCGGGCGCGGTGGAGCGAATCCGTCAAATAACTCAGGCCGCCGCCGGTGAAGAGGAAAAGCGCGAGCTGTGCGTGGACCACCTGCATCGAGAGCCCGAGCTCGAATCGTGGGCGCAGAATGAAGAAGGTGGCCGAGAGGGCGGCCAGGACCATGGCGAAGAGCGCCGCCCGCAGCCCGCCGTACCAGGCCGTGGCCATGACGGCGAGGGTGAAGACGAGGAAAGGGGAATGCTCCTCGAGCAAGGGGGCGAGCGCGAGCCGGATCGCCGTCACCACGGCGACGGCCGCGATGGCTACACCATACCGCGCGAGGATCCGCTTGCCGGTCCGTTGACGAGGCGGCTTCGGGCTCGCGCTCGCCTGCGGAGTCGACCACACGGGCGAGCTCGTTCGGGCGTCGTACAACATTTCATGCGTGTACGTAGCCAGTGCGCAAGACCTCAGGGAGCCTTCCGCAGGAAGTTGATTCCGCGCGGCCGAACGGGCCGAGCGGAGTCGTCATCGGGATGGGTCGTCAGCGCATGCGACGGACGCCGGGTGGTACCCACGCCTGGTCCAGCACCGATTGCATCGGCCAGTAGAGCCGCAACATCAGCGCGAAACGACCCGACGGCGCCGGGAGCCAGTTCGACTCCTTGCCTTCGCCGGGCGATTCGTGCTGGATGTAGAGATCCAGCGAGCCATCGTCATTGTAGTGAAGATCGTCGCGCGGACCGAGCGTGTAGCGATTCAGCGCATTGTCGTAGAAGAAGTACCGTTCATTGTACATCGTCAGCGACCAGAACCCGTTCGCCTGGGGCAGCTTGCCGCTCGGGAAGTGCAGCACGTACGCGTGGTCGCCCGACAGCGGCCTGCCTTCGGCGTCGACATCCGTGAGCGGATAGACGGCGTCTTGCGGGAGATTGGCGCCGAGCCCGACATAGGTGATGTAGGCGCGCTGGAGGTAATCGGTACCGTAGGTGCCGGTCCTGAGAGAAAACGTCCAGCCGTTGAACTGCGACCCGGCGCTCGGGGCATGGGCCAGAATGTCTCGGAGCGCGGCGTCGGGCACGCGGGAAAGGGCCTCGAGCTCTGCTGGGGAAAACCTCCGAGGGTCGAACGCACGTCCTGGGACGATGCCGAGTTTCGCGAGCTTTTCCACCATCGGAGCATCGGCAGCGGCCGGCGGGTTCTTCGCCATCGCGTCGGCGAGAATCCCGAAGAAGGACGGGGCTTCGAGGGCGTTGACCTGATCCCGGACCGCGGTCGTCATATCGATCGAGGGGTCGACACGGCCTCGCGGTGGGATGTACTCCGTGCCCCAGGCGCTCAGCGGAACGAGCTTGTACTGATTCTGTAGGGCGTTCACGGCCGCGAAGTCTTTCTCCGTGCCGGAGCTGTAGGTGCGTCCGATGATCCAGACGATGTTCGTCGGTGCCTCGATCTCGGTGACGCCGGCGGGAAGCTCGCCGTGCCAGCCGGGACCCGTGATCGCATAGTCGTGCGCTTTGCCTCCCACGGTGCGCTTTCCCGGTGACGCGAACACGTTCGTCCAAGCGTCGAGCATCGGGAACAGGTAGTAGCGATTCCCCATTTCGGGAACGCTCAGGATGTAGGGCTCATCCGACAAATCCAGCCATGCCACGGAGTAGAGCGTATCGGCGTTGGGCGCCGTGACGTCCCGGAAATTCGCATCAGGGTATCTGCGAACATTCGCGAATTGACCCATCGGAGCGCGTGTTTGCGTGGGCTCGGCGACGTTCGTCATGACCCTTCGGGTCATTTCCATCGTGACCAGCGGGTAGCCATAAACATAAACGTCCTTGCCCAGCGCGAACACCTGGTCCGGAGTCAGAGACCCACCACCATCTCCGAGCCCGGGCTCGAGACCCACCGCGGCAGACGACGTGAGAAGCGACGACAGCGCGACGACGGGAAAACATCGCGTAAACAACGTTGCCATGCGTCCATCCTCCTCGTCGACGGTTTGCAACTCGCATACCGAGGTGACGATTTGGGGGATGATCACGTGGTCGGAGCCGCTCGGGCGAAATCGCAGGGGAGTTTGCATCCCCCGGACTCCGGGAAAATTGCCCTTGGGGCTCCCGCTCCGAGCGGGTTCCTCCTGAGCCGACGCCTACTCGAGAAAGGCGCACTCGATCCCGGCGAGCGTGAGCCCCCAATCGTCTCCGATGTTCCAGCGGCGGAGCTCGGCGTCCATGATACGGAGCGCCTCGTCGACGTGACGGAAATCGTGGACTTGGTTCGACACGTTCCACCGTTCGATCGGTCCGCTCGTTTCGCCGCAGGCCCCGGCCCCCACGGAACTGGCGTTGTCTTTTCCGAGCTCCGCCCGCAACGCCCCGAGCGTCGACATGCCAAACGACATGAAGTGGACGTTCGGGCACGCCTTGGCGTCGGGCTTGTCGCATTCGTTCGGTTTGCGCTGGGTGTATTCGATCCGGCGCTTTCCGTGGCCGTGGACGCGGATGTAATATTGCGGTGAGTCCGGATATTGACCCCGACAGGTCTTCGGCGGATCGAACGAGACCCCATCGGCGCTCGAGACGAGCGTAATCTGCGAAGGCTGCCCTTTCACGATGGCAACGGGGCAGCGGTCCGCGGCCCGCAGCCGGCAAAAGCGGCGCAGACGACGAGGACGAGCGCGCATGCGAGGCCTGTCCTCGCGGTTTTCTGGAAGCAGATACGGATCGACACGGCCAAACCGTCTTACTGAGATTGGCATGCTCCTGGCAAGCTACCGTGCGGTTCGCGCAGACCAATTCCTGCTCTTCCAGCGTGCTGGCCGCAGGGGCCACGTCGTCGCCCCGCGGCCGCCTCGTTCGACGTGCCTCTCGGGAGACCTGTCACGCCATCGTTACGCTGTCACGACGCAATGACAGCAGAAGAGCGCGATCGTCACGTGGGCGCTACAGTGTCATCCTGGATGTATGGCTCCCGAGGACATACATCCCGTGTTTCGCGCTGGTACGGTGGATGCAGTCGGAGGCTCGTGACCACCCACGAATGGAGGGGTTGGTCTCCGCCGTGGCCTGCGCCGATCCGGCGCTGGGGTCATTCCATTCACGATCCTTGTATTGGGGTTTCGCTGATGAACCGCAAGCTGAAGCATCTCTGTTCATTGCTTGGTCTCGGGGTCGCGTTCGCGTCGCCTTCGGTGGCGCAGGCCTACCGCATGAAGTTGCCGTGGCGTGGCGACAGCCTCCCGGGAAACACCTACATGACGTATGCGCAAACAGCGCACGGAACCTGTCCGCCCGAGTGGCCTTATTGCCAGCTCGACCTGTGGGCGAAGCGCTGGGATTCGTCGCTCGGCGCATGGTCGGAGTCCGTGACGCCCGGGCAGGCGACGGCAAGCAATACGCCGTCGGATCACGTGTCATGGAACATGCCGATCCACTCGCCCGTGGATGGAGAGGTGATCGCCTGTTGGCGGCGCATGCCGGATGACGACGTGAATGGGGACGCGGTCAACTGTCCAGGTGGCGGTAACAACGGCGTCTGTATGCGAGCTGGCAACTTCGTCGCCATCCGGACGGAGGACGACATGGTCGTCGTGCTGGCCCACCTGAAGCAGGACAGCATCAGCTCGGAGCTTTGCCCGATCACCACCATTTACAATTACAGCAACCCGGTCGCCTGCACCGAGTTCGGGGACGGTTGGACGAAGATCGTCCCGTCGACGGTCCTCACCACGCCCAAGCCGATTCGCAAGGGGGAGCTGGTCGGGCGGATCGGCGACTCCGGCGCGGCCGCGTGGCCGCACCTGCACATGCACGTCAAGCCGTACGACGAGACCAGCCTGGGTGAGCCCTGTCTCGGGTACGCCGAGATGCTCGAGTTCGACGAGGCCTGGAGGCAGCCGATCAGCAGCTCGGCGAATGCCGATAACGATGAGTGGTCTCGAATGGATGGTTCGGGCTGGTACTTCGGGTCGGGTCAGCGAAACCTCTTGTGGAGTGATCCGCAGGGGATCCGCCGCGATTCGATCGACGTGGACGTCGGCATCAGCTCGTCCGTCATGGTCACCACCACCGATCCATTCTGGAACACGGTCGAGGGCGCTGCCGTTTACATCAACGAGGATCACAACCTGGAGGCCGTCGGCTTCGCGATCGAGTCCGACGACACCTTCACGCTGGGCACGATCGTGGAGAGGAGCACGGCCACGGCGGTCGACGCCGCGACGATCAATCCAACGGCGAAGGACTTCGTCGCCACCATCCGCAACGGCAGCGGCAAGCTGCAGCTCGTTCCCTACACCTTCGGGGCGAACAACAGCCTCATCGAAAGCACCGCCGGGGGCTACACATCTCTCACCGACGTCAGCATCGTCAAGGCGACCACCGCTCCGAACCACGACGGCGTGACCGTGGCGCACAAGAATACCAGCACCGGGTATCTCCAGGTGTCCAACTTCGGAGCGACGTCGCTGCTCGTCCCGAACGTCGACCTGCGTGGCTCGGCGATCTCCAGCTCGGTGGTCCACGACGTCGACATCGCCCGCGTGGTGGCAGGCAAGGCGCTGGGCGGCGATGCCGGCACATTCCGGGGGGTCGTCACCGCCGAGCGCCGTGGCTCGGACAATGCCGTGGTCGTTCGCTCCTGGTCGATCAGCACCAATGGCATGACCGTCTCCCAGGCCGGGAGCGTGGTCGCGTCGAAAGCTTCCGGCGGAACCCTCACGGCGTCCGATGTCGACATCTCGGTCGTCGGCAATGGAAGCCGTGAATTCGCGGTCGTGTCGGCGCGGGAGGTGACGACCGATGCGCTGTGGGTGCAAGTCTATCAGATCTCGAGCCTCGGCACGCTCACGCGCCTGTCGGAGTGGGACGCCGGGCCGATCTCCGCCCTCTCGTCGGTCAAGGTCGGTGATCGCGATGTGGCCGTCGGCGTGGTGACCGGCGGCAGCCTGAGCGTGCTGTCGTTCAGCGTGGATGCGAATGGCATCCTCGGCCGCGCGGGCACGCGGGACGCCGGGCCGATCTCGGCCGTCGCCCTCGGCGCGACCCCGTTCTCCGAGCACCTCGTCGCCGCGGTGACCAACTCGGCCGGCAATGTCGAGCTGATCCACTACATCACGAATTACAGCACCGCACTCTGACGAACCGCGCCGCGCGGGCTCCGATTCCAGCGGTGGGCGCCCGGAGGTTTCGTGCGCGGGCGACGCACAGGCCTTGCGTTCTCTCCGGCTCTGCGTCTCCATGAGAGACGTGAACGATCTCAGGACACTCCCGAGCCACTTCCTCGAATGGCTCCTCGACCTGCCGCCCGCCGAGACGCGCGACATCGTCGTGGAGCGTGATCTCCGGGTGCCCATGCCCGACGGCACGGTCCTGCTCGCCGATCGGCATGCTCCGCGCGACGCCAAAAAGCGCCCGCTGATCCTCGTTCGCTCCCCCTACGGGCGCACGGGTCCTCTCGGCGTGATGCTCGGCCGGCCCTTCGCCGAGCGCGGCTTCTCCGTCCTCGTCCAGAGCTGCCGCGGCACGTTCGGCTCCGGCGGCGCGCTCGATCCCTTCCGCACCGAGAAGGACGACGGCCTCGCCACCCTCGCCTGGCTCCAAGAGCAGCCCTGGTTCTCGGGCGAGATCGCCACGTTCGGACCGAGCTACCTCGGCTTCGTGCAATGGGCGATCGCCCGCGACGCAGGCTCCATGCTCAAGGCGATGTCCCCCCAGATCACGCTCTCCAATTTTCGCGACTTCAAGTATCCCGGCGAGAGCTTCTCGCTGGATGGCATGTTGCGCTGGACGCACCTCGTCCATATCCAGGAAAAACCGATCCA
The DNA here is from genome assembly GCF_029960785.1 of Polyangium sp. 15x6. Taxonomy (GTDB): domain Bacteria; phylum Myxococcota_A; class Polyangia; order Polyangiales; family Polyangiaceae; genus Polyangium. The sequence goes on from NZ_JASBQE010000121.1 coordinate 24,055, forward strand.
CGAGCATGTGCTCGCCCGCATCGCCGCGCGGCGCTCGTTCGAACGCGCCTTCGCGCACCTGCCGCTCGCCGAGGCGGATCGGATGGTCATCGGTCACCGGGTCGGGTTTTTCCAGGACTGGCTCGAGCACAATGCCCCGGGCGACCCGTGGTGGGAGCCGGCGAACCATAGCGGCAGCGTGGCCGACGTGATCGCGCCCGTGCTTTTCACCGGCGGCTTCTACGATATCTTCCTGCCCTGGCAGCTCCGGGATTATGCCGCGCTCGTCGCGGCGGGCCAGAAGCCGTACCTCACCCTCGGCCCCTGGTCCCATACGTCGAGGCCCCTCTTCAAGGAAAGCATTCGCGAGTCGCTCGCCTGGTTCCGCGCGCACCTGCTCGGCGATCGCAGCCTCCTGCGCGAGGCGCCCGTGCGCATTTACGTGATGGGCGCGGACGAATGGCGTGAATACCCGAGCTGGCCCCCGCCCGGCGTCCGCACGGAGCGTTATTACCTCCAGCCGAACCGCGGCCTCGCGCCAAAACCCCCCGCAGCGTCGTCGCCCGACCATTACCGCTACGATCCCGCCGACCCCACCCCGTCCGTGGGCGGCGCGCTCCTCAACGAGGAGAGCGGGCCCCAGGACAACCGCGCCCTCGAAGCGCGTCGCGACGTATTGACCTACACGACGCCTCCGCTCGACCGCAACGTCGAGGTGATCGGCCCCGTGTCCGCCGAGCTCTTCGTGCATTCGAGCCTCGCGCACACCGATTTTTTCGTCCGCCTTTGCGACGTCGATCCATCCGGCCGATCCGTGAACCTATGCGACGGCATCCTGCGCCTCGTCCCCGGCCGACCCGCGCCGAGGCCCGACGGCACGCTGGCCATCACGATCGAGCTCTGGCCCACCGCGCACCGCTTCCGCCGCGGCCACCGCATTCGCGTGCAGGTCTCGAGCGGCGCGCACCCGCGTTTCGCCCGCAATCCCGGCAGCGGCGAGCCGCTCGCCACCGCGACGCGGCTCGTCCCCGCGGACCAGACGGTGCATCACGATCCGGAACGCCCCTCGGCGATCGTGCTCTCGGTGCTCGGCTGACGCGCCCGCGCGCTCAGCTGCTTTCGCGCCATTGATCACGGCGGGCGCCTTCTTCGGCGACCTACTCGACGATCCAGTGCGACTTCCCGCCTGTCACGCCCCAACGCCGGGCCGGCGGGACTTCCTCGGGCAGGCGGCGCCGGCGGCTCGTCAGTAGTTCCACGCGACGCAGTCGGTCGTCGTGCGAACGACGAACTCGGCCAGCGTGCGCATGTTTTGCACGAACTTGCTCGTATCGTAATAGTCGCCCGGGGTGGCGCCGCTCCGCGGGCCGCTCGGGCTGTACGTCGTGATCCACCGCTCGTTGTTGATCGCCGTGTCGACGGCCTGCGCTGTGTCGGCGCGGAGCTGCTGGCACGAGCGCTTCATCACGGTCGTGTCGGTCGCCAGACGGTCGTATTCGGCGTGGATCGCGGCGAGCTGCGACGGGCCCACCCACCCGTAGTTCTGGTAGGTCGGCGGCGCAGGAGAGAACTGGACCGGGTAACCGCCGGGCTTCACGGTGTAGAAGCCGATGTTCGACGGCGAGGTATCGTCGAGCTCGATGTAGCGGTGGAGCAGCGTGTCGTTCGCGTGGTCGACGGTCTCGAGGTAGGCGAGCGCGGTCCCGACCGCGTCACGGTTGGCCGGCACGCTCGGGTCGAGCTGGTAGAGGCGGAGGAGCGCCCACATAACGTCCTGGCTCTCCTGGCCCGCGATCGCCGGAGCTTCCCAGCTGCGCGCCCAGCGCGGCTGCATCTGGATGTCGTACTGCTGCGCCCAGGCGGGCTGCGGTTGCGGCATCTGCGCGCGACGAAGGAAGCCGCCGTATGCGGTGAGCATGGCCTGGTAGGTTGCGGCCTGCGCGGGATAGATCTCCCTCGCCCAGTACAGCATCTCCACGAAGGCCGTCGCGAGGTTGTCGTTCAGCGTCGGGTCGTCCCAGTACTCGTTGGTGTAGGAGTTCGCGTAGCAGTTGGCGAGGCCGCACGAGGTCCCGATCGAGGGCGGATAACTCGCCTGGAGCGCCGGCCGCGCGGCGACGGGGCCGGAGAACCCCTGCGGAAAGCCGCCGTTCGTCGGGAACTGCGAGGCCTCGACCCGCGCGCGGGCGTACGAGGAGGAGCCGGAGATCGCCGCATCCGCGAACCCGAGCAGGTGATCGGTGCGCATGATCGCGATGAGCGCGTTCTGCGTGGCCTGGTCGTCGTAGCTCGTCGTCGTGCAGCCGCCGCAGCTGCAGCTCGCCGTGGTGTTGAGGTAGCACCCCTTCAGCGTCGGCGTCGGCTTGAAGTCCGCGTAGAGGCGCCAGCCCCCCGACTTGATCTGGCCGTGACGCAGCGCCATCGCCGCGTCGAGCGCGTAGGTCTCGAGCGCCGGTGTCGCCGGGTCGGCGAGCGCGGCCTCGACAAACGCGATCGTCACGTCCGCCGTGCCGGGCGACTGGATCATGATCTGATCCTCGTCGAGCTGGATATCGCCCCAGCGCTCGCTCAGGTTGGTGGCGTTGTGGTGCCACGCATACCCGCCGTGACGCGCGACGAAATCGTGAAAGAACTTTGCCCCGTTCCGCATGCGCCCGAGCGCCTTCTGGCGGAGCGGAGTCGAGGCCGCCTGCTCCGCCTCGCCGAGCTCGATGATGGATTGCGAGTCGTCGCTCTCCAGGTCGGTGTTTGTCGCGACGCAGGCGAACGTCGAGAGGGCGGGCAAGAGTACGAGCGCGAGAAGTTTCTTCATGAATACGACGCGTTAGCACACCACCTGTCGGGCTGATAGCTCAACCTTCCCAGGACAAACCCGATGCGCTATCATCGCTGGCGTGGACTCTCGCCTCGACACCACCTCACTGCGCCTGGTGTGGACCGTCTTTCCAGGCGTGGACCTCGTTGCCTACCAACTCGCCAGCGTGACCGCGGTCTTCTACATGCTTGGTCCGCGTGACGTTCCGATCCGGACGTGGAACCTGGCCGAGGTTCTCGCCCAGCGCGACGCCACCGGGCTCGCCCTCACGGTCGGGCAGGCGTAGAAGCCCCTCCGCGAGCTCCACGAGCGTATCCGCCGACCTACTCGACGGTCCAGTGCGACCGACGGCAGGAGAAGGTGCTCGCGCTGTTCTTGTTCGGTGATGCCGAGCCCTTCGGCGTCCCGCCGGAGCGCGAACACGTACCATGAACGTACGTCACGCCCGTGACCGCCTTGGCTCCGATGGCGCGCCCTGGGGGCAGGACGTCGACGCATTTCTCCTTGGTAGACGCAAGGCTGGCCTGCGCGAACTGCGACGAACACACGGCGTCGTCGTAGAGCCGAAGCGATCCCATGCACGCGCTCCCCACCGCCCCGCACTCGCACGCCTCGCAGCCGAGATCATCGATCGGCTCGTGGGGGGACATCTCGTGACGTTCATGGTTGTAGTTGTCCGGGCATGGCTCCATCACGCCCTTGCCATGCACGCAGTAGAGCGCGCTCGAGCCGCTTTTTCGCCGAGGCTTCCGAGATCCCGAGCGTTCAACGGGGAGCCGTACGCGCACCACGAGCTGGCCACTCCGCGCACGTAATGATTTCCGCTCCCCTGTTGCGAAAGACGGTGTCGACGAGGAGCTCGTGCACCGCCGGGTCCGGGTCGGCGCACCCGTCGCGGAGCACGGTCAGCCCGTAGCCCCGGTCCGACGCGTCGTACAGCGTGGCGGCGACCATGGCGCTCGTCGCGACACCAGTGAGCGCGAGCGAGTCCACGCCGCGGGCGCGGAGCACCAGATCGAGATCCGTTCCTGCGAACGCGCTCGTGCGCCGCTTGAGCACGACGACGTCGTCCGCGGTGACCTCCAGCGCGACCTCCGTACCCGGCGAACCCTCGTGGAACAGGTCACCGGCCCGGTGGAAGGCCGCGAAGACCTCACCCGCCAAGTCCGCGCCGTTGGCCCGAAACGCAGTACGCACGAACACGACCAACACCCCGGCTGCGCGGGCTCGCGGCAGCAGCTCGGTCACCGGCGGCACCACGGTCTTCGTGAACGGGTAGTTGTCGAGAATCCCGACCTGGAGGTCACCGACGATCAGCGCGCTACTCATGGCGCGAGCTTCTCCATCCGGCGGCCCACCGTCAACAGCACACCGACGCCGGGACGGTCTCCGACATCCCGCTTCACATGTCCCTTACAGCTTGAACAGCGCCATCGCTGTCTCGCCATCCCTGATCGTCACGTTCCGCGTGCGCGCCCCGCACTTGACCACGTGCACGCCTGGGGGAAGCGGCACCCGGAGCGTTGGGGTCAGCATGCCGAGTATCAACAGAAGCGCAATGTGCCAGCAGCTCACGACCGGCGAGGTCTACCACTGCCATGAAAGCTTGTTCGCCAGGGAGCGAGACTCCGTTTGTCAGGGAACGACGGACGAAGCTAACTGCGTTCGAGACGCTGGAATATCAGCTTGACCGCAATGCCCAGCAACCCGAGCCCCAAGGAGCGGTGGCCCTGCGACGCGTGCGGCGGCTCGATGTTGAGCCACGGTCCGACGTGCCTCTCGCACATCTTCGGCAGCACGCGCGAGCACTGCCAACGGCCCGGCCCGGTCGAGCGGCAATCCAGTGGCCATGCGCAATACGCCCACCGTGGACGCGAACGCGCGTCCCTTCGGCAGCTCCTCGGTGTACGTCTGGGGTATGGGTTGCAACGAGCAAGATCCGCCCACGTGCGAACCCGTAAAACTCTTCTCCGCTCGGGATCGGCGTCGTTCGTCCCAGCGTCGGCCGATCCCGCATCGACCGTAGCACGAACGTCCGCGCCGCGATGGCAAGCGTCGCCTTCGCATCCGGATATGCGTGCAAATGCTCTCCTGCGACCACGCGGGCACGTATTCACGCTCGAGCCGGTCATTCTCGGAAGCGCACGGAAGGCGGGCTCTCCCGTCGTATCATTCCGCACATAGACCCCGTCCAGCGCGAGCCCGTGCAGCGCTCCCGACACGGAGTCGCCCCTGGCGGTCTGCCGGGAGCAACATGCTACTGCCAGAAACGTGACCCGTGTGACCGAGCGGTACTATCGTCGCCCACCATGAATATTCGAGGGACGTTGGCCGCGATCGCCGTGCTCGCGGCGGCTGTGGCTGGGACAGCAGCTTCCCCCGCGCGCGCCAAGAGCGCCCCTTCCGCCCGCGCCAGACAGCCGGTGATGGAGGTGATCCACCGGATCGAGCAGCGCCTGCGGACCACGCGCTACGTACACGTCACGCGTGTCGACGAGCGCGCGGGGCGCTACGAGTTCGACTGCTCTGGCATGGCCGCGTGGGTGCTCTCACGAGCGGCCCCTTCCGCCCACGCCGCCGTGATGCGGCGCAACGGGCGTGGTCGCCCGGTTGCCCGCGACTACCATGATGTGATTGCTGCCGCGCCGAAGGACCATCCGCGCGGCCCATGGCTGCGCGTGGCGCGAATGGCCGACGTCCGTCCCGGCGACATCATCGCGTGGCGTAAACCCGCCACCGTCGTGTCGCAGAATACGGGGCACGTCGCCTTCGTCGTAGCGCCGCCGCAGCGGCTCGACCGCGCCGGCCACCGCTACCTGGTCCGTATCGCCGACGCGACGTCGATTCCACATGGCGACGATACGCGCGCGGAGCGCAAGCGCACCGGCTTCGGTTATGGCACCATGCTGCTGTACCTCGACGAGCCGCACGGCGAGCCCACCGGGTTCGGCTGGTTTGGCTCTCCGAAACGTATCGATTTCCGCACACATGTCGCGATCGGCCGCGCTGTCTTTTAGCGGCAATGAAAGGTCCGCCGCCCCTGGCACGCGTTGGTGCCACTTCGGACCGTGACCGCCCTTTGGGGCGTCCCCGGAGCCGACCCACGGAGGACCCTTCTCGCCGTCCTCGTCCAAGGCGAGGGCGACATCGAGACCGCGTCGGTGGCTCACGATGCCGCGCGCTGTCGGATGCCGACGAATGGGGAACCCGCCCTCGCCGACCCGCCCACGACGGAATCACGCGCAACAGGAGGCATCGCCGGCGATATCCGAACTGTGGCGACGTGGACACCAGCCTGCTCTGGACGGCGCCCGGGTGAGCCTCGGAGTCCATCTGATATTCGAAGTATGAGCCAAGAATCGCGGGGTTGGCGACCCGGGTGAGAACCACCGGACTCCTACTCCGCTTCCGCTCTTACGGCGCTCCCAGCTCGAAGAAATTCCGAATTCGATTGAAGAGATCCCGCTCCGCCTTCACGACGGACGGCGCGGCCTCGCTCGCCACATCGACACCCTGCCGCGCGGCCCGCAGCTCCTCGGCCCGCTGCGCGAGCACGGCGGCGAGCTCCCGGGCGAGCTCGGGTCGCTTCTCGATCACCCGTTGAAACGGTCCTTTTTCGAGCCGGAAGCATTCCACGTCGGTCTCGGCGCTCACGGTGGCGAGCCGCGGCGTACCCGTGAGCAGCGACATCTCGCCGAAGAAGCTCCCGGGCCCGAGCTTCTTCACCGGGAGCTGCCGACCGTTCTCGGAGATGCGCACGAGGGCCGTGCCGTCCTCGATGAGATACACGCAATGCTGCTCGGCGTCGCCCTGATGCGCGATGATCTCGCCGCGCGTGAACGGCGCGTATTTGAGCTGCTCGGCGAGCTCGGTCCGCTCCGCGTCCGAGAGCGCCTGGAAGAGTGGCACCATTTCCAGCAGTTGCTTGCGCCTCGAAAGGCGCTTCGCGTGCTTCTGCGCCGCGCGGTTCGCCTCCTCGGTGACCAGGACCGACGCCGCGGGAATGGCGAGGTGCATGCCCGCGCGCTCCAGCGCGAAGAAGATACGCGTGCGGACGTCGGAGTCGGTTGGCGTGTCCATGTCGAGGTCGGTCAGCCAGTACCGCAATGCATAACGCCCGTAGGACTCGCCGAGATCGAGCAGCACGCAGCTCGGCGCGGGGTCCTCCGCGACATTCGGCATCTTCGCGTTTTTCACGGCGTCCCGCACCACGTCGATGACGTCCGAAGGCTGGTACCGGAAATCGACGTTGAAATGGATCACGCGGCGCAAATACGAGGGTTTGCCCTGGCGGCGTCCGAAGACCGTCACCTGGGATTTCATGAGCACGTTGTTCGGCACGAGCACCGTCTCCCAGTTGCCCGTCTCGATCGCCGTGTATCGCCAGCGTATCTCCGCGACGCGACCGCTCACGTCGTTCACCTTGATGCGGTCGCCGACCTCGATGGAGTTGTCGAGCTGGAGCGCGAGACCGCCGGCGACGTTGCCGATGACGTCCTGCAAGGAGAAGCCGAGGATCGCGGTGAGCACGGCGCTCGTGGCGATGAGGCCCGAGAGGTTGATGCCCGCGCGGCTCGTGATGGTCACCGCCGTGACGACCGAGAAGATGGCCACCGTCACGTCCTCCACGATGCGCGGCGCGTGCAGGCGGAGGCGCGGCAGGATGACGTGGAAGAGCAGCACGGCCGCCGCGCCCACGAACGCGACGCCGCCAAACACCGCCGCCGGGATGCGGATCTCGTCCACGAACGACGAGCCCACCACCGCGAGCGCCGCCGCCCCGAGGAGCGAAACCAAGTGCATCGAGAGGAAGAAGCCGAGCGGCCGGAGCCGCGGCTCGCTCGACGTGGAGAACCGGCTCGCCACGAGCGCGATCACGAGCGCCGTAAGCAGCCAGAACGTGTGCGCGAGGAGCGCTTCCTTCCAGAGCGCGTAGAGGAAACTCACGGGCGCACCCTACCAGCTCGCCGCTAAGCTCGCCTCCCCACCGCGCTCGATGTCGCTCCTCGCCTCCTCCCTCACCGTGCGTCTCTCGGGTCGCACGCTCCTTCACCACGCCTCGCTCGAGGCGCGGCCGGGTGAGGTCCTCGCCGTCTTCGGCCCGAGCGGCGCCGGCAAGACCACGCTGTTCCGTGTGCTCGTCGGCGAGCTCGTTCCGCTGGAAGGGAAGGTCGTCCTCGCAGGTGAAGACGTGACGCGCCTGCCGCTGTACGAGCGCGCGCGCCGCGGCCTCGGCTACGTCCCGCAGACGCCGAGCGTGCTGCCCGATCTCTCGGTGCGCGACAACCTCGCCGTCTTCGAACGCCTCACCCGACGCGCTCGCTCGCTCGGCGCGCCCGATGCGCTGACGATCGCCCGTGATCTCGGCCTCGACGGCCTCCTCGACATGCAGGCTGCGCGCCTCTCCGGCGGCGAGCGAAGGCGCCTCGAGATCACGCGCGCGCTCACGGCCGCGCCTCGGGTCCTCGTTTGTGATGAGCCGTTCGCGGCCGTCGATCCGCTCGGCGCGACGCGCGTCGCTGAGCGACTCCGTGCCCTGGCCGACGCCGGGGCCGCGGTCCTCGTCTCCGATCATCATGTCGATGCGGCTCTGCGCCTCTGCGATCGCGCCGTCCTCCTCCTCGATGGAGAGATCGCGCTCGAGGCCTCGCCCGAGGGTTTTCGAGCCCACCCGCTCGTGCACTCTCGTTACTCCGCGACGTGACCGCGAAATCTTGCCCGCGGGGATTGTCCGGGCGTCATCGCGGGTTTCGTCGAGGACATGTGGTGGCTCTGTAGCTCGATGGAAACGAGGCGTGGCCCGGCAAACGTAGTGGTCACGCCGAAGGTCACGGGCCGCGGGCCGGCATCGTTGCGACGCCCAAAGCGCATCTTATCCACGCGCGTCGGCTCGACCTGCAGTGGTACGATGAGCGTTGGCGCTTGTGACGAGCGCACCTCTGGCGCTTCGCCCCGGAAGGAAAGGAAGGAAAGCCTTCGATGAACATCGCAATCACGTTCCGACACATGGTGGGCACGGACGCGGTGAAGCAGTACGCGCATGACAAGGTCGCCAAGCTGCAAAGGTTCCTTCGTCAAGCCATGACTGCGCAGGTGACGTTGTCCGTCGAGGGCCTCGATCACATCGCGGACGTGAGAATCTCCTCGGGCAGCCAGCAGTTCCACGCCACGGTCCGCAGCCAGGACATGTACGCCTCGATCGACAAAGTCATCGACAAGCTGGACCGACAGATCGAAGCGGACAAGACGGCAAGCATGGCGAAGAAGCGCGGCGGGACGAGCGCGGCCGAGTTCGCGGCCGAGGCCCACGAGGCGGCCGAGGGGCGCGCCCGCGACTGAAGGCGAATTCCACGCTGTACGCCCTCGCCAGGCGAGCCTTTCCGTAGTAGGGCTCGGCCGTGCTTCCGCCGAGGCACGGGGGGGACAGGCAACGATCGACTCGACGGCGCAACAGGCGGCGCACGCCCCGCTCTCCCAACCCCCCCGGCACGATCATGGGTGTTCTCGAGATCCTGAGCGCGGACCACGTCTCGGTGGCCAACGAGGTCGAGGGCGTCGTCCGCTCCAAGC